>CAYSHL010000012.1:0-63056 GCA_964430865.1 uncultured Sphingomonas sp.
TGTCCTGCTTGCCCGAGACGACGTCGAACTTGACCACGCCGTGATATTTGTCGGCGGCCGCCTCGGCCGGAGCGTAGCCCTTGCCCTTGCGGGTGACGGCGTGGACCAGCATCGGCCCCTCGGAAGCGTCGCGCACATTCTCGAGAATCTCGACCAGCGCCTCGACATTGTGGCCGTCGACCGGGCCGACGTAATAGAAGCCCAATTCCTCGAACAAGGTGCCGCCGGTCCAGAAGCCGCGGGTATATTCCTCGACCCGACGCGCCCAGCGGTGGATCGGGCCGGGCATCTTGCGGGCCAGCTTCTGGGCGACGCGGCGCGGGGTCAGATATTTGTTCGACGACACCAGCCGGGCGAGCGAGTTGCTCAGCGAGCCGACCGGCGGCGCGATCGACATGTCGTTGTCATTGAGGATGACGATCAGCCGGTTGCCCGCCGCCTGGGCGTTGTTCATCGCCTCATAGGCCATGCCGGCGCTGAGCGCCCCGTCGCCGATCACCGCGATCGCGCGTCCCGGCTCATCGGACAATTTGCTGGCGACCGCAAAGCCCAGCGCCGAGGAGATGGAGGTCGAGCTGTGCGCGGCCCCGAACGGGTCGTACTCGCTCTCGCAGCGCCGGGTGAAACCCGACAGGCCGCCGCCCTGCCGCAAGGTGCGGATGCGGTCGCGGCGGCCGGTGACGATCTTGTGCGGATAGGCCTGGTGGCCGACGTCCCAGATCAATTTGTCGTGCGGAGTGTCGAACACGTAGTGGAGCGCGACCGTCAGCTCGACCACTCCGAGCCCGGCGCCCAAATGCCCGCCGGTCACCGAAACCGCCGAGATCACTTCCTGACGGAGTTCGTCGGCAAGCTGCGGCAGCTGCGATTTGTCCAGCGCGCGGATGTCGGCCGGGGACGAAATCGTGTCGAGCAAGGGAGTAGCAGGGCGATCGCTCATGCGCGGCCCCATAGCCCGAGCCGAGGCGAGAAGTCGAACATTTGGATCACGGTCATGGGCTGGCTTGTGGCGCGCTTCGCCCCATTCGTCATGAGCGAGTTGTGAGATTTCACTGAAAACGCCCACAGTCCGTCGTTGCGAGCGGAGCGAGGCAATCCATTTCTTGTTCTCGCTGGATTGCCGCGTCGCCTTCGGCTCCTCGCAACGACGCTTCCCGCCTATTCGCCTTCGCAATCCCCGCAGGTGCCGCGGACCTCGATCACCGGGCGCGGGGCGGTAAAGCCGGCGGTCTTGGCCGCCGCGCGCACCCCGCCCGACAGGCTGTCGTCGTCGATGTGCACCGTCTGCCCGCAGCTGTCGCAGATCAGGAAGATGCAGTCGTGCAGGCAGTCGGGATGCGCGTTGGCGACATAGGCGTTGGCGCTTTCGACCCGCCGCGCGAGATTGGCGCCGACGAACAGATCGAGGATCCGGTAGACGCTGTTGGCCGCGACGCGGCGCCCTTCGGACTTCGAGACCGCTTCGGCGATGTCATAGGCGCTGGCCGGGCGCTCGAAGCCGGCGAGCGCGTCGAACACCGCGGAGCGCATTTCGGTCCACTGCTCGCCCTGGCCGGTCAGCCGTTCGCGCGCCGCCGACTTCAGCGACTCGCCTTCGTGCATCTGATGATCGTGAAGCTGGTGCTGCTGTTTGGCCACGACTGACAGATAAGCCTCCCCCCGCCTTGCGGCAAGGATAACGGCCCTAGTTTCCGGCGATCCGGTTGAGCTGGTGGCCCAGCGCCAGGACTGTCACTCCGAGCACGGTGAACATCGCCTCGCCGCCGTCGTGCGGCATGGTCAGCGCGCCGGCCATCACTCCCAGGCCGAGCCCGCCGACCGCGCTCGGCATCATGAAGCCGTGCTCGTAAACCCCGCGCCCGAGCGCCAGCGCGCCGAGCATCATCGCCAGCGTCAGCCCGACTTCATGAATGATCGGCGCTCCGAGCATTTCGCCGGCCGCCGACAGCAGGCCGAGCGCCACCGCGGTCGCGAGGCAATGCACCATGCACAGCCCCGACAGCGTGATCGCCATCCGGTCGAGACGCTCGAAGCGGAATCTCTGCAGCACAAGCTCGGCCATTGCCGCGACAATATATCGCCACGAGCCCGAAGTTACAATATCTCATTACCGCTATTTTGGACCGGTCAGGCTTTTGGCGGGAGGGCGCCGCGGATATTGCGGAAGCGGTTTGCAGTGATCGCCACCCCCTTGGCTTCGCCGTAGCAAGCCGCGCACAGGATCTTGAAATCCGCGCGGTCGCTCGCTTCACCGCCCCAGTCGCCGCCGAGGCTCTCGACCATCGCCTCGCACTGATCGCACCATGCGTTGGGCAGCGGCTCGTCGCCCTCGGGAGCAATGACGAAGCCGGGCGTCGTTCCGTCCAGCAGACCGTGCGCGATGTGCGTGCAGGCGATCGCCATGCGCTGGCGGCCGTGGACATTGCAGTCGACGAGAGGCTCGGTGGGCTCGGCGCGATCAATCTTGCGGCGAACCTAGCGCGGCCCTTGGCAAAGTCGAGCAAGCGGGCCTAGGCGGCGGTCCATGGAATCCGCCCTTGCATCCGAGCTTCCGGCCGAACGGCGACAGTCGCGCCCGCGAGCGCTGTCCAACTGGCTGTTCGCGGTCGCTGTCCTGGTCTTCGCGATGGTCGTCATCGGCGGCATCACCCGGCTGACCGAAAGCGGCCTGTCGATCACCGAATGGCGGCCGATCAGCGGCGCCATCCCGCCGTTGTCCGATGCCGACTGGGCGCGCGCTTTCGAGCTCTACCAGCGCACTGCGGAGTATCAGCAGGTCAACGGCCCCGCGGGCATGGACCTGGCGGCGTTCCAGCGCATCTTCTTCTGGGAGTGGCTGCACCGCCTGATGGGACGGATTGTCGGCCTTGCGTTCGCGCTGCCACTCGCCTGGTTTGCTCTGAAACGCGCGGTTCCCAGCGGCTACGGCTGGAAGCTCACTGGCTTGCTGCTCCTCGGCGGCGCGCAGGGCGCGCTTGGCTGGTACATGGTGATGTCCGGCCTCGCCGACCGCACCGACGTCAGCCATTTGCGCCTCAGCGCGCATTTGCTGCTCGCCTTCGCCATCATGGGCGCTTTGATCTGGGTCGCGCTCGACCTCCGCCGGCTCGCCGCCACTGGCAAAGACCAGCCCGCCCGCATGACGCCGCTATCGGCGGCGGTGCTCGCCATCCTGACCATCCAGATCCTCTACGGCGCCTGGGTCGCCGGGCTCGACGCCGGCCCGGTCGCCAACAGCTGGCCGCTGATGCACGGGCGGTTCGTCCCCGACGGCATCGACTGGTCGCTCGGCATTGTCCACGCGCTCACCCACGACCCGTTCCTGGTCCACTTCATCCACCGCTGGTGGGCCTGGGTGGCGGTCGCGGCGCTGGTGGTCTTCGCGCGCCGCATCCGCCCACTGAACCGGCGCGCGTCGATCGCCATCCATTCCGCGTTTGGCATCCAGATTCTGCTCGGCATCGCAACCGTCCTGACGGGGGTCGCGCTGGGGGTGGCCGCGCTCCACCAGGCCGTCGCGGCGCTGCTCGTCGGCGCCACCGTCTGGGGCGCGCATGTGCACGGGAGCCGCCGATGACCGTCGTGTCGGTCTACGCGATCTTCGCCGACGCCGGCGAAGCGGAGCGCATCGTCCGCCAGATGGTCGAGGAGCGGCTCGCCGCCTGCATCAACATCCTCGGCCCGTGCCGATCGATCTACCGCTGGCAGGGCGCGATCGAGACCGCGGACGAGGTCCCGGCAATCCTCAAGACCACCTTGGCCCAGGCCGACGCCCTGATCGCCCGGATTGCCGCTTTGCACAGCTACGACGTGCCGTGCATCGCCGTCTGGCCGATCGGCAAATTGCACTCCGATTACGCCGATTGGGTCGAGGAGAGCGTCGGCTAGGCCGGAGTCAGCGCATGAACCAGTCGACGACGGCGAGGATCGCCGCGAGGCCGCTGAGCGCGAACGCGATCGCGGTCAAGCGGGCGGCGTCCTTGACCCGCTTCGAGTGCACTCCGACGCGCCCCTCGGTCGGCTCTTCCTCGGTCTCGCTAACGACCTTCCACCACGCCGACGCCGCGGCGAGAAGGAGCAGGCCGCCGAAGAAGGCAATCGCGTAGCTGGCTTCGCGCATTCGCGAACCCTGCGCCTCGAACCACCACTCGGCAAGCCGCGGAGCCAAAACGCTATATAACTCGCTCCGACTCAATCCAGGCCGAGTTTAAGGACTCCACGACGGACCATATTTTAGTCCTATGTAATTTAATCTAAGTTAAACCAACAATAGAAATCTAGGTTAGTTGGTTTCGCTAAACTGAAAATGAAATTTTCCATGGAACCAGACCATCGCTTGACGCGATTAGCTTGGCCGACCTATGCGGTGACTGCTCGGTGTGTCAGTAGGAGGCAGTGTATGCCTTGTCCCGAGTGCAATGAAAATTATCAGCGTGCCCGTCGTGCGGAGACAATCGAGCAATCGATGCTCGCGTTTACCGATATGTTCTCGAAGCTTTCTCGCCAGCTGTGGGAGCTCGAAGCGGAGATAGACCGTCGCCGTTATGCGGCTGACCCGCCACCGCCCGGGGCCATGCCGGTTCGCAAGCGGCGCCTGCTCCTCGTCCCCGCCGACCTGGTCGGCGGACATTCGGAACTGCAAGCGGCGCCCGAACCGGCCCGATTTGAATCGGATCGCGAAGGCCGATTGCGTCGGGCGGCCGCGAAATAGGATGCATAGGGCCGGGGTTCGAGGTAACCTGATACCCGTCGAGAAACGCCCGGTTTTGCTTGACTTTTAGCCCTTGCCCCGCAAATAGGCCCCGACGGCGCCGCCATGTGGCGGCGCTTTTCGCATTTGGCCGAGAGCCTTTTAACGCAAGGATTGCACGCCATGAAGGCGCTGATGAAGACCACCAAGTCCGTCAAGGCGGCCGAGGTGACCAAGAAATGGCATCTGATCGACGCCGACGGGCTGGTCGTCGGCCGGCTGGCGACGATCGTCGCCAACATCCTGCGCGGCAAGCATAAGGCGAGCTACACCCCGCACATCGACTGCGGCGACCATGTCGTCGTGATCAACGCCGGCAAGGTCAAGTTCACCGGCCGCAAGCTCGAGCAGAAGACCTATTACAAGCACACTGGCTACCCGGGCGGGATCAAGGAAGTGACCGCCGGCAAGGTGCTCGAGGGCCGCTTCCCCGAGCGGGTGCTCGAAAAGGCTGTCGAGCGGATGATCCCGCGCGGACCGCTCGGACGCCAGCAGATGCGCAGCTTGCACCTCTACAACGGCACCGAGCACCCGCACGGCGGCCAGAACCCCGAAACCCTCGACGTCGGCGCGATGAGCCGCAAGAACAAGGTGGGCGCATAATGGCCGAGAAGAAGACCCCCGCCGCAAAGAAAGCGGCGACCGGCAAATCGCTTGCCGACCTGGCCGCGCTAACTAACCCCGAGCCCGAGGTTGTCGAAACGGCCCCCGAGGTTCCGGCCGAGGCCCCGGCGCCCGACGCTCCCGCAGCCGACGCTCCAGCGGACGCCGCTGCCCCGGCCGATGACGACCAGGGCGTTTCGACCCAAGGTCCGCAAATGGAAGCGGTGCTTCGCGAGCAGCAGCTCGACAAGCACGGCCGAGCCTACGCGACCGGCCGCCGCAAGGACGCCGTCGCGCGCGTCTGGCTGAAGCCGGGATCGGGCCGAATCGAGGTCAACGGCCGCGAGCAGGAAGTCTATTTTGCCCGACCGACTCTGCGCCTGGTGATCAACCAGCCGTTCGGCATCACCGACCGCGCCGGGCAGTATGACGTGATCGCCACGGTCAAGGGCGGCGGTCTTTCGGGCCAGGCAGGAGCCGTTCTGCACGGCATCGCGCAGGCCCTGACCCGCTATGAACCGGCGCTTCGCACGACCGTCAAGCGCGCCGGCTTCCTGACCCGCGACCCGCGCGTCGTCGAGCGCAAGAAGTACGGCCGAGCCAAGGCGCGGAGAAGCTTTCAATTTTCGAAGCGCTAGTTCCCACCCCCTTGCCCCCTCCCGCAAGCGGGAGGGGAAGAGGTGCAAAGCGCCGAAGGGGTGGGCCTGCCGAAGACCTCAGATCAGCGCTTCGGCCTGGTCCATCACCTTGGCGAACTCGGTGACCAGCGCCCGGTACGGGGTCGCCGTCGTCATATCGAGCCCGCCGCGCTTGAGGATGTCGATCGGATAGTCGGAGCCGCCGGCCTTGAGGATCGCCAGGTAGCGGTCGCGCTCGGCCGGCCCGCCGTTCAATATCGCTTGCGAGAAATAGACTCCGCCCGAGATCGAGGTCGCGTACTGAAACACGTAGAAGTTGCGGTAGAAGTGCGGAATGAATCCCCACTCAGCGAAATAGCTCGGCTCGAACTTCATCGCCGGGCCGTGGTAGCGGCGCAGCAGATCGGCGTAGATCTGGGTCAGCTTCTCGCCTGAAATGCCCTCGCCGGCCTCGGCCCGGTCGTGGATCGCCAGCTCGAACTCGGCGAACATCGTCTGGCGGAAGAAAGTGCCGCGGAATTGCTCCATCTGCTGGCCGAGATAGAATAGCTTCTCCTCCTTGGTGGTCGCGTTGCCGAGCATGTATTTGACCAGCAATTGCTCGAGCCCGGTCGAGGCGAGCTCGGCGATGAACGTCGGATAGCTCGCGGTTTCGAACGGCTGGGCCGATTTCGACAGCAGGCTGTGCATCGCATGGCCCCATTCGTGCACATAGGTCGAAAGGCCGTCGTAATTGTCCGACAGGTTGAGCAGCAGATAAGGGTGAACGTCGTAGGCGCCGCCCGACATATACGCGCCGGAAGCTTTTCCCTGCCGCGGCAGCGGGTCCATCCACTTGGCCGCGCTCGCCGCCGCGAATTGCCGGACATAGTCGGGGCCGAGCGGCTTCAAAGCCTCGAGAGCGATCGAGCGCATCTCGGCCAGCGGGAACTTGCGGTCGAGCTTCACCAGCGGCGGATAGATGTCCCAATAACCGATGTCCGGCAAGTTGAGCATCCGCCGGCGAAGCTCGAAATAGCGGTGCAGCTGCGGCAGGCCGCGGTTGGCCTCGGCAACCAGCGTTCGATAGACCGTCTCGGGAATGTTCGGCCCGTCGAGCGCCGCCTGGAGCGAGTTCTTGTAGTTGCGCGCCTTGGCGGCGAAAATGTCGCCCTTGACCTTGGCCGCGAGCGACGTGCCCAGCGACCCTTCGAACGCCTTGTAGGTCGGCCAGAAATTGTCGAACACCAGCTTGCGGTCGGCGCGGTTGGGGGCCGCTCGGTTGATCGTATAGCCCTGGTCGTCGAGGCGGACCTTCTCGCCGGTCGACAAGGTGACCTCGCGCCGCGGCATGTCGGCCTCGGCGAGCTGGTCGCGGATGTCGCTCGGGCCCGAAAGCACCGTTCCGGTTCCGGCGAGCAGCTTCTCGCCTTCGTCGGACAAAGTGTGCGGCGCCTGCCGAAGCGTGTCCTCGAGCTGGAAGCTGAACTTGCCGAGGCCGCGGTCGGCGCGGACGAACGAGCGGATCCGCGGCGCCCCGACCCGCAGCACCTCGGGGCTCAGCCACGACGTCGCTTCGCTGAGCGCCGTGAAGACGTCCTGCGCCTGCTGCTTGCGCTCCTGGTTCGATCCGATCCGCAAATCCTCATCAGCCTTCAGCGCCGCGTAGACGTACAGCCGGACCGTCGCCCGATAGGCATCCGAGATGGCCTGCAACGCCGTGCGCAGCGAGGCAGCGCTGGTGCCCAGCGTGCCCTTGTAGCCGGTGAGCTTGGGGATCTGCGCGACCAGCTCTTTGCGCTTCGCCTCCCAGGCCGAGTCCGACGGGTAGAGGTCGGTCAAATCCCACTGGGCGCCGGTCGCGGCGGCATTGGCCTGGCTGACGGCGAACGCCGCGCCGCTGTTCGCCATCGCCGCCAGCGCGGCCGTGGACAGGATCATCTCCCGCCGCGAAACTTCGATCATGAAAACCCCCTCCGGATGACGGCTCACTGTGGCATTCGGCGATGGCTTGCACAAACCGGCCTTCGACCAACGGCCGCCGCGCTTCGCCCAGCCACGACGCAGGCTTTCGCGAGCGCCAAGTCCGTGGCAGCGAGCAGTGCGGGGCTTAGAAGGGTTCGCCATGCCATTCATCCGCTTGCTGCTCGCCGCCTTGCTCGGCCTGTGCGCTTCGCCGGCGCTGGCGAAGCCCGACGCGATCCTGATCTTCTCGCACACCAGCGGCTACCGCCACGAGTCGATCCCGGCCGGAATCCGCGCGATCACCGCGATCGCCAAGGCGCGCGGGCTCGCCGTCGTGGCGAGCGAGGATCCGGCGATGTTCGATCCCGGACGGCTGACCCGGTTCCGAGCGATCGTGCTGTTGCTCTCGACGACAGATCCCAAGCGGCCGGATTCGGAGTGGTGGGTCGGGTCCCGGCGAACCGAATTCCAGCGCTTCGTCCGCTCGGGCGGCGGCATCGTCGCGATCCACGCCGCCGCCGACTCGCATTACCACTGGCCGTGGTACGGGCGGCTGATCGGCGGTCGTTTCCAGCGTCATCCCGATGGCACGCCAACGGGCCGAGTGACGCTCGCCAACCCCGGCCATCGCGTCAACCGCGGCTTGCCCGCTACGGCGGTGCGAACCGACGAATGGTATGTTTTCGACGATTTCGATCCGACCTCGACCTTGCTGATGACGCTCGGTCCGGCCTCGATCGGCGAAACTGACGTCAATCCCAACCCGCTCGCCTGGGTACGAACGGTCGACGGGGGCCGGGTCTTCTACACCGCGCTCGGCCACACGACGCAGAGCTACTCCGAGCCGTTTTTCCTCCGCCACGTCGGCAACGGTTTCGACTGGGTCCTCGCCGCGCGGCGATAGCCGGGGTAAAGCCGACTTCATGAGCGCCAAGGACCAGCGCCCGGACACCAGGCTCGTCCACGGCGGCCGCCGCGAGGAATGGCTCGGCGGCATGGTCAACGTGCCGGTGGCGCGGACCTCGACGGTGCTGTTCGAGGATGTCGCCTCGATGCAGGCCGCCTATCCGCCGCGCGACGGCACGCTGAGCTACGGTCGCAACGGCACACCGACCCTGTGGTCGCTGGCCGAGGCCTTGAACGAGCTCGAGCCCGGCGCGGCCGGAACGCGGCTGTACCCGTCGGGCGCCGCGGCGGTGTCGTTCGCCCTCGCCAGCGTGCTCGATCCCGGCGACGAACTGCTGATGGTCGACAGCGCCTATGAACCGACCCGGACGTTCTGCGACTACGGCCTGAAACGCTACGGCATCACGACTCGCTACTACGACCCGCGGGCGACCGCCGCCGAGGTCGAGGCGCTGTTTTCGGAATCGACCAAGGCGATCTTCATGGAAAGCCCGGGCTCGCTGACCTTCGAGGTGCAGGACGTGCCCGGAATCTGCGCCATCGCCCGCCAGCGCGGCATCGCGACCCTGCTCGACAACACCTGGGCGACGCCTTTGTTCTTCCCGGCGCTGGCGCACGGAGTCGACCTGTCGATCCTCGCCTGCACCAAATATGTCTCCGGCCACGCCGACGTGATGCTCGGATCGGTCACCGCGACCGACGAGCATTGGGACAAGCTCAACCGCACCGCCCGGCTGTTCGGCCAGTCGGTCAGCCCCGACGACGCCTACCTCGCCGCCCGCGGCCTTCGCACGATGGGCGTCCGCCTGCGCCGCCACGAGGACAGCGCGATCAAGATCGCGCGATGGCTGATCGACCAGCCGCTGGTCGCCCAAGTGCTCCACCCGGCGCTCAACAGCTGCCCCGGCCACGAATATTGGAAGCGCGACTTCACCGGCTCGTCGGGGCTTTTCGCGATTGTCCTCGGCCAAGTCGACGAAGCCGCCGCGGTGCGGTTCGTCGAGAGCCTCGAACTGTTCGGGATCGGGTACAGCTGGGGCGGCTTCGAAAGCCTGGCGTTGCCCGTCCACCCGAAGCGCACGGCGTCGAGCGCGCCCGCCGGCCCGATCGTCCGGCTGCATATCGGCCTCGAGGACCCCGACGACTTGATGGCGGACCTAGGCGACGCCTTCAAGGCGATCGCCTAGGTTGCGCTTACAACCCGACGTGAAGTGACGCCGACAGGGTCTGCGGGCCACCGACGGCGAAGTTCGGATTGTCGTTCGCGCGGATCTGCGTCGAAATGTTTCCGAAGTAGAATGTGTCGAAGACGTTCTGCAGATTGACCTGCAAATAGGTCTTGCGCCACCCGAGCTCCTCAAACGAGAAGCGGGTGTCGAGGTCGACGACGGTGTAGCCCTTGACCTTCACGTCGTTGACGTCGGTCGCGAAGCGAGGACCGACGCGCTTGGCCTGGACGCCGAAGCTGAACGGCCCGACCTCGTAATTGACTCGCCCGCCAAGCTGCCATTTGGGCGTTTCCGAAACGAACTTGCCGGCCGTCGGCGCGCAAGTCTGGACCGTCGGATTGGCGGGGGTCGGAGCGCTGTCGCAGAAGATCAGGCCGGCGGCGGGAGTGGCGGAGGTCGTCGCCCCAAGCTCGACATTGTCCTGCAGCTCGGCCTTGATGTAGCTCGCGAGGGCGAGAACCGTCAGGTTTCGGGTCGGTCGGACCGAGATGCTGCCGTCGAAGCCATGGCTTTTGACCTTGCCGACGTTGCGATCGATCGAAATTCCGAGTTCCTGATTGAACGAGGAAACGATGCGGTTGCTGTAATCGATTTTCCACGCCGCGACCTGCGCCTGGATGATCCGGCTGGTGTACCGGGCGCCGAGGTCGAACGCATTGGTCTCTTCAGGATCCACGTCGACCACCGGCGCGCGATAGAGGTTGTCCGTGCGCGGCGCCGAGAACCCCTTCGCATAGCTTCCGAAGACGCTGATCGGATCGGTCACCCGATAGGTAAAGCCGACGTTCGGAAGCAGCTTGCCGAACTTATACTTGGCCTTGAACGGGGCGTAGAGCGGGTTGAACCGGGTGTTGGTCGGCAGCGTGTCGCCCGGGTTGACGAAGATCGGGATCGACCGGTTGGGGGCGGTCGACGGGGGCGTTATGACCGTTCCTCGAGCGAGGATCGGTTCGCTGGTGCAATAAGCGAAGCCGTCGACGGCCTGGATCGGGCAGTTGGTGTCGAGGTTGCGCTTGAAGAACGGCCGACGCACGCCGAGCTCGAGCCGCAGCTTATTGTCGAAGAACTTGCCGATATATTGGCCCGAAACCTGATTCAGGAGCGCGATCGAGGTTCGGTCGCGTTGCTGAAGGTCGAAGCCATCGGCGGTTTGGACCGGAGTCGCGTTCCGGCCTCCAAAGACATTCTCCGGGCGGCCGTCGTCCTCGAGGAAGCCCCACTCGCCCGTTTGCCGGTGATGCGCACGATCGAAAGTGTAGGCGACGCGGACGCGGTGAGCCTCGGCAACGTCCCAGATCAGCGAGCTGGTCAGACCTACCCGGTTCGTATTGGTGTTGTTCGGAGTGTAAAAGCGCACCGTGTCGCCGAAGTCGCCGTCGCCATTGTAGTCGACGCCGGGGCTCGTCGTTACCGAGCCTTTGGCGCGCCGGCTGTTCTCCGCGAGGGTGAACGTGCCGCCGCCGTTGGCGAGCACATATTGGTAGCTCGGGTCGACCGTCAGCAGCAGTCCGTCCCGGAGGGTAAAGCGGGACTGGCCACGAAGGTTGCCGGTGTTCGACGGATTAACACGGACTTCGTAGAAGTTGCTGCAGCCGCTGAAGGTGCGGTTGTTGCTAAGGCACACCGCGTCATTCTCCAGCCGTTCGTCCTCGAACACGGCCGACTGCTGGTCCTGGTTGAAATAGCCGATGCGGACCGGGTTATCCGCGGTAGCCGAGGCGTTGGTGATGATCTCGGTCGATCCGAATACTGTGCGCAGGTCGCCTACGCTCGGATTGCGATAGAAATTGTTGCGGTTGTAATTGTAGTGGGCGGCGAGCGAGATGAAATCCCCGTTCGAGCCGAGCGGGTGATAGATTCGGGCATTGCCCTGGTACTTCGAAATTTTGCCCGGGCCTTTGAACTTGTCGTTGCGGGCGCGGCTGCCGGCGATCCAGGCCCGCGTCCCCATCGACGTTAGCTCGCCGGTATCGAACCTCATGAAGCCGCGACGATAGTTGAACTCGCCCGCCGAGGCGGTCAGGCCGGCTCCGAATTGATTGAAGGGGATTAGCGTTCGGTAGTTGACCGTGCCGCCGGCGGCGGACGCGGTCGGTGAGTCGACGTCGGTCACTCCGAGGCCGACGTTGACCTGCTCGATCAGCTCCGGGTCGAGCTGCTGGTTGGAGAAGATCGCGTAATTGCCGCTGTCGTTGAGCGGAACGCCGTCGAACGTCAGGCTGATTCGGTTGCCGTCGAAGCCGCGGATGCGGATATTGCCGCCCGAGCTGCCGTAGGGGTCGGAATTGGTGAAATTGACCCCGGGCACCATGTTGATGACGTTGAGGATCGTCTGGCCGGGCGCCTGCTTTTCGATCAGCTCCTGGGTGATGAGCGCCTTCGCCTTGGTCGTGTCGGGCACCTGGACTCCGCCGACATCGCGCAGCCGGGTGCCGGTGACGATGATGACTTCCTGTTCTTCTTCCGTCGCGACGGTGCCGGTCGACTGGGCGAAAGCGACTTGCGGCAGCAGGAGCGCCGTCGTGCAAAGCAGTGCAAATTTTTTCACGGAAAATATCCCCCGAAGAGTGACTCGATGTCGATTCGCTAGGGCAGCTATAACCCGTTCAAGACTCTGCGATGACAAGGAATTCGGACGCCGCCGGATTCCGGTCAGCCGTTGCAGATTCGACACGGAAACCGAAGCCGCTACCCCCGCGACTCGGTCATCAGGTCAGCACCTCCGCCTTGGCTTTTCAAGCGCTAAGCGCTGATTCAGGCCCTTTGGTCGAGCCTCCGCCCGATCGCCACGAACAGAGCGATGAGCGGCGGCACCATCACCGCCGACAGCACGACCTTGGCGAGCATCTGGCCGACCATCAGCCCGAAAATCGGGAACACGCCATAGAAGGCGATGGTGATGAACAGGAATGTGTCGACCACCTGCGACAGCATGCCGGCGATGCCGCCGCGCAGCCAAACCAGGCGCCCCGTCCCGCTTTTCAGTCGAGTGAAGATCGAGACGTTGAGGAATTGCGAGACCCCGTAGCCGACGATTCCAGCGAGCCAGATGCGCGGGGTCGCTCCCATCACCGTCTCGAACGCGGCGAGGCGCTGCGGGTCCATCTCGTCGGCGGCAGGAAGCGCCAGCACCAGCGTCGCCAGAGCCATCGAGAAGATCATCGGAATGAAGCCGAACATCACCAGCCGGTTGGCGGTCGGCCGGCCATACAGCTCGGCGACCGTGCTCGACGTGACGACGAGCATCAGGAAAGCGAGGATTCCGGCCTCGACCGCCAGCGGCCCGAGCTCGATTTGCTTGTTGGCGAGCACCCCGGCAATCACCACCATGCCGCCGTAGAATACGGCGAACAGGAACAATGAACGGGGCACGGGCGGGACTGGCGGATCGCTTGCCGCCGGCGGCGCGGCCGCGGCCGCCTGGACTTCGCTGGTCATGGGCGAGAGGCCTAACGGCTTTGCCGAACGCTGCAAGGGGGTGCTGCCGTTGACCCTGTCGGGCGCGTCCGGCTAGTCGCTTGCCCCGTGACTTCCCCAAAGCTCGACATTGTCGCGATCGGCGACGCGATCGTCGACGTGATCGCGACCTGCGATGACGACTTCATCGCCGCGCGCGGGTTGCAGAAGGGCTCGATGCGGCTGCTCGACCCTACCGAGGCCGACGCGCTCTACGCGGCAATGGGGCCGGCCCGCGAAACCAGCGGCGGCTCGGCGGCCAACAGCATGGCCGGGGTCGCCGCGCTCGGCCTCAACGCCGGCTTCATCGGCCAGGTCGCCGACGACCAACTGGGCTCGATCTTCGCCCACGACATGCAATCGCTCGGAGTGCGGTTCGACACTCCGGCGCTCGAGCATGGCCCCCCCACCGGCCGCTGCCTGATCCTCGTCACCCCCGACGGCCAGCGAACGATGAACACCAGTCCGGGCGCCAGCCACGAGCTGACTTCCGACGCGATCGACGAAGACATGGTCCGCGGCGCCGCGGTGACCTTCCTCGAAGGCTATCTGTGGGGCCCCGAGCGGCCGCGCGCGGCAATGCTGCGGGCGGCCGAGATCGCCCATTCGGCCGGCCGCACCGTCGCCTTCACTCTCTCGGAAAGCCTGTGCATCCCTGGCCGGCGCGAAGGCGTCCAGGCGATCGTCGACGCCGGCGCGATCGACCTGCTGTTCGCCAATGAGGACGAGGTCCGGCAGCTGACGGCCAGCGACGACCTTGAGGCCGCGATCGGCCAGCTGTCGCCGAAGGTCGCCACTTTGGTCGTCACTCGCGGAGCGGCCGGATCGATGGCGATCGAGGATGGCCAGCGCTCGGAAATCCCCGCCGCGCCGGTGGAACGCGTCGTCGATACGACCGGCGCTGGCGACCTGTTCGCCGCCGGCTTCCTCGCGGCCCGCTGCCGGGGCCACGAGCTCCAGCGCTGCCTCGAAGCCGGAGCTCTCGCCGCCGCCGAAATCATCGCCCACTTCGGCGCCCGCCCCGAAGCGGACCTGAAACAGCTGGTGCGGCTGTGAACAATATCCGTCGCCTCGCCGTCTATTGCGGGTCCGCCGTCGGCAGCGACCCGGCCTTCGCCGACGCGGCTCGGGCAACGGCCGAGGCGATGGTCGCGAACGAGGTCGAGCTCGTCTACGGCGGCGGCCGGCTCGGGCTGATGGGCCTGATCGCCGACAGCGTGCTCGAGCTCGGCGGGCGAGTTTACGGCGTCATCCCGACGGCGCTGGTCGACCTCGAAGTCGCGCACAGCGGACTGACCGAGCTCCACACGGTGGCCAATATGCACGAGCGCAAGGCGAAGATGACCGACCTCGCCGACGCCTTCCTCGCGCTGCCCGGGGGCATCGGCACGCTCGACGAATTGTTCGAGGCCTGGTCGTGGAACGTGCTCGGCTACCATGCGCAGCCGCTGTGCCTGCTGAACGTCGCCGGTTTCTGGGACGGGCTGATCGAGTTCATGGACCATGCGACGGCGAGCGGCTTCCTGTCCGCTCCGCGGCGCAAGCAGATGCTCGTCGCGCAAACGCCGGAGGAAGCGCTCAAACTGCTGGACGAAGCCGCCGCGACGGCTGCAAAAGGCATGGTCTGGTAGGGGGAAACCGGTGAACGAGAAACTTCTGGGCGTGCTCGGCATCGCCGTCATCCTGGCGCTTGCGGTGCTCCTCTCGACCAATCGCCGGGCGATCCGCCTGCGGGTAGTCGCCGCCGCTTTCGCGCTGCAGGCGGCGATCGCCGTGCTGGTGCTCTATACGCCGTGGGGAATCGCCGCGATCAAGGGCATGTCCAACGGCGTCGCCAATCTGCTGAGTTACGCCAACGAGGGCACCGAATTTCTGTTCGGCCCGGCCGACAAGAACCCGCTGGCGATGACCTTCGCGCTCGGCGCGCTGCCGGTGATCATCTTCTTCGCGTCGATCGTCGCCATCCTCTATTATCTCGGCATCATGCAGCGGGTCGTCCGCTGGGTCGGCGGGGCGATCGGCTGGGTGACCGGGATCAGCCGTGTCGAGTCGCTGAGCGCGGCCGCCAACATCTTCGTCGGCCAGTCCGAATCGCCTTTGGTCATCCGCCCCTATCTCACCGCTCTGCCGCCATCGCGCCTGTTCACCGTGATGACGGTCGGCATGGCGGGCGTCGCGGGGACCATCCTCGCCGCTTATGCCGCGCTGCTCGGCGAGCGCTATCTGCCCTATCTGCTCGCCGCCGCCTTCATGTCCGCGCCGGGCGGCATCCTGATGGCCAAGATCGTCATGCCCGACGATCCGCCGGGACCCGACGAACTGCCGCTCGAAGGCGGCGCTGCGGACGACGACCGGGTCGACGTCGCCGAGACGTTCGAGGAGGGCGAGCAGCCGGCCAACATCATCATGGCCGCCGCGCAGGGCGCGCAGACCGGGGTCAAGCTCGCGGTCGCGGTCGGCGCGATGGTGCTGGCGTTCGTCGCCTTGGTCGCGCTCGCCAACGGTCTGCTCGGCGGCATCGGCGGCTGGGTCGGCATCGAGGGCCTGACCTTCCAGCGGCTGGTCGGCTACATTTTCGCCCCGATCATGTTCCTGATCGGCGTTCCCTGGGCCGAGGCCGGTGTCGCCGGCGGGCTGTTCGGCACCAAGCTGGTCTTGAACGAATTCGTCGCCTTCATCGACCTCGGAGCCATGCAGGCCGGGGCGATCAGCGAGCGCACCCGCGCCATCGTCACCTTTGCCCTCTGCGGCTTTGCAAATTTCAGCTCGATCGCGATCCAGATGGCGGTCACCGGCGGCCTCGCCCCCAACCAGCGCCCGGTCATCGCGCGGCTGGGAATCCGAGCGCTGATCGCCGGCAGCCTCGCCAATTTGATGAGCGCCGCGCTGGCGGGGCTTTTGATTTGACGGGTCCACCAACCCGTCACCCTGAACTCGTTTCAGGGTCCATCCTTCCGTCGGCAACGGACGTCCCGCAAATGGATGCTGAAACAAGTTCAGCATGACGGTATAGGGGGTCGCATGGCCACGATCACCGCCGACAGCGTCGCCTCCGTCTCGCTCGACGACGCCGACCGCGATCCCGATACTTTCGCCGGCAAGCTCGGCCGGAGCTTCGAGGAATATGGCTTCGCGATCATCGCCGGCCACGGCATCCCCGACGCGCTGATCCGCGACGCCGAGGAGAAAGCCAAAGCCTTCTTCGCCCTCCCCGACGCGGTGAAGCGCAAATACCATATCGCCGGCGGCGGCGGAGCGCGCGGCTACACGCCGTTCGGGATCGAGACCGCCAAGGGCGCGCAGGCGTTCGACCTCAAGGAGTTCTGGCACGTCGGCCGCGAGCTCGCCGCGGGCCACCGATTCCGCGACCACATGGGCGACAATGTCTGGCCCGAGGAAGTCGCAAGCTTCCGGGACACGTTCCTTGAGCTCTACGACACATTCGACCGCACCGGCCTCAAGATTTTGAAGGCGATCGCCCGCTTTCTCAAGATCGACGAGGATTATTTCATCGACACCGTCCGCGACGGCAATTCGGTACTCCGGCTGCTCCATTACCCGCCGATCGACGGCGAGCCCGGAAGCAACGTCCGCGCCGGGGCGCACGAGGACATCAACGCGATCACGCTGCTGCTCGGTGCCGAGGAGGCCGGGCTCGAGCTCCAGACCCGCGACGGCCGCTGGCTGCCGATCTGCCCCAAACCCGGCGAGCTGGTGGTCAACATCGGCGACATGCTCCAGCGCCTGACCAACGGGCTGCTCCGCTCGACCACTCACCGGGTCGTCAACCCGCCGCCCGAGCGCCGCGGCCGCTCGCGCTACTCGATGCCGTTCTTCCTCCACTTCCGCTCGGATTTCCTGATCGAGGCGCTGCCCGGCACCGTCCCGCCCGGCGAGCAGCCGAAAGAGCCGCCGATCACCGCCAACGACTACCTCCAGGAGCGGCTTCGCGAAATCAAGCTGACGTGATTTGTGTCCCCGCGAAGGCAGGGACCCAGTTACTGGGCTCCTGCCTTCGCAGGAGCACAGGCCTAACCGGCGTCCTTCAGATTGGCCGGGCCGAAGCCATAGGGAATGAGCGTCCCGATCGTGTGACGCTCGACCGCGGACCCGTCCCCGCTCGAGCACAGGATTTCGACGTTGCGGCCGCTCAGCTGCGCGGCTTCGAGGATCGCCTGGCGGCAGCCGCCGCACGGGGTGCAGACCGTGTCCCCCTGCCCGCCCGCAACCGCAATCCGAGCGACCTTGTCGAGGCCGAACTTGTGCTGGGCGGCGGTAAGCGCGCTCTGCTCGGCGCAGATGCCGAGCCGGTAGCAGGCGTTCTCCATATTGGCGCCGGTGACCACCTCGCCGTCCACCGATTCGATCGCGCAGCCGACCTGGAATTTCGAATAAGGCGCGTAGGCCTTGAGCGCGGCCGTGCGGGCGGCTGCGACAAGCTCTTGGTCTGTCATCCAAATGACCTTAGGCGGGATTAGAAGCGATCGACAATAAGTCTCGCGCGGGAGTGTCGTATGCGGTTTCGGTCGGCGGTTGGCGCAAGCATTGTACTGACCCTCGCCGCATGCGCCGCGCCGGTCGTGCAGCAGCCGGCCCCGCTGCGGACGTCGCCGGTACCGCCACCGCCGTCTCCGCCAACCCCGACCGAAGTCCAGATTCTCGCGATCAACGATTTCCACGGGCACCTCGAGCCGCCCAAGCTCAGCATCGAGGCAGGGACGAAAGAGGCTCCGCTTCGAGTCCCCGCCGGCGGCGTCGCGCACCTTGCCGCCGCGGCCAAGGCGCTGCGCAGCGGCAACCCCCACAGCGTCACCGTGTCGGCCGGAGACATGATCGGCGGCACCCCCCTGGTCTCGGCCTTGTTCCTCGACGAGCCGACGATCGCCGCGATGAACCTCGTCGGCCTCGACTATAATGCGGTCGGCAACCATGAGTTCGACAAGGGCACCGCCGAGCTGGTGCGAATGCAGCGCGGCGGCTGCGCGAAACATACCAGCAAGCAACCGTGCCTGCTCGAGCCGTTCGCCGGTGCGCGGTTCGCCTTCCTCGCGGCCAACGTCCAGATGCCCGACGGCAAGACCTTGTTTCCGCCGACCGCGATCAAGAATTTCGGGGCGGTCCAGGTCGGCTTTATCGGCATGACCCTGAAGGAGACAGCGACGATCGTCCCGCCCGCCGCGGTCGAGGGCGTCACCTTCCTCGACGAAGCGGCGACGGCCAATGCGCTGGTGCCGCAACTGAAGGCGGCCGGCGCCGACGCGATCGTCGTCCTGCTCCACCAGGGCGGGCGCTCGAGCGGCGGCTACAACGACAAAAGCTGCCCGGATTTCAAGGGCGACGTCCTGCCGATCCTGGCGCGCCTCGACCCGGCGGTCGATGTCGTGATCTCGGGGCACAGCCACAGCGCGTACATCTGCGAATTTCCGCGCGGCGGCGCCCTTCCGCTGCTGCTGACCAGCGCCGGGCGGTTCGGAACGCTGGTCAGCGACATCCGGCTAAGCTTTGCGCCGGATGGCCGGCTGGCGGCCCGGCGCGCCGACAATGTGATCGTCCAGGGCGCCGGCTATTCGACTTCGCTTGGCGAAGTTCCGGTGGTGCCCGCCTTCCCGGTCTATGCGCCGGACCCGGCCGTCGGCGCGCTCGTCGATCGATACGTCGCCGCCTCCGCGCCGCAGGCGGACCGGGTCGTCGGCACCTTGTCCGGCCCGGTGACCAAGGCGGAAACCGCGGACCGCGAGCAGACCGCTGGCGAGTTCATCGCCGACGCCCACCTTGCCACCGCGCGCCGGGCCGGGGCCCAGCTTGCCTTCGTCAACTCGGGCGGCGTCCGCACCGACCTCATCCCCGGCCCCGGCGGCAAGGTCACCTATGGCCAGATCTTCGCCATGCAGCCGTTCGGCAACAGCATCGTCGTCAAGACATTGACCGGCGAGCAGTTGAAGCGGCTGCTCGAGCAACAGTTCGCCAGCGGCACCAACACTGCCGACAAACCGGTGATGCTCTTGCCCAGCCAGGGGTTCTTCTTTTCCTACGACCTGCGGCGAGCGCCCGGCGATCGCATTGTCGCGATCCGGCTCAACGGCAGACGAATCGACCCGGCGGCGCGCTACAAGGTCGCGGTCCCCAACTTTCTCGCCAGCGGCGGCGACAATCTCTCCGTGCTCACCGAAGCCAGCGACGGGCTCGACATGGGTCCCGACCTCGACGCGCTGGAGGCTTGGCTCGCCAAAGGCGCCAGCGTGCCAAGGCTCGGGCGGATCAAGAATCTGGGGCCGCCGCCGGCCCCCTCGCCCTAGCGCAGCGGCGGCTCGTCGAAGCTGCGCAATTTGCGGCTGTGCAGCGCGTCGCCCTCGCGCTTCAGCAGCAGCAGCGCCTCGATCCCGATCCGCAGATGCTGGCTGATCGCGCGGTCGTAGAAAGCGTTGGCCTGGCCGGGCAGCTTGAGCTCGCCGTGCAGCGGCTTGTCCGACACGCACAGCAGGGTCCCGTAAGGCACCCGGAAGCGATAGCCCTGCGCGGCCACCGTCGCCGATTCCATGTCGATCGCCACCGCCCGGCTCTGGTTGAAGCGCAGCGCCGACAAGGTGTAGCGAAGCTCCCAATTGCGGTCGTCGGTGGTGACCACGGTGCCGGTGCGCAGCCGCTTCTTGAGGCTGTCCTCATCCTCGCCGGTGACGCTCATCGCCGCTTCGAACAGCGCCCGCTGGACCTCGGCGATGGCCGGCAGCGGGATTTCCACCGGCAGCACGTCGTCGAGCAGATGGTCGTCGCGCAGATAGGCGTGGGCGAGCACGTAATCGCCGATCGCCTGGCTGGGCCTGAGGCCGCCGCAATGGCCGATCATCAGCCACACCTCGGGCCGAAGCACCGCGATATGGTCGCAGATCGTTTTCGCGTTGGCCGGTCCGACGCCGATGTTGACCAGCGTGATTCCGGCGCCGTCCTCGGCCATCAGATGATAGGCCGGCATCTGGTGCCGCCGCCAATTGCCGGCCGCGATTTCGGCTTCCGCGTCGGTCAGCTCACCGGGGCGGTACAGCCCGCCGGGCACCGAGAAAGCGGTGAATGGGCTGTCCGCGCGCCGCAGCTCGTTGACCGCGTAAGCGACGAACTCGTCGACGTAGCGCACGTAGTTGGTGAACAATACGAAGTGCTGGAAATGCTCGGGCGGAGTGCCGCTATAGTGCCGCAGCCGAGCGAGGCTGAAATCGGTGCGCGGCCCGTCGAACAGGGCCAGCGGGCGAGCGGTGTGGCTCGACAGGTCCCAGGCGCCGTCGGCGATTTCGTCGCCGATGTGGACCAGCTCGCTCGACGGAAACCAGCGCGACAGCTCGGTGGCGCCGACCTCGCCGAGCTCGATCTCCGCGCCGTCAAGGACATAGGGATAGGGGATTTCGCTGGCCGACCGGCCGACCGAAATATCGACCGCATAATCGTGGACCAGATGCTCGAGCTGGACCCGCAGATATTCCTTCATCAGCGCCGGCCGGGCGATGCTGGTCGCGTAGACGCCGGGCTGGTTGAGCCGGGCGAAGGCGCGCGCCGGCGACGGCGCCGGCGCCGCGGCGGGCTCATAGTCGATGCGCAGCTCGGGGTAGGCGAAGCAGCCGTCGGCACGCTCCGCGGAGTCCGGCTTGGCGCCGCTCCTGACATAATTCTCGAGCGCCCGGCGCAGGTTCGCCGCGGACGTGTCGTAGATCTCGCAGAGCTGGTCGAGGATCGCGGGAATGTCGTCGGAACGAGTCATTCGCCTCTCGCTAGGCGGCCTCGCCTCCGGTGGCAATGTTGGGCGGGGGCGGCCGCCCCCGCCGTGAAGCTTAGAAATTGACCCCGAACGACATGAACACCTGCCGCGGGTTGCCGTAATATGCCGTCAGCACGCCCTCGACCCCGAGCGTCGAGTTGAAGCCCGGAGTGCCCGCTGCATTGTTGAGGATGAACTGGCCGGTGTACGGGTTCTGCCGCAGGAAATTGTATCCGGCGGTGACGTAGCGCTTGTTGGTCAAATTCTTGCCGTGAAGGCCGACCGTGAAGCGGTCGGAACGCCAGACGAGGCTCGCGTCGAGCAGGGCGAATCCCTTCTGGTCGAGCTGTGGGATGGCGAGCTCGAACTGCTGGCTCTTGCTTCGGTACGACAAGGTCGCGTTGGCGTTGAGCCGCCCGTCGCCGACCGGCGTGTCGTAATCGACGGTGCCGCTCATCGTCCATTTGGGCGTGTTCTGGACCTTGCGGAAGTCGGCCATGTCGACCTCGGTCGCCGGGATCGTGGCACCCGCCTGATTGCGGGTGATGACGGTGATGAACTCGAGATATTTGGCGTCGAGATAACCGAGCGTGCCGGCGAGATTCAGCCGGTCGCCGGCGGTCGCCAGGCTTTCCGCGACGCGCAAATTGGTTTCGAGCTCGAGGCCGCGGAACCGCGCCTTGCCGGCGTTGGTCGTCACTCCGACGAACGTCGGCACGCCGGTCAGAGTCGTTCCGCCGACCGATCCGGGCACCTGCACATCCTTGTAGTCGGCCTGGAAGACGGCGAGCGCGAAATTCAGGCGCCGGTTGAGGACCGAGCCCTTCCAGCCGAGCTCATAGCTGTCGACCGTTTCCGGATCGAACGCCATGAACTCGTAGATTTCATCGGGCTCGCGGATCTGGTTGCCATTGAGATCGGGCGCCGACGTCGTCTGGCCGCGGGGGTCGAAACCCCCGCCTTTGAAGCCGCGCGAATAGCTCGCGTAGAGATTGTGGTCCGGGGTCGGCTTGAAGGCGATCGACGCGCGCGGGGTGAAGGCCGTGTCGGTGCGCTTGCCATCGAAATTGGAGGTGACCGACCCGGCCGGGGTCGGGAAGGGAATCCCGGCTCCGAACGGCGGTGAGCCGCCGAACGTCGGCGATCCGCCGAGGATGAAGTTCTGGCGCAGCACCTGCGAGTGCCGCTTGTCGTTGGTGTAGCGGCCGCCGAGCGACAGGCTGAGCTGCTCGGTGAAATCGTAAGTGAAATCGCCGAAGATCGCCCAGGTCTTGGTGCCGACGTCACCCGATGTCAGCGCGGTCAGTCCCGGCAGCAGCGCGTTGCTGGTGTAAAGGCGCACGTCGAAGATCGTCTGGGCGTCCGCCTTCAGATAATAAGCGCCGAGGATGCCGGCCAGCGGGCCGCGCTCGATAACCGCCTGCACCTCCTGGCTGAACTGCTTGTTTTTGTAGATCGCCGGGACATCGACATCGACCGCGGGCAAGGCGTCGAAGTCGATCGGAGTGTCGCTGCGGTCCTTGCGGTAGGCGGTGATCGACTTGAGCTTCAGCCAGTCATTGACGCCGATCTCGCCGTGGAAGGCGGCGCCGCCGCCCTTGACCTTCTGCTTGGGGTCGAGGAGCGCGCCGCGGCTGTCGAACTCGTCGTCGAGCACCGGCGTTCCGCTGACCAGCCCGGGGATCAGGCGATGCCCGCCGCGGGTGTTGCTGTAATCCCAGGTGTAGTCGCCCGACAGCCGGAAGAAGGCCGTTTCGGCGGGCTCGAACTCGATCGTCCCGCGCGCCGCGTAAATGTCCTTGTTGTAATTTTCCTTGCCGGTGGTGAGGTTCTTGCCGAAGCCGCCGCGGCTCAGCCGGGCGAACGCGCCGCCGACGCGAAACGTCTCGCCGAGCGGCTGGGCGACCGACAGCACGAGGTCGGCCTGGTCGTAGGTGCCGAGATTGGCGCGCATCCGCAGCTCGCGGTCCCGGGGCAGCCGCCGGGTGACATATTTGACCGCTCCGCCGATCGTGTTGCGCCCGTAGAGCGTGCCCTGCGGACCGCGCAAAATCTCGATTCGCTCGACGTCGTAGATGTCGAGCAGAGCGCCTTGCGGCCGGTTGAGATAGACGTCGTCGATATAGATGCCGACGCCCTGCTCGAAGCCGGCGACGGGGTCCTGCTGCCCGACCCCGCGGATGAAGGCGGTCAGGGTGGTGTTGGTGCCGCGCGAGGTCTCGAGGTTGACGTTGGGGGTGGTGTCGCTGACGTCGGTGATGTCGAGCGCGCCCTGCCGCTCGAGCTGCTCGCCCGAATAAGCGGTGACGGCGATCGGGACGTCGAGCAGGATTTCGTTGCGGCGCCGCGCCGTGACGACGATCTCGGTATCGCTTGCGGCGGCCGCTTCGTCGGTCGTCTGGGCATCCGCCACCGGTGCCTCATCAACAGTGGTTGCCGGCTCGGCGCTGGTCGCATCTTGCGCAAGCGCCGGCTGGGCCAGCGTCAGGGCCGCCAGCGCGATCGATCCGAGCAATGCGCGGCGAGTGCTATTCCTGCTCATCATGTCTCTCCCCTATCCCCAGCGAATCGGTTTTCAGCGATTGATACCCGTTCGCGAACGCGCTATTGAAACTTGAACCAACTTTCAACTTTACACAATCCGGAGTTCGGAACAAGGGGGGTTGTGATAGACACCAGGGGGGTTGTGGCCGAAGCTCGTCATCTCGCGAACGCCGATGCGGCGTCGCCGTCCTCGCCCCGCGCGTCCGCCGCGGCCGCGCCCGCGGGCGACAAGGCGCCGCGCACCGCTCGCGGCGAGAAAACCTTGCGCAAGATCCTCATGGCGGCGCTCGAGGAGTTCGGCGAGCGCGGCTTTTCGGAAGCCTCGATCGTCGGCATCACCGGCCGCGCCAAGGTCGCGCTCGGCACCTTTTACACCTACTTCGACAGCAAGGAGGAGGTGTTCCGGGCGCTGGTTCGCGACATGTCGGGCCAGGTTCGCGACTATGTCGCCCCGGCGCTCAGCGAAGCGACCGACGGCCTCGACCGGGAGCGCCGGGCGCTCGCCGCCTTCCTGCGCTTCGCCGCCGACCACAAGCAGGTCTACCGGATCATCGACGAGGCCGAGTTCGTCGACCCGCAGGGCTTCCGCACCCATTATGAAACGACCGCGGCGCGAATCGCCAGGCGCCTCGAGGAAGCCGCCGAGCGCGGCGAGCTGCGCCAGGATGAATCGCCGCTCGCGCATGATGTCGTCGCCTGGGCGCTGATGGGCGCCAACGTGTTCCTCGGCCTGCGGTTCGCGGTGTGGGAGCAGCGCGACGCCGACGAGGTCGCGGCGATCACCAGCCGGCTGCTCCGCCACGGCCTCGCCGCCCGCCCGATTGCCGATTGATAGCGTGCCCAACGATTTGCATCCCGCCGCGCCGGGCCAGGCGGCCGAGTGGAACGCCCGCACCTGGACCAGCCGAGACGGCCTCAAGCTCTATTACCGCGATTATCCGGGCGGCGACGAGCGGCCGCCGCTGCTGTGCCTGCACGGACTGACTCGCAACTCGCGGGATTTCGAGGACTTCGCCAACCGCTACGCCGGCCGCTTCCGAATCATCGCCGCCGACTTTCGCGGCCGCGGCATGAGCGAGCGCGACCCGCAGCCCGACCGCTATACGCCGGTCACTTACGCGGCCGACGTCCTGCAGCTGCTCGACGAGCTGGCGATCGATCGCGCGGTGTTCGTCGGCACCTCGCTCGGCGGCCTGGTGACGATGCTCGTCGCGGCCATCCAGCCGGAGCGGATCGCCGGCGCAATCCTCAACGACGTCGGTCCCGACCTCGACCAGGCCGGGCTCGATCGGATTCGCAGCTATGTCGGCAAGCCCAAGCGGTTCGAGGACTGGGCGGAAGCGGCCAACTATGTCGCGGAGATCAATAAAGGCCTGCCGGCGTCGTACGGCCTGGACGACTGGGTTCGAGCGGCGAAGCGCATCTGCCGAGAGGACGGCGGCGGCGTCATCCTCGACTATGACATGGCGATCGCCGAGCCGTTCAACCAGCCGGAGCCGGAGGGCGGAGACGCGTTCGACATGTGGCCGCTCTACCGGCGGCTCGGCCAGGTGCCGCTGCTGATCGTTCGCGGTGAAAACAGCGACCTGCTGTCGCGAGCGACCGCGAAGGCGATGCTCGACGCGGCGCCCGGCGCCCAGCTGGTCACCGTCCCCGGCGTCGGCCACGCGCCCGAACTGACCGAGCCCGCCGCGGTCGCCGCGATCGACGATTTCCTCGCCCGCTTCGCGGGTTGACGCTCGAAGCGCGCTCGTGGCAATCGCCATTCCGCTCGGGCGCGGGTGTAGCTCAATGGCAGAGCAGAAGCTTCCCAAGCTTACGACGAGGGTTCGATTCCCTTCACCCGCTCCAAAAACAACCTGCCGGGGGCAGGTTGAATTTTGGAGCGCAACCACCGCCCCTTCTGAACCCCCGACAACGAACAATTCACCCGCTCCTCAACCGCCCCGCTTTATCTCCCCGCCCATGCACAAGTTCCTCGCGCTCGCTCTCGCCGCAACGACGGCCTCGTTCCCGCCCCTCGCGTCGCCGGCGCAGGCCCAGCCGCGCGCCTATGCCCCGGCGCGGGTCGACCAGATGCGCGCCGGCCGCTTCCTGGTCACGGTGTTCGAAGGCGCGCCGGTCGACAAATGGAACGCCCGCAACAGCCTGTCGCGCGGCATCCGGGTGTTCGAACGGCCGCGCCGCTCGACCTTCGCCGCGGTCGCCGCCCAGGAAATCTTCGAGTTCGACATGAAGGCGCGCGGCGGGTTGATCGACAAGGTCGACATGGAGATCGTCAGCCACGAGATCGAAAGCCTCGTCGCCAGCCGCTACGGCGGCTTCAGCCTCGCCGCTTTCGAGGCCAAGGAAGCCCAGACCCTGACCAATTACGAGCGCTTTCGAGGCATTCCGGCGAGCGTGATTCACGCCCGAATGCGCGCCGCCCGGCCGTTCGCCGAACAGTGGCTCGCCCAGAACCGCGACGTCATCCGCGCCCTGGTCGCGTACCGCTTCCCCCGTTAGCGCGACCGCGGCGCTCGATTGCGCGGCCGTCGCGAACTGTGGCATGTGGCGGTGATCGCGGTGGGGGTCGCCGATGCACGCAATGCTGTTGCCGCTCGCACTGCTGGTTGGGCTCGGCGCGCAGCCAGCGCCGGAGACTGTCCCCGATCCTGTCCAGGAACCTGCCCAGGAAGAAGAAATCCTCGGCGTCCCGTGGCAGGCCGAAATCTTTTCGGGCTTCGAGGGCTGGACCCAAGAGGAGCTTCGCGACCGGGCTGCGTGGGACCTTGCGCATAAGTGCGGCGGCTCGCTGATCGCCCCCGGCTGGGTGCTGACCGCCGCGCACTGCATCAACGCGCAAAGGATCAAGAGCGGCCATCGAGTCCGGCTCGGAGCGAGCACCATCGACCATGGCGGAGGAGTCACCTACCGGATCGACCGGATGGTGGCGCACGCCGACTATGACAATAAGAAGAAGGTCTACGACGTCGCGCTCGTTCACTACGTCGCGGACGACCGTACGATCGTCGCGAACGCCGGTCCGGTTGAGCCGATCGCGCTCTACGACGGACCGCCGCTCGAGCCGGGGACCGAGCTGTTCGCGACCGGCTGGGGAAAGCTCAAGGACAGCAAGAGCTACCAGCCCGAGCTGACCCAGGTCGACCTGGCCGCGGTCGATTGCAGCGCCTACCCAAAACTCGCCGGCTGGGCCCAGGACTATCACCTGTGCGCGGCCGGACAGACGCCTGACGACGACACGTGCGAAGGCGACAGCGGCGGGCCGCTGGTCCTCGATACCGACGAGGGGCCGCTGCTGGCCGGCGTCGTCAACTTCGGCTTCGGCTGTTACAGCGGCGAGACGCCGGGCGTTTACCTGCGCATCGACCGCGACAATTTCCGCGACTGGATCGCCCGCGCCATGGCGGCCGACCCGTCGGTCAGCGCTTTGCGCTAGCGATCGTCGGGGCTGCCGCGATCGTCCGGACTGCCGCGGTCATCCGGGCTGCCGCGGTCGTCGGGGCTGCCACGATCGGCGGGACGGCTGCTTTCGTCTTCCTTGGACTCGTCGTCGCCGGGTCCGCGCTGCTGGTCGGTGATCATGGCCATCCCTCCTTTAAAGGCCCAGTCTCTCACGAAACCGGGCGATCCGATAGGCTATCCTAAGTAAACCCCAATTCCCTGGCCAGGCGGACGAAATCCGGATGCTTCGAAACCGGGTCGAGGAACGGATCGCTGACCATCGCGGTCAGCCCGGAATCCCCAACTTCCCGAGCCCGGCGCAGGAGCCTGACCGCCTCCTCGCCACGGCCCCATTGCGCCATCACTTGCGCTTGCTGATAGAGCGCCGCGTCGCCCACTTGAGCGACCAGTTCGTCAAACGCGCGCTGCGCCGCCGAGCGCCGGCCTGCCCGATGCTCGAGGATGGCAACCCCGGTCAGCCGGAACATCGCGCTTGTTTCCGCGGCGAGCGCCGCCCTCCCCTCGTCGAGCCGTCCCAATTGCAGGAGGCAATTGCCGAGCAGCGCATGGGCGTTGGACATCGCCGGATTGAGCTCGAGCGCCCGGCGGAGATGGACGATTGCTCCGTCATAGTTGCGCGAAGCGAAGCCGATGATGCCGGCGGCGCGATGGCTGCGCGGATTGAGCGGGTCGAGCCTGACCGCCCGCTCGATCGCCGCCTTGGCCTCGGCGAACCGGCGCGCGCGAACCGAATAGAGCGCATAGAGCAGCAAGATGTCGGCGTTGCCGCGGCCGAACTCGAAGGCCTTGTCGTAGGATGCTCTGGCCCCGGCCACGTCGAGAAAGCCGGCGAAGCGGGCATAGCCGAGCGCCAGATGCCCCTCGGCCAGGGTCGGCGCCAGCTCGACCGCCTTGCGCGCCTCGGAGACGGCGGCGGCAAACAGCGGCTTCAGCTCGCTGGCCTCGGCATGGCCGGCGGCGATCGACGCCAGCACCCGCGACAAAGCCGCATGAGCCAAAGCGAAATTGGGATCGTTGGCGATCGCCAGTTCGAAGTTCGCCCGGGCTTCGCGGTCGGTGGCTTCGCCGCGGGCCAGATTGTACAGCGCCCGGCCGCGCGAATAGGCTTCGTAAGCCTTGATGTCGCGCGTGCCGCCGGGCACCGGCTCGTCGGTCGCCATCCGGGCCGAGAGCGCGTTGGACACGGTCGCCGCAATCTCGCTCTGAACGGCAAAGATGTCGTCAAGCCGCCGGTCGAGCCGTTGCGACCATTCGGAAAAGCCGGTGCGGCCGTTGGTCAGGTTCATGGCGACCCGGACGACGTCCCCGGCTCGCTGCACCGAGCCTTCGAGCAAAAAAGCGACGCCGAGCTGACGCGAAATCTCGCGGGCATCGCCCCTGTTACCGCTGGCGGCGTTGGAAGAGGTCGAAGCGAGCACCATCAGCCCGGCGTTCCGCGACAGCGCCGAGCGGATCTCCTCGGTCAGGCCGTCCGAAAGATAGGCTTGCTTGTCGTCACCGCTCAAATTCTTGAACGGCAGGACCGCAATGCTGAGCGCTTCCGGGCGCCCCGGCCCCAGCAAGCCGGCCTGCCAGGCAATGAGCCCGCCGGTGGCGGCCACCGCGGCGCCGGCTCCGCCGATGACCATCGCCCGGCGCCTGCTGACCGGCCGAACAATCGCGCGCGGCGCGGGCTGGTGGCCAATGGCCTGGGCGACCGCCCGGTCGACCGCCTCGATCTGCGGCGCGTTCGGCCGGCCCCGCCAGCTTGCCAGGTCGATCGTCTGATATTGCCGGAAACCCAGCGGCGGCAGGCTGCTGTCGAGCGACAGCGGCACCAGGCGGCGGCGGTCGCGGCCCTGCGCGGCCTCGTCGCACACCCAGTCGGATTCGATCGAATCCCGCGACCACAGGACGATCACCGCATCGGCCGCCTCGAGCGCGTCGCGGATCGATCGGGCGAACTGCGCCCCGCCCTCGATCAGCGCGTCCCACCACACCGTGTAGCCGCGGCCGGCCAATGCCGCCGCCAGCCGCTGCGCCTGGACCCGGTCCTGATGCGCATAGCTGAGGAACACGGTCGGCTGGCTGGTCTCACCCGGCATGATCGAAAAACGGCCCCCGCTGATCGCGCCGAGCCTTAAGCCCCGCGCCGAAGCATGGGAATAGCGGCCGGAAGGGCCCGCGTCAGATGCCGCCCTCGACCGGATCGTGGCCGGCCGCTTGCAGCTCTTGCGCCAGTTCCCCGGCGGCTCGCCGGGCAAGCGCTTCCTCATCGGAGCGGACGACGAAATTCGCCCCGTATCTGCCGTCCTTGAAGAAGGGATAGCTGCCGACCGACACGCCCGGGTGGCGGCCCTCGGTCTCGCGCAGCAGCTCGGCGACGTCGCTCTCGGCCGCGTAAGCGCCAAGCGTCAGCGAGACCATCGATCGGCCGCCTTTAAGCGTCCCGTCGAGCGCCTCGAGCATGCTGGCGGCGATGTGGGGCACCCCCGCGAGGATGTAGATATTGCCGATCTTGACCCCCGGCGCTCCCGAGCTCGGGTTGGCGAGCAGCTCGGCGCCCTCCGGTACCCGCGCCATCCGCAGCCGAGCCTCGTTCACCTCGAGCCCCCGGGCGGCGTAATAATCCTCGAGGATCGCCCTCGCTTCCGGGTGGACGACCACCGGCACGCCCAGCGCCGCGGCGATCGAATCGACGGTGATGTCGTCATGGGTCGGGCCGATGCCGCCGGTGGTGAACAGATAATCATGGGCGCCGCGAAGCGCGTTGACCGTCTCGGCGATCCGCCGCGGGTCGTCGGGCACGATGCGCACCTCGGCGAGGCGGATGCCCTGCTCGTTGAGCCAGGTCGCGACCTGGGCGACATTCTTGTCCTGGGTCCGGCCGGACAGGATCTCGTCGCCGATCACGGCCAGCGCCGCGGTCCAGACCTTCTCGGAATGCATCCAACCTCCGGTTCGACTTCGGCGCCAGGAATGCCTATTTAGGGCCAATGACCGAGTATATCACCGTTTCCCAGGACGACCGGGTCGAGGCGCGCAGCGGAGTCATCAAGCTCCACGGCCCCGACGGCTTCGTCGGCATGCGCGCCGCCGGGCGGCTGGCCGCCAGCATCCTCGACGCGCTGGTCCCGCACGTCGTTCCCGGAGTCACCACCGGCGAGCTCGATGCGATCGTCCACCGGCTGACCCTCGAGGGCGGCGGAGTTCCAGCGACGCTCGGCTACCGCGGCTACACCAGGAGCTGCTGCATCTCGATCAACCACGTCGTCTGCCACGGCATCCCGGGCGACAAAATTCTCAAGGACGGCGACATCGTCAACATCGACGTCACCCCGATGGTCGACGGCTGGCACGGCGACACCAGCCGCATGTACCTGGTTGGCGACGTGCCGCTGAAAGCCCGCCGGCTGGTCGACGTCACCTACGAATGCCTGATGCTGGGGCTCGAGCAGGCCAAGCCCGGCAACCGCCTCGGCGACATTTCGAGCGCCATCCAGCGCCACGCGGAGGGCAACCGCTATTCCGTGGTCCGCGATTTCTGCGGCCACGGCCTCGGCCGGCTGTTCCACGACAGCCCCGAGGTGGTCCACGCCGGCCGCCCCGGCACCGGCCCCGAGCTCCGCCCCGGCATGTTCTTCACCGTCGAGCCGATGATCAACATCGGCCGGGCCGACGTGAAGCTGCTCGACGACGGCTGGACCGCGGTCACCCGCGACCGCTCGCTGTCGGCGCAGTTCGAGCATTCGATCGGGATCACCGAAACCGGCTGCGAAATTTTTACGAAGAGCCCCACCGGTCTGGACAAGCCGCCCTACGCTTAGTCTCCCCTCCCGCTCGCGGGAGGGGCAGGGGGTGGGCTTGCCATAAGTTGGTGCGGTGGGATCTAGACAGGCCCACCCCTCGTTCCCCTCCCGCTCGCGGGAGGGGAGGAAGAGTTTAAGCCGCCGCCACGTCCTGGCCGCGGTCCCAGCGCTCGACCAGCGCCCGCGCCGCCTCGACGTCCTCGGGGAAGTCGACCTCGCCCCACTCCTCGCCCTGGATGTCGAGCGTCCAGACATCGGCCTGCTGGGCGATCTGGTGGATCACCCGCAAATACCAGATGGTGGTGCCCTCGGCCGTTCGGATGGCCTTGTCGATGGCTTCGACGAACCGCTCGGCGCCGCCGTCGCGGAACGCCAGCAGGCCGATCGATTCGGCGTTGACGTTGCCCTTGGGCAGCCGCTTGCCGATCGCGTGCAGCCGGCCCGCGCCGTCGGTGACGACCTTCATGTCATCGTCGTCGTAAGCCGGCTTGCGGTCGATGGTGACGCAGATGCCGGGCTGGCGGTTGGCCAGCACCCGCGCCATCAGCGCGTTCGACACCAACGTATCGCCGTTCCACACCAGGCAGTCGCCGGTCAGCTCGCGCTTGGCGATGAACAAGGATCCGAGATTGTCGGCGACCTTGAAGAACGGGTTGAAGATCGTCCGCACCTTGGGCCCGCCGACGCGCCGCGCGAGCGACGCCTCGATCTGGTCGTCGCGAAAGCCGGTGACCACCACGACATCGTCCACGCCGTTGGCGGCGAGCGCGTCGAGCTGGCGGTCGAGCAGGCTGCGGCCGCCGAAGTCGATCAGGCATTTGGGGCGGTCGACGGTCAGGTGACCGAGCCGCGAGCCCTGGCCGGCGGAGAGGATGATGGCTTTCATACCTTGCGCCAATGCCCCGCAATTGCGGCGCGGATTGGGCATCACTAAGAACGATTGGGCCACATCGGCGCGAAAGAGGCCCAGTGAAAAAGATCGAAGCGATCATCAAGCCGTTCAAGCTCGACGACGTCAAGGACGCGCTCCACGAGGTCGGAGTCAGCGGCATCACGGTCACCGAGGTCAAGGGCTTCGGCCGCCAGAAAGGCCATACCGAGCTCTACCGCGGCGCCGAATATGTCATCGACTTCCTGCCCAAGGTGAAGATCGAGGTCGTCGTCGAGGACAGCCTCGCGGACAATGTCGTCGAGGCGATCGCCAACGCCGCCCGCACCGGCCGCATCGGCGACGGCAAGATCTTCGTCTCCGATGTCTTGGCTGCCGTCCGGATCCGCACCGGCGACACCGGCCCCGACGCGATCTAGGCCCCCTCTCCCGCCAGCGGGAGAGGGTTGGGGTGAGGGCCTGTCTGTCTTCTCTTCCTACCGCCGTCCCCAAGAAAAAGGCGGATCCCGGCTCAAGGCCGGGATGACGATTTGGGTCAGCCCCGCTAGAGAGCCCGTCAATGGACGACGGGACCACCGACACTTCGACCACTGAGCGCCCCAGCGAGGGCCAACGCGACGAGCGCCTCGCCTCGATGTCCCCCGACGAGCTGCGGACCGCGATGCGCACGCTCGGCTACCGCACCCAGAGCGACCTCGCCGGAGCGATCGGAGTCAGCCGCTCGGCGGTCAGCCTGTGGCTCGAAGGAAAAGTCGGAGTCCCGCGGCCCGTCGCCATGCTGCTGCGGATGTTGGTCGCGGCGCAGCGACGGGCATACTAGCCCCTCTCCCCACGAGGGAGAGGGAGGGACCCGCCGCGAAGCGGTGGGAGGGTGAGGGGCAGATCGCGCGCACACCCTGGAACCCGCCGCCCCAACCCCCATTTAACCCCCGCCACGACAAGAGGATTTCCAATGGCCGGCGGCTGGACGCGCGACGGCGCGGTGCAGGACCAGATTGACGACACCGTCAAGGACGCGGTGAATCGTGCGCGGGCCCAACTCTCGGCGAATGCTGCCAGCGCCAAGGAATGCGACGATTGCGGCGAGCCGATCCCCAAGCGCCGCCGCGAGGCCCTCCCCGGCGTCCGCACCTGCGTCCCCTGCCAGTCCGAGCGCGATGCGCAGCCGGTGCCGGGCGGCATCAACCGCCGGGGCAGCAAGGACAGCCAGCTACGGTAACAGCGTCCCGATCAGTCGCCGTCGCCGGCCAAATGTCCGCAATGGGTGGAAAGCGGGCATAACGCGACCTGCGGCGGCCGATTGCCTCGGCCGTCCAAGTCTAACGCCTAGAACTCGCCCGCGATCCCGACCCGCACGGCGCGGTTCTTGCCGCTGCCTTGCGAGAAGCCGACGCCGAGGGCCATCGGGTTGCTGGTGTTCAGCCGGTACATCATCGACCCGCCGGTCGCATATTGGCCGCGGTAGGCGGAGCCGTTGAGGGCGTAGCTGAACCGCCCCGGCTCCGAGGGGATCTGGACCGGGGTCATGGCGACGCTCGCGGCGATGCCCTGGCGGAACTCGGCGCGCATCGTGTCGAGCTCGCCGTCGATCAACCCCATGCGGCTGTTGAGCGCGATCATCTCGGCCGCGCTGGCGCCTTTGAAGTCCATCGCGCTCATCGACACTGCCTGCCGGCCGAGCGTTCCATTAGCATCGACCGTGACCACCTGCACCGGCCCGGTCTGAGCGGCGGTCGAGGCGGCAATGTCCCCGACCCGAACCGACGAACCGGCGCCGCCCAGGGTCACCTGGTTGGCCGCCGTGGTCGTGGCGTTGGTGCCGATCGCGGTCGAGCCGGCGAACTGCGCCGAGGCGAAGAAGCCCAATGCCGTCGCCGCGGCACCGGTCGCCTGGGAGCGCGCTCCGACCGACATCGCGCCATCGCCGTTGACGATGGTGTTCGACCCGAACACCAAAGAGTCGGCGCCGATCGCGGTCGAGCTTTCGCCGACCACCGTCGAGCGAGCGCCAAGCCCCACCGACGCATCGCCGATCACCACCGCCTGGCTCGAAGCGACGCTGTTGTTGCCGATCGCAATCCCCTTGAAGGCGTCGGACGTCGAACCGGCACCAATCGCAATGGTCTGGAACCCTCGGGACGTGGAGTTCGCGCCAATCGCGGTGGTCAGCGTGCCTTGCGAGCGCGAACCGGCGCCAAACGCAATCGCATTCGTCGTTGTTGCCGAGGAATCGGCGCCGAGTGCGATCGAATCGATGCCGCTTGCCGCAGCGGCGGTCGTGCCGACGTCGGCCCCATCGCCGCCGATGGCGATTGCTCCCGATGCCGACGCATTGACGTTGTTGCCGATGGCGATCGACTCGGCCGCGAAGGCGTTGGCATTGTGACCGAGGGCCGTTGCGCCAATTGCCGTCGCATCCGAATTCATGCCGATCGACGTCGAATCCGCCCCGCTGGCGGTGGCGAAAGTGCCGACGGCCGTTGCCTGCCCCTGGCTGGCGAGTGAGGATGTCCCGATCGCGGTGCTCGACACACCGGTCGCGTCCGCGGCCGTCCCAAACGCCGCGGCGTTGCTTTGCGTGGCGGTGCTCGAGCCGCCGACCGCGGTCGCGGCCGCTCCGCTTGCGGCAGCCCCTTCGCCGACCGCTACCGAGTCGCTACCGCTGGCAACCGAGTCGCCACCGACGGCCGTCGAACGCGCTCCGGTCGCCTGGGCACCGATGACATCAGCATCATCATTATCGCCACCGATCGCGACGTTTCCGGCGAGCGTTGCGTCGCTTTCGGTTCCGACGGCAATTGCGCCGATCCCGATCGCGCTTGAATTCGCGCCGATCGCCGTCGTGCTGGCGACCGTTGCAGAAGAGTTTTCCCCGATTGCGGTGGAATTGCTCCCGGTCGCATTGGCGGAGTTGCCAAGCGCGGTCGAATCGCTCGCCGAGGCGTTCGAATTGCCGCCAACCGCGGTGCTGAACGACCCGGTTGCTGTCGCTCCGACACCACAGGCGACGCGCGCATCGACGCCGGCGGAATCGGCGCCGCCGTCCGTATCGGTCGTCACGTCGGCATCGCCGTCGTTGTTGGAGTCGAGCAGGCAGTCGTCGGCCAGCGCCGGCTGGCTGCCGACCGTCGATACGAGCGCCAGAACGCCGAGCGCGGCCGCCGAGGCGAGCGCGGTGCGGGTCAGTTTGAGTGACTCGAGCATGTTATCCTCCTTGGCATCGAGGTTTCGGCCAAGGAGCGGCGTTCAGAAGATGAAAGGACGCCCCCGCTTCCACCTCACAACTGGGTGGCACTTCACGCAAACGCAAATCGATCGGCAAGGCGGGTCAACCCGGCACCGCGCCGAGGGCCAAAGGCTGCGCCCACCTCGGAAATGAGTCAAGCAGCTGCCAAATAGTCGGATGGCGAGCATCGCTGATGTCCGCAATGGGTGGATAGCGGACATCCTCGGATTGGCTAGTTGGGGACTCCGGTGCCATTCCGCGTTAGCCAGCACATGAGTGCATGCCAGAAAAACATTCCGACTACGCCGGTGGCAAGAGCTACTCCGTACAGCGGTAGATCATTGCTTGGCACGCTGGGAAGGTCGCTACTGTACAGCAACAGTTCAGCGCGCATCATGGTGGCAACCATAAGGCCGACTGAAGCTCCAGCGGCCAACCACAACACCCGGCGATAGGTACCTGTCGAAGCCTCCCGTGCCGCAAGCCCACGACCAAACAGTAGGAAGAGAACGATCGCGCCCCCCGTGCTTGCCGGAAAGCCGACAGGACCAAAGATCAGCCCCAGGAATGGTCCCATCATAATACTCCCAACACTGGCGATGGGATCAATCATACCTTCGCTGACGGACACCAGGAGTGTGATCAGGCCGCCCATCGTGGCGAGCGAGACCATCAGTGCGAGGGCGCTCACACCGATCAGCTGCCCCCCTGTTGGATTGGTGGCGATGCTTTGGCTCATGAAAGGAACATCGCTTAAAGTTGATAATGTCCGCTTGGGTCAAAGCAGACCTTACCCCTGGGGGCCTCAATACGTGCGATGAAGCAGATTCGGTCGGATTCCAATCAGATTAGTGTCCACGGACGACGGTTATGACTGACGCAACCGCCGCCACTAACGCTGCAAAGAAACCGAGCCACAGCAAGACACGATCCATCTTCTGCCGACGCATGGTCGCGCGGCGTTCCAACTCAGCCTTCGCATTCTTGAAGTTCATTCTGCCGAAGTTCGTCGTTAGGATGAGCTCGCGCAGCTCCGCATCGGATGCCTCGAGGAACCAGCCATCCGAGTACTTCCAGTCATTTTCTGACACCTCAGGTGGTTTGAGAGTGCCGCGCTTTTTCAGAACTGCCTGAAGGTCCACCGCCTAATCTTATCAAAGAAACTCACTAGTGTCCGCTTTGGGTCGAAAGCGGACATTGAGAGCTAGGCTATCGGGCCTCGACGCGGCGGAGAAGTTCCTTGAGCTTCTCTCGCGTGTAGTCGTCGTTCCAGTCCGGCCCATAGAGCCTCCCGACCTCATCCTTCACCTCGTTCAAGGCGGGGTCCGCAATGTCGATGCTGATAAAGTAGTCCATGTCCCGATGAGTGGCGGTCCCATTGATCGCTGCTCGGAGAAGCTGGGCAACTTGCTGTGACGACCTCTCTTGGGGCCTTTGGTTCCACGCCACGAAGCGGTTCACGAGACTGCGTAAAATGCTCATTGAGCCGATGGGTCGCATGACCGCCTTATGTCCGCAATGGGTCGAAAGCAGACATTGAGCCTTTAGGACATCCCTCCCCGCCTCAACGCTGATCCCTTCAGAAATTGCGCTGTCCTATTTGCCCGAACTATGTTCCAAATAGGTTCATGGAACAGTTCCCCGAGTCGCGGCGGTCTCCGATCCGCTTTGCTCCCGCGCTGCTGAGGGTCCGGCACGACGGCTGGACCGCCGGGCGGCAGCGGCGCTTCATCGCCGCGCTGGCCGCGACCGGCTCGATCACTCGCGCCTGCGCCGCCGTTGGCGTGAGCCGGGTCAGCGCCTACCGGCTGCGCGCCCGCCCTGAGGCGAAAGGGTTCGCTCTGGCCTGGCAAGCCGCGGTCGCTTTCGACCCGGCGGCGCCGCGCCGGCACTCGCCGCGCGCGCTACAGCGGCTGGCCCGAATGGCCGCTCGAGAGGGAACCGGAACCGCGAAAGGTAACGAAGTTAATGAAACTAACGACCCCCCGAATTCATTCATTTCCGAACCCCTCGCGCGTCACCTTCGTCACCTTCGCAACCTTCGCGCGGCTGGGATCGGGGTGAAATATTCGCCCGGCCCCTGACTCTTCGGGCGCGCTCTGGAATCTCTGGGCCCCAAGCTCGAATCGCGGTTCGTTCCCCGGCGCAGGCCGGGGCCCAGCCTGTTGCGTGCCGAGCGGTCAGTCACTCGGGGCAAGGACACCACAAAATGGCATCGGAAGCGGGCAAGATCCTGTCGCGGATCAAGGACGAGGAGATCGAGTGGGTCGACCTCCGGTTCACCGACCCCAAGGGCAAGTGGCAGCATCTGACGATGGCTTCGGGGGTGATCGACGATGACAACCTCACCGACGGCTTCATGTTCGACGGCAGCTCGATCGCCGGCTGGAAGGCGATCAACGAGAGCGACATGATCCTCAAGCCGGACCTCGGCGCGGTCTACGTCGACCCGTTCAGCGCAACCCCGATGATGATCCTGTTCTGCAACATCGTCGAGCCGTCGACCGGCGAGCTCTACGGCCGCGACCCGCGCAGCACCGCGACCCGCGCCGAGGCCTATCTCAAGGCGACCGGCGTCGGCGACACCGTCAATGTCGGCCCGGAAGCCGAATTCTTCATGTTCGACGACGTCCGCTTCGAGGACGGCTATTCGGCGTCGGGCTACCGGATCGACGACATCGAGCTGCCGACCAACACCGGCCGCGAATATGACGGCGGCAACCTCGCCCACCGGCCGCGCGCCAAGGGCGGCTATTTCCCGGTCGCCCCAGTCGACAGCGCGATGGACATCCGCGGCGAGATGATCGCGACCATGCTCGAAATGGGCCTGCCGTGCGACAAGCACCACCACGAGGTCGCCGCCGCCCAGCACGAGCTCGGCCTGACCTACGGCACCCTGGTCGAGACCGCCGACCGGATGCAGGTCTACAAATATGTCGTCCACATGGTCGCCCATGCCTACGGCAAGACGGCCACCTTCATGCCCAAGCCGATTGCGCAGGATAACGGCTCGGGCATGCACACCCACATGTCGATCTGGAAGGGCAGCAAGCCGCTGTTTGCCGGCAACGGCTACGCGGGCCTGTCCGAAACCGCGCTCTATTTCATCGGCGGGGTGATCAAGCATGCGCGCGCGCTCAATGCGTTCACCAACCCGACCACCAACAGCTACAAGCGGCTGGTCCCGGGCTTCGAAGCGCCGGTGCTGCTGGCCTATTCGTCGCGCAACCGCTCGGCGTCGTGCCGAATCCCCTACGGCGCCGGCGAAAAGGCCAAGCGGGTCGAGTTCCGCTTCCCCGACGCGCTCGCCAACCCCTATCTCGCTTACTCGGCGCTGCTGATGGCCGGCCTCGACGGCATCCAGAACCGAATCCATCCAGGCGACCCGATGGACAAGAACCTCTACGATTTGCCGCCCCAGGAGCTGGTCGACGTGCCGACCGTCTGCGGTTCGTTGCGCGAAGCGCTGATCGCGCTCGACAACGACCGCGCGTTCCTGACCCGCGGCGACGTCTTCAGCGACGACCAGATCGACGCCTATATGGAATTGAAATGGGAAGACGTGATGCGCTGGGAGACGACGCCCAGTCCGGTCGAGTTCGACATGTATTATTCCGCCTGAAAGCTTGCTTACGGTTCAGTAACCTAGCCCATTTATTGTGGCGCAATGGGAAGCGAAGCCACACCAAACGAATTCCGGGCTTCGCTCGGTTCCGACAGCCTCCGCCAGGAGCGGTTGGTCGCGAAGCGGAAGCGCCGGGAAACCGACTGCAAGGCCGCGCGGCTCGGCGACATCAAGGTCACCCGCTCGGAAAGCCGCATCTCGAACGAGCGCCGTGGCGACCGCCACCGCTTGACCGACGAGCAAGCGGTCGTCCGGCGCATGGGCAGGAAGCATGTGGTCGAACTGATCAACCTCTCGCACGGCGGAGCGATGGTCGCCGGCCAGTTCAAGGCCAAGCTGTGGGACAAGGTCAAGCTGGTGCTCGGCGACCGCGATGCCAATGGCGAGATCGAATGCGCAGTGCGCTGGATCCGCGGCGACCGCGTCGGGCTCGAGTTCGCTCATGAAACCGTTGTCGAATGCGATTCCGAGACGCTCAACGAATTGCTCCGCCAGGTCATCCGGAACAGCTTTCCGGGAGCCGAAATCAAAGCGCCGCTGGCCGGCGAGGTCCTGACGCCGGCGGATAAGCGGGGGGCTGCCCGTCATCCACTGATCTGGAGCGGGATCGTGCACCACGACTATGAGTGGGATTCGGTACGTCTGCGGAACATCTCGACGACTGGGGCGCTGCTCGAATGCCAGATGAGCCTGCCGGTCGGAGCGACGGTTTATCTTGAGCTGGGCGGCGCCGGCCGGCTCGAGTCGACCGTCAGCTGGTCGCGCGGGAGCCAGGTGGGACTATCCTTCCGCGAGCCCTTCGATGTCCCGAGCCTGTCGAAGCTGAAGCCCGAGGTGGCCCCCGAGCAATCCCCGCAGCCCCACTTCGCTCCCTATGGGCGCGGGTGCGACCAGTCGCCATGGGCCCCGGAATGGAGCCGGCTTTCGGTCGACGAGCTCAGCAAGAACCTCCGCTGATCAGCTAGCGCTGCGGGCTTTCTCGGCGCGCGGCGAGCCGTAGACCATGTAGAGCACGATCCCGATCGCGTTCCAGATCAGGAAATAGGTCTGGGTCCGCACCGGCAGGCTCCAGAACAAATAGGCGCAGCCGAGAATCGCGCCAATTCCGACCAGCCACGGCAGCGGCGTCGTGAACCGCCGCGGCATGTCCGGTGCTCGCCGCCGCATCGTCAGCATCGCCGCCGCAACCGCGATGAACGCGGCCAATGTCCCGGCGTTGGCCAGCGCGGCGATGTCGGCGAGCGGGAACAGCCCGGCGATGATCGCGACGACGATTCCGGTGAAGATGGTGATCCGCACCGGGGTCCCGCGGCTCGACACCCGGGCCAGGCTGATCGGCAGCAGTCCGTCGCGGGCCATGGTGAAGAAAATCCGGCTCTGGCCGAAAAAGAAGGCGAGGATGACGGTCGGCAGTGCCGCGACCGCGGCCACTCCGAGGATCTTGGCCGCCCAGCCCTGCCCGATCTCGCGCAGGATCAGCGCCAGCGGCTCGGGGCTGTCGGCGATCCGGGTGTAGCTGATCGCGCCGATCGCGACGGCGGCGACGGCCATGTAGATGATCACGCAAATGACCATCGAGCCGACGATGCCGATGCCGAGGTCGCGGTCGGGGTCCTTGGTTTCTTCCGCGGCGGTGGCGATCGCGTCGAAGCCGTAAAAGGCGAAGAAGATGATCGCGGCGGCCGCCATCACTCCGACTTCGGCACCCGCCGGTCCGCTGCGCGGGAAGCCGTACGGCATGAAGGGGGTGAAATTGTCGGCGTTGAACACCGGCAAAGCGACGGCGATGAACAAGGCCAAAGCCGCCAGCTTCACCGCCACCAGGATCGCGTTGAGGTTGGCGCTTTCGCGAGTCCCGTAGATCAGCAGTCCGGCGACCACGGCGATGATGAAGATCGCCGGCAAATTGACGATCCCGCCGAGTTCTGGCCCCTGGACCAGATCGGACGGCAAAGCCGCGCCGATGCTGGTGAGGAATCCGGCGGCATAGCCCGACCAGCCGACCGCCACCGCGCTGACCACCAGGCTGTATTCGAGGATCAGCGACCAGCCGACGATCCACGCGATCAGCTCGCCGAACACGATGTAGCTGTAGGTGTAGGCACTGCCCGAGGCCGGATACATGGTCGCCATCTCGGCGTAGGCGAGCGCCGCGAACGCGCAGATGATGCCGGCGATGGCGAAGCTGAGGACGACGGCTGGGCCGGCCTTGGCGGCGCCGACCCCGGTCAAGGTGAGGATGCCGGTGCCGACGATCGCCCCGACCCCGAGCGCGATCAGATGCGGCCAGGACAGCGACTGGTGGAGCCGATGCTCCTCCGGCATTTCCTCGCGGGTGACGATCGCCTTGCGGACGTTCCAGTTCTTCATGGCGAGCCCCTGCCGTAGCCTGCCCGGAACCTAGCCACGGAGGAACGCGCGGGCAATGCCGGCGGGGGCCGATCCTAAGCGATGAGTTGCACCGCCGGTTCGCCGAGGAAGGTCCGTTGGCTTTTCAGGATCACTTCCTTGCTGATCCGGCCGCTGTTGGTCGCGTGCAGGAAGGCATAGGCGCGGACGTTGGCGCGGGCCTCGCGGACGCGGTCGGACATGTCCGCCGTGTCGGGCGGGAATAGAGCGGGGAAATTCGAGCGGATGCCGGCCAACAGGATCACGACGGCTTCGACGTCGGGAGCGGGCTTGCCGGCATATTGATCGTGGATGCACGACAGGATCGCCCGGCCCATGTCATATCGCTCGGGATCGTTGTCTTCCGCAGGCGCGACTGGAAGGCCCATCGCCGCCGCGCCGCGCTCATCGCCCGGCAGGAAGATCGTGTTCCACGGACGATAGGGCGAGAGGTCGAGATGCTGCCGGAGCCAGGCGGCGAATTCCGCCCGCCACAGGCTGTCGGGAAGCAGGTGAACCGGCACAATCGGAAAATCCGAGGCGCCGTTGAGCGCTTCGGTCGCGGTCCGCATCCGCGCCTGGTCCTCGGCCAGCAGGACCGACACCGGCTGGACATTGGGGGCCTGGTTGCGGGGGTCGTCGGGGAAATAGCCAGCGCTGCGCAGGAAATCGCCGATCTCGCCTTCGAACAGTTCCTTGTCGAAGATCTGGCCCTGCGGCGGCGACGCCGGCCGCCTGGGCTCCTCAACGCTTGCCTTTTTTCCGAACAGCTTGCGCTCGAGCATTTCGCGGCCTCCCCCGTGTCCGGGAGGGACTAGCCAAAATTGCCTAATAATCCTTTGACACGCGCACGTTGGCGCTGGTCCGGCCGATCGTCGACACCGACGACAGCAAGGATAGCCAGCGGGTCATCTGATATTCGACGCGGGTCGCGGAATAGCCCTGCCCGTCGGTGATCACTTCGACGAACAGCTTGCGGGTGATGTACTTGCCGGCCGACAGCGCCGTCTTCTGCCCGGTCGCGACATCCGCCGGAACGATCCGCAGCCGGTCGAGGCCGACTGCTCGCCGGACCGCGTTGATCGGGTCGAGATTGCCCGAACCCGACTGCAGCGCCGCCACCGCCGAGGCCAGCTGCACCGCCTCAGGCGCCGACAAATTGGTGATCGAGGTTCCGAACAGGATCCGCGACAGCAATTCATCCTGCGGCAGCGCCGGGACGCTGGCGAAGGTGATTTCGGGCTTCAACCCGGTGCCCTGGACGCGGACGCTGGCGTCGATCCCCTGCACCTGCGCTTCGGCGTGAATGTCGAGCAACGGGTCGGGCGGGCTTTCGCCGCGGAATCGGATCACCCCGCGATCGAGCCGGAAATTGCGGCCGGCGAACTCGTAATCGCCGCGCACCAAATCGGCTCGGCCGGTGAAGCGCGGCGCGTCCGCCGTCCCGCCGATCTTGAGCTCGGTCCGCCAGCGACTGTCGATGCCCAGCCCGCGCACCTCAAGGTCGCGGCCGGCAACATCCAGGTCGAGCCGCCACGGGTGGAGCTGCCGGACCTCGATCACATCGGCCGGGTCGAGGCCTCGGTGGCGCACCTGGAGTCGCGGGACGGCGCCGGCGGCGCTCGCCTGTCCTAGCTGGAAGCGCCCTTTGTCGAGGCGCAGCTGGCCGGAGATCGTGCCGCCTTCCCCGCCGGAGCGGATTCGCACCGGGCCGGTGACCCGCGCGGCGATGTCGTCGCGGTTGAGCAGCAGCGCCTGCCGGGCGTTGAAATTGAGGTCGAGGAGGCTGCGCCCGCCGGAGAAGGTCACGCGGCCCGACCCGTCGATCGCGCCGCCGCCGCTCGTTCGGCCGGCGATGCGCGTGAAAACGAGCTGCGGCCCGGAAAAGCGCGCGTCTGAAGCGAGCTGGTCGATGACCATCCCGGTGACCGCGCTCTCGAGCCGCGCGTTCTGCGTGCGAAGCGAACCGCGGATAACCGGATCGACTAGTCGGCCGCCGATGTCGGCGCCGATCGCGATCGGCCCCGACAGGTCGAAGATTTCGGTCCCCGACAGCCGCCACAAAGTGTCGGCGGGGCCGGCATAGCGCAGCTGCGCGAACAGCCGCGCATCCATCAGCTCGGCGACCAGCGGCCCGCGCCCGAGCGGCGAGAAGCGTGCCTGGGCGCGGCCGATGGTCTTGCCGCCGCTCGCCGCGACCGCCCGCATGGCCGCCTGGTCGCCGCCGACCACCGCGGCGATGCCGACGTCGATCGGTTGCGAGGCGAGCACCAGCCCGGCGCGGCTCAGGCCGCGGATCTTGAGGTCGGCGCGCCCGCTGCGGTTGCCGCTCCACGCATAATCGACGCGGCCGGTCGCCGATCCTTCGAGCCCGAGCCCGGGCCAGGCGATGTCGAGGATCTGCAGCGGCATCGAGCGCAGTTGCGCGTGGAGCTCGGGGCGCGAGCCGCTATGCCCCGACAAAGTGCCCGTTCCGCCCGCGAAGCTGAAGCTGGTCGGCGCCAGTGCCCAGCCGTCGCCGGACCGCGTCAGGACCGCCGCCTGGCGGAGCACCAGCGGCCGCCGGCCGATCTGGCCGCGCCCGGTCAGGCGGATGCTGTCGGGCGAGACATTGGCCAAAGTCGTGAAGTCGAACGCGGCGCCGCGGCGGCCGGCAATCGCCGCCCGGACCTGGCCGCTGCCGTTGACCAGCCGGGCATTGGCGGTCAGCCGGGCAAAGCTGAACCCGCTCGCTTCGAAGCCGCGCGCGTCGACCACTCCGTCGACCGTCGTCCGCTCGTCGGCGAGGATGATGGTTCCGTCGAGCCGCCCGGAGCGGACCGCGAACGCGCCCGGGAAGCTTGCTCCATCGGCGCGCAGATGCGCCTCGATGCGTTGGGCATCGCCGGCCGGAGCGAAAGCGAGCTCACCCGTGAGCTCCCCGGAAATCGCCAGCGTCCCGGTGAAGCCGCCCGGGTCGGAGCGGAGATTGCCCCTGGCGGTGCTACCGCCGGCATTGAGCTCGGCGATGGCGATGGTCGCCCGGCCGCCGCTCGGCAGCAGGATTCGGCCATTGCTGGTGAACGGCCCCAGCTTGGATCCGCCGGCCGCCGTATAGTCGAACCCGGCCGCGTTCGGGACCAGCAGCAGCCGCATGGCCTTGAGGCCGAGCGTGTCGTTCGGCCGGTCGAGCAGCAGGTCGACGCGCGGCCGGCTGATATTGCCGTCGAGGGTCATCCGAAGCGGGCCATATTTCGACTGCCGGCCGCTCGCGACGATGTGGAAAGTGCCGTCGCGGTTGCGCCGCCCCGCCCCGCTTAGCCGCAGCGCCGGGGCGAACAATTGCAGGTTGGTGAAGTGGACGACGCCGTCACTGCCGCGCTCGAGGTTGGTCTCGATCCGCGGCAGTCCGCCGGCGATGTCGCGGAAGAAGCTGTTGTCGAGCCGCCGGACCCACGCCTTGCCGGTGCCGACGACCCGCGATCCCCGGCCGCCGGGGCCGGGCACGACCTTCAATTCGGTCATCACGTCGACGATCCCGAGCCCGGGGATCGCGTAGCGCGTCATGCCGCCCGACAGCAGCACCTCGAACCGGCCGCTGACGAGGTCGATCAGCAGCGCCACCTTCCCCTTCAGGCTGTTGCTGGTCAGCTGCAGCCCCTCGCCGCGGACGAACTTGGGAGTGATCGTCAGCATGCCCTCGAGCCGGGCGTTGGCGAGGATCGATCCGGCGACGTCGCCGACCCCGGTGATCGCCCGCGCCGTCAGCCGCAGCGGCACCCGCATCGGCCACGGCGACAGTCGCCCGCGCCCCTCGGCCCGGACATCGACGAAGCCGGTGTTGTCGAACTTCACTCCCGGCGAGGTCAGCCGGTACGAGTAATTGGCGCGCCCGAATGGACCGTCGAGCGTCCACACCATCCGCACGTTGCGTCCGGTCATGTTGGGGAACAAAGCGTTGGGCCGAAGCAAATCGACCCCGAGCCGAACCCGTCGGTAGCGATTGCCGCCGAGGTCGAGCGCGCCGACGCTGACCGCCCGCAGCGAGCGCGAAGTCAGTGCCAGCTGCCCGTCGAGCACCCGGTCCTCGAGCCGGCCGTCGCCTCGCACCCGGACGATTGGAGCGGTCAGGCGCTGCAACTTACCGCGAAGGAATTGCGACGGTGCGATTTCGCCGGCCAGCCGATAGCGCCCGGCGTCGGCGCCGAGCGCCAGCCGCGCCGTCGGCCGGCCCGACAGGTCGAGCGCGCCGCGGCCGCGCCAGCGGCTCCAGCTGCCGTCGCCGCTCACCGTCAGGTCGATCGAGCGCCGGATTCCGGCCAGCGCCGGAAGCAGGCCGTTGGCCGGGGACTTGGCCCGCAGGTCGATGTCGAAGCGGTCGCGATCCGGCTCGGCGTCGAGGCTCAGCGCGATTCGGTCGCCGCCGCCGTCGATCGCCACCCCGAGCTCGACCATCGCCCGGCCGGCGCGGACGTCGGCCTTGCCGCGCACCCGGCCGCTGCGCGCCTCGCCGGTGATCGCGCGGCTGAGTTGGAGCCGGTCGATCGCCAGCTCGCCGATATGGATGTCGAACCCCGGCAGGATCGGACCCTTGCGCCCGGTCGCCTTGAGCCTGGGCAAGCGGCTGAGCCGGACCTGGCGCGAATAGAGCCGGTCGACGTGCAGCGAGTTGTACAGCCAGGCGCCCGGCGCCCAGTCGAGCTCGATCTCCGGGGCGGTCAGGAAAAGACCGCGACTGTCCGCTACGCTGACGTTCTTGAGCTTCGACTTGCCGAACACCGACCCGTCGATCCGGCCGATGCGGATTTTGAGCCCCGACGCGGTTTCGATCCCCGCGATCCGGTCGACGATGAAGCGATGGCCGGGCGCGGTGTCGAGCAGCACCAGCCCGGCGGCGAGCAGGATCAGCAGCGACACGAACAGCGCCAGCAATTCCTGCGCCAGACGGCGCGGCCAATCGCTCCGCAGCCGGCGCTTTGGAAGAATTGGCTGGTCGGCCGAAAAGACTTCCTCGGCCACTCTAGAAAGCCTGGCCGAGCGACACGGTCACCGCGACCCGGCTGTCGCCGTCGCGCGGATTGAGCGGCGTGCCGACGTCGATCCGGATCGGCCCGAAGCTCGAATAATAGCGCACTCCAATCCCGGCCCCGAACTGCCAACCGCTCAATTCCGGCAAAATATCGTTGGTCAGCGTGCCGCCGTCGAGGAACGGCACGACACCGAATTTGCCGCCGAACGCGTTCAGCCGAACCCGCGCCTCGAGCGCGAACTCGGCCAACCCGCGGCCGCCGACCGGGTCGCCGTCGAGGTCGCGCGGGCCGAGCTTCTGGTAGCCGTAGCCGCGAACCGAGCCGCCGCCGCCTGAATACAGCCGCCGCGACGGAGCGATCGACATCGCATCGGCGCCGAAGATCGTGGCCAGCCGCACTCGCCCAGCAGCGACCACGCTCTCCGACACCGGCCGGTACGCGCTGGCGTCGATCTGGGTGCGCGCATAGGCGAAGCTGCCGCCGTGGGCCGAGACTTCCGGGCTGATCCGTCCGCCGAGCCGGAAGCCCCGCGTTGGGTCGAGCAAATCGTCGCTGCCGTCATAGCTGAGGTTGGCCGGGAAGGCGGCGATCAGGAACGTCCTGGTGTCCTTGACTCCGAGCGCGTCGAACACCCCGCGCTCGTCGGTTGCAATCAGGTCGGCGCCGACGCTGTAGGTCCACTTCTTGTGCCAGATGATGTTGCTCTGGCGCTCGATGTTGCCGCCGATCTGAAGCGTCTTCGCTTTGTAGGCGTCGCGGTCGGTGTTGCTGGCCGACGCGTGCAAATTGAGCACCTGGTCGCGGCGCATGAAATTGCTTCGGCGGAGCTGGACGGCGGCCAGCTGCTCCTGGGTGCCGGCGACTCCGCGGACCGTCAGCGCGCCTTCGGGATTGAAGAAATTGCGGTGCTGCCAGCTGGCTTCGGCGCGGATGCCCTCGCCGGTGCCGTAGCCAAGCTCGCCGGCGATGGTCCGCATCGGCGCCGGATCGAGATGGACGGCGAGGTCGACGGTCCGCCCGTCGGCGGCCGGCACCACTTTGACCTCCGCCGAGGCGACGAGGCCGGTGGCGATCAGCGCCCGGCGGAGATCGTCGACCTCGGATTTCTGGAACCGCTCGCCGGTCCTGAAACGGGCGATCTGGGCGACGTGCCGCGGGCTGAACGGCGGCCGGCCGGTGACCCGGATCGCGCCGAACGCGGCCAGCGGGCCGGTCCTGACCGGGAGCCGGAGCTGCGCGCGGCGGGTTTCGTGATCGATCGTGATTTGTTGCTCGCCGATCTCGGCCAGAGCGAACCCCTGCTCGCCGAGCGCGACCTGCAAGGCGACGTTGGCGGCGATGACATCCTCGGCGACGACGGGATCGCCGGCCTTGATCGCGAATTCCTCGCGCAGCCCGGCCGCCTCGGCTCCAGCGGCCTCGAGGCCGGGCAGCTCGACCGACTGGAACCGGTATTGCTCGCCCGGCTCCGCGGCAAGCACGACCAGCAGCGCATTGCCCGTCCGGTCGATGCGCGGCTCGACGGCCGCGTCGTAATAGCCTTGGCTGCGCAACAGCTCGGCGAGCAGCTCGGCATCGGCGCGCGAGCGGCGGTCGATCTGGGCGGCGTTAGCCGGCTCGCCCCGCTCCTTGTGCAGCACCGACTGCGCTTCGAACGCACCGATCAGCTCCTCATCCGGCCCGATTTTCTCAAGCCCCTCGAACGCGATCGCGTAGCGCAGCTCGGCCGGCCCTTCGGCGACGGCGGCCGGCGGAGCCTGTGGCGGCCGCTCCGCATTCTCGCCAGGAATTGGCGCAATCGGCTCATCGGCTGCACCGGGATCGGGCCATTCGACGCCGAGGTCCGGCAGTGGATCGAGCGGAGCGGACGGGTCGAGGTCGCCCGAGCTCGGTGGCGGCGTCGACTGGGCCATGGCCGGCACGGCGAGCGCCAGGCTGCAAGCGGCCGCGCACAACAGCCGCGCAGCCTTGCGCCCCTCACACCGCCGGTTCATCGCGCCAGCCTAGCCAGCCCTCCTGAACCGCGCCAGTATGAAGCCGGTAAGCCTTAGTGGACGGTGCCGCCGACCTCGTCGCTGCTGAGGGTCGCGATCATCCGCTCGATCTGCCGCCAGTGGCAGAAGCGGGTGACGTTGCCCGCATCACGGCTGCTGGCGGCGCGCACCGCGGCCGCGCGCCCGGCCTCGTCGCCGAAGCGCTCGAGGAGCTCGGCCGCGTCGGCCAGCGCCGCCCGCCCGCTGATGTACGGAGAATCCATGCGGCCTGCTTATCCCACCGCCCGTTACGCGACCGGCGACAAACGCCGTCAACGGCTCGTTGACCACTTCACTTGAATTTAGGGTGGAGCAGCCCCGGCTCCTCTGCCATGGCGGCCCATGGCCAGACGCAACGCCCGCTCCGGCGGGATCTTCCTCACGATCGGCATCCTCGCCGGCTTCGCCTGGGGGATCGCCGCGGGCAACCCCATGAAGGGCATCCTCATCGGCACCGCGCTCGGGGCGCTGGCGGCGCTGTTGCTGTGGTTGCTCGACCGGCGCGGCTAGCCGGTCAGTCGATCCGGCGGCCGGCCCAGATCACCCGGCCGACGCAATGGATTTCCTCCATGTCGCAGTCGGGCCAGTCGGGATAAGCCGGGTTGTCGGACTGGACAGTCACCCGGTGGCCCACCGGATGAAGCGCGATCCGCTTGACGACCAGGGCATCGTCCACCCGCATCACGTAAATGCCGTCGCGCAACCGTTCGGCGCTATCGCCCGGGTCGACCAATATGTCGTCGCCGGCATTCAGCGTCGGGGCCATCGAATCGCCCTCGACTCGGATGATCGACAGCTTCCCCGCCGGGGTTGAGGTCAGCGCCTTCAGCCACCGCCCGTCGAACCCGAAATAGGGCTTCGCCGCCTCACCACCGACCAGCGCTCCTGGACCGGCCGAGGCGCGGACGGCCGTCCGCTTGACCGGCACCAGTCCGCCCTGCCCGCCCTCGTCCGCCGGACCGCCGAGCAGCGATTCGGAAATCGCGAAATAGCGGGCCAGCTTGCGCCGCTCCGCTTCCTTTAGTCGCTTAGGCACCCCGCGGCGGACGAACTGCTGGATGTAGGCGGGGTTGCGGCCGAGCATCCGCGACAGGCCGGCGAAGTCCTCCCCCCGCTCGGCGCAGAGCCGTTCAATGACGAGCCGCGGTTCTGACAACATTCCTGTCCCCGTGTTTATCTTTCATTAAACGTAGGCAACTGCCTAGACAAGTAGGAATTGCGTTGGAAAATAATGTGAAGCCGAGTCGCTCTGGTTATAAGGAACGGAGAGTGCACTTGCTTCGAGAGATAGAAAAATTTCTGCGCCGCAGCCATACGGCGCCCACCCGCTTCGGGCGCGAAGCCCTTGGCGACCCTCGATTTGTGTTCGATTTGCGCAAGGGAAGGGAGCCGCGGCCCGGGACGGTCAAGCGCGTCCAGGAGTTCCTGGAGGAAGCGCAATGTTGAACTTTGCGATGTCGGCGGCGGCATCCGGCCTATTTCGGGCCCTGCTCGACCGCGCCGGAAAGCAGCGGAACCGGCTGTTGCTCAGCGACATCCATTCGGTCGACTGGCATTCGCTGACCCTCGCCGGCGAGCGGCATCTCGTCACATTGCGAGTGCCGGGGCCCGGCGCGGAGCGGATTGTCCGCCTGTTCATCACTGGAATCGAGGACGCCGAATTCGCGATCCCCGGCCATATCCTCGCCGATATCGCGGTGGCCGGAACGCCGATACGGGCGCTCGATAAGTCGGTCACTCTGGAGATCGAAGCGCTGACGGTCCTCGAATGAGTATTAACGCAATATTCGGCGCAACTCGGCCAGCGCGTCGGTCAGCGCCTGCGAGGCATCGGGTTGCGGCCCGTTTGCACGCGCGGCCAGCTCGGACTCGCGCGCCGGGTCGAATAGCCGGATGACCCGCGCGTCCGGGCCCGCGCTCTCGAGGACGTCATCCAGGACGAGCTCGTCTACCGGCTTATACGCAGCCTCGAGCGGCACCGGCTCGAACTCGGGCAAATCATAGTCCCGATTGCCGATCGATACCTTCCTGAGGACGGTGAAAGCGACGCAAGACGCCGCCACGGCCGCGAAAATCGTCGGCATGGCGCCAAGGCCCAGCATCCCGGCGGCAAAGCCGACCGCGGCCGCGAACGTCGCCGAAGCGGCGATATCCACCACTTTCTCGACCGCATTGTCTTCGCTGGCCCATTCCATGACCTGAGGGGCTAGCGGAAATAGGTTTCCAGCCGCTTAGCGCTCGATGAGCGCGATCAATGCTTCGGTGAACGCCGCGACGTCGTCCGGCTCGCGGCTGGTGACGATATTGCCATCGGTCACCGCCGGCTCATCGACGACGGTCGCGCCGGCGTTGGCGAGGTCGGTGCGGATCGATCGCCAGCCGGTCGCCCGCCGCCCGCGCAGCAGGTCCGCCTCGACCAGCAGCCACGGCCCATGACAGATCGCCGCGATCGGCTTGCCGGTCGCGTCGAAGGCGCGGATCAGCGCGATCGCCCCGGCGTCGGCGCGCAAACTGTCCGGGTTGCGCACTCCCCCCGGCAGCAGCAGCGCATCGAAGTCCTGGGCGCTCGCCTCCGCGATCGTCAGGTCCGGGCGGATCACTTTCCCCGGATCGTCCCGGACCGTCGCCTGGATCGGGCTCGCCGATGGCGACGCCAGCCGGACCTCGGCCCCCCGGCGAGTCAAGATCTCGAGCGGTCCGAACAGCTCCGACTCCTCGAAGCCATCGGTCGCGATGATCAGCACCGTCTTGCCCGCAATCGTCATCGACCCTGCCCCAACCGGAACTTCGCACGCGCGCGGCTCATTACCGCCCCATGCTCAGACACAGCAGCGATAGCGAACCCGGCATCACCCGCAAACGGATCAAGTCCGCCTGGGGTTATTTCGACGCCGACGGCAAGCGCATCACCGACCGCGAGGAAATCGACCGCCTCAACGGCCTCGCTTTGCCCCCGGCCTACACCGACGCGTGGTTCTGCGCCGACCCGTGCGGGCATTTGCAGGCGACAGGGATCGATGCCCGCGGGCGCAAGCAATACCGCTACCACGCGGCCTTCCGCGAGCGCCGCGACGCCGCGAAATATGATGGGCTGCTCGAGTTCGGCAAGGCGCTGCCCAGGCTGCGGCGGCGGGTCGAGCAGGACGTCAAGCGCCGCAAGCTTGGCCGCGAGACCGTGCTGGCGGCAATCGTGCGGCTGCTCGACACCCAATATATGCGGGTCGGCAACGAGCAATATGCCAAGGATAACAAAAGCTTCGGTGCAACCACCCTGCGCACCCGCCATGTCCGCCGCAAGGGTTCGAAGCTGATGATGCGCTTCACCGGCAAGCACGGCATCGTCCACGAATTGAAGATCAGCGACTCCAATCTCAAGCGCATCGTCAAGCGCTGCCAGGATCTGCCGGGGCAGATGCTGTTCCAATATATCGACGACGACGGCGAACCGCGGCCGATCACCTCGGGCGATGTCAACGACTATATCAAGCAGGCCAGCGGCGGTGACTTCACCGCCAAGCATTTCCGCACCTGGGGAGCGAGCGTCATCGCCTTCGACCAGATGCTCAAGAAGGCCGACGACGCGCGGATTTCGGTCAAGACGGTGGTCGAGCCGGTCGCCGAAGCGCTCGGCAACACCGTCGCGATGAGCCGCAAATCCTATGTCCACCCGGCATTGCTGGAAGCGGTCAAGGAGGCCCCGCGCGACCCCTTGGACGGGGCCGAACGTCCGCGCGCCAAGGCCCGGCTGTCGTCGACCGAGGTCGGGTTGCTCGAGTTCCTCGCCCGCGGCGGCAAGTGGGCCCGGCGGCGCAAGGCCAAGGCCGCCGAGCAGGCCGCCGCCGCGACAACGGAGAAAGCCGCCGCTTGATCGGCGGGTTTGCTGCCGCCATGACGGCGCCGTGCGCGCAACCACCATGCAGCGATGGGAAGGCTTCCTGGCCTGGGTCCAGCTCAACAGCGAGGCGCTGCTGATCGGCACCCTTATCGGCGTCGCCTTGGTCGCCGGGATGCTTGTGCTGCGCAACATCGGCGAGCGCATGTGCGCTTCCGATCCCGACTATCGCAGCTGGAAATCGGTGATCGGCCGAGTCCTGGCCAAGACCAGCCTGGCGTTCATGATCATCGCCGCGGTGGCGATCGTCGCCAATTTCGTCGACCCGCCCCGCCGCGCCGCCCGGCTGGTCGACATATTGTTCATCATCGCCTTCGCCATCCAGGGCGCGGTCTGGGCGCGGGAGCTGATCCTGGGCGTCATCAGCCGACGAATCGGCGAGGAGCCGGGCGAATCCACGCTCGGCAACGCGGTGTCGGTGATCCGCGTGCTGGTCAGCATCGCCTTGTTCGCGATCGCCTTCATCGTCATCCTCGACAATGTCGGGGTCAACGTCACCGCGCTCGTCGCCGGGCTCGGCATCGGCGGCATCGCCATCGGCCTCGCCGCCCAGGGCATATTCTCCGACCTGTTCGCGGCCCTGGCGATCCTGTTCGACAAGCCGTTCAAGCGCGGCGACGTGATCCGCTACGACAACAGCGTCGGAACGGTCGAGCGCATCGGCCTCAAGACGACCCGCTTGCGCTCGCTGACCGGCGAGCAGATGGTGATGGCAAACACCAAGTTGCTCGAGCGCGAGATCCACAACCTCGCCGATGGCCGCAGCCGCCGGATGACCCTGACCTTCGGGCTTGTCTACCGAACGCCGATCGACAAGCTGGAGCGCGTTCCGGCACTGGCGCAGGCGGCGGTCGAGGAACGCAAGGGTTGCAAGTTCGTGCGTTGCACGATGAGCGCTTTGGCTCCGTCGAGCCTCGACCATGAACTGCTGTTCGAGATCCCTAGCCTCGACCAGGATGTGATTGCCGGCCATCGCTCGGCCATCATCCTGAACCTGCTGCAGCGCTTCGCGGCGGAAGGAATCGAATTCGCCTATCCGACGCAAACCACCTTCACCGCGGCTCCGGACGGCACGCTGGTGATGCCCTACGCGGCTCCCACGGCGAAAGCCTGATGCCGCTCGCTCCGGTCGACGAAATCCGCGGCCGGATCGGCACCGAAGTCGGCGTCTCCGACTGGCTGACCATCGGCCAGGACCGGATCGACGCGTTCGCCGACGCGACCGAGGACCGCCAGTTCATCCATGTCGACGCGCAGGCCGCCGCCCGGACCCCGTTCGGTGGCACCGTCGCCCACGGCTTCCTGTCCTTATCGATGCTCTCGCGGATGGGCGCCGAGGCGATGCTGATCCCCGACGGGCTCAAGATGGCGGTCAATTACGGACTCGACCGGGTGCGCTTCATTGCTCCGGTCCGATCGGGGCAGCGGATTCGCGGCCGCTTCGTTCTCGACTCGATCGAGGAGCGCTCGCCCGGCCAATTGCTCGTCCGCCACAGCGTCACCGTCGAGATCGAAGGCGTGGACAAGCCCGCCCTCACCGCGCAATGGCTCGGCTTGCTGTTCGTCTAAGGAGACCCCCAATGGCCACTCGCGACGCCGTTATCGTAGCGACCGCCCGCACCCCGATCGGCCGCGCCTACAAGGGAGCGTTCAATGCGACTCCGGGCCCGACGCTCGGCGCATTCTCGCTGACAGCGGCGATCGAGCGAGCTGGGATCGACGCCGGCGAGATCGATGATGTGGTGTGGGGCGCGGTGCTCACGCAGGGCACCCAGTTCGGCAATATCGGCCGCCAGGTCGCGCTTCGCGCCGGCTGCCCGGTCGGCGTGTCGGGGATGACCATCGACCGCCAGTGCGCGTCGGGACTGATGGCCATCGCCACCGCCGCGAAGCAGATCGTCATCGACAAGATGGATGTGGTCGCCGCCGGCGGTCAGGATTCGATCAGCCTGGTGCAGACGCCCGAAATGCGCATCGCGCCCGACCCGTCGCTGATCGCGATGCACCAGCACGTTTACATGCCGATGCTGCAGACCGCCGAAACGGTCTCCCGGCGCTATGGCATCCCGCGCGAGCGCCAGGATGAATACGCCTTGCGCTCTCAGCAGCGCACGGCCGCCGCCCAAGCCGAAGGTCGCTTCGACGCCGAGATCGTCCCGATCACCACGACCATGATGGTCAAGGACAAGGAGACCGGCGAGGTCTCGCAAAAGGAAGTCACGATCACCAAGGACGAGGGCAATCGCGCCGACACCACGCTGGAAGGATTGTCGGGCCTCAACCCGGTGCTCGGCCCCGACACATCGATCACCGCCGGCAATGCCAGCCAGCTGTCCGACGGCAGCTCGGCGTCGATCCTGATGGAAGCCGGGGAAGCCGAGCGCCGCGGCATCGCGCCGATGGGCCGCTACATCGGCATGGCGGTCGCCGGCACCGAGCCCGACGAGATGGGCATCGGCCCGATCGACGCGGTCAACAAGCTGCTCAAGCGCTTCGACCTCAAGGTCGACGACATCGGCCTGTGGGAATTGAACGAGGCGTTCGCGGTGCAGGTGCTGTACAGCGCCGAGCAGCTCGGCATCCCCGAGGACCGGCTCAACGTCGACGGCGGCTCGATTTCGATCGGCCACCCCTACGGCATGAGCGGCGCCCGCCTGACCGGCCACGCACTGATCGAAGGCAAGCGCCGCGACGTCAAATATGTCGTCGTCACCATGTGCGTCGGCGGCGGCATGGGCGCGGCGGGACTGTTTGAGGTCTTGTAGCACCGAGCGCAGCGACGCCGGCCCGCAGGGTCGCCGGAGCAACGCGTAGAGATGCGCAAAGCCGGCCGACAGGTCGCGAAGCGAGACTGATCGACGTCACGGGATTTACTCCCGTGACGGCCACAAGATGTTTCTCGGACCGCCGGCGAAGACTAGGGTGAATCAATGAACGCCATCGAGCTCATCGCCCTCGCCTCGTCCGTCAGCCTACTGGCCGGCTGGCGACTCTATCTCGTCACCTTCATCACCGGGCTCGGCATGAAGCTCGGCTGGGTCGCGCTGCCGGACCAATTGCAGGCGCTCGATGTCCTCGCCAACAATTGGGTGCTCGCGATCGCCGGGGTCGGCGCGGTGGCCGAGTTCTTCGCCGACAAGATCGCCTGGGTCGACAGCGCCTGGGACGCGATCCATTCGTTCATCCGGCCGATTGGCGGCGCGCTGCTGAGCCTCGCGATCATCGACGCGGGTGACCCCGCCTGGCAGGTCGCCAGCTTCCTGCTCGGCGGCGGAGCGGCGTTCCTCGCCCATGCCGGCAAGGCGGGCGCGCGGACTCTGGTCAACGCCAGCCCGGAGCCGTTTTCCAACATCGCCGTGTCGACCGCCGAGGATGTCGCGACGGGCGGGCTCCTGGCGCTCGCGATCGCCAATCCGATTGCGGCCGCCTTGATTGCGCTGATCCTCGTGATCCTGTCGCTATGGCTGGTGCTTGCGGCGCGCCGCGCCTTGAAGCGCATCCTTGAACCCAAACGCCGCCAAACGGGTTGAACCTCCCGAACAGGAGGACGCACGATGCCCGTTTCCGAACTGCCCTTGGTCGAGCGCATTGCCCGGGTGCTCGCCGGCGCCGCCCACAGCAGCAATGCCGAGGGCAGCGATCCGTCGGCGGGCGAAAAGGTCGACCTCGTCTGGCGCGAGCATGTCGACCAGGCGCTGGCGGTGCTTCACACGATGCGCGAGCCCGACGCCAGGATGGCTTCGGCCGGCGACAGCGAAATCTGGGCGAGAATGGTCGAGACTGCGATCGCCGAGGCCGAGCAAGACGCTTCGGCCGGGTAAAGTTCTCAGCCGCCGAAGGCGATCAGGAAGTCGGTGAAGCGGTACCAGGCCTCGGTATAGCCGACCACCGGCCGCAGCAGGTGCACCGCGACGGTTACTCCCAATCCCCATAAATAGGCTGGATGAATCCGGCCGTGGCTTCGCCAGTCGTGGACCATCGCGGCGGCGATCAGCATCTCGACCAGGACCCCGGCCATCATCGTGCTTTCGATCGGGTTTGGAGGGCCCAGCCCAGGCCGGGCGCCCGGCCCGCCGCCGGTCGCGGCAAGGAAGAAGAAACGCGCGACCGCGGCTTGGAGAATGGCGGTCGTGGCGACCAGCATCAGCCGCTTGTGCCATTCAGGCCGGCGCAGGTTGAGTAGCGCCGCGGTGACGAAACCCGCGAACATCAGCACGCCGCTGATCGGCACAATAGTGAAAGCCCGGGCGGCGTCACCGTAACCGGCCTCGAGTCTGGACTGCAGGCCCTGGATCGCGACGGCCATGCCGGTGAACAGCATCGCGGTGGCGAGCGAAATCCCGAACAGTCCCCAGGCGCGGTGAGTCTTCAACCGCCGGTTTGCCATGAGCAGCGCCTGCGACAGGAAGAACAAGGTCCACAGCGAAAACAGCAACCCGTGCAGGTGCGTCATCGGCGACCCAGTGAAGGTTCCACGCGCGATTTGCAGCCAGTAGGTGCCGAAGAACCCGCCGAACGCGATTGCGACGCAGATCGCCGCCATCGTCACATAGAATTTGCTGACCAAAGGCCGCGGTGTCGCGGTTGCGATCGTCGCCATGAGCTTCCCCCCGGAATCGCCCCGCTTATCACTGCGGAGTCGCGCTCAACCCTATAACTCAAAAAGCGCGTCGCTTGGAGTGCCTCAGCGGTGCTCGGCGATCCATTTCTCGACCACCGGGGCGATCTTGTCGCGCCACTTGCGGCCGTTAAAAATACCGTAATGGCCGACGTCCTTGGCCATGAAATACTTCTTCCTCGACGCCGGCAGCCGCTTGGCGATGTCCAGCGCCGCCCTGGTTTGGCCGATCCCGGAAATGTCGTCGCGCTCGCCTTCGATGGCCAGCAAAGCGGTGTCGCGGATCGCCACCGGATCGACGCGCGTGCCGCGGTGGAGATATTTACCGTCGGGCAGCAGATGCCGCTGGAACACGACATCCACCGTCTGCAGATAGAATTCCGCGCTCATGTCGCTGACCGAGCGGTATTCCTCATAGAAAGCGCGCGACGCGTCGGCGCTTTCCTCGTCGCCGTCGACCAGATGCCGGAACATTTCCCAGTGGCTGATCAGATGATCGCCGAGGTTCATGGTCATGAATCCGGCGAGCTGCAGGAAGCCGGGGTACACTTTCCGCCCCGCGCCCGGATAAATCATCGGCACCGTCGCGACGACATTGTTGCCGAACCAGGCGTGCGGCCGCTGCGTCGCCAGCGTGTTGATCGCGGTCGGCGCTTCGCGGGTGTCGATCGGCCCGCCCATCATCGTCAGCGTCCTGGGCCGCCATGGGTTCTTGTCCGCCGACATCAAAGCGGTCGCTGCAAAGGCCGCTGGCGCGGGCTGGCAGACGGCCAGCATGTGCGGCCGCTCGCCGCCCGCCTCGCCAATCGCCTCGAGGAACTCGACCAGGTAATCGACATAATCGTCGAGGTCGAAGCTGCCGTCCGACAGGGGCACCAGCTTCGCGTCCTTCCAGTCGGTGATGTAGACGTCGTGGCGCGGCAGCAGCCGCTCGACGGTGCCGCGCAACAGGGTCGCGAAGTGGCCCGACATCGGAGCGACGATCAGCAGCTTGGGATGGTGTTCAGGAGCGCCGACGCGAGCGAAATGCTTGAGGTCGCCGAACGGCTTCGAAACGAGGATTTCCTCGCGGACCAGCACCGTCTTGCGCCCGACAGTCGTCGAGAGCAGCCCGAACTCGGGCTTGCCGCGCAACGCCGATGCATGCGCGAAAACGTCGAGGCTGGCGGCCACGACCGGCCCCATCGAGCTGTAGGACAGCGGGTTTGCGGGATTGTTTAGCCATCCGGCGCCCATTCCGGCGAGCTTGCTGGCTCCGGCGAGGAACGAGCGCTGCACTTCGTAGGCGTCGTAAAGCATCAGACCTCGGGGGGAAATTGGCAGTGGGGAAACCAATGTGGCGGCCGATGGGTCCCGAAGCAAGGGAATATGCTGCGTTGCGGAAGCTGCAGCGCGGCAATTGAGGCCTGCCCGCCACACTGCTAGTCCTCGCTGCGATGGCGCGGAAAACCGAACAGCAGCCCGAAGACAATCGCAAGATCGGCAATCTCAGGCTGCTCTGGGGCTACGCTTCCAAATATCCCCGGCAGATCGCCGCCGCGCTTTTCTTCCTGGTCCTGTCCTCGGCGGCGACGCTGGCGATCCCCTACGGCTTCAAGCGGGTGATCGACCAGGGCTTTGGGTCCGACGGGGCCAGCGCCGCGGCGGTCGCAACGGCGTTCCATTACTTGCTGATGATCGTCGTCGTGCTCGCCGCCGCCACCGCGCTTCGATTTTACTTCGTGTCGTGGATCGGCGAGCGGACCATCGCCGACCTGCGGGTCGCGGTTCAGAAGAATCTGCTGACCCTGCCGCCGCGCTTTTTCGAGGAGAATCGGCCGTCGGAGATCGCCTCGCGGCTGACCGCGGACACGGCAATCCTCGAGCAGGTGATCGGCTCGAGCGTTTCCATCGCGCTCCGCAACCTCGCGACTGGGATCGGCGGCATCGCCTATTTGTTCATCCTGTCGCCCAAGCTCGCGGCGATGCTGGTCATCGGCATTCCAGTCGTCTTCGGTCCGGTGATCTTCTTCGGCCGCCGGATCCGAAGCCTCAGCCGCTCGTCGCAGGACCGCATCGCCGACGTCGGCTCGACGGTATCGGAGACGCTGGGCGCGATGAAAATCGTTCAGGCGTTCGGACAGGAGGAGCGCGAGCTTGGCCGCTTCCGAACCGCGGTCGACAATGCGTTCTCCGTCGCCCGGCGCCGCTTCTCGATGCGCGCGGTGATGACCTTCACCGTCATCGCTTTGGTATTCGGGTCAATCGTCATCCTGCTTTGGGAAGGCGCGATCGACGTCGCCGCGGGGCGGATGACTGGCGGGTCGATCGCCGCCTTCGTGTTCACGGGAGTGCTGGTCGGCGGTGCGTTCGGCGCGCTGACCGAGGTTTATGGCGACCTGCTGCGCGGTTCGGGCGCCGCCGGCCGAATCGAGGAACTGATGCGCGAGCGAACGGAGATCCGCGCGCCCGCCAATCCCGTGCCGCTCCCCCAGCCCGCGCAGGGTGCGCTCAGCTTCGAGGCCGTGACCTTCCGCTATCCGACCCGTCCCGACGACAAGGCGGTGCATGAATTGACGCTCGCGATCGCGCCGGGCGAAACGGTCGCGGTCGTCGGCCCGTCGGGCGCCGGCAAGTCGACCCTGTTTCAGCTCGCGCTGCGTTTTTACGATCCGCAAGAAGGCCGAGTGATTCTCGACGGGGTCGACCTTCGCGACGCCGACCCCGCCGCGATCCGCGAGCGCATCGCCTTCGTCCCCCAGGAAACGGTGCTGTTCGCCGCGTCCGCGCGCGACAATCTGCGCTACGGGCGATGGGACGCGAGCGACGAAGAAATCCAGCAAGCGGCAATCGCCGCCAACGCGCACGAGTTCATCGTCCAGCTTCCGGGCGGCTACGACAGCTTCCTCGGCGAAGGCGGCGCGCGCCTGTCGGGCGGCCAGCGCCAGCGGATCGCCATCGCCCGAGCGCTGCTGCGCGATTCACCGTTGCTGCTGCTCGACGAAGCGACGTCGGCGCTCGACGCGCAGAGCGAACGTCTGGTCCAGGAAGCGCTCGAGCGCCTGATGCAGACCCGGACGACGATCGTCATCGCGCACCGCCTCGCGACGGTGCGCGCGGCTCACCGGATCATCGTCATGGACGGTGGCCGGATCGTCGAGGAAGGCACGCACGCGACTCTGTCGGCCGCGAACGGCCTCTACGCGAGCCTCGCCAAATTGCAGTTCGCCGGGCAGGCCGCCTAGGCTGACCTAGGCTCCGCCGCCCGCGCTGCCGCCGCCCGCTCCGCCGGCGCTTCCACCGGTCGGTTTCGTGCTGCGGCGAGCGGTCGATTTGCGCGCCGTGCTCTTGCGAGCGGTCGTCTTGCGAGCGCCGGTGGCTTTACGCGCCGCAGGCTTCTTGCGCGCGGCGGTGGTCTTGCGCGCCCCGGCCGTGCTCGACTTGCGCGCGGCGGCGGTGCTGGTCTTGGCCGCAGTCTTGCGCTTGGCGGGCTTGCGCTTGGTCGTCTTGCGCGCGGTCGATTTCGAACGGCTTGGCGCCTTCGCGCGAGCGGTGCCGCCACTGCCTTCGTCGTCCGACCATTTGCCGCTCAGCACGCGCTGCGCGGCATCGGCGACCGCTTCCGCGATCAACGACCCGAGCTTGCTGGCGCTGGACATGACGCTGGTCGCCGCTTGCGAAGCGGAATCGGCGGCATCGAGGCCGGCATCGCGAATCTTGCGCCGCGCGGCCGGGCTGGCGCTGATCGCCGCCGCCGCCGCGGCAAGCCCCGCTCCAAGCATTTCGCGGCTCATCGCCGCCTTCGCGATCTTGTCGACCGTCGTCGATTTCTTGGAACGCGACGACGATTTGGACGAACGCTTTTTCGTGCTCGACTTGGCCATTTGAAAATGCCTCCCTGTGTGACGGTAAGAAAGACACTTCAGCCGCGTAACGGTTCCGTCAAGCGCACAGTAAAAGGGGACCGCCGGCGGAGCGGCGATCCCCTTCGACATGGTCAGCGGCCGGAGGTACCAGCCGTTGCGAGTGAGGCTAAAGCATCACCTCGCGAACGATTTGGACCGACCCCTCTGCTGAACCATGAGACATCGGATCACCTCCTTTCGCTGCGTTGAAGCCAAGATCGAACATGAGTCCTGTTTGCCGACAACGCAAGTCTTGTATTGCGATTCAAATTCGGCAATCTTCGATCGTTCGTGCTGCTTCGGGCCACGCCGGCACCACCAGCGGCACTCCTCCCGGCATCGTCACTGCAATCCGCCCGCGGCTGAACGCGATCGCGTCGAGCAACGCATCGTAGGCGGGCAGCTCGGCGGTGACGCGCATCGCGTTCGCCTCGAACCGCGCGGGCAAATTGCGCGACGCGATGCTGGTCCACAGCGACAGACTGGCCGCCGGCGCGGTGCTGGTCAGCGAAACGCTGACTCGCCGCGTTGCTCGCTCGCATTGCAGGACCAGCCGCGCGATACCGGTCGTATCGACGAACCGCGCCATGCTTCCGCCGGCCGTGGACTGATAGCCCCATAAACCGGGCGCGACGCTCGCGGTATTGAAATCGGCTGCGACTGCAGCCGTTTGAGCGGCGGCAGCGGTGGCGGTGGCAAGCGCGCTCAGCGCCGCGGCGAACAGACGCAACATCAATTCAGCGGCCCAACCGTTCGACCTTGGCCTGCAAGTCCGCAAGCTCGGCGCGTAATTTTTCGACCTCCGCGTCGCGCATTTTCTTTTCCGCATCCGCTTTCGCTTTCGGAGTGAAGGCGCGGCTCGCTTCGCCCAGCAGCTCCATGTTCTTCTTCGCCAGATCGGCGAGCACATTGCCGCCGAACGCGTCGCGCATCACCGACTGGTTGCGCTGGAACGCCTCCATCGCCGCCTCGAGATATTGCGGAACCATGCCCTGCATCGAATTGCCGTAAAGCCCAATCAGCTGGCGCAGGAAATTCACCGGCAGCATCGTCGAACCGCGCGCTTCCTCGTCGACGATGATCTGGGTCAGCACGTGGCGGGTGATATCTTCACCGGTCTTGGCATCGACGACTTCGAACTCGCGCCCCTCGCGGATCATCTCGGCCAGCTTGTCGAGCGTGATGTAGGTCGAGCTTTCGGTGTCATATAAGCGCCGGTTCGCGTACTTCTTGATTGTCGCCTTCTTGATCGTCGCACCCGAAGACTTCGCCATGAACCGCTCCCGAGACCGTCACGGCAACCTACTACCGGACCATAGTGCGCTGCAACATGAACACGCACCGCGGCCGTTGCCGCTGTTTCTCGAGCTCGTCCGAATGATGGCCGAGCGCGACCCAGAGCTCGGTCGTGCGGCGCTCGATGGCTTGTCGGCTTATGAGCGCGCGCAACGGCCGCGCCTTGTTGCGCCGCGGCCTGAGGTCGCGCACATCGGGCCGGCGCGGCTGCGCGATCACGGCGGCTCGGGCCCGCCTGCGATCATGGTCCCGTCGCTGATCAACCCGCCGCACATCCTCGACCTCGACGCCGAGGTGTCGCTGGCCGCGGCGATCGCCGGCATGGGCCGCCGGGTGCTGCTGCTCGACTGGGGCGAGGCTCGCGAGCGCGGCCAACTCAGCGTTTGCGGCCATGTCGAGCAATTGCTCGTGCCGCTGCTCAAAGAGATCGGCGAGCCGCCGGCGCTGGTCGGCTATTGCCTCGGCGGGACGATGGCGATCGCCGCCGCCAATCTCGCGCCGGTGGAGCGCGTCGTGACCCTCGCCGCGCCATGGCGCTTCTCGGCTTACCCGGCGGACAGCCGCGAAAACGTGCAAACCATGTGGCGCCACTCGCAGAGTGCCGCGCAGGCGCTCGGAGCGCTGCCGATGGAGGTGCTCCAGGCCGCCTTCTGGTCGCTCGACCCCGAGCGGACGGTGACCAAGTTCGCCAAATTCGCCGGCCTCGATCCGGCGAGCGCTGAGGCGCGCCGCTTCGTCCAGCTCGAGGATTGGGCGAACCAGGGCGAGCCGCTGCCGTGCGCCGCCGCGGCCGAACTGATCGAGCAATTCTTCGGCGCCGATCTCCCCGGCAGCGGCGGCTGGACCATTGCCGGCAAGACGATCGCCGACCGATTGGCCGTTCCCGCCCTCCACTTCACTGCCGGCCGCGACCGCATCGCCCCGGCCGCGACGGCTCCGGCCGGCGACAGCGTGCCGATCGCCTCGGGCCATGTCGGGATGATCGTCGGCCGCGCCCGCGAGCAGCTGCACTCCGGCCTCAGCCGCTTTCTCGACCCTGCTTGCCGCTAGGACGCGGCGCGGCTAATTGAACCGCCACGCACCCGTAGCTCAGCTGGATAGAGTACTGCCCTCCGAAGGCAGGGGTCAC
>CAYSHL010000013.1:0-53624 GCA_964430865.1 uncultured Sphingomonas sp.
CCGGGGCCATATTCGCGGCGGTTGACCGGGCTCTTGGGGCGTCCGAAGACGTTTTCGCCCATCCGGCGGTCGAGCTTGTACTTGGCGGGGCTGCGCTTGCTCATTTGAAATTTCCAATCTGCTGTTGTCGTCAATGCCCGGGCCGCGCCACCGAACCAGCTGTTCGGCAGGACCATCACTTCACCGGGGTGTGAGGTCGATTGCGAAGGGCGCGCCTAGCCCAGCGCCCTCCGGAAAGCAAGTTGGCCGATCCCGCGGGCGCGGGTCGGCGGGCTGCGCTACTGCCGCCCGCCGCCGGCGCCAGCGGCCGTTGCGGGCTTGTCCTGGCCTTGGTCGCGGCTGGCTCCTGAATCCAGCGCCCCCCATTCGGACTTGCGCTTGCAGACCTTCTTGGGACGCATGCGGGTGCCGACGGAATGGGTGTCGGAGTCGGTTGGGCGAATGCACAGGACGGGGTCAGCCTGGGCCGGCTTGGCCGCCGGTGGGTTTGCCGCCGCCACGGCCATGAACGCACTGAAAAACATCAACATTCGATTCGCCTTTCCGATCTCAAGGCCGCCGTCGTTGGCATATTTGCTAAAGAATTGAAATCGCCGAATATGTCATTTTTCGCGGGCCGGCGTGACCAGCGCCCGAATGATCCCGCGCACCGCCTTGACCTCGCGCGACGACCAGCCGGTCTTGGTGAAAATCGAGCGGATAATGTTCTTGGTCGAGCGCATGCGTTCGGGCGGGTGGTAATAGGCCTTCGCCTCGAGCGCCGCTTCCAGCTGGGCGACGAGCCCCTCCAGTTCGGAGTGCGGCGCCGGCGGTTCGAGATCCTTGACCGGAGGCTGGGCCAGCGCGCTGGTCCGCGACCATTCGTAGGCGAGCAGGATCACCGCCTGGGCGAGGTTGAGCGAGCCGAAGTCGGGGTTGATCGGGACGGTGACGATGGCGTTGGCGAGCGCGACCTCGTCGGTCTCGAGCCCCGCCCGCTCGGGCCCGAACAGCATCGCCGAGCGGCTCGGCGAAGCAGCGATCGCGGCTGCCATCTCCTCGGGCGAGAGCACCGGTATGATCAGGTCGCGGCGGCGGACGGTCGACGCGTAGACGGTCGAGCAGTCGGCGATCGCCTCGGCGACGGTGGCGAAGACCCGCGCCTTTTCAAGCACGACGTCGGCGCCGCTGGCGGCCGGGCCGGCGTCGGGATTGGGCCAGCCGTCGCGCGGCTCGACCAGCCGCAGATCGGTCAATCCGAAGTTGAGCATGGCTCGCGCGGCCTTGCCGATGTTCTGGCCGAGCTGCGGCCGGACGAGGACGACGATCGGGGAGGATTGAGACGTCATTGTTGCCCCCGAAACACAGTCCCCGGTCTGATCCTTAACCCTTGCAACCTTAGCCCAGTCAAACGGTTATGCCTTGAGTCTCGCGCTAGTGCGACTTATCACTGGGTTCGGCTGTTCGCTTGAGGAGGAAGTTATGAGGAAAGGCGTTGTTGCAAGTCTGATTTACGGGGGAATTCTCCTCGGTGCGCCGCTGTCGGCTGCGTATTCGCAATGGACTCCGGGGGCCGAGCTCGTTGGCCAGTCGGTCCAGGTCGAAACCAACGGTGTCGTCAACACGGTCTATTTCGATCCGGGCGGAGCCGCCCGCATCATCACTCCTGCCGGCAATGTCGTGCAGGGCAATTGGACGGCGGCCGGCGGGCAATTGTGCCTGCAGACCGGAACCGGCCGCGAATGCTGGCCGTACAATGCGGCGTTCGTATCCGGCCAGCAGGTCACTCTGGTCAGCAGCTGCCAGGTGTCGTCGCGCTGGACCCCGCTGTCGACGAACCCGGTCCAGGCGTCGGGCGGAGAGCGCGGCTAAGCGTTCCTTCCCACTGCCTGATTTAGGAAATGGCCGCAGTTTTCTGCGGCCATTTTCTTATGCGCCGAAGCGCGTTCTGCGCCGAAGCGCCACCTGCGCCGAAGCGCCTTCGCTCCGGATCTCCCCAATCTTTCGTAGACAAGAAAATGGCCGCGGCGAGCGCGGCCATTTCCTGGTTTCGTTAAAGGCCAGCCCGCCCTGATCAGTCGGGGCTATCCTCGTCGTCGTCGTCCTTGCCGAGCAGGGTGACGGCGAGGACCGCGGCGGCGATTCCGGCGAGGGCCAGAAGCAGCGGCGAGAATGCGAAGCCTCCACCACCAACCGGCTCGACCGGGGGCGGCGGGACCGGCGGCGGCGGCATCGTATTATCGACAACCGCCGGCGCGACCGTGTCGCTCACTGGCAACACGCAGCCCTGGGCGGCGGCCTGAGCGGCGGCGGCGGCACCGGCAGCCGCAGCGGCCGACGCTCCGCAGACCGCGGCGCGCGAGGCATCCGACGCGAGCAGGCTGAGGGCAACCATCGGGCTGGCGGTCATCTGCTGCGCGACCTGCTGGGTCGAAGCGGCGATCGCGCCCGTCGAGCTGGTGCAGAGGGCCAATGCGGCAAGAGCGCCTGCGAACTTACTGGAAAGACTTGCCGATTGCATTGATTGCCTCCTGCTCTGGTTCGAAAATCGGGGCGGCTTAGCCCGATCCTCCGATTGTTAAAAAGTCCGACTTGTCTCGCGACAATGCCCCACTCCAACGGAGGTTCCGGCGCAAGCCCGAAAAGCCGCCAATTTCGACTTAAAAAAAGGGCCGCACACCGGCGGCCCTTTGATTTCACGAAGCTATCGAACTCAGTCGGGGCTGAGATCGATATCACCGTCGTCGTCATCACCCTTGAGCAGGTAATAAGCGAGGACGGCTGCGGCGATGCCGGCGAGAGCCAGCAGCAACGGCGAGATTGCGGGTCCGGCGACAACCGGCTCGGCGACCATCGGCGGCGGCGCGGTCTCGACGACGGCCGGAGGCGGCACGGAGTCAACGACGGGAAGCACGCAACCCGGAGCGGCGCCCTGGGCAGCGGCGGCGGCACCGGCAGCGGCGACGGCCGAAGCCCCGCACAACGCGGCGCGCGAAGCATCGGAGCCGAGCGCGCTGAGCGCGACCAGCGGAGTGATGCTCGAATTGCTGATGCCATGCTGGGCCGAGGCGGCGATCGCCCCGGTTGAACTGGTGCAAAGAGCCAGCGCGGCAAGACCACCCGCAAGCTTCTTATATACTGACGCCGACTTCATTGTACGCCTCCTGTACCCACAATTCTTGTTCGAATATGGCCTTATTCAGCCACTCCTGCCCGCCTTTAGGAGGAGACCTTCGGTGTCGTCAATGCGTCAAAGGTCCTTAGGTTTCCCTAACAGGTCCAAGAAGCAATAATAAAAGCACGGCGCGGCTCAGATGCAACACTTCCGCCCGAGCTCGGGCCAGCTGCCCGGCTAGCAACCCGCGCTATGGGGTGGGCGGTCGCATATGCTATCGCGAAATCGGGGCCATTGATAAGGACTCGAAGCGCTGGACTGCGCACGGATTGATTCGCGGCCGCGCTTGCAACTTGCTCCCTCCTTCTGGATTTTGACCAACGCATGGCTTTCTTTCGTAGTCTGTTCCCAAAAGGCGGCGGCAGCGCCGAACCGAGCGTTCCGCCCGGCTATCGAGTGTACGCGATTGGCGACATCCACGGCCGGCTCGACTTGCTGGACGAGGCCCTGGCGCGGATCGAGGCCGACAATGAGGGCCGCAGTCGCGCGCCGGCTCAGGTGATCATCGTTTTCCTCGGCGACCTGATCGACCGCGGCCCGTCGTCGGCCCAGGTGATCGAGCGGGCGCGGACCTACCGCCGGCCGGGCTTCCGAACGGTGTTCATCAGCGGCAACCATGAGGAGGTGCTGCTGCGGCTGCTGCGCGGCCAAAGCCAGTTCCTCAAGGACTGGCTGAAGTTCGGCGGCGCCGAGTGCGCCCGGAGCTACGGCATCAGTTCGACGGCGCTCAAGCGAACGGATCCGGACCGGGCGGTCGAGGTGCTTCGCGAGAAGATCCCGAAAGCGGACCAGGAGTTCCTCGAGGGCTTCGTCGATACGTTCCGCATCGGCTCCTATCTGTTCGTTCACGCCGGAGTGCGCCCGGGCGTGCCGCTGCCCGAGCAGAAGCAGTCGGACCTGCGCTGGATCCGGCAGCCGTTCCTGGACCATGAGGACGACCACGGCTTCGTCGTCGTCCATGGCCACACCATCGCCAACCGGGTCGACGTCCGCCGCAACCGCATCGGACTGGACACCGGCGCGTACCGGACCGGCGTTCTGACCGCGATGGGTCTCGAAGGCGGCGAGCGCTGGTTCCTCCAGACCGAGCCGATCAGCCCGGCCGGCGAAAATTCGCCGGAACAGCCGTCGCTGGTGGCCAGTCGCAATCAGGGCTGGTAGAGTAAGCGACTGCATTCCAAGCAATAAGGAGCGATTGGTGGGGGATCGATCCGTGTGGGCGAGCCACGCCAAGGCCGCACTGGGCGCGCTGGCCGGGATTGCCGGGGTAATTTCGATCTCCGGCTGCGCCGATACGCGGGGCGGGCCGATTGCTTATTCGGAGACATTCTCGGCTCCGGACGCGCCAACCGTCGTGCCGCTGGAAGCCGGCTATAAGATCGCGCCGCTCGATACGGTCACCGTCAAGGTGTTCAAGATGCCAGATCTGTCCGGCGACTATGAGGTCGACCTGACGGGACAGATTTCGATGCCGCTGATCGGCGAAGTCCCGGCCGTCGACCTGACCACCGCCGAGCTCGATCGGCGCCTGACCGAAAAGCTCGGCGAGCGTTATCTGGAAAATCCGGACGTCAGCGTCGGAGTGAAGGCGTCGACGCGCCGCAGCGTCACCGTCGACGGAGCGGTCAACAAGGCCGGGTCCTATCCGATTACCGGGCCGGTCACGTTGATGCAGGCGGTCGCGAATGCCGGCGGGACGTCGCCCGAGGCCAATGCCCGCCGGGTCGCGGTCTTCCGGCAGATCGGCGGCAAGCGGCAGGCCGCGGCCTTCGACCTCGTCGCCATCCGCCGCGGGCAATCCGAGGACCCGGCGATTTATCCCGGCGACATCGTCGTCGTCGACGGATCGTCGATCAAGGCGGCTCAGAAGCAAATCCTGAACAGCCTCCCGATCCTCTCGATATTCCGGCCGTTCTGAATTAACCCAGCGGAGAGGGGTGCAATCGATGACCAGCGATTTGCGTGGCGACTGACCTAGCCCTGCCGCCGGATGACCGGTCGGTCGTCGCGCCCCCGCGGCCGCGGCGCGGCGAGCTGCAGCCCTATTGGGACGATGCCCGCGATCAGGAGGCCAATCCGTTCGACCTCGCGACGCTGCTCCGGATCCTTCACGAATGGCGTTTGCTGATCCTCGGCGCGGTCGCCCTCGGCCTTGCCGGGGCCCTTATCGCGACCTTGCTGACCCAGCCGCTTTACCGCGCCTGGGTGACCCTGGAGGTCAATCCGCCGACCGTCGAGATCCTCGACGAGAAATCGCGGGAGGCGGCGTCGACCCCCAGCCTGTTCGATTATGTCGTCACCCAGGTCGGGCTGCTGTCGAGCCGCACTCTGGCCGAGCGGGTCGCGCAGGATCTCAACCTCGCGTCCAATCCGCAATTCGCCGGCACCGAGGGCGACGCGGCGGCGCGGCTCAAGATCGCGACCTCGAAAGTCGCCGGCGGCCTGTCGGTCCAGGCACCCGAGGAAGGTCAGCTGATCCGCTTCTCCTATGTCTCCGATTCGCCGCAGCTGGCCGCCGATGTCGCCAACGGAATCGCCGAGAATTTCATCAGCGCGGGACTGCAGCGCCGGTTCGAGGCCTCGACCTACGCGCGCAACTTCCTGCAGCAGCAGATCGCCAAGACCCGCCGGGACCTCGAGCGCTCCGAACGGCAGATGGTTCAATATGCCCAGCAGCAAGGCATCATCAACACGGCCAGGGAGGGCGAGGGCGGCGACGCGGGCTCGCTCCAGGGCGCGTCGATGGTCTCGCTCAATGCCGCGCTCGCCGAAGCGACCGCGCGGCGGCTTCGGGCCGAGGCCGCGTACCGGCAAGCCGCGCTTGGCGCCAATTCGGCGGAGGTCAATGACAACACCGCGACGCTTCGTCAGTCGAAAGCCGCGCTCGAGGCCGAGTACCAGGAAAAGCGCACCCTGATGAAGCCCGACCATCCGGACATGCTCAGCCTGCGCTCGCGGATCCAGGAGCTCGACCGGCAGATTGCCAGCGAACGACGGCAGATCGCGAGCGGCCGAAGCAATTCGTTGCTGGCCGAATATCGGGCCGCGCGGTCGGCGGAGCGCGCTCTGGAAGGCCGCGTCTCGCAGCTCAAGGGTTCGGTGCTCGACCTGCGCGGCCGGAGCATCCGGTACAATATCCTCCAGCGCGAGGTGGACACCAACCGCAGCCTCTATGATGCGCTGCTCCAGCGCTACAAGGAGATCGGGGTCGCGGGAGGCATCGGCACGACCCCGGTGTCGATCGTCGATCGCGCGGAAGTCCCGGGCGGACCGTACAAGCCCAATCTGATGTTCAACCTGCTGGTCGGACTTGCCATTGGACTGCTCAGTGGAATCATCGCGGCCATCGGGCTCGAGATCCTCAACGACACCGTCAAGTCGCGCGAGGACGTCCGCAACAAACTGGGCGTCGCCTGCCTCGGGGCGATCCCGAGGCGGCGCGGCAAAGGCTCGGTGGTCGAGGACCTCAGCGATCCGGCATCGCCCTTGTCCGAGGCGTATTCGGCGGTGCTGGCGGCGTTGCGGTTCAGTACCGCGAGCGGCGCTCCACGGACCCTGCTGGTGACCAGCAGCCGGGCGACCGAGGGCAAATCCTCATCGGCTCTCGCCCTTGCCCAGAACCATGCGCGGCGCGGCGCCCGGGTGCTGCTGATCGACGCCGATCTGCGCCGGCCGGCGTTCAAGGCCGCGACCAAGTCCCAGGGCCTGACCAAGCTGCTGACCAACGAAGAGCCGATCGGCGAGCACATCGTCGAAACCCAGCATGACAATCTGTGGCTGATGCCGTGCGGCCCGATCCCGCCCAATCCGGCCGACCTGCTGTCGACTCCCCGGATGAAGCAGATCATCGCGGATGCGGCGGCGCAGTTCGACATGGTGATCATCGACGGCCCGCCGATGCTTGGGCTCGCGGACGCATCGCTGCTCGCGTCGGCGTGCCGCAACGCAATGCTGATTATCGAGAGCGGCAAGACCCGCACGCGGGCGGCGCGCGAAGCCATCGAGCGGATCAGCGCGGCCGGCGCCCATATCGTCGGCGCGACCCTGACCAAGTCGGCCGAAGAATCGAGCCACTATGGCTATCGGCTCTATAATTATACGGCAGCCGCCGACAAAAGGAGCCAGATCGTTTTGATTCCCCAGCAGGCCGAGGGCTGAGCGCGCACTTGCCGACCGTTGTCCGATTAATCCTTGTCATCGCGGTCGGGGCCCTGCTCGGGTTTCAGGTCGTGCGCACGGCGCTGATCGCCGATCCGTCGACGCGCAACACCCTCGCGCCGCGCATCTGGTCGTCGCATCCGACGCCGTTGACCAATCGGACGATGGCCGAGATCGGAGCGCAGGCGGCTCGCGGAAAAACACCGTCGCCCGAGACCCTGCGCCAGGTCGACGCGATCGCGGCCAAGGCGCCGCTTGCGGTCGAACCCTTCCTGGTCAAGGGCGCGCTGGCGCAGATCGAAGGTCAGCAAGAGCGGGCCGAGCGGCTGTTCCTCGCCGCTCGGCTGCGTGACCCGCGATCGGCCGCGGCGCGCTACTTCCTCGCCGACCGCTACCTGCGAACCGTCCGGGTCGCTCCAGCGCTGGCCGAGATCGCCGCGCTGTCGCGCCTGTACGTCGAGGCCAGGGCTCAGTTCGGGCCCGCGCTCGCGACCTTTGCCAAGATGCCTGGGGGAGTGCCGCAGCTGCGCCGCTTCTTCCGCACTTCGCCCGAGCTCGAGCCGTTCGTCCTGGCCTATTTGGCCAATGACGCGAGGAATGCGAACCTCGTGCTGGCGCTGTGGGGGAGGCGTCCGCTCGATCCCAAGGCGTCGCCGCCGGAGTGGCAGGGAACACTGATCCGCAAGCTGATCGAGCAGGGGCAATTTGCAAAGGCCTATGCGACCTGGCGGCTGGTCGCCGGAGTCGAGCGGGGTGCCGGAACGATTTTCAACCCGGGCTTCCGGAAGCTCTCTGCTCCGCCGCCGTTCAACTGGGATTTTTCCGCAACCGGCGGAGTCGCCGAGGCGGCCCCGGGCGACCGCCTGCAAGTCATCTACTACGGCCGCCAGGATGCGGTCCTCGCGGAGCAGCTGCTGATACTCGCGCCGGGCCGCTACCAGCTCGGAATGGATATCAGCGGCGCGCTCGGCGATGGCGGCGAGCTTGCCTGGACGTTGAGCTGCTTGCCTCGGCATGACGTGTTCTTCCGACTGCCGATCAATCGCAAGGGCCGGATCGCGGGCAAATTCAGCGTGGCGCCGAACTGCCCGCTGCAGAGTTTCCGGCTGACGGCATTGCCGGGGCCATTCCCGCAATCGCAAGAGTTGGCGATCGGCGCGCTCAGCCTGACCCGGGAACCGGGCCAATGAGGGCGGCGATTCGAGCGGCGGTCGTGCCCGTCTATATCCTGCTGTGCATCGTCCTGGGCGGAAGCACGCAGGGCTATTGGGGCGCGGCGAGCCTTCAGCTGCTGGCGATCGGGATTATCGGCTGGAGCCTGCTGACCCGCGATCGGCTTCCCTTGTCGGGGGCCGCCAAGGGGCTGTTCGCGATCGCGGCGCTGGTCGTGCTGCTGCCGGTCGTGCAGCTGGTTCCGCTGCCGCCGGGCGTGTGGAGCGCAATCCCCGGGCGCGATCCGATCATCGAAGGCTATCGACTGCTTGGACAGCCGCTCCCGTGGCTGCCGATTTCGCTGACGCCCTACGATACGATGGTGACCGTCGTGACCCTGCTTCCGCCGCTGGCGGTGCTGGCCGGAATGCTGCTCGGCGGCGCCTACCGGGCGAGCTGGATCGTGATCGCCGTCCTCGTTGGCACCTTCAGCGCGGTGCTGCTGGGAGCGTTGCAGGTGAGCAGCGGCGATCCCGTCGAATCGCCCTGGTATCTCTACTCCAGGACCAACCACGGGGTCGCGACCGGCTTCTTCGCCAACAGCAACCATATGGCGACCCTGCTCGTGCTCAGCATCCCGTTGCTGCTCGTCCTGGTCTCCGAGTTTCGAAAGCGGTCGAAGAACGCGAGCTCGCTATCGGCAATGATGCTGATGGCGATCGGCGCTTTCCTCGTGCTGCTGGTCGGGATTTTCCTCACCGGGTCGCTGGCGATCCTGTTGCTGGCGCTGCCGGTGATCCTGATCAGCGCGACGCTGTTGATGCCCGAGACGGTTCGCCTTCGAGTTCCGCTGATCGCGGCTGCGGTGATCTCGATCGCGGCAATGGGCTTTGTCTACATGACCCCGCTCCAGGACCGGCTGATGTCGTCGAGCCAGACGTCGTTCGAATCGCGCCAGACCATCTGGTCGGATTCGATTCCGGCGATCGGCGACCATATCGCGCTCGGGACCGGGGTCGGCGCGTTCCAACGCGTCTACCGCCAATATGAGGACCATTCGGCGGTCGATCGAACCTTCGTCAACCACGCTCACAACGATTATATCGAGGTCGTGCTGGAGACCGGAATTCCCGGGATTCTGCTGCTGGCCCTGTTCTTCTTTTGGTGGGGGAGCCGGGCAGTGCCGATCTGGCGCTCGGCGGCGCTCGATCGCACCGCGGTCGCGGCCTCGATTGCCTCGGGCGCGGTGCTGATCCACAGCCTGGTCGACTATCCGCTTCGAACCGCGGCGATCAGCTCGATCATGGCCGCCTGCCTCGCCATGATGGCGCGGCCGCGGGTCCAGGAGGGCTCCGGCCTACCGGACCTGTGGCCGAGCACCCGGCACGCGGCGATCTGAGCCAGCGCTCTACGTTCGCATTTCCGAGACTTGCCGCGACAGCTCGCGCAGCTTGAATCCCAGGCCGGGCAGCAGGAGCGGCTGGGTCAAGTGAATGGTCGCCGTCCCGAGCCGGACCTCGGTCGGCTCGGAATCGCGGACCAGCTGATCCCACGCCGCATTCGCCAGCCAGCGATTGGCGCGCTTTGCGGCAAGCCTTCGCTCGAGGTCGCTGCCCGCATTGGTACCGAAAGTGGCCGCGGCGAGGAGCAGCGCCTGCGCCGCCGACCGCCCCGCGCCGAGCTGTTGCGAGCGATCGTACAGCCGTTCGATCTCATGGGCGCTGAAGCCGCTCAGCAGCGCGGCGAGATCGGCGATCCATTTGAGCCGGAACCAGGCGCTCGAAGCCCCGTGCACGCACAGATAAGCGAACAGCTCGTCGGCCGCGAGGGTCGGCAGGACGATTCCGGGAGCGACCTCGACCCGCTGTTGCGGCGAGCCCGTGCCGATCGCCGGAATGAGTTCCGGGCTGTCGGCGAGCCGGCCGTGGAGGTCGAGCATCAGCCCGTCGGGCGACCGCCAGACTGACTCCTTGCGCTGCCGATGCCAGCGCCCGAGCTGGGCCGATCGCGGCGGAATCCCCAGCTGATAGCCGAGTTGGCCGAGGACCGTCGCCGCCTCGGCAATCGAGCCACCGGGGACCAGAATGTCGATGTCCTGGCTCATCTTCACGAACGGATCGCCGTAAGCGAGTTTGCCGAGCGTCAGGCCCTTGACGAAGATCAGCGGAATGGCGGCCGCGGTGAAGGCTTCGAGCAGCAGCGCCGACTGGCGGGCGGCGCGCAAATTTTGCTCGGCGATCGCGGCGGCGTCCGCCGACAGCGCATCCGGGCTGGAAATATCGACCTCGCGAAGACAGCGCTGGACGAGCCCCTGCACGCGATGCCGGCGGCACAGCTGAACGAAGCGCGGCCAATCCATTTTGGCGGTGAGCTCGAGGATTTCGCCGCCGTTGCCGCGGTCAAAGCTCCAGCGGCAGCATTCGATCAGGAGCCGGAATTCTGTGGTCTTGCGCGACCCTAGCCGATAGTTCACCCGCCTGCTCCGCGCTCCAACGCGCCGGGTTTAGCGGATATCGGGGAAATTGCATCGCGCCGGCAATTTCGGAGTTTCAGGCTTGTTTTCAATTCGATCAGGGACATGAGCAAGCGCAGCCTGGTCTCGCGATGGGCGCGGCTCGGCCGTCGCCGGCAAGCCCTGCTCGCCGAAGCGCTGATGGCCATCACCGCGGCGTCCGCGGCGATCCGTTTTCGAACGTTCAAGCGGGCGATCCGAATGGGGTCGCTGCCGCTGACTAAGCAGCCGGCGGCCGGCGACGTTACCGACGATGTCCGCTGGGCGGTTGAAACGGCGGCGCGCAACGTCCCGTGGCGCGCGATGTGCATCCAGCAGGGGCTTGCCCTGCAGTGGATGCTGCGGCGGCGCGGGACCGACGCTCGGCTTCATTACGGAATCGCCAAGGACGAGCGCGGCGAGCTGGAGGCCCATGTCTGGGTGGCGGCGGGCGGTTCGGTGGTCATCGGGGGCGCCGAGGCGCCGCGGTTCAAATGCGTGGCGACCTACCCGTGACCGGCACCACGAGTGCCGCGCCGACGTTCGACTATTCGGTTTTCGGCCTGCATGTTCGAAGCGAAGTGGAGCTGCCCGAGCTGCTCGAGGCGGCGGGCTCGTCCGAACCGTCGGTCACGATCAGCATCGGCAAGGCGCCCCAACCGACTATGGCCGGCGACGGCCCGCAACTGATCGGCGGCGGGTTGCTGCTGACGATCCCCGGGGTCGCCCGCTACTTCGTCGAGGACGGGTCGCGAATCATTGTCGAGCCCGAGCCCGGAGTTCCGGAAGCCAATCTGCGGCTGTTCCTGCTCGGCTCGGCGATGGGGGCGCTGCTGCACCAGCGCGGGCTGCTGCCGCTGCACGCCAATGCCGTCGAGCTCGGCGGCCGGGCGTTCGCCTTCATGGGCCCGTCGGGCTGCGGCAAGTCGACGCTCGCCGCCTGGTTTCACGACCAGGGTCACCGGATCATCGCCGACGACGTCTGCGTGGTCGGCTTTGACGAGGCCGAGCGGCCGCAGGTACGCCCCGGCATCTCGCGCCTGCGGTTGTGGCGCGACACGCTCGACGCCTGCGGACGGGACGCCGCGGCGTACCAGCGTTCGTTTTCCGGCGACGACGCGCCCGACAAATATGACGTCCCGCTGGCCAGGCCATGCTCGGCCGGCGAAGTCCTTCCGCTCGCTGCCGTCTATCTGCTCGAGCGCAGCGAAGCGTTGGCCGTCGAGCCGCTGACGGGCGTCGCCGCGGCCGAGGCGGTCTTCGACAACACCTACCGGGGGGCCTACGTGCCGCTGGCCGGAAGCAGCCATGAACATTGGTCGGCGGCCATGCAGCTCGTCCGGACGACTCCCGTCTTTCGAGCCGGGCGGCGTTGGGGGATGGACGACGCGGAGGAGCAGAATTCGGCGTTGCTCGAGCATGCGCTGCGGGTTGAGCGCGACGAGGCCTAAGCGCTCAGCGAATTGCGTTCGACGTCGGCGATGAATTTGCCGCTCGCCAAGGCGTCGGTCAGGCTTCGGCCAAAGGCGAACACCGTCTCATAGCCATCGTTTTTCGGTGACAGCCAATCGGCGATCGCCTGGCGCATCTTCGGGATATCGAGCAATTCGGACGCCGTGTGGCTCGCCGATAGCTCATCGATCAGGTTGAGCGCATCGACCGGGCGCAATCGAGCGAACCAGTCGGCGCCCTGATATCCGCGGGCTGACGAGTTCAAGATGGGTTCGGGCACACGGTCGGCAAGCGCGCGACGGGCGAGTGGGCGGTAAACCCCGTCGCGGATCAGCTGCTCCATCGGCAGCGACAGGCAGAATTCGATCAGCCGGCGGTCTGCCGTCGGGTCGCGCAATTCGACCTTTGTGAGCGCCAACATGCCCTTCATCTGAAATCCTGGATCGCTCCTCCGCATCCAGTTCAGGCGATCCGCCGCAAGATCGCCCGAGAGCAGCGATCCACTGCCGGGTCCGTTTCGCCGAGCCTCCTCGGCCAGCGGCGCCCGGACAAAGCAAAACCGCGATTCTTCCGGCGTTCCGACGAACGATCGATAGAGGACGTTGGTCAGCGGGCGGGGAATCCACGGCTCAAACGAGTTCATGAGAATCCCGCGCCAGCGGTTTTGATTTTTGCGCGTGGCGGCGCGCGCTTCGCGCCACCAGGTCCGCCAATGCCCGCCACGGATCATGTAGGGCAGGGTGTCGACTCCCCCGTAGCTGATCGTAAAATTGCCCGCGGTGGCACTGAGCAGGCTCGAGGCGCCATATTCGCTCGCCGCCCGAAGGACGGCGGTCCACCAACCGAAGTTCAGCAAGTTTGGCAGCGGCTCCTGGTTGACTCGATTCGAAGTCAGGAGCGGCTCGAGCAGCGGTCGCGGGTCGCGGATCACGAGATGCTCAATCGAGTGCATCGCGGCGGTCAGCGAGGCCAGAGGCGATTCATCGGCAATCCGGTTCTTCGAAACCAGCCACTCCAGGCCCGGTGAGGGCGCGGCCGTCATGGCGAGAAGGCGCTGGCCGGGGGCCTTCAACCGGGCGGCCGTGGTCGTCACGGCGCTGCTGTCGAACCCCGAACTCAAGTGGCTGGCGATGACCGCCGACCGGCTCCGCAATTGCGGCTCCACGGCGGCGTCGAGATGGCTTCGAAAGAGCTCCGTCCATTGCGCGTCGCCCAGTCGAGGCGGAGCTTTGAGCGACGGCTGCCAATGGCGCCGAGTGACGGCTCTCGGGCCTTCGAAAACAATCGTTTCGCCGGGCCGGACAGTGGCGACATCGTTGAAATATGTTCGGCCGTCCGGCCACGGGGCGCCGACCAGTCGGCGAGCGAAATATTCCACATCGAGGCGGGCGGTCCTGCCGGCCAGCAACCCGCTGGGCATCGATGCAAAAGCGATGCTGCCGTCCCGCGCGGCGTAGCACAGCGGCCGATGTCCCATCGGGTCACGGGCCAGGATCAGGCGATTGGCGCGGCTGTCGTGGAAGGCGAACGCGAAATCGCCGATCAAATGGTCGGGGCAATTCTCCCCCCAGCGGCGGAGCGCGAGGAAGAGCACATCGGCGTCCGACCGATCGTTGAAGCCTTCCGCGCTTTGCCCGAGCAGGCCGAGGACCTCGGCTCGATTGTCGAGGCGAATGTCGGCAACCAGCCGGTACCCCTCGTCCCGAAGCGGCTGACGATCGAAGCGATCCTCCGGAAGCAGATCATAAAGACTGATGCCAAACGCCGAATCGTCAGAACAAACAAATGACGGTTCGCGGAGCCCATAGTCGCGTTGCGCGGCAAGAGCTGCCCGGCAAACACGCTCGTGTGAATCATCCTGCAGTGGGCCGACGATCCCGGCGAGCGCGGTCACCGTGTAAGCCACCGCGGCATATCAGCCAGGGCTTCTTCGCTCGGTACCGGCTCGAACCCGCACCAGCCCCTGTTCGATCAGGCTGTCCAAGAGTCGCTGCAGCTCCTCGGTGCACTGGTCCACTCCGACCTCATACTCCGCGACGAGGACCGCTCGCAGCTGCTTGACGGTTTTGGGGCTCAGCAACAGCTGCCAGACGCGCGTCGCGACGGAGTTGAATCCGAAGCAATTGCCCCCTTCGCGATCGAGCGCCACCAACTCGTCTCCGAGCTCGGCTTCGAGCAGCTCGCTTGCGCGTTCGTAAACAGGCTCGCTCATCGATCGACCTTCTCCTGCGCTGGACGATCATTTTCGGTCATCCTATGCCTCGGCCGCTGCCAATTATATCTCTCGCAGCGTGAACCTGGGCGGGGCAATTGTTTCCTTACTGGATCCTCGTCGCTTACTTCGCCGGTGGAGCGGTGGTTTCGGGCAATGCTCACCGCGATGGGCGGCGGGTTTCGATCGCCTTCGTCATCGGCGGCATCCTCATCGCGCTGATGGTCGGGCTGCGCTACGAGGTCGGCGCCGACTGGCCGACGTACAAAATCCTGTTCTCCTATGCCGCTTATTCGGACCTCGGGCGGATGCTCAGCATCGGCGACCCGGGCTACCAATTGCTCAGCTGGACGGTGCGGCGGATGGGCGTCGAAATCTGGCTCGTGAACCTGGTCTGCGGGATGATCTTCGCCTGGGGCCTGATGCGTTTTGCCCAGGTCCAGCCAAACCCCTGGCTCGCCGTCCTGGTCGCGATCCCTTACCTCGTGACGGTCGTCGCCATGGGCTACACCCGCCAGGCGACCGCCATTGGCATCCTGATGGCGGGCCTCGCGGCGGTCCACCGGGGAGCGACCACGGTCCGCTTCGCTTTTTACGTGCTTGCGGCGGCGCTGTTCCACAAAACCGCCGTGGTCGTCCTGCCGCTGGTGGTGTTCTCCAGCGAGAAAAACCGGCTGGTCAACATGCTGGCCGGAATACTTGCGATCTACATGTTCTACAGCTCGTTCCTGGCGGATTCGGTCGACGAGTTCGTCGAAAGCTACATCGAGACGGAATATTCGTCGCAAGGGGCCGCGGTCCGGGTGGCGATGAACCTGGTGCCGGCGGCGGCCTTCTTCCTTTTTCAGCGCCGCCTCGGTTTCGGGACCGTCGAGCGGCGAATCTGGTTCTTCCACTCGATCGCCGCGTTCGTTCTGCTGGCGCTGCTGCTGGTGCTTCCGTCGTCGACCGCCGTCGACCGGCTGGCGCTCTACATCATGCCGCTTCAGATCGCCGTGCTGTCGAGGTTTCCGCTGGCCTTCGGGCCGCGAATGGGAATCCTCATCGTCGTGCTTTACTCGCTGGCGGTCGAGTTCGTGTGGCTCAATTTCGCCACCCACGCGCGGTACTGGATTCCCTACCAGCTCTATCCTTTGTTCTGAGCTCGGAGCGGCTTCGCTCCGCGGCTCAGCCGCCCTTGCGCGCCGGGACCGTGATCTTGACCGTCTCGCCCGACTTGCCAGGGAAGTTGGTGAACATGGCCTCGATCAGGTTCGGAATCAGGACACCGGTCTCGTCGGTCTGCGAGCGGGCCTTGGCCTTGCCCTGGAACAGCGGCGCATTGTCGCCCTTGCGGACGATGTCGAGATCCAGATAGCTCTTGTAGACCGTGTAGCTGCGGATCGGGTCGCGGAAGCCCGAACCGTAGCCGGCATAGGGCGAGCTATACCAGAACGGGTCGTCCCAGCCGTAGTAGAAGGGCGAGCGGCCGCCATAATAGCCGCCGTAGCGCGACCAATAGGGCCGTCCCGTGTAGCCGCCGTAAAAGGGGTCGTAGAACGGGTCGTAACGGCCGCCGAACCGCGAGCGGTAGAAGGGATCGTAATAACCGTACCGGGAACGGTAGAACGGGTCGTAATAGCCCATGCCGCCGTAGCCGTAGCTCGAGCGCGCCATCGGATCGATGGTCTGCTCCGTGGTCCCTTCGTCGACACCATAATCGAGGCGGACGACCATATTCGCCAGCTGCGGCGCTCCGGCGGGCGTGTAGCCCTTGGCCTGGAGGTGCTGGGCGACCAGCGCCGCATAGCGATTGAACTCGAGGGTCGGCTGGCCGCCGGCGGCCGGCACGACGTAAAACGTCTGCCCGGCGGGTACCGGCATCGCCTGGTAGCGGGACACCTGGGTCGGCAGCCCGGTTGCGCACCCCGCGAGGCCGAGGGCTCCGACTCCGAGCAGCAATGCACCGGTCAGCTTGCGGATGTTGTTCATGGTGACGCCCTTTTTAAGCCGGGTTTCGACTCGAAAAACTGTGGATATCCGGGCGCTTACTAACCAAAATTCGCTGAATTGTCGATTAAGCCTTGCCTGGGCGGGACAGGCCGACCGAGTCATAGGCCTGGGCCAAGGTCGGCGCGGCGAGCGCGGCCGCCTTGGCCGCTCCGTCATCGAGAATCGTGTCGAGCATCGCCGGATCCTTGCGGAACTCCTCGAGCCGCGTCCGAAGCGGAGTCAGGAGCGCGATCACGGCGTCCGCCAGCGCCGGCTTGAACGCTCCGAAGCCCTGGCCGGCGAACCGCGCCAGCACCTGCTCGACGCTGTCCCCGGTGACGGCGCCGTAGATCCCGACCAAATTGCGGGCTTCGGGCCGGCTGTCGAGTAGCTTGGGGTCGTCGGGCAGGGGCTCGGGATCGGTCTTCGCCTTGCGGATCTTCTGCGCCACGGCGTCGTCGCTGTCCGAGAGATTGACGCGGCTCATGTCGGACGGGTCCGATTTGGACATCTTGGCGGTGCCGTCGCGCAGCGACATCACCCGCGCCGCGGAGCCGCCGCCGATATACGGCTCGGGCGGGACGAACAGCTCGACGTCGAAGTCGGTGTTGAACTTGATGGCGATGTCGCGGGCGAGCTCGATATGCTGCTTCTGGTCGTCGCCGACCGGCACGTGGGTTGCCCGGTAGAGCAGAATGTCGGCGGCCTGCAGCACCGGGTAGGCGAACAGGCCGAGCGACGAGCCCTCGCGGTTCTTGCCGGCCTTGTCCTTCCACTGGGTCATCCGGTTGAGCCAGCCCATCCGGGCGGTGCAGCCGAGCACCCAGGCCAGCTCGGCGTGGGCGGGGACGGCGCTGTGAGCGAAGACGATGGATTTCTCCGGATTGATCCCGCTGGCGATCAGCGCCGCCGCCATTTCGCGGACGCTCGAGCGCAGCTGTGCGGGGTCGACGTCGATGGTCAGCGCGTGCAGGTCGGCGAGGAAAAACAGGCACTCGGCCTCGTCCTGCATCCGCACCCAGCGGAGGATCGCGCCGAGCAGATTGCCGAGGTGCAAATCGCCGGTCGGCTGGATTCCGGAAACGACGCGCATCGACGGATTATTGCTCATCGGCCACCTTCTTGCGCCTGAGCAGCACCAAGAGGTCCTCCTTGTCCATCCCGCCCGTCACCCAGGCGAGCGTGAAATAGACCAAAGAGCCGGCGCCGATCAGCGCCATCGTGCCGATCAGGCGCTGGCCGACGGACCCGGCGAAATAGTCGGCGAGCAGCTGCCCGACGAGCCAGATGGTCGCGCCCATGGCCAGGCCGGCGATCAGCTGCTTGGCGAGCCGCGTGCCGAGCCAGCCCTCGATGCGGAAATGGCCGCGTCGCGCGAGCAGGACATAGAGCGCCAGCGCGTTGAGCCACGCCGCCGCGGATGTCGTCAGCGGCAGGATGGCGATGCCGATGTCGTCGATCCAGATGAAGTTGGCGATCACCCCCAGCGCCAAGGTGAGCAGGGTGATGACGACCGGCGTCTTCATGTCCTTGCGCGCGTAGAAACCGGGCGCCAGCACCTTGATGATGACATAGGCCGGAAGGCCGGTGACGAGGATCGACAGCACGAGGGCGGAGGTTGCCGCGTCGGCAGCCGTGAACCGCCCGCCTTCGAACAGCACCGTCATGATCGGGCCTGCGGCGACGGCCAGGGCGATGGTCGCCGGGATGGTGAGCAGCATCGCCAGCTCGGTCGCGCGGCCCTGGATGGTGGCCGCCTGGCGCTCCTCGCCGAGGCCGATGTGGCGGCTGATCGCCGGCAGGATGGCGGTGCCGATCGCCGATCCGACCAGCGCCAGCGGCAATTGGTTGAGTCGGTCGGCCTGGCTCAGATAGACGAAGCTGCCTTCGGGCAGCCGGGTGGCGAAATAAGCGTAGAACAATTGGCTGATATAATAGCCGCCGGCGCCGATCGTCGCCGGCAGGATCAGGATCAGCAGCTCCTTGACCCGCGGGGTCATCCGCGGCGGCCGCAACCTCAGCGTCAGGCCGGCTCGGCGGGTCGCGATGATGCATAGCGCCAGCTGGAGCACTCCGCCGACGAGCACCGCCCAGGCCATCGCCACCGCGGTCGTCGTTCCACCGTCCGGAACGAGCAGCAAAGCGCCGAGCAGCGCCACGTTGAGCAGCGCCGGAGCGAAAGCCGCGGCGACGAACCGCGACAGCGAATTGAGGATTCCGCTGAACAGCGACACCATGCTGATGAAGATCAGATAGGGGAAGGTGATCTGGGTCAGGAACACCGTGAAGGCGAACTTGTCGGGATCGTTGGTCCAGCGCTCGCTGGCGACCGCGATGACCACCGCCGGCATGGCGACGATGAACAGTCCGGTGATGACGATCAGGGCCGGGAGGAAGACCGCCTGAACCTCCTCGGCGAAGAGCTTCGCGTCTTCGAGATCGCCGTCCTTGCCGATGCGGCGCGCGAACAAAGGCACGAACCCCTGGCTGAACGCCCCCTCGCCGAGCAGCCGCCGAAGCAGATTGGGCAGCTGGAAAGCCCAGATGAAGACTTCGGCTGCGGCGGTTGCGCCCATCACCCGGGCGAAGATCATCTCCCGGACGAATCCGAGGATTCGGCTGACCATCGTCAGGCCGCCGATCGTTCCACCCGCCTTGAGGAGGTTCATGTTGCGGTTCGTCAGCCCTGCGGCTTGTCGCCGGACGCGTCGGCCGGCTCGGATTCTTCGCCCGCGGTTTCGCCGGGCTCGCCGCCGATTTCGCCCTGCTGGGCCTGCATCTGCGCCATATAAGCCGAGGCGAAATCGATCGGGTCGAGCAGCAGCGGCGGGAAGCCGGTGTTCTGCGAGCAATCGGCGATGATCTGGCGAGCGAACGGGAACAGCAGCCGCGGCGCCTCGACCAGCAGGAACGGCGGCAACGCTTCCTCGGGAATGTTGCGCAGGCCGTAAACGCCGGCGTAGCTGAGATCGATCAGGAAGTGGACGCCCTGGTCGGAGCGCGCGGCGACCTCGATCTTGAGCAAAACCTCGTGGATGTCGTCGGCGACCTTTTCGACGTTGATGTTGAACTGGACCTCGAGCTGCGGTTGCGCCTGCCATTGAAAGGCTTGCGGCGAACTCGGGCTCTCGACCGACAAGTCCTTGATATATTGCGCGATGGTCATGACCTGAGGGTCGCTGTCCGGATCCCCGGCGCCGTTGCCGCGAGTGATCGGGTCCTGGTCGGCCATGCTGCTCTGTCCTTGGTTATTGTGGGTTCACCGCGGACCCGCCAATGGGGGCTGCGCGTTCACCGGGGCGACTAGCAGCCGCCGAAATGGGGCGCAATGGCGACTGGGCGTTGCGTTCGGCATGGACTACCGACCATCGGACATGACATTCTTTGAAACTGGCGGCAGCGCGCATTATGTTGCAAGCCGCATAGCCAAGGACCGGAAACCCGCTTGACCGTCATCATCATCCTCGCCCTCGTGGCCCTGTTCATCGGCTTGCGCCTGTATAGCGTGCTCGGCGAGCGCACCGGCCACGAGCAGCAGCCGATCCTCAAGCCGGCCGATCCCGAGAGCCTGGTCGAGCCGCGGGTCAGCCAGCCGTCCGTCGCTCCGGCGAGCGCAGGCGAGGCCGGCGACATGGCCTATTTGCCGACCGCTGGGCCGGGAGTGCGGGCAATTCTCGCCGCCGACCCCAGCTTCAACGTCGCCCATTTCCTGGAAGGCGCGAAGGCGGCCTACCGGATGATCCTCGAGGCCTATTGGAAGGGCGATCTCGACGCCATGAAGTCGCACGTCGACGGCCATGTGCTCGAGGCGTTTGCCGATGCCGTGGCCGGGCGCGACAAGGAGGGCCTCAAGCTCGACAATCGGCTGGTCGCGATCGAGCAGGCGCTGATCGCCGAATCGTCGCTCGAGCAGAATGTCGCCACCGTCACCGTCCGCTTCGAGGCGGACATCGCCGCGGTCACCCGCAACAAGGAAGGCGAGGTCGTCGCCGGATCGCTGAGCGACGCGGTCCAGACGCGCGACCTGTGGACCTTCCGCCGCGACATCACCGCGCGCGATCCCAACTGGATCCTGGTCGAAACCGACGAGGAAGAGTGAGGAACCTGCAACGGGCGCTTGCGCTCGGCTCCCTTGCCTTGCTGTCAGCCTGCGCGACGCGACCCACGCCGCCGGTCGAGCCGCCGCCGGTGACTCTGCCGCCAACGCCAGCGCCAGTCCCGACTCCGGTGCCAACGCCCACTCCCATCCCGACACCAACGCCGACGTTCGCGAATGCGCGAGCGGCCGGGTTCACGGTGGAAGCACCGAAGATTCTCAATTCCGCCGACGCGAGCCGCGCGCTCGCCGCCTTCCGAATCAGCTGCTCTTCCGCCACTCGGCGCGAGGACCGCTCGCTCCTGACCCGGCCGGCCGATTGGCGCGGCGTCTGCGCCGAGGCGGCAACGCTGGCCCCCGAGAATGCGGCCGGGTTTTTCTACCACCGCTTCGACTGGGTGCGGGTGTGGGACGGCAAGGCGTTCGCGACCGGCTATTACGAGCCGGAAATCCGCGGTTCGCGGGTCCGGGCCCCGGGCTCGGAAGTCCCGATCTACCGCACTCCGCCCGACCTCATCCGCTGCACCCGCGCGGACGGCGGCACCGGGCGCGGCCGGATCGACGCAAACGGCCAGTGCGTGCTCTATTTCACGCGCGCGGAAATCGAGGACGGAGCGCTCGCCGGGCGCGGCCTCGAGCTCGCCTGGGCCTCCGACCCGATCGAATTGTTCTTCCTCCAGATCCAGGGCTCCGGCCGGGTGCGGGCGCCCGACGGGAGCATCATCCGGATCGGCTACGACAACCAGAACGGCCGCGAATATGTCGCAATCGGCCGGCTGCTTCGCGAGCGCGGCATTCTTCCGCCGGGTGGAGCGTCGATGCAGGCGATCGTCGACTGGATGCGCGCCAACCCTGAGCAGGGCAAGGCGCTGATGCGCGAAAACCTGTCCTACATCTTCTTCAAGGAGCTGTCGGGGCCGCCGCTGGGATCGCTCGGGCTACCCGTGAGCGGCCGCGCGACGGTCGCCGTCGATCCGCTGTTCGTGCCCTATGGAGCGCCCGTCTTCCTGACCCTCGACCGGCCCGAAGCCAGCGGCCTGTGGGTCGCCCAGGACACCGGCGGCGCGATCAAGGGGCCCAACCGCTTCGACACCTTCTGGGGCGCCGGCCCCGACGCGACCCGAACCGCCGGCGGAATGTCCGCTTCGGGACAGGCGCTGATCCTGCTTCCCAAGGGCAGCGCGGCGCGTGCGCTCGCTCAGCCCTGACGAGGCCGAGCTGTGGGCGCGAGTCACCGCGACCATCCGACCGCTGTCGCGCAAGCCGGCACCCGAGCCGCAAGCCGAGCCTGAGCCGGAACAGCAGCCCAAGGCCGAGCCCCAGCGCGCCGCTGCCAGGCCAACCCGCAAACCAGCCGCGCCGCCGCAGCCGCGACCGGGCACGACCCTGGACGGCACCTGGGACCGGAAGCTCGAGCGCGGCTCCGTCTCTCCCGACCGGGTCGTCGACCTTCACGGCCATAATCTCGACCGCGCGTGGAGCGCGATCGACGTGGCGCTGGAGCGGGCGATCGAGGCCGGGGAGCGGGTCGTTTTGCTCATCACCGGCCATTCGCGGCCCGGCGATCCGCCGGTCCAGCGGGGGCGAATTCGGGCCGCGGTTCACGACTGGCTGGCCGCGTCCCGGCATGCGGCCAAAATCGCCGCGGTGAGGCCCGCGCACGGCCGTCACGGCGGCGGCGGCAGCCTGTACATCATCCTTCGCCGCAAATGAGGCGGCTGCACTCCACATTTTCTTAACCGCTCTCGGTTAATCGCGAAGGCGGGAGACGGGCACTGCCGCCCGCGGGCGCAATATCAGCGATGAAAGAAGGCACGGCCCAGAAAATCAGCAACGCGCTGCTGTCGGGCGCGGCCGGGTTCGCTTCATTCGTCTTCTCCCTGGGCGCCATGCTCTACATCACCGAATTGAACGAGAAAGTCGTCGCGTCGATCGTCGCCGGCGCCTTCTGCCTGCTGGTTAGCTACATCGCGTCCGAACGCCCGAACAGCGAGAGCGCCCGCGCCCTGGCCGCTCTCGGCGAGCGCCTGCTCGCGGTCGAGGACGGCGATCTCGTCTCTCCGGCGCCGGCCGCGCTCCAGAAGGCCAACCCGAAGCTCGCGGCCGCGGTCGACACTCTGTTCGCCGAAGTCCGCGCGTCGATCGAAAACGCCCATGCGCTCGGCATGTACGACCCCGTGACGTCACTTCCGAACCGTCTCCATTTTCGATCGGAAGCCGACAAATTGCTCAGCGAGGCGAACGGCTCGGCGTCGGCGATGCTGTTCGTCGACCTCGACCGGTTCAAGCAGGTCAACGACAGCCTCGGCCACGCCCGCGGCGACCAGCTGCTGATCATGGTCGCCAACCGGTTGCGGGTCGTCGTCACCGCCGAGTTCGGCGAGGCGCTCCAGCGCCGTCCGCTGCTGGCCCGATTGGCCGGCGACGAATTCACTCTGTTCTTCCCGCAGATCCAGTCATCCGCCGATGTCGAGCGGATCGCCCGCCGGATCGCTTTGGCGATCGCCGAGCCGTTCGAGCTGTGCGGCCACAGCGTCGACATCGGCGCCTCGATCGGAGTATCGATCTGCCCCGACCACGGCTCGAGCATCGAATCGCTGATGCGCGCCGCCGACATCGCCATGTATTGCGCCAAATCGAACGGCGGCGGCCAGCATTGCCTGTTCAACGACCAGCTGGCGGCCGAGCATCAGGAGAAGATCGAGACCGAGCGGGCGCTCACCGAGGCGGTCCAGCGCGACGAGTTCCTGCTGGTCTTCCAGCCGCAGCTGAGCATCGTCACCGGGGAGGTCGCCGGCGCCGAGGCTCTGCTCCGCTGGAACCACCCGCGCGATGGGCTCAGAATGCCCGACAGCTTCATCCCGATCGCCGAGAAGACCGGAGTCATCACCGACATCGGCGACTGGGTGATCACCGAGGTCGCGTCGGTGCTCGGGGCGTGGAACCGCGAAGGCGTCGCCCGCCGGCTCGCCTTCAACGTCAGCCCGCGCCAGGTCGAGCGCGCCGACTTTTTCTCGCGGCTTCGCCAGAGCTTCGCCGACCAGGGCGTGCCCTTGTCGCTGATCGAGCTCGAGTTCACCGAGAGCGCGGCAATGGAAGTCACCAAGCCGGTGCTGGCCGAGATCGCCGCGCTTCGAGCCGAGGGCGCGACGATCTCGATCGACGACTTCGGCACCGGTTACTCGAACATCGCGCGACTGCGGACGATGCCGCTCGACCGGGTCAAGCTCGACCAGTCGCTGATCGCCGATATCGAGCATTGCGAGCGCGCCCGGGTCGTTGTCCAGGCGGTGGTCCAGCTGATCCGTGGAGTCGGCTGCGAGATCGTCGCCGAAGCTGTCGAGACGGTTGCCCAGGCGGATATTTTGCGGACCATGGGCTGCCAGGTCGTCCAGGGTTATGTGTTCGCGCACCCGATGTACGAGGACGAATTCCTCGACTGGATCGTCAACGCCGACCGGGGCTCGCGCTCGGTCGCCTGAATTCCGGCTCGGCCGCGCGCCGAAGCGCAAAGCCGTCATAGATCGCATAGTCCTTGAGCAGGCTGCGGCCCCAGGGCGTCAGCGGCGGCGTGTAATGATGCTTGCCCCAGGCGACGAGCTGCGGCGGACGGTTCGCGAACAAGGCCGCGAACTCCTCCGCGGTCCCGGAGTCGCGTTCTCCTTCGAGCATCGGCGGCCACTTGAGTCCCGCCCAATCGTAGCGAGCGTCGCGCAGGCAGATCGGATGGGCGTAGAATTTGGCCAGCACCGGCCCGCGCACCCGGCCGCAGATCTCGGTCAGCAGCGCGAGCTGGTTCCACAGCCCCTGCTGGCGCTCCGCGCTGACCATCATCGACAGCAGCCGCGGCGTGGCGGCGCGCCGTAGCTCAGCCTTGGCGATCGGCGCATCGTAGGTGATCCGCAGGATCGAGCCGGATAGCGGTGGCCGGCCGCTGATGGTGTGGGCGATCGACAGCGACAGCAGAACCAGCGCCAGCGCGGCGCCGGTAAAAGCCAGGCCTGCATCTAGCCCGCGCGGCGAAATTCGGCCGAGCAACGCGATCCCGGCGAGCGTCGGCAAGGCCGCCCAGCCGTAGACATATTGGAAGGGCGAGGGGTCGACGACGATCAGGACGAGCTGCGCGACGCACGCCACGGCGACGACGAGTGCCTCGTCTCTGGCCGCGCCGCGAGCAAGCAGCCGCAGCGCCGCCCCGAGAGCGGTGACGATCATCGCCACCAGGACCAGCCGGTCGACCGAGAACAGGCGCTGTCCCAGCGACAGGTCGGGCATCAAGGCGATCGGGTCGAGGTAGACCGACCGCACCATCAGCGAGAATGTCGCCGGGTCCGAAGCGTAAACCAGCGCCACGATCGCGGCGAAGCCCACGGCCAGCAGCACCAGGTAACCAAACGTCCTGGAGTCCTTGTTTCGAGCGCAGAGGTAAATGAGCAAGACGCCCATTGCGACGATCATCACCGCCGCTCGAGCCGAGAAAAACAGCGCCGCGCCCGAGCAGGCGGCGGCGAGCAGCATGTTCGCCCGCCCGGTTCCGCGCAGCAGCCACCACCAGCCGAAATTGAACAGCAGCAACCCGAACGTGTCCGGCCGAATCTCGGCCATCCGTCCGGCGGTCACGAACAGCAGCAGCAAGGGCAGGAGGAACAGGAAGTGGCGGCGGCTGAGCGTCCACAGCAGCCCCGCATAAGCAATCATCACCAGCGCCGTGACCGCGCGCAGCGTCCAGACGAAGGACAGGTCCCGCGGCGGCGCTGGCGGCACCAGCACCCCCAGCATCCGGAAATAGGCCGGCAGATGCGCGCTGTAGAAATCGGAATAGGGCTCGAGCCCCTCGCGCATCAGCCAGAAGACATGCGCGAAGTAGATCTCGTCGACCGTCAGCAGCCCGAGCACGTCGTGGACCAGGCAATAATGCAGCCAGAAAGCGCCAGCCAATAGCGCCAGCCACTTGACGATCGGCGACGAAGGCTCCGTTCGCGCCTCCGCCATGCCGCTCAGCCCAGCACCTTGCCGACGATCCGCTCGTAAATCCGCGATAGTGCGGCGATGTCTTCGAGGGTCGCGCTCTCGCCGACCTTGTGCATGGTCGCGTTGGGAAGCCCGAAATCGACCACCGGGCACAGGGCGATCAAATAGCGCCCGTCCGATGTGCCTCCGCCGGTCGACAATGTGGGGGTCAGCCCGGTCTCATCGCGGATCGCGCCCACGACCAGGTCATACAATTCCCCCGGAGGAGTCAGGAACGCCTCGCCCGAGAGTCGCGCGGTGACCGTCGCTCCCGGGGCTTCGCGCTCGGCGGTTTCCTCGACCAGCCGAACGAGGTCGGCGCCGCGCTGCAGGTTGTTGAAACGGATATTGAGGCGCGCGCTCGCGGCGCCCGGAATGAGGTTGGTCGCGCCCGGCGGACAGGCGATGTCGGTGAACTCGAGCTTCGACGGCGGGAACGCTTCGTTGCCGTCGTCGAGGTGGATGGCGTCGAGCGCCGCGACCAGCCGGGCAAGCGGCGGGATCGGGTTCTTGGCGCGGTGCGGGTAGGCGACGTGGCCCTGAACCCCCGGCACCTCGATCCACATGTTGGCCGATCCGCGGCGGCCAATCTTGACGGTGTCGCCGAGCATTGTGTCCGACGTCGGCTCGCCGATCAGGATCATGTCCGGGCGGATCGAGCGCTCGTTGAGCCAGCGGATGATCGCCGGAGTGCCGTGGGTCGACGGCCCTTCCTCGTCGCCGGTAATCAGCAGCGAACAGGTGCCGTGTTTCTGGTCGGTTCGCGACAGCGCCGCGACGAAGGCCGCGACCGCGCTTTTCATGTCGTTGGCGCCGCGCCCGGTCAGGACTCCGTCGGCGACCTGCGCTTCGAACGGGTCGCTCGCCCAGCCTTCGCCCGGCGGGACCACGTCGAGATGGCCGGCAAAGCCGAAGTGCGGCGCACCGTGGCCCCGAATCGCCACCAGATTTTCGACCGGGCCGTCGGGCGGTTCACCGGCGATAAAGCGATGGACGTCGAAACCTAGCGGACGAAGAGCGGCCTCGAGCACGTCGAACACTTTGCCGCGGGCCGGCGTGATGCTCGGGCAGTTGATCAGCTCGCAAGCGAGGGCGATGACGTCGAGCGGAGCAGGCATTGGCCAGCAGTAGCAAGGCGCGGCGGGCGGGCAAGAGCAGGCGCCAAACGTCCCGATTTCATCCGTTCGTCGATTGGTCGAAAAAGGGGCTTGCGCTCGCGCTACATTTGTAGCAGCGTTACATATGTAGCGAAGGAAGGGGCTCATATGCTTAGCAAACTGCCGCCGCGCGAACGCCAGATCGTCGACTTGCTCTACGAGCGCGGATCGATGGCCGTCGCCGAAATCTGCGAAACCCTTCCCGACCGCCTGAGCGGCTCGGCGGTCCGCGCCATGCTCCAGCGGCTCGAGCGCAAGGGTTATGTCCGCCGCGAGGATTCGGACCGCGGCTTCCTTTATACTCCGGCGGTCGCCGACAGCGTCGCGCGCAAGTCGGCGCTGAGCGAGGTCGTGCGGGTGTTCTTCAACGGCTCCGCCGCCGGTGCCGCCACCGCCTTGCTCGGAATGTCCGACCGACTCGATTCCGACGAGCTCGAGCAGCTCGAGGAAATGATCGCCCGCGCCCGCGCCGCGAAGGGAGAATTCTGATGGACCTGCTGCTGCCGATCGCCGCCAAGTCGTTCCTCCTCGCCGGGGCCGTGCTGCTGCTGCTCAAGATTGCCCGCAACCGGTCGGCGTCCGACCGAAGCTGGATCGCCCATCTCGGCCTTCTCGCGATCCTGTTGCTCCCAGCCGCGGCGGCCGCCCTTCCGGCGCTCAATGTCGAAGGCCCGGCATTCCTCGCGCCGCCCGCGGTCGAAACCACTTCGCCCGCCGCCGTGCCCCCCGGAACAGCTTTGAAATCGGAGTCCGCGTCCACCGCGGGTACCTTTCCGGAAAGCTCCGCGGCGATCGCAGCGGCACCGGTCGACTGGGCTGTCTGGGCCTATGCCGCGCCTGCGGTACTGCTTCTCCTGCTTACCCTGATCGCGCTCGGCCGGCTGTACGGGCTGAAGGGCCGCGCCAGCGTCATGGTCGAGCCGAGCTGGCTGACCGCGCTGGCCCGGGCGCAGCGGCGGATGGGCTTCAAGCACGGCACCGCGCTGCTGAGCAGCGACGAGCTGCCGTCGCCGATCAGCTGGGGCGTGGTCCGCCCGGTGATCTTGCTCAACAGCGAAGCGGCCGAGTCGAATCGCGAGGCGGAAGCGATCATCGCGCATGAGCTGGCGCACGTCGCCAGCCTTGATTGGGCCAAGCTGCTGCTGTCGCGGGTCACGGTCGCCTTGTTCTGGTTCAACCCGCTCGTCTGGGTGCTGGCGCGCGAGGCGCATCAGCTGCGCGAGGAAGCCGCCGACGATGCGGTGCTCGGTGCCGACATCGAGGACACCGAATACGCCAGGCTGCTGGTCGGAGTCGCTCGCCACGAGTGCCGCGGCCTGCTGATCGGCGCGCACGGAGTCGCTTCGGGCAAGAACTCGCTCGCCCGGCGGGTTCGGCGGGTGCTCGACGGCGCGCTCGAGCGGGCTCCCGGTGGGTGGCGCTGGAGCACCGCGGCGGCCTTCTTCGCGGCCGGAATGGCGGTGCCGGTCGCGGCGCTCAACGTGGTCCCCGCCACGCCCGCTTCGGCTTCGGCTTCGGCGGTCCAGGGCCCGGTCGCGGCCAAGGCCCCGGTGCCCGTCAACGACCGGCCTTACTATGGCCGCTCCTTGGATCAGGCTTTGGCCGCGTCCGAGGCCGCTGTCGCCTCGTCGGTCTCCGCGGCAATCGCCGCGCACGATCCTCAGTGGACCGAGAAGCTCGAGCGCGACATCGAGAAGCGGCTCGACGTCAAGTGGGACGAAAAGGTGCGTCACAATGGCGAGAGCGATCACGCAATGGCACTTCGCCTCCTCGGTGGAACGCCCGAATATATGGCCTCGCTGCGCGCCGCCTCGCCGCAGCTGGCGCGCCTGCCGGACGACGAACTGCTCCCGCTCGTCGCTTTGGGCGTGAGCCCGGCCTATATCCGCGAACTGGCGGGAGCCGGACAGCGCAACCTCGGTGTCGACGAACTGACCGAGGCGAGGGCGCTCGGCATCCGCGGCGACTATGTCCGCAGCCTCGCCAGCGCCGGCTATCCGAACCTGACCATCGACGAGCTCGGCGAGCTGCGCACGATCGGGGTGACCGCCGCGGACATCCAGCGTTTCCGCCGCGCCGGCCACAAGCGGCTGAGCGTCGACGATCTGGTCGAGTTGAAAGCCGCGGGACAGGTGACCATCAATTCCCACCGCGACCGCGATTCTGATCCCGACGAGGACGAAGACCTCGACGACGGCTCGTGACCGGTCCGGTTGACTGTTAGAGTCCTCGCCGATTCACATGGCGAGGGCGCGATGCCGAAGATCGATCTCAAAACGGTCGAGCCGACCAACCGAACGACCTATCCGATGCCGTTCGCGGCCGAGATGGGGAAGCGCCATTTCCGGCGCCTGGGGGCGGCCGGCGGGCTCACGGACATCGGCGTCAGCCATGTCGTGCTCGAGCCCGGCGGGGTTTCGAGCCAGCGCCACTGGCACGAGAACATCGACGAGTTCGTCGTCGTGATCGATGGCGAGGCGGTGCTGGTCGAAAATGATGGCGAGACGGTCATGCGGGCCGGCGACTGCGCGGTGTTCCCCAAGGACATTCCCAACGGCCACCGGCTGGTCAACCGCAGCGATCGCAACTGCATTTTCATCGCGGTCGACGGACGGCTGGCGGAAGGCGACTGCCACTATTCTGACGTCGATTTGCACTGGGACCAGTCGAACGGGCGCTACACCCACAAGGACGGCACGCCTTATTAGGTGCCCCGGCTAAGCCGCCGCGTCCTCATATTGCTCGATCACCCACGGCTCGTCCTGGGCCTGGTCGATCCACTGCTGGACGTGCGGGTGCGACAGCACCGCCTTCATGTAGAGCTCAGCGAACGGCGGCACCGCCACTCCGTAGGTGATGAAGCGGGTGACGACCGGAGCGTACATGATGTCGGCCGCGCACCAGGTGCCGAACAGGAAATCGCCGGTGCCGCCAAACCGCGCGCGGGCCTGCGCCCACAATTGCAGGATCCGGTTGATGTCGCCCTTGACGCCGTCCGACAGCTCGCGCGGAGCGTAGCTCTTGCGGACGTTCATCGGCAGCTCGCGGCGCAGATTGGCGAAGCTCGAGTGCATCTCCGCCGCCATCGACCGCGCCATGCCGCGGGCCGCGGTATCCTCGGGCCAGTAGCGCTCGCGCCCGGCCCGGTCGGCGAGGAACTCGACGATCGCCAGGCTGTCCCAGACGACGCACTCGCCGTCCCACATGATCGGCACCTTGCCCAGCGACGGCGCGAATTCGTCCCCTTCGCGGCGCCGTTCCCACTCGTCGTCGAACATCGGCACGACCAGCTCCTCGAACTCCTCGCCCGATTGCTTGACCGCCAGCCAGCCGCGCATCGACCAGCTCGAGTAGGCGCGGTTGCCGATGATCAGCTTGAGCATTCGTTCTTCCTGCTGCCGTCACCCTGAACTCGTTTCAGGGTCCATTTCTCGATCGCGCCGCCTTTCACGACAATGGATGCTGAAACAAGTTCAGCATGACGCAATCGCGTCACTCGGTCGCTTCGAGGATCGCGGTCCGCAACTCCGCGATCCCGCTACCGGTTTCGCTCGAGGTGGTGAAGATGGTCGGGTGCGCAGCCGGGTGCTTCGCCGCCTGTTCGGCCGTACCCTGCTCGGTCGCCTCAAGGTCGGTGCGCTTGACCTTGTCGGCCTTGGTCAGGACGAGGTGATAGCTGACCGCGGCGTCGTCGAGCATCGTCATCACTTCATGGTCGACGGGCTTGAGGCCGTGACGCGAGTCGACCAGCACCAGCGCCCGCTTGAGCACCGCCCGGCCGCGCAGATAGTCGTTGATCAGGAACCGCCAGCGCTTGACCAGATCCCTGGGCGCCTCGGCGAAACCGTAGCCCGGCATGTCGACCAGGCGCATCCGAAGCGGCTTGCCGACGTCGAAGAAATTTAGCTCCTGGGTGCGGCCCGGGGTGTTCGAGGTCCGCGCCAGCGCGTTGCGGCTGGTCAGCGCGTTGAGCAGCGAGCTCTTGCCGACGTTCGAGCGGCCGGCGAACGCGACCTCGGGCACCGTCGGGTCGGGGAGGAAGCGCAGCTCCGGAGCGGACTTCAGGAACTCGATCGGTCCGGCGAACAATTTGCGCGCGCGCTCCGCGGGATCTTCGTCCGCCTTCACTAACTGGTTGCCGGCTTGGGCTCGGTCAAGTCGATCCCGAATCGCTTGTACAGCCACCATTGCTGGGCGATCGTCAGGATGTTCGACACCACCCAATAGAGCTGCAGCCCGGCGGCGAAGGGCGCCATGACGAACATCATCACCCACGGCAGGATGGCGAAAATCTGTTGCTGGGTCGGATCCATCTGCGCCGGATTGAGCTTGAACAGCATCCACATCGTCACTCCGAGCAGGATCGGCAGGACGCCGATGGCGAGGAAGCCCGGCGGTGTGAAATCGAGCAGCCCGAACAGGTTGAGCGGAGTCATCGGGTCGGGCGCCGACAAATCCTTGATCCACAAAGCGAACGGCTGGTGGCGCATTTCGACCGCCACCATCAGCACCTTGTAGAGCGCGTAGAAGATCGGGATCTGCAGCAGGATCGGCAGGCAGCCGGCCGCGGGATTGATCTTTTCGGTCTGGTAGAGCTTGAGGATTTCCTGCTGCTGGCGCGGCTTGTCGTCCTTGTAGCGCTCCTGGATCGCCTTCATCTTCGGCTGCACCTTGCGCATCGCCGCCATCGACTGGAACTGCTTCTGGGCGATCGGGAACATCAGCAGCCGGACGATGAGCGTCAGGCAGATGATCGCGACGCCGAAATTGCCGGTCGTCTTGAACAGCCAGTTGAGCAGGTCGAAGATCGGCCGCATGAACCATTCGAACCAGCCCCAGTCGATCGACTTGCTGAGCTTGGGAATGCCCATCGCCTCGTAGCGGTCGAGCAGCTTCTTTTCCTTGGCGCCGGCGAACAAATGGCTTTCGATGGCGATCGCCTGGCCGGCAGGGACGACGATCGGCTGGCGCGCGAAGTCGGCCTGGTACGGACCCTTGGGAGCCTTGCGGAAGCTGGCGTTGATCCCGGCGTCGGGGGCGGGGGCGAGCGCGGCCAGCCAATATTTGTCGGTGAAGCCGAGCCAGCCGCCGCGGCTGTCGAAGCTCTCCCCGTTCGGCCCGCCATCGTCGAGCGTGTCCCAGTCGACGCCGTAGTTCGCGGCTCCGTCGAGGAAGCCGATTGGCCCGACGTGCATCGTCCAGCCGTCCGCATCGGGCGATTGATTGGCTCGGCTGATCAGCCCGTAGGGGCGGACCGACACCGCGTTGGGGCTGGCGTTGGCGACCCGCTGGCGGACGGTGAACAGATAATCCTGGTCGACGGCGATGGTCTGCTCGAACTTGAGGCCGGCCGGGCTGGTCCACGACAGCGTCACCGGCCGGCCGGGCGACAGCACAGGCGCGCTGGGGGTCCAGACGGTGTCCGGGCCGGGCGCCTCGACTCCCTCGCCGGTCCAGCCGAAACCGGCGAAATAGGCCGCCGGCGCTCCTGCCGGCGACAGCAGCCGCACCGGCGGCGAATCCTTGGCGATGCCCTGGCGCTCGCGGATCAGCACGAGATCGTCGATCCGGGCGCCCTTGAGGTTGATCGAGCCCTGGAGGGCCGGGGTCTCGATCCGCACCCGCGGCGTCGAGGCGAGCACGATCGCCCGGTTCTGGAGCGCTTGCGGCCGGTCGGCGGCGGGATCGGCCTGCGGCTGGGGCAGCGGCTTGGCCTTGCCGTCCTCGACGCGCACCGTCTGCGGCCCCGCGGTCGGCAGGATCTTGTCCGACAACAGGCTCCAGCCGAGCAGCACCATCGCGCTGAGCACGATGGCGAGGATCATGTTCTTGTTGTCGTTCAAGTCGGGAACCTCGTCATGGAACGGGATCGGGGCCCTGGCCGCCCCACGGGTGGCACCGGCAGATCCGTTTGAGTGCCAGCCAGCTGCCCCGCGCGGCCCCATAGCGCGACAAAGCGGTAATCGCATAGGCCGAGCAGCTCGGCTGGTAGCGGCAGCTCGGCGGAAGCACCTTCGATGGACCTTCCTGCCAGCCGCGGGCGATCCAGATCAGCAGCCGGGCGATCACTGAAGCGTCTTTGCGAGGAGCGGAGCGACGCGGCAATCCAGCAGCAGCAAGAAGATGGATTGCCGCGCTTCGCTCGCAATGACGAAAAAGGCGATCACTTGCCGAGGCGCTCCAACGCGCTTGCCAGCTCCTGCCGAAGCACAGTGAAATCGCGCTCGATCCCGCCGGAGCGGCCGATCAGCACATGATCCGCGCCCGGCAGCCCGCCGCCCGGCAGGAGCTCGCGGGCGAGCGCCCGAAGTCGGCGCTTCATCCGGTTGCGGACCACCGCTCCACCGATTTTCTTGGTGACCGTGAAGCCGACGCGCTTGGTGGGATCGCCATCGCCGCGGTCGCGGACCAGCAGCACGAAGCCCGGCCCCGACGCCCGCTTGCCCGCGTTCGCCGCCAGAAAATCCGCGCGTTTTCGTAAAATGACTAGGCGCTGAGCTTCTTGCGGCCGCGGGCGCGGCGGGCGTTCAGGATCTTGCGGCCGCCGACCGTCGCGCTGCGATGGCGAAAGCCGTGCCGGCGGGCGCGGACCAGGTTGCTCGGTTGAAAGGTGCGCTTCATCGCTCATGCCCTTGAATTCAAAATAGACGCTGGATCAAAGAAAAAGGGCCGCCGTTGGGGCAGCCGCAGTCGGGTGCGCCGATAGTCGAGCCCCTCGCCAAAGTCAATTCGCGCGGCCCTCGCGGTCGCTCCATTTTTCCGGCGGATCGACTGGCGGATCGGGCACCAGCGCCTCAATCGGGCCGCCGGTCGAAAGCTCCGCGGGTGGGAGGCAGGCCTCGTCATTCTCCCGCTGCTTGCGGATCGCCTCGCGGCGCCGGGCGCTTCGCCGGCGGAGACCCCAGTCCGCCCAGCCGCCGGCCTTGGGCTGCCAGCGCTTGAACCGGACATATTGGCGCTTCGCCCAGTCGCTGTTCCTGAGCGCCAGGGTAAGACCGGCGGCGAACACGAAAATCCCGCCTGGGCCCGGGATCGCGCCCGCGATCGGCGCCAGGATGATGAGCAGCAAACCGGTCATGAACAATGCGGTTCGAACCGGCCGGCTGCGGACGAAATCCCGCCACTGTTCGCGCGTCATCATCGACCGACATGTGGTTGTATCCGGCTGGCCGCGCAAGGGACGCTTGCCGATTGTGCCCAGCAGGGTCTAGCGTGTGCGGGCCGAGCTAGGAGCTCTCCTGGACAATGATTTCGGTTCAGCTGCCGTGGCGGCACGCTGAATGGGTGCGACCGTCGCCACCGTCGCTTACCTCGGCCTCGAAGCCAGGGCCGTCGAAGTGCAGGTCCAGCTCTCCTCGGGGCTGCCGGCCTTCACCATCGTCGGCCTGCCCGACAAGGCGGTGGCGGAAAGCCGCGAGCGGGTCCGCGCGGCGCTGGCCGCGATCGGGCTGGCGCTTCCGCCGCGGCGGATCACGGTCAATTTGTCGCCCGCCGATTTGCCCAAGGAAGGTTCGCACTTCGACCTGCCGATCGCCTTGTGCCTGCTGGCCGCGATCGGCGCCGCGGACGCCGAAAGCCTGTCGCACTATGTCGCGGTCGGCGAGCTCAGCCTGGACGGGCGGATCGCGGTCTCGCCCGGAGTGCTGCTCGCGGCGCTGCACGCATCGGCCAACGACAAGGGGCTGATCTGCCCCGCCGCTCAGGGCAGCGAGGCCGCCTGGGCCGGCGAGCTGGACGTCGTCGCGGCGCCCGACCTGCTGGCGCTGCTCGCGCACCTGAAGGGCACCGCGCTGCTGCCGCCTCCGGCGACGGCGGAGGTCGAGCCGCTCGGTCACGGCCCGGACCTCAGCCAGGTCAAAGGGCAGGAGGTGGCCAAGCGGGCGCTCGAGATCGCCGCGGCCGGCGGTCACAATCTGCTGATGAGCGGGCCGCCTGGAGCCGGCAAGTCGCTGCTCGCCGCCTGCCTGCCGCGCATCCTGCCGCCGCTCGAGCCGTCGGAAGCGCTCGAAGTGTCGATGGTCGCCTCGGTCGCCGGTGAATTGAACGGCGGCCGCATCCGCCGCCGCCGCCCATTCCGCTCGCCGCACCACAGCGCGTCGATGCCGGCGCTGGTCGGCGGCGGGCTGCGGGTTCGCCCCGGCGAAATCAGTCTTGCGCACCTGGGCGTGCTGTTCCTCGACGAGTTGCCCGAGTTCCAGCGCGCGGTTCTCGACTCGCTCCGCCAGCCGCTCGAGACTGGAAGCGTCAGCGTCGCCCGGGCCAACACCCATGTCACCTTCCCCGCCCGGGTCCAGCTGATCGCGGCGATGAACCCATGCCGCTGCGGCCATCTCGGCGACCCGGCGCTGGCCTGCAGCCGGGCGCCGCGCTGCGCCGCCGATTATCAGGCGAAAGTGTCGGGGCCGCTGCTCGACCGGATCGACCTCCATGTCGACGTGCAGGGGGTGTCGGCCGCGGACCTGACGCTGCCGCCGCCGGCCGAGGGCAGCCAGCAGGTCGCGGTTCGGGTCGCGGAAGCTCGCGCGGTGCAGTCGCGGCGCTACAACGGCCATGGCGTCCGGACCAATGCCGAGGCGGACGGCGAGCTGCTCGACCGGGTGGCGACGCCCGATGAGCCGGGGCGCAAGCTGCTCGCCGACGCGGCGGCGGCGATGCGCCTGTCGGCGCGAGGCTTCCATCGGGTGCTGCGGGTCGCGAGGACGATCGCCGACCTCGCCGGAGCCGCGCAGGTCGGGCGGATCCACGTCGCGGAGGCCTTGAGCTACCGGCGGCAGGCGCCGCGCAACTGATTATTTGGCGGGTCCGTCAACCCCGTCGCGACAGGCGGCGCTCTCCGCCTCGTCGATCGCCTCGAGCGCCTCGGCGAAGCCATCGCCATGGTCGATCGGGAAAGCCCGATCGAGGGCCGGGCCCAGCGCCTCGCAGGCATTTCGCGTTCGCCAGCGCAGGACCACCATTTGCTCGAGGCCGCTGCTGTCGGCCATGTCGTTACGCCGCCTCGGGTATGATGTTGACGGCGTGCTTGAACGGCAAAGTGTAGACGATGTCTCCGCCCTCGTCCTCGACGTCGATGCGGAACCGCAAGTCGATGACGCCCTCGCGGATGTCGCCGGTCATCAGGTCGCGCGCCGAGACGAGCACGGCCTTGCGGACCGCCTCGATGGTCGCGAACTCGAGGCCTTCGGGATCGAGGATCTGCTCGGTCCCATCGCGCAGGTGCAGGAAATAGCGAGCCACGGCGTCGCTCCTTGCAATAATGCAGGCGGGAGCTCGTGAGGTCTCTCAGCCGCCGAGGCCCAAAGCGCAACTCGGCGATGTGCATCATATATCACACATGACGAACTAAATCTATGTTTTCTTATGGAGTTTTTTTCGTCAATCAGGATGCCGCCTGAAACATGGGTTAATGAACGGACATTGCCAGCGACGCTAACAGGGCGCCGGCAACCGAGAGATTGAGTCCATGCTCCCGCCCCTGCCTAGCGGGAGATGCGACTTGAACCGGGATACCCAGATGTCCGCCAACCGCTCGGCGCTCGAGCCGATGGTTCGCAAGCTTGCCTATTGGCACAAGCTCGACGCGGCCGACCAGGCGGCTCTGCACGCCTTGCCGCACAATGTGAAATCGCTCGAGCAGCACCAGTACATCGTCCGCGAGCGCGACCGCGCGACCCATAGCTGCGTGCTGCTCGCCGGCTTCGCCATGCGCCACAAGATCGTCGGCGGCGGCTTCAGGCAAATCTGCGCGATTCACATGAAAGGCGAAATCGTCGACCTGCAGAATTCGCTGCTGGGTGTCGCCGACCACAGCGTCCAGATGCTGACCGCCGGACAAATCGCGATGATCCCGCGCGAGGAGATCACCCGGCTGGCGTTCGAACGCCCGGCCGTCGGCAAGGCGATGTGGATCGACACCTTGGTCGATGCGTCGATCTTCCGCGAATGGATCGCCAATATCGGCCGCCGCGACGCCCGCACCCGAATCGCCCATGTGTTGTGCGAGTTCGCGCTGCGCTTGCAGCTCGCCGGGCTCGGGGAGCCGACCGGCTATCAGCTGCCGATGACCCAGGAGCAGCTCGGCGACGCCACCGGCCTGACCTCGGTCCACGTCAACCGGACCTTGAAGTCGCTCGAGGCGGAAGGGCTGATCGAACGCCTGAGCCCGCGCGCGATCACCATCGGCGACTGGAAAAAGCTGGCCGTCGCCGGCGATTTCGACAGCAACTACCTCCACCTGCACGAGAATGAGCCGGCGCTGGCGTGAAGCGAAGGGGCTATCGCGCCCATTGCCCGGCTCGCCCGTCGTCGCTAGCTAGGCGCGGCCAACCCTGCTTGGGCCCCTGTGGCGGAATGGTAGACGCGCTCGACTCAAAATCGAGTTCCTAACCGGAGTGTCCGTTCGAGTCGGACCAGGGGCACCAGCGTTCAATCCGGCGGATTGTGTCAGCACCTGGCCGCGCCGCATTGTTGCGGTCGCGATACTTCACAGCCCAGAGCGTCGATGAACACTCGGACCTTGGCCGACAGGCTGCGGTGGCTGGGGTACAGCGCGTGGACGTCGACCGAGCGATGGCGGTGGTCTGGAAGGACGCGGGCCAGCGCGCCGGAATCGACCGCCGCCGCGGCATGGAAATCGGGAAGGATTCCGATGCCGGCGTCGGCCAGCAGCAAGGTGCGGATGACGTCCGGTTCGGGCGCCACGACTTGGCTCGTGACCTTGACCTGCTGCTGGCCGGCGGCAGGGGAGTCGAACGGCCAATCCTCCGCCACCGATCGGTGCCCGACAATGCGGTGGGCGGCCAAATCGGCGGGTTTGCCGATCGGCGGATGGCGCTGCAGATAGGCCGGGCTGGCACACAGCCATAGCTCGAAGGTCGTCAGCCGCCGGGCGATCAGCTGGGAATCGGGCAGCGGTCCGATACGGATGGCGACGTCATATTCTTCGCCCAGCAGGTCGACGATGCGGTTGTCGATGGTCAGCAGGACGCGGACTTCGGGATAGCGGGCGAGGAAATCGGGCAGCGCGCGGGCCAAAGGGCCGGTCGCGAAGGTGAACGGGACGCTGATCCGCAAATCGCCGCGCGGCTGCCCGACCAGCCCGCCAATCGCATTCTCCGCCTCGCCGACATCGTCGAGAATTCGCCGGGCGTGGCGCTGGAGCAGCAGACCGGCATCGGTCAGCCGCAAATGCCGCGTCGAGCGCTCGACCAATACCGCCCCGATCGCGGTCTCGAGCCGGACCAGCGCCCGGCTGACCGACGATTTGGGCATCCGCAGCGCCCGCGCCGCGCCCGAGATGCTGCCCAGGTCGGCAATGCGCGCGAATGCCCGGAGATCCGACAATTCAAACATCCGGACCGGGTGTTCCAGATTTGGAACGGACTGTCCACATATGGCTGACTAATCTTGCTGAACGGAACGTCTATCTTGGGTCTTCCTCATTCAAGGAATTCACCAATGACCAACACCGTTCTCATCGCCGGCGCCACCGGCATGCTCGGCAGCCGCATCGCCCATCACTTGCTGGCGCGCCCCGACGTCCAGGTCCGCCTGCTCGTTCGTAATGCCGACGTCCGCGCCAAGCTCGAGCCGCTGATCGCCGGTGGCGCCGAGCTGATCGAAGGCGATTTGATCGATGCGGGTTCACTCGACCGCGCGACACGCGGCGTGGACGCCATCGTCTCCGCCGTCCAGGGCGGGCCGGACGTGATCGTCGACGGCCAGGTGGCGCTGGCCGCGGCCGGCCGGGCCAATGGCGTGTGGCGCATCCTGCCGTCGGACTTCGGGCTCGACTTGTTCAAGGCGACGCCGGGCGAGCATGCGATGTTCGACATGCGCGCCGAGGCCGACCGCCGCATCGCCGCGCTCGGGCTGCAGCAGGTCAACGTGCTGCAGGGCGGCTTCATGGACATGTTCCTGCCGGGCGGCGGGGCGATCGACCTCGACGCCGGCACCGTCAGCTTCTTCGGCGACGGCCATCGCAAGGTCGAGGTCACCAGCGTCGAGGACACCGCGCGCGTCGTCGCCAGAATTGCGCTCGACCGCTCGGTGCCGGCCGGCAAGTTCGCCTTCGCCGGCGACCGCATCTCGTTCCGCGAAGCCGGGGCGATCATATTCGCCGCCACCGGCCGTCCGATCGAACCAGTGTCCCTCGGCTCGGAGGCGGACCTGCGCGCCGCCATGGCCGCGGCCGATCCCCAGCAGCAGGTGATGCTCGCCTACCTGCTCTACATGACCAACGGCCAGACGGCGCTGGACGACCTGCAGAACGGCCGCTTCCACGACCTGCCGCTCGAAACTTTCGCCGCTTTTGCAAAGCGCAGCCTGCCGGTTGCCGCCTGACCGCTGCTGCCCAATCAAAGGATTGATCGAATGCCCGACATTACCCCCGACCTGCCCGCCGTCCCGGGCTCGATGCCGTTCGTCCACAACGTCGACACCGCGCCGGCCTATTGGTGGCTCGACATATTGTGGGTGATCCTCGCCACCGGCGAGGACACCGGCGGCCGTTACTCGCTGATGTACGAGGCGCTGCCCAAGGGGTCGGGGGCGCCGCCCCACAAGCACAGCTGGTCCGACGAGCATTTCTACATGCTCGACGGAGAGGTCAGCTTCCTCGTCGGTGAAGAGATCAGGAAGGGGGTCAAGGGCGATTTCGTCTACGTCCCGCGCAATACCCGCCACGCCTTCCGGGTCGACAGCGACACCGCCGCCTTCCTCAACGGCTACACGCCGGCGGGGCTCGAGCTGGCGGTCGCCGAGCTGGCGATGCCGGCGCCGTCGCGGACCATCCCGCCGCCAGGCGCGACTCCGCCGCCCCAGCTCAGCGCCGAGCAATATCGCCGCTACGGCATGGACAATTCGCCGGGCCCCAACCCGTTCGCCGACAGCCATTGAGGCGGGCGGGGTGACTCGGCTGCTCAAGACCGGGACCTACTGGCTGTGCCACATCACGGTGGCGTTCGGCCTCGCCTATTTGCTGACCGGCAGCTGGCGCGCGGCGCTGGCCATCGGGCTGCTCGAGCCGACCGTCCAGGCCGTGGTGTTCTACGTCCACGAGATCGCCTGGGAGCGCGACCTGGCCGGCGCTCCGCGGGTGCCGCGCTCAGCCGCCTTCAACCCCCCGCAATCTGAAGAAACAGCATGAGCGCCGCCAAGCAATATCTCGAGCCGCTGACGCCGCACAATGCCGCCGTCCTGTTTTGCCGCCCAGGCCCGCTCGGGCTAACCGCGTTTAAGCACGTCCTCTTTCGCGGCCTTCGATAGGTTGACCAGGGCCGCAATCATCCTAGCCCGTTCGTCATCGCCTCGATATGGTGGGCGTATGGACGCGCGGGTGATCAATAGCGGCAAGGGGGAGGGCAGCGACGGGCAGCCGCCGGCGCTGGTCGAGCTCGACACAGTCAAGCGCGACCGGCTGCTCGCGTCGCTGACCCTGATCGGCGGCGCCGGACTGCTGATCGCTCTGCCGTTCGCGCTCCGCGCCGGGGCCGAATTCTTCCTGCCGGTGACGGCCGCGATGGTGGTCGCGATCGCGCTGGTGCCGATGCTCGAATGGTTCGAGCGGCGCGGCGTGCCGTCGCGGCTGGCGGCGGCGCTGTGCGTGGTGATCTTCCTCGCTTTGGCGATCTTCGCCATCGGCTCGATCGTGCTCCCGGCGATCGACTGGGTGGCGTTGTTGCCCGAGCGGCTGCCGAAGGTTCGCGCGGCGCTCGACCCGCTGCTCGACCTCTACAAATCGTTCGACCGCTTCATGGAGCGGGTCCTGTCGCAGATCGTCGTCGCGCCGGAAGCCGGGCGGACGGTCCGGATCGAGACTCCCAACTCGCTGTCGGGGCTGCTCGCGACCTCGGCGCCCCACATCCTGATCCAGCTGTTCTTCGCGTTGCTGGTGATCTTCTTCTTCCTCGCCGGCTGGACCGCGATGCGCAAGAAGACGATCGTCAGCCGCGGCAGCTTCGAGGGCGCCCTGACCACCGCCCGGGTCATCCAGCAGGTGGTCGACGCGACCTCGACCTACATCGCCACGATCACCATCATCAACGTCACTTTGGGGGCGCTGACGGCGCTGATCCTGTGGCAGCTGGGGATGGACTCGCCGATCATGTGGGGCGGCATCGTCGCGGTGCTCAACTATATTCCCTATCTCGGCCCGATCGCCTCGGCGGGCTTGCTGTTCATCGGCGGCCTGATGGTCTTTCCCGACGTCTGGTCGGCAATGCTCCCGCCGGCGATCTTCATCGGCCTCCACATGGTCGAGGCGAACATCATCACGCCGATGGTGGTCGGCAAGAAGCTGACCATCAATCCGCTGGCGATCCTCGTCGCACTGAGCTTCTGGGCGTGGGTCTGGGGGACGACCGGAGCGCTGCTCGCGGTACCGCTGCTGATCATCATGAAGACCGTCTTCTCGGCCGCCGGCACTCCCGACATCGCCGGCTTCCTGTTCGAGGAAGGCACTCTGACCCACGTCGGCGAGCATGACGAAGACGAGGACGAGGCGCCGGCCAAAACCGCCGCCCCAAGCCACGGCGGCTCGGTTGACAGGGTTGGGGGGGTCACCTAGTTGCCCGCGACGCAAACCGCGCGGGTGTAGCTCAGTTGGTTAGAGCGCCGGCCTGTCACGCCGGAGGTCGCGGGTTCAAGTCCCGTCACTCGCGCCAGTCTTCGCTTTTGTTTCGGTGATTAAAGCTGCGGCGAGCCTGCTCCGCCGCCGCCACCACCACCGCCGCCAGAGCCGATGATTGGCGCCGCCTTGCCGAGCGGCTTCTCGTCGGCCGCGACGGCGCCGCCGCTCAGCGACCAGCGCAGATTGTCCGAAGCCTCGAACTTTTCGACATAAGCGTGGCGCGGAGCTTCCTCGACCGCCTTGCGGGCGGCGAGGTTGAAGCGGATCGCCAGGCGGCCGTCCTCGGGCTTCTTCGCTTCGGCGCCGGGGATAGTCGCGGCGAGCGCCTCGGCGGTGGTCTCGGCGGCTTGCTGCGCGGCGTAAGCGGCTTCGGCGGCGACCGCCGCGGCCTTCAGCGCATTGGTGTTCGGCTCGAGCCCTGAGTAACGCTTGCCGAACGCGGGCGGACGGCCCCAGCCGCCGGCCCAGCGATAGAAGATATGCGCTCCGACGATCGCATTCTTGGCCAGGCTCGAAGCCCAATAGGGAACGACATAATTGGCGTGATAATGAGTCGCCCAGCCGGCAGGCGCGAACACCGCTCCGGCGAGCGCCGCCTCGGCGATCTTGCGCGCCCGGGCCCAGCTGTCGCCGCTCGGCCGGCGGGCCAGCGAGCCGTCGCAGGTGAACGTGAACTGGCAGCCGGTTTCCCGCGTCGAGCCCTGGTAGACGACGTCGCAGACGCTGGCCGGGAAGGCCGGGTGGCGGACCCGGTTGAGGACCACCTGGGCAACCGCCCGCTGGCCGTCGGCGCTCTCGTTGCCGGCCTCGTAATAGATGGCGCTGGTCAGGCATTCGAGCGCCCGCGCCCGGGCCGCCTCGTCGGCGCCGCGAAGCGCGAACGGCCTCGCCGCGGGATTGGGCGAATCGGCGAGCGGGATCGAGCGGTTGATGGTCAGCGCGTCGGCCGGAGCGAGCTGGCGGACCAGCAGCGGCGGCGGTGCCGGCGGCGCGTCGCCGAGCTTGGCCGAGGCGATTCCGAGGCCCGACAGGCTCGGGGTCGAATAGGCCGCCCCGGCCAGCGCGACCATCGCCGCCAGCCCGAGCGTCCCGACGACCAGCGTCTCACGGGGATAAGCGCGCCACAAACGGCCCGCGGAAAGGATGATCGCCTGGTTCATAAAAGCGTCGGTGCTATATTCCAATAATACACTGGGTTCAATCGCCCGATGAAGCCCTCCGCCAGCGGCCCGTCTCCATCCAGCGGAGCAACGGTTTCAACGGACTAATCCAGACTAATCCCCCGACGAGGTAGAACGCGCCCTGAACGAGAATCGGCAATTTGCCAATTACCGGCGCAAGACTTGCGACGAGTGCTGTCCAAATGAGGATCAGCAGCAGGATGATCGCAATGCCCAGCAGCTTGCGGGAGGAGGGGCTCATGGCGTCAGCCGCTCGAGCCCTTCGGGCGAGGCGAAGCCGTCCAGCGGGACGTCCCAGGGGTCACGCGGGATTTCTTCGTCGATCCGCTGCACCGCCCAGCCGACGCCGATCAGCTGGGCGCCCTGGCGGCGGTAGGGGGCGAGCACACGGTCGTAATGGCCCTTGCCGCGCCCGAGCCGGGTGCCGCGGGCGTCGACCGCGATCAGGGGCACGAGGATTACGTCCGGCTCGACCGGCGGTGCGCCCGGGCGGGGCTGGAGGATCCCGAACGGTCCGCCGACCGACGGGTCGCCGGCGAGGAAGCGGAACGGCTTGGCGGGGTCGGAAAAGGCCGGGAAGGCGACGATCGCGCCGACCGCGCGGGCTTCCTCCATCGCCAGCAGCGGGCTAATCTCGCTGCCCAGCGGCGAATAGCCGGCGACGACCGTGGCGTTGGCGCAGATCGCCGTCAGTTGCTCGGCCAGCCGCCGCTCGAGCAAGGTCCGGTCGGCGTCGCTCAGAGTCGCGACGAACGCCTTGCGCGCCTCCAGCGCCGCCGCGCGCAGGCTCGCCTTGGTCAGCGCTGGGAAAGGAGGTGACGGGACCACCGTGGCCGTTTGCCGGAAATCCTCTGACGCCACAAACGTCAGGTGGGCGCCGTGTGATCCGAACCAGGGTTCGGGCAGGGACAACTCCCATGGATGGTAATAGCCTCAGGGAAGTCGAAGGCTCGTACCGGGCAGTTCCCGTCGACCCCTATCTAGGCGTTCTGGCCCTCGCTCTCAAGAGCATCCGCAAGCGCCTCGAGGCGGCCCGCCAGCGCATTTGCGCTCGACGCCACCTTCGGGTCGGGACCGGCGATCCCGGGGCCGTGCTGGTCAACCAATTGATCGGCGAGCAGAAGCGAGGCGAACAGCAATTGCCGCGCCTCCGACATGGTCCCGAGCCCAGCCAGCGCCTCGCGGCTCTTGGCGTCGACCAGCGCCGCGGCTGCGCGCAGGCTGTCCTCCTCGCCGGCGCGGCAGGCGACCCGGTACGGGCGCCCGGCGATGGTCAGGTCGACTTCAGCCATTTTGCATTTCCGCCGCCTTCGACTGTTCGGAAGCCCGAATCAGCTCGTCGAGTTCGGCGACGGCCTCACGGACCTTCGAGCGGAGCTGCTGCTCGCTGTCTTTGGTCGCGTGGCTGCGGGCGGCGAGCGCTCGCTCGATGCGTCCAAGCGCGCGTTCGGCACGCTCCAAAGCTTGTGAAAGAGCGCTGTCATCCATTGGATTATCGCTACGCAAGATGCGTCGCTCGGGCAAGACTAAGGGTCCAAGCCGACCCATTTCGGGTTGGCTTGGACCCTGTGGTTGACGCCTAACGGCTCACCGCCCAAAGGGCGCGCATCGGCCCGCCCGAACCGGTGCGTGGCGGACCCCGCAGATGGAGCGCACCAGGTTGCAGCCGACCCAACGCCGACTTGCCAACGCCATTCGCGCCTTGGCGATGGACGCGGTCGAAGCCGCCAACAGCGGCCACCCGGGGATGCCGATGGGGATGGCGGACGCGGCCACGGCGCTGTTCACGCGGCACCTGAAATACGACCCGGCCGACCCCGATTGGCCCGACCGCGACCGCTTCGTCCTGTCGGCGGGCCACGGCTCGATGCTGATCTACGCGTTGCTCTATTTGACCGGCTACGCTCGGCCGACGATGGACGACATCAAGCGTTTCCGGCAGCTCGGCAGCCCGTGCGCCGGCCATCCCGAGAATTTCGAGCTGCCGGGCGTCGAGGCGACCACCGGGCCACTGGGGCAGGGGCTGGCGATGGCGGTCGGAATGGCGATCGCCGAGCGGCATCTGAACGCGATCTACGGCGACGAGCTGGTCGATCACCGCACCTTCGTGCTGGCCGGCGACGGCGACCTGATGGAGGGGGTCAACCATGAGGCGGTCGGGCTCGCCGGCCATCTCAAGCTCGGCCGGCTGATCGTGCTGTGGGACGACAACCGGATCACCATCGACGGCTCGACCGATCTGTCGCGCAACGAGGACGTGATCGCGCGCTACTCGGCCGGCGGCTGGCACACCGCCGAATGCGACGGGCTCGACGCCGGTAAGGTCGAGCGCGCATTGGACGAGGCGATTGCCGATGAGCGGCCGAGCCTGATCCGCTGCCGGACGATCATCGGCTATGGCGCCCCCAACAAGCAGGGCACCGCGGCGACCCACGGCGCCGCGCTCGGCAGGCAAGAGGTCGAGGCGGCGCGCAAGGAATTGGGGCTCGAAGCCGAGGAATTCACGGTGCCCGACGACGTGCTCGCCGCGTGGCGCGAGGTCGGCCGGCGGGGAGCATTGAAGCGGGCGGAGTGGCAGCGGCGGCTCGACGCCAGCAAGAAGAAGGGCGAGTTCGCGGCGCGCATGGCCGGCAAGGCCGACGATAAATGGCTCAAGCCGCACCTCGACGCGCTGATCGCCAAGCCGCCGACCGTCGCGACCCGCAAGGCGTCCGAAATGGCGCTGGAGGCGATCAACGCGGCGATCCCGGCGACGATCGGCGGCTCAGCCGATTTGACCGGATCGAACAACACCAAGACCAAGTCGCAAGAGCCGCTGACCGCCGACAATTACGCCGGGCGCTACATCTATTACGGTATCCGCGAATTCGGCATGGCGGCGGCGATGAACGGCATGGCGCTGCACGGCGGAGTCATCCCCTACGGCGGCACGTTCCTGATCTTCTCCGATTATTGCCGCCCGGCGATCCGCCTGTCGGCGCTCCAGAACGCCAAGGTCATTTATGTGATGACTCATGATTCGATCGGGCTCGGCGAGGACGGGCCGACCCACCAGCCGATCGAGCATTTGCAGAGCCTGCGGGCGATGCCGCAGCTCGACGTCTATCGGCCGGCCGATGCGGTCGAGACCGCCGAATGCTGGGCGGCGGCGCTGGCCAGCGAGGGGCCGTCGGTGTTGGCACTGACCCGGCAGAACCTCTCGCCGGTGCGGACCAAGACTTCATCGAAGAATTTGAGCGCGCTCGGCGCTTACCGGCTGAAAAAGGCTGGTGCGGCGCGCAAGGTGATCCTGATCGCCACGGGCTCGGAAGTCGAGATCGCCTGCGCGGTCGCCGAGCGGCTCGAAGGGCAGGGGATCGGCGCCGATGTCGTGTCGATGCCGAGCACCGAGCGCTTCGACGCGCAGGACGCCGCTTACCGCGAGGACACCCTGCCCGACGTCTCGAACCGTGACATCCTGCGCGTGTCGATCGAGGCGGGTGCGACCTTCGGCTGGGAGCGCTATACCGGCCTCCACGGCCTGCGGATCGGTATCGACCGCTTCGGGGCCTCGGCTCCGGCCGGCGATTTGTACGAACATTTCGGGCTCACGCCCGACGCGATCACGGCCAAAATCCTGGAGAAAATGCGCACATGACAAAGGTTGCAATCAACGGCTTCGGGCGAATCGGCCGGCTGGTCGCCCGGGCGATCCTCGAGCGGCCGGACTGCGGGCTCGAGCTGGTCGCGATCAACGATCTCGCCGACGCCAAATCGAACGCCTGGCTGTTCTCGCGCGACAGCGTCCACGGCAAATATCCCGGGACCGTCGCGGCGGAGGGCGACGACCTGGTCGTCGATGGCAAGCGCATCAAGGTCACCGCCGAGCGCGACCCGGCCAAGCTGCCGCACCGCGACCTCGGGATCGAGCTGGTGCTCGAGTGCACCGGCTTCTTCACGGATCGGGAAGGGGGGCAAAAGCATCTCGACGCCGGCGCCAAGCGGGTGTTGATCTCGGCGCCGGCCAAGGGCGCCGATTTGACCGTCGTCTACGGGGTCAACCACGACAAGCTCGAGGCCGGGCACGTGATCGTCTCCAACGCCTCGTGCACCACCAACTGCCTGGCGCCGGTGGCCAAGGTGCTCAACGATTCGATCGGCATCGAGCGCGGGCTGATGACCACGATCCACGCCTACACCAACGACCAGAAGATCCTCGACCAGATCCACCCGGATTTGAGGCGCGCGCGGGCCGCGGCGATGTCGATGATCCCGACCACGACCGGGGCCGCTCGGGCGGTCGGCGAGGTGCTGCCCGAGCTCAAGGGCAAGCTCGACGGATCGGCAATCCGGGTGCCGGTGCCAGACGGCAGCCTGATCGACCTGACCTTCACTCCCGGCCGCGAGACCAGCAAGGAGGAGGTCAATTCGATCCTCAAGGCGGCGTCGGAAAGCGGGCCGCTCAAGGGCATTTTGGTCTATTCCGACGAGCCTCTGGTCTCGATCGACCTCGTCCACACGCCGCAAAGCTCGACCATCGACAGCCTCGAGACCGCGGTCCTCGAAGGCAAATTGGTCCGCGTCGTGTCGTGGTACGACAATGAATGGGGCTTTTCGAACCGGATGGTCGACACGGCCGCGGCGATGGCGAAGCTGGGTTGATTTCTCCCCTCCCGCCTGCGGGAGGGGAAGAGGAGCGAAGCGACGGAGGGGTGGGCCTGTTCAACACGCCCACCCCTAACCCCTCCCGCAAGCGGGAGGGGAATTGGAGAATGGATGACCGCCTTCAAAACCCTCGACGACCTCCCCGGCGACCTGACCGGCAAGCGCGTGCTGGTGCGGGTCGATTTGAACGTGCCGATGGAGGGCGCGTCGGTGGCCGACGACACCCGGCTGCGGGCGATGCTTCCGACCGTCCTCGAGCTCGCGGACCGCGGCGCGATCGTGCTGCTGCTGTCGCATTTCGGCCGGCCGAAGGGGCAGAACCGGCCCGACATGTCGAGCGCCCAGCTGGTCCGCCCGCTGACCCTGCTCAGCGGCCGCTCGGTGCGCTTCATCGAGGATTGCCAGGGGCCCGAGGCGGAGCGCGGGGTGATGACCATGCTGCCGGGCAATATCGGCATCCTCGAGAACACCCGATTCCACGACGGCGAGGAAGCCAACGACCCGGCGCTCGCCAAGGCGATGGCGGCGCTCGGCGATTACTACGTCAACGACGCTTTTTCGTCCGCGCACCGCGCCCACGCGTCGACCGAGGGGATTGCGCATCTGCTTCCTTCGTTCGCCGGCCGGGCGATGGAGGCTGAGCTGCAAGCGCTTGAAAAGGCGCTCGAAAACCCAGAGCGGCCAGTCGCGGCGCTGGTCGGCGGGGCCAAGGTCTCGACCAAGCTCGCGGTGCTCGGCCATCTCGTCGGCAAGGTCGAGCATCTGATCATCGGCGGCGGCATGGCCAACACATTCCTCGCCGCGCGCGGAGTCGCAATTGGCAAGTCGCTCGCCGAGCACGACCTGACCGGCGAGGCGAACGCCATCTTTGCCCAAGCCGAGGCGGCCGGCTGCACGATCCATCTGCCGTACGACGTCGTCGTGGCGAAGGAATTCGCCGCCAACCCGCCCAGCCTGCGCACGGCCAACGTCCACGAGGTTGCCGCCGACGAGATGATCCTCGACGTCGGCCCGACGGCAATCGAGGCGTTCGGCGATGTCCTCAAGACCTGCCGAACTCTGGTCTGGAACGGGCCGCTGGGAGCGTTCGAGACGCCGCCGTTCGATGCCGGGACGGTCGCTCTCGCACGGACCGCGGCCGCTCTGACCAAGGAAAATACGCTCGTCTCGGTGGCGGGTGGCGGCGACACGGTCGCGGCGCTCAACCAAGCCGGAGTGACCGAGGATTTCACCTTCGTCTCGACGGCGGGCGGGGCATTTTTGGAATGGATGGAAGGGCGGACGCTTCCGGGCGTGGCCGCTCTTCAGCAGCAGCGGGGATGACCATGAACCAGCAAATGTTGACCAAGATCGCCGACGGCAACGGCTTCATCGCCGCGCTCGACCAGAGCGGCGGATCGACCCCGGGCGCGCTCAAGGCCTACGGCTACACGGGCGACGAATGGTCGAGCGACGAGGAAATGTACGGGCTAATTCACGCGATGCGGGTGCGGATCATCACGTCGCCCGCGTTCACCGGCGAAAAGGTGATCGGCGCGATCCTGTTCGAGCGGACGATGGATGGGGAGGCGGACGGCAAGCCAGTCCCGCAGGCGCTGTGGGACCGCGGCGTGGTGCCGTTCCTCAAGGTCGACAAGGGCCTCGAGGACGAAGCCGACGGAGTCCGGCTGATGAAGCCCAACCCCGGCCTCGACGAGCTGCTCGACCGAGCGGTCGCGAAGCATGTGTTCGGGACCAAGATGCGATCGGTGATCGACCTCGCCAACCACAAGGGCATCGCCGACATCGTCCGGCAGCAGTTCGAGGTCGCCGATCAGATCGCGAACAAGGGCCTGATGCCGATCATCGAGCCGGAAGTGTCGATCAAAAGCCCGGAGCGCGCCGCCGCCGACCACATCCTGCTCGACGAGCTTCGCCAGGCGCTCGACGCGCTACCCGACGGCCGGCAGGTGATGCTCAAGCTGTCGATCCCCGCCGAGCCCGGGCTGTTCCAGCCGCTGACCCGCCATCCGCGGGTGCTTCGGATCGTCGCCTTGTCGGGCGGTTATTCGCGCGACGAGGCCTGCGCCGAGCTGGCGAAGAACGAGGGCATGGTGGCCAGCTTCTCACGCGCCCTGCTCGAGGGGCTTCGGCAGGACATGAGCGACGATCAGTTCAACCGGGTGCTTGGCAACTCGATCGACGACATCTGCCGCGCCTCGACGGAAAAGGTCGCCGCCTAGGGCCGCTGGAACGTGAAGGTGAATTGATACTCGCGCGGCGCGATCGCTTCGGGCGTGCGCTTGCTCGGTCGGACGTCGATCAGCGTCAAAGTGCCGCCGCTCACCGTAAGGCCTTCGCCGAGGGTTAGTTCGCGGGTGCCGGCGCCGCTGACCTCGGCGGTGATACGCAGCCGACCGGCCCACACGCACTGCACCGAAGCCGGGCAACGGCTGTCCTCGATGACGGCGAGCGGGCGGACGGTGAGGCCATCGAGAGTGGCGACCTCATTCAGCGGAGCGGTCGGGCCGTTCGCATAATCGCGCTGCGGCACGGCCGCGCAGGCGGCGAGCGCCAGCAGGGCGAGGAGCGGGGCGGTTCGGATCATTGGACCGTCCTAATTCATTCGCTAGGGACGCGCCATGAACGAAGCGACCGAAGATTTCGCGATCCTGCCGCCGCCGCCGCGGACCGAGCCGTGCAAGCTCTATCTGATCAGCGTCCAGGACGTCGGCGGGGCGTTTCCCGACCGGTTGAAGGCGGCGCTCGGCGCCGGCCCGGTCGCGGCGTTCCAGCTGCGGGTCAAGGATGTCGACGAGCATCAGCTGGCCCGGCTCGCCGAGCCGCTGCAGCGCATCTGCGCCGATCACGATACCGCGTTCATCGTCAACGACAGCATGGCGCTCGCCAAGCGGATCGGTGCGGACGGAGTTCATCTCGGCCAATCCGACGGCGACGTTCGCGAAGCTCGGGCGCTGCTCGGCCCGGCAGCGCAGATCGGCCGCACCTGCCACGACAGCCGGCACCTGGCGATGGAAGCCGGGGAGGCGGGCGCCGATTATGTCGCGTTCGGGGCTTTCTACCCAACGACCACCAAGCCCTCGAATTATCGCCCGCACCCCTCGATCCTCAGCTGGTGGGCATCGATCTTCGAGATCCCCTGCGTCGCGATCGGCGGGATCACGCCCGATAATGCGCGGCCGCTGATCGACGCGGGCGCGGACTTCGTCGCCGTGTGTCAGGCGGTTTGGGGTGCGTCAGATCCGGGCGAGCCGGTCCGCCGCTTCAACGACTTGTTCTCTGCAACGCTCGCCGATCAGCCGCATTAGCGTCTGCGAGCCGCCGCCAATCGAAGGAAGCGGGATTCCCGCTTTCGCTGGAATGACGGGCCGGGGGAAACTCCACCGCGCTGCATCGTTGTGTCGCAAACATCATGTGCGTCAGGAGAGTTGCGTGTTTTCCAAATCCACCCGCCTTGCCCTTGGCCTCTTCGGCTCGGCGACCGCCGCCGTCGCCGTCGCCCAGGCCAGCCAGCCGCAGGCTTCGAACACCGCCGCCTCCGGCAGCGAAAAGCCGTGGGTTGCTCCGGGCACTCCGGGGTCGCCGATCGACGGCGAGTTCTTCCACGCCCAGGTGCTGATGTCGGCGCACGGCTTTTCGCCCGGGGTGATCGACGGCAAGGAAGGCGAATCGTTCAAGCTGGCTCTGCGCAGCTTCCAGCGCGCTCGCGGGCTCGATGCGACCGGAAAGCTCGACAACGACACCCGCCGCGAGCTGCTGCAGGCCAACCGGCCGTCGACGGTGATGGTCCGGCTCGGGCCCGACGACGTCCGAAGCCAATATGTCTATCCGTTTCCCGACGACCCGGAAAGGCAAGCGGAGCTGAAGTTCCTCGGCTATCGCAACATGCTCGAGAAGGTCGCCGAGCGCTATCACACGACGCCCGACACGGTCGTGGCCCTCAACGGCCCCGACAAGCTGATCGGCGAGGGGCAAGTGCTTCGGCTGCCCAACGTCGTCCCAACTTCCCGCGATTACGCCGGCGTGGAGGGCAATGGCGCGAATGCGCTGCGGGCCCTCAACATCGACGGCAACCAGCCGCAGGGTGACTATGTCGTCGTCGACAAGAGCGAGGGCGTGCTCAAGGTCTTTCGCGGGTCGCCGCCGGGCGAGTCTGGCGAGGGCACTGACGGTGCCCAGGCCGGCCAGCTCGTCGCCGCTTTCCCGGTGACGATGGGATCGAAACAATATCCGCTGCCGATCGGGCGTTGGAAGGCGACGACCTACGCGTTCCTGCCGCCGTTCAAGTACCAGCCCCAATTGCTCAATAACCCCAAGACCGACAAGGAACTGGACTTGCCGCCCGGGCCCAACGGGCCGGTCGGAGTGGCGTGGCTCGACCTCACCAAGGAGCATTACGGGATCCATGGCACCAATGAGCCGCAGACCATCGGCCGGGCCGAATCGAGCGGCTGCATCCGGATGACCAATTGGGACGTGCTGCGGCTGTCGCGGATGCTGAAGCCCGGCTTCACGGCGATCTTCCAGGCCTAGGCTTGTGGTGAAGGTTCTTGGCACGGCGATCGTCACGGCGATCCTGGTCAGCGCCTTCTGGATTTTCTATTTCGGCATCGCCGGTTCGCCCAACGCCGCCGAACCCAAGGTCACCGCGTCGGGCGAAAAGGTCACCATCGACCGCAACGCCCAGCCGCCGGTGACCATCGCCGAAGGGGTCACCGTCGGGCCCGCGGGGCTCGCCTTGCCGGTCGCCGGGATCAAACCCAGCGAGCTCAGCGACACCTACACCCAGGCTCGAGCCGGGGGCGCCCGGCTGCACGACGCGATCGACATCATGGCCCCGGAAGGCCGGCCGGTGGTCGCGGCGGCCAACGGCACGGTCGAGAAGCTGTTCTTTTCGCAAGGCGGCGGCGGGATCACCGCCTACGTGCGCTCGCCCGATCAACGCTGGATCTATTATTACGCCCACCTGCAGGGCTACGCGCCGGGCCTTGCCGAGGGGCAACAGGTCAAGCGCGGGCAGATGTTGGGCCGCGTCGGCCATACCGGCAACGCCAACCCGGCCGGCCCGCATCTGCATTTCGCCATCCACCGGATGCAGCCGGGCGAGAAATGGTACCAGGGCAGCGCCATCAACCCGTTCCCGCTGCTTGCCGGAAAGAAGGCCAGCGGCTAGCAGCCCGGACGGTTCTTTCCAAAGGTTCGCACATGAAGATTAGCGGCGTGGACATCCGTCCCGGCAACATCATCGAATATGAAGGTGGCATCTGGCGCGCGGTGAAGATCCAGCACACCCAGCCGGGCAAGGGCGGCGCCTACATGCAGGTCGAGCTCAAGAATTTGATCGACGGGCGCAAGAACAATGTCCGCTTCCGCTCCGCTGAGACGGTGGAGCGGGTGCGGCTCGACACCAAGGACTTCCAATTCCTGTTCGCGGAAGGCGACATGCTGACCTTCATGGACAAGGAAACCTATGAGCAGATCAGCCTGCCCAAGGATCTGCTGGGCGACGCCGCGGCGTTCCTCCAAGACGGCATGGACGTGGTCATGGAGCTGTACGACGAGCGGCCGATCTCGGTGCAATTGCCCGACACGATCGAAGCGATGATCGTCGAGGCGGATGCGGTGGTGAAGGGGCAGACCGCGTCGTCGAGCTACAAGCCGGCGATGCTCGACAATGGCGTGCGCGTGATGGTCCCGCCGCATATCGGCGCGGGGACCAAGATCGTCGTCGACGTCTACGAGCAGACTTATGTGAGGCGGGCGGAGTGAATCTCACCCCTCCCGCCAGCGGGAGGGGAACGTCGAGCGAAGCGAGACAGGGGAGGGCCTGTCGCGTGATCCACACAAGCCCTCCCCCGACCCCTCCCGCAAGCGGGAGGGGGGAAAGACAAAAATGGTATCCCATTCCGGCCTGATCACCGTCATGACCCGCGCCGCGCGCAAGGCGGCGCCGCGCCTGCGCCGCGATTTCGGCGAAGTCGAGCAGCTCCAGGTCAGCCGCAAGGGACCGGCGGACTTCGTCTCGATGGCCGACAAGCGCGCCGAAGAGACGATCGTCCAGGAGCTCCGCTCGGCCCGGCCCGACTGGGGGATGCTGCTCGAGGAAGGCGGCGAGATCGACGGCAATCCGGCCAAGCCGCGATGGATCGTCGACCCGCTCGACGGGACCACCAACTTCCTCCACGGGGTGCCGCATTTCGCGATCAGCATCGCGGTCGAGGAGCGCCTGCCCGGCGGCAAGACGGAGATTACCCAGGGCCTCGTCTACCAGCCGCTGACCGACGAGAGCTTCTGGGCCGAGAAGGGCCGCGGCGCCT
>CAYSHL010000014.1:0-49209 GCA_964430865.1 uncultured Sphingomonas sp.
TCGGCCGCCATTTCACCATCAACCGGATGCTGACCTTCGACAGCGTCAAGCTGCGGCTCGACCGCGAGCAGCCGCTGACTTTCCTCGAGTTCAACTACATGATCCTGCAGGCGTACGACTTCCTCGAGCTGTCGCGGCGCATCGGCTGCCGGCTGCAGATGGGCGGCTCCGACCAATGGGGCAACATCGTCAACGGCATGGAACTCGGCCGGCGCATCGACGGCAGCGAGCTTTTTGGAGTCACGACGCCGCTGATCACGACGGCCGACGGAGCCAAGATGGGCAAGACCGCGGCGGGCGCGGTGTGGCTCAACGCGGACCAGCTGAGCCCTTACGACTACTGGCAATTCTGGCGGAACACCGACGACGCCGACGTGGGCAAGTTCCTGCGCCTGTTCACGGACCTGCCGCTCTCCGAGATCGCAATGCTCGAGAAATTGCAGGGCGCGGAGCTCAATGCGGCGAAGATCGCGTTGGCGACCGCCGCAACGGCGATGCTCCACGGCGACGAGGCGGCCCGCACCGCCCAGGAAACCGCCAGGGCGACCTTCGAAGGCGGCGCCGGCGGGGCCTTGCCGAGGCTGGCGCTGGGCGGCGGAATGACGGTCGCCCAGGCGCTGACTGCACTCGGCTTCACCGCCTCGAACGGCGAGGCCAAGCGCAAGATCGCCGAGGGCGCGGTGCGGTTGGGCGACGCGCTGGTCACCGATCCCGCGATGCCGGCGGCGCCGGGCAAGCTCAGCCTCGGCAAGAAGAAGCACGGGCTGCTGATCTGATTGTTCCCCGGCGAAAGCCGGGGCCCAGTACTGGGTCCCTGCCTTCGCAGGGACACATCAGCCGCTCCTGATCAGCCCCACCGCCTGATCCCTCTCGAACAGATAGAGACAAGTCCGCGCCGCCTGGCCGCGCGGGCCGGCGAGGCCGCCGTCGCGGTCGAGCAGCAATTGCGCGTCGCTTTGCGCGATCGGCGCCAGCTCGGCGACTTCCTCGGCGGATGCGACCCGGAAACCCGCATCGCCCGACTGTTTCGTTCCCAGAATCTCGCCGGGGCCGCGCAACCGCAAATCCTCCTCGGCGATGCGGAAGCCGTCGTTGGTCTCGCGCATCAGCGCGAGTCGAGCCCGAGCGGTTTCGGAGAGAGTTTGGCCGCGTAGCAACAGGCAAATACTGACGCGCGCCCCGCGCCCGACCCGTCCGCGCAGCTGGTGGAGCTGGGCGAGCCCGAAGCGCTCGGCGCCCTCGACGACCATCAGCGTCGCATTCGGCACGTCGACGCCGACCTCGATCACCGTCGTCGCGACCAGCACGGCGAGCGCGCCGGAAGCGAAGGCGGCCATCACCGCGTCTTTCTCCGGCCCCTTCATCCGCCCGTGGACCAGGCCGATGCGGTCGCCGAATCGCGTTCGCAGCACCGCGGCGCGTTGCTCGGCGGCGGCGCTGTCGATCTTGTCGCTCTCCTCGACCAGCGGGCACACCCAATAGGCCTGGCCGCCGCCCGCCAGATGGCGGCCCAGCCCACCGATCACTTCGGGCAGCCGCTCGTCGCTGATCACCCGGGTCTCGACCGGAGTCCGTCCCGGCGGCATCTCGTCGATCCGGCTGACATCCATCTCGCCATAATGGGTCAGCGTCAGCGTCCGCGGGATCGGGGTCGCGGTCATCACCAGCAAATGCGGCGGGCGCTCGGCTTTCGCCGACAGCAGCAGCCGCTGCGAGACTCCGAAGCGGTGTTGCTCGTCGATCACCGCGAGGCCAAGGTTCTTGTAGGCGACCTTTTCCTGGAAGATCGCGTGGGTGCCGACGAGCACGTCGATCGATCCGTCGGCGAGACCCATGTAGACCGATTCGCGCGCTTTGCCTTTCTCGCGGCCGGTCAGGATCCCGACCCGGACACCGACCGAATCGAGCTGCGCCAGCAGGGTCGAGTGGTGCTGGCGAGCGAGGATTTCGGTTGGTGCGAGCAGCGCCGCCTGGGCGCCCGACTCGACCGCAGTCAGCATCGCCATCACCGCGACCAGAGTCTTGCCCGAGCCGACGTCGCCCTGGAGCAGGCGCAGCATCGGCACCGGCTGCGCCATGTCGCCGCGGATCTCCTCGATCACCCGCCGCTGGGCGCCGGTCAAAGTGTAGGGAAGCTGCAGCCTGTCGATCAACTCCCCGTCGCCGGCCAGCGGCACCCCGCGCTTGCGCCGCGCCGATTGCCGCAGCAGCATCAGCGCCAGCTGGTTGGCGAACACTTCGTCATAAGCAAGCCGGCGGCGGGAGGCCGATTGCGGCTCACTGTGCGCCTCCGCCAGCGCCGCGCGCCACGGCCGCCACCCTTCGCGCGCCGCGAGATTTGGTTCGACCCATTCCTCTAGCTCCGGTGCGCGCTCGAGCGCCGCCGCGGCGAGTTCGCCTAGGCGGCGGTTAGTCAGGCCCTCGGTCAGCGGATAGACCGGCTCGCGCAGCGCCGGCGCGGGTCCCTTGCCCGGCTCGGTGACTTCGGGATGGATGATCTGCCACTCGTCGCCATACGCCTCGAGCTTGCCCGAGACCGTTCGCGTCTGCCCGATCGGCACGCTGCGCTTGGCCCAGCCGGGGTTGTTGAAATAAACCAGGGTCAGCGTGTTCCCTTCGGCATCCGAGGTGAACACCCGCAGCGGCCCGCGGCCCGACCGGGATTCGCGGATCGCGAACGGTTTCACATCGACGATGATGTTGCGGCCGAGCACCGCGGCGGTCGCGGCGGGGACGCGCAATCGTTCGATCGAGCCGGTCGGCAAATGATAGAGCACGTCGACCACCCGGGTCAGGCTGAGCCGCTTGAGCAGCTTCGCGACTTGCGGACCGACGCCTTTGAGCACCTCCGCCTCGGCGAACAACGGGTTGAGGATTTCCGGACGCATGACCGGCTTCTAGCCGCTCCCACGGTCGGCGAAAGGGCGGCTGCGGCCGTCATCGACCGTTGAGGGCCAAATCGCTTGCTGGTAAGTGATTCCTGGCTCGCGGGGGCGAGCCGTCCTGGTCTTTTCGAGTGAAATGGGGGTTTGCCGATGTCGAAAGCGTTGATGATTGCTCCGTTGGCTTTGGTTCTCGCAGCCGCCGCTCCGACGGCTCCGCCGCGCGATCCGAGTCTGGCTGAAGTGCGGGCGGCGACCGAGCGCTTCAGGGACGTCAAGGTGGCGGAAGCGGAGGGCTATGTCCGCGAACCGACCAATACCTGCGAGACCGCCGACATGATGGGCCGGCCGGTCTCGGACGGCGCAATGGGAGTCCATTACGTGCGGCCCGACTTGCTCGGGATCACCGCTCCGCCCAATCCGCGCGTCGACGGCAACGGCACCCACACCGACTTCCTCAAGCCCGGAGTATTGATCTACGAACCTCAGGCAGACGGCTCGATGGAGCTGGTTGCGGTCGAGAATCTGGTCTTCGCCAAGTCGTGGCACGCCGCCGGCAACACCCAGCCGCCGAGTTTCCAGGGCGTGCCGTTCGACCGCATGGCCGACGACCCGGCGACGGCCCTCGACGAGGCCCATCAGTTCGAGCCGCATTACGACCGGCACGTGTGGCTGTACCGTCAGAACCCCAAGGGCTTGTTCACGCCATTCAACCCAGCGGTGACCTGCGCCCACCACAAAGCCGGCGCGCATCAGCACCACGCCACCGCGGAGCCGGCCAAGAAGTAGCGCTCGGCCCGCCGGCCCAAACACCACGCGGGGCCCTTCCCGTCCGGCGTTGTCGGACCTAAATGGCCGGCCATGCCTTCCGACCCGGACCTCAAGCGCCTCGCCTGGCGCGCGCATCATCGCGGCACGCGCGAGGCCGACATGCTGATCGGCGGGTTTTTCGATGCGCACCATTCGGCCTGGAGCGCGGCCGACCGCGCCTTGTTCGGCGCGATGCTCGACGAGCAGGATGTCGACATCATGGCCTGGGCGGTCGGAACCGCCGAGCCGCCGCCGCGGTTCGAAGGCCCGATGATCGAAGCGCTGAAGCGGCTCGACTACATCCGGCCAGGGCGATGAGGGGGCGATGAGCGAACCGCTGAAGCGAGTCCTCGACGCCGCCGAGCCGCTGACGCTGGCCGGCGTCCCGACCGGTTTCCTGCCGCTGCTGGCGGCCGACCTGGCGCGCGCCACGCATGTCCAAGGCGGTCGGGCGGTGATGATCGCCGCCGACGAAGCGGCGATGCGCGCGCTTGCCGACACGGTGCCGCTGTTCGCTCCCGAGGTCGAGGTGCTGACCCTGCCGTCGTGGGATTGCCTGCCCTACGACCGCGCCTCGCCAGCCTTGCGGGTGATGGCCGAGCGGCTGGCGACGCTCAACGCGTTGCAAGCGAAGCGGAAAGGCCCGCAGCTGCTGGTCGCGACCGCCAATGCGGCGACCCAGCGACTGCTGAGCCCGTTCAGGATCCGCCAGTTGACGCGTCGGATCGCGGTCGGCGAGCGGATCGACCGCGAGGAGCTGATCGGGCAATTGGGCGCGCTCGGCTACCAGCGCGCCGATGCGGTCGCGGAGGCCGGTGAATATGCGGTTCGAGGCTCGCTGATCGACCTGTTCCCCGCCGGCGAGGCAACGGGGCTGCGGCTCGATTTCTTCGGCGACGAGGTCGAAAGCATCCGCCGCTTCGACCCCGCCGACCAGCGTTCGACCGACCAAGCCAAGTGCTTCACGCTTCTGCCGGCATCCGAAGCCCTGCTCGATGAGGTCAGCATCCGCCGTTTCCGCTCGCGCTATCGCGAGACGTTCGGCGCAGCCGCGACCGGCGATCCGCTCTACCAGGCCCTCTCCGAGGGCCGGCGGATGAGCGGCATGGAGCATTGGCTGCCGCTGCTCGAGGAAAGCCTGTCGACCCTGTTCGACCATCTCGGCGAGCACGACCTCATGGTTCGCGACAGCGGCGCTGACGGCGCCCTCACCGCTCGGCGCGACGCGATCGCCGATTATTACTCGAACCGGACTCGGGCGATGGCGTCGGAGCCCGGCAGCTACCGGCCGCTCGAGCCGGCCACGCTCTATCTGCCGAACGAGGAATGGGGCGCCGCGGTGGCGGAGCGGCCGATCCACCTCGCCTCGCCATTCCCCGAGCCCGAGAGCAAGCGCACCATCCCGTTCGAGGTCGAACCAGCCCGCGACTTCGCGCCCGAGCGCGCCCAGCAGGCGAACATCTACGAAGCGGTCTCGGCGCATGTGAAGGCGCTGAACAAGGGCGGCCGCAAGGTCGTCCTCGCCAGCTACACCAGAGGCGCTCGCGAGCGGCTCCACGGGCTGCTCGAGGACCATGGGCTGAAGTCGCTGAAGCTCGCCGACAGCTGGCAGGACGCGCTGGGCGTTGCTTCTCCCCTCCCGGCAACGGGAGGGGCCGGGGGCGGGCCCACCCCTCAATCCCCTCCCGCAAGCGGGAGGGGAACCGCGGCGCTGTTGGTCCTGCCGCTCGACCACGGCTTCACCACTCCCGACGTCGCCGTCCTCACCGAGCAGGACATGCTCGGCGACCGGCTCGTCCGCCGCCGCCGCAAGCGCAAGGCCGCCGCCGCCTTCCTCGAAGAGCTGGCGACGCTGTCGCCGGGCGATCTCGTCGTCCACGCCGACCACGGCGTCGGCCGCTACGAGGGGCTGCAGTCGATCAAGGTCGGCAATTCGCCGCACGATTGCGTCGCGCTCGAATATGCCGGCGGCAATAAGCTCTACGTCCCGGTCGAGAATATCGAACTTCTGACCCGCTACGGCAGCGAGTCCGAAGGCGTCAGCCTCGACCGGCTCGGCGGCGAAGCCTGGCAGCGGCGCAAGTCGCGGATGAAGCAACGCATCCGCGAAATCGCCGGCGAGTTGATCAAGACCGCGGCGTTGCGAGCGACCCGTCCGGGAGTGGTCGCCGCTCCTGACGATTCGGCGTTCCCGCAATTCGTCGACCGCTTCCCCTATGAAGAGACCGACGACCAGGACCGCGCGATCGAGGAGGTGCTCGCCGACCTCGAATCGGGCAAGCCGATGGACCGGCTGGTGTGCGGCGACGTCGGCTTCGGCAAGACCGAGGTGGCGCTTCGGGCCGCGTTCGTGGTCGCGATGACGGGCCTTCAGGTGGTTTTGATCTGCCCGACCACCTTGCTCGCGCGCCAGCATTATGCGCAGTTCGCCGAACGGCTGCACGGCTTCCCGATCCAGCTCGGACGGCTGTCGCGGCTGGTGCCGACAGCCGAAGCGAAGCGGACCAAGGAAGGCCTAGCCGACGGCCGCGTCGACATCGTTATCGGCACTCATGCGCTGCTAGCAAAAGGCTTGCAATTCAAACGCCTGGGGCTGGTCATTGTCGACGAGGAGCAGCACTTCGGGGTCGCCCACAAGGAGCGACTGAAAGCGCTCAAGGCCGACGTCCATGTGCTTACGCTGACCGCGACCCCGATCCCGCGCACGTTGCAGATGGCGATGTCGGGCCTTCGCGACCTCAGCGTCATCCAGACCCCGCCCGTCGACCGGCTGGCGATCCGCACCTACGTCAGCCCGTGGGACCCGGTGGTGGTTCGCGAGGCGCTGCTCCGCGAGCATTACCGCGGCGGGCAAAGCTTCTTCGTCGTGCCCCGGATCGCCGACTTGCCGCAGATGGAGGAATGGGTCGCCGCCGAGGTCCCCGAAGTGAAAGCGGTGACCGCCTACGGACAGATGAGCGCGACCGCTGTCGAGGAGCGGATGAGCGCCTTCTACGACCGCAAATATGACGTGCTGTTGTCGACCACCATCGTCGAGAGCGGGCTCGACATCCCGACCGCAAACACGCTGATCGTCCACCGCGCCGACCGCTTCGGCCTCGCCCAGCTCTACCAGCTGCGCGGCCGGGTCGGGCGGGCCAAGACCCGCGCCTACGCCTATCTGACGACTCCCGCCGACCGCTCGATCACCGAAGGCGCCGACAAGCGGCTGCAGGTGCTGGCCAACCTCGACAGCCTCGGCGCCGGCTTCCAGCTGGCGAGCCACGACCTCGACTTCCGCGGCGCCGGCAATCTGCTCGGCGATGAGCAGTCGGGCCACATCAAGGATGTCGGGTTCGAGCTCTACCAGTCGATGCTCGAGGAGGCGATTCTCGAGCAAAAGGCCGGCGGAGTGCCGCAACGCGAGGAATTCTCGCCGCAGATCAGCGTCGACGCCCCGATCCTCATTCCCGAAACCTACGTCCCCGACCTCGATCTGCGGATGGGCCTGTACCGCCGCCTGGGCGAGCTCGAGGACCGCCGCGCGGTCGACGAGTTCGCCGCCGAGATGATCGACCGCTTCGGCGATCTGCCCGAAGAAACCCAGAATCTGCTCAAGATCGTCGAAACCAAAATCAACTGCCGCCAAGCCTGCATCGCCAAGCTCGACATCGGCGCTCGCGGCGCGGTCGTCACCTTCGCCGAGGGCGGCTTCCCCGACCTCGCCGGCCTGCTCGCTTACATCGAGCGGCTCAAGGGCTCGGCCAAGCTGCGCCCCGACAGCAAGCTGTCGGTCGCCCGCGACTGGCCCACGGCCGAGGCTCGCCTCGCCGGAGCGCTGCAGCTGTCGCGGGGATTGGCGCGGGTGGTCGCGGCCGGTGAGAAAAAAGAAAAGGAGCTGGAGCCCGCCTAGGCGGCTTCAGCCATCGACGCGGCGACGAAGCGGGCGAGCTCGATCTCGTCGAGCGGCCCGGCGCCGAGAAAACCCTGGTAGAGGTCGCAGCCCCAGTCGGCGAGGAGCGCCAGCTGGGCCGTGCTTTCGACGCCTTCGACGACGACCTTGAGGTCGAGCTCGCGAGCCAAAGCGATCATCGCCTTGACGACGATCCGGTCGCGGGCTCCGCCGACGATATCGGCGATCAGACCGCGGTCGATCTTCAAAATGTCGAGCGGCAGGCTGGTGAGATAGGCCAGGCTTGCGTAGCCGGTGCCGAAGTCGTCGACCGCGACTCGAATGCCCGCGCTACGCAGGCGCGACAGCCGCTCGGCGATCGAATTGCTGTCGGACAGCAAGGCGCTTTCGGTAATCTCGACGGTGATCCGCCGCGGATCGATGCCGGCGCACTCGATCTCGTCGAGCAGCCACTGTTCGTAACCCGGCCGGGCGAGATCCTGCGGCAGCAGGTTGATCGACAGATGCAGCGGCTTGAGCGCCCCTTCCCAGGTCGCGGCGGCGCGCAACGCCTTGCGCTGGACCAGCCGCGACAGGCGCTCGGAGAGGCCGCTTCCGGCGGCCCGCTTGAACAGCTCCTCGGGACTGTCGGCGCCGTCCCAACGCGCCAGGGCTTCGACGCCGACGATCCGGCCGCTCGCCGGGTCGATCTGCGGCTGGAACAGCAGCGCGATATGCTGGTGAGCGATGACCGCTTCTAAAATCCGGTCGCGCTTGTGTACAACGGGCGCCGGATCTTTCCGATCCGACGCCCGCTGCCCCCCGTTGAGCCCGCTGAACCATTTGAACATGAGCTGGCTGCTACCGCCCGGTCGGCCCGGCAGGAAGCGGCTGAAACCGGCCGCCCCACAACGGGACAGTGACGGCCTTCGCCAAAATCCCTATGTTCCGGCCGTGAGGAAGAGACACTGACCGCAGATGCCCCCAATCCGGCCGAAGACGCCGTCCGGCATGACCTCACAGGTTCCGGAATCGGGCTGATGTCGTCGCCGACGCCGGTCGCCAAGGCGGCCGAAGACATGCTTCGCCGCCGCTACGAGTGGACCGACGTCGAGGACGCGGAAACGCTGGTCGCCTTGGGCGGCGACGGCTTCATGCTTCAGACGCTGCACAAAATGCTCGACGGCGGCCGCTCGCGCCCGGTGTTCGGGATGAACCGCGGCACCATCGGCTTTCTGATGAACGAATGGCGGGTCGACCAGCTCGCCGAGCGCATCGGCGCCGCCAAGGCGATCCGCGTCGCTCCGCTCGAGATGGTGGCGACGACGGTCAGCGGCGAGACTTTCACGCATGCGGCGATCAACGAAGTGTCGCTGCTTCGCGAAACCCGCCAGACGGCGAAGATCGAAGTGCTGGTCAACGGCCGGGTGGCGATGCCCGAGCTGGCTTGCGACGGCGTGCTGGTCGCGACCCCCGCCGGCTCGACCGCCTACAATTTGTCGGCGCGTGGGCCAATCCTGCCGCTGCAGGCGAAGATGCTGGCGCTGACCCCGATCAGCCCATTCCGGCCGCGGCGCTGGTCGGGCGCGATCCTGCCCGACGACACCGCGGTGCGCTTTCGGGTCCTGGAGCCCGAAAACCGGCCGGTTTCAGCGGTTGCCGACCAGTTCGAAGTGCGCGACGTCGCCCAGGTCGATGTCAAGCTCGACCACGACCGCTCGCTGACCCTGTTGTTCGACCCCGAGCACGCGCTCGACGACCGCATCGCCATGGAGCAGTTCACGACCTGATTTATGGTCGCGATCCGGTCAGCGGATCGCTTGGTTTTCCCTCACCCTCCGCTGCGCCCCTCCCTCTCCCGCGCGCGGGAGAGGGTTGGGGTGAGGGCCTTGTCTTTGGGCGACGGTCGGCTATTTAGCCGCCTCGCCTTCGCGAGAGGTGTTCCCCGGTAGCTCAGCGGTAGAGCGTTCGACTGTTAATCGAATGGTCGCCTGTTCGAATCAGGCCCGGGGAGCCATCTTCTCCGCCATTTCTTCGCCGAAGAAAGCCCTTTGGTTGAGTCCATTGGGATTGCCCATTGGGGGCCGGCCTTCAGCTGTGGTAGGAGCAGGCTACCGCGCCGCGTTCGCGTCGTCGCTCTTGCGCGGCTGAGAGACCTGGATCTCCCGGCGTGAAATAAGGAGCACGTCCCGATGTCCACAATCATCCTCGATGAGAAAATCGTCGAACGCACCGTCAACGCGCCGCCGGTCGCGCTTCACCGCGGTGAGAGCGACCTGCCTTTCGTCCGCTATCAGGAGGGCGTCACCTTTCAGCTCACCCAAGTCGATATTGAGGCGGGCTTCTTCGTGGTCCGGGTGCGCGGTGAGCCCGGCAGGACCATCCAGCGCCACAAGCATACCGGCGAGATCTTCGCGTTCACCTTGTCCGGGTCGTGGCGCTATCTCGAATATCCGGAGATCAACACCGCTGGGTCGTTTCTCTACGAGCCGGCCGGCTCGGTCCACACGCTTCACTTTCCGGAATCGAACACCGCGACCACCGACGTCTGGTTCGTGGTGAACGGCGCCAATCTCAACCTCGATGGCGACGGCAATGTCGAATCCGTCCTCGATGCCGGCGTTGCTCTCGAGGTCTACCGCGCGGGTTGCCGTGACGCGGGCTTGCCGGAACCGGATGTGATTGGCGCCTGAATCACGAAGCGGCCAGACCAGAGGCCCGACCGCTTCGGCGAGGTGCGTTCGTGTCCGCTAAAGACCACCCCGCACTCGCTTCAACGAGCGATCCGCGACGCCGCTCCGGCACGTCCCGCGGCGGGACATCAACCCTCGAGCGCCGCCATCAGGGTCGCGTTGCCGCCGGCCGCCGTGGTGTCGATGCAGGTCACTCGCTCGGTGGCGAAGCGGGCGACATAATGTGGGCCCCCGGCCTTGGGCCCGGTTCCGCTGAGCCCCTCGCCGCCGAACGGCTGGCTTTCGACCACCGCGCCGATCTGGTTGCGGTTGACGTAGAAATTGCCGACCCGAGCGCGCTGCTCGACGAACTCGCGGACGGTGTCGATCCGGCTCTGTAGCCCAAGCGTCAGCCCGTAGCCGGTCGCGTTGATGGCGTCGACGACCTGCGCGAGGCCGTCGGCGGGGAATCGAATGACGTGGAGGATCGGCCCGAAATTCTCGCGATTCAATTGGCTTAGTGACTTGATCTCATAAAGCGCGGGAGCAACGAAACTGCCGTGCGCGGTTTCGTTCGGAAGGGTCAACCGGCACACTCGCCTGGCGTTCTTCTCGAGCCAGTCGACATGTTCTTCGAGCGCATCCTTGGCGGCCTCGTCGATCACCGGGCCGAGGTCGGCCGACAGATCGCGCGGGTCGCCGACGTTGAGCGCCTGCATCGCTCCGGCGATCATCTCGATCATGTCGTCGGCGACGTCGTCCTGGACGAACAGCACCCGCAGCGCCGAGCAGCGCTGGCCGGCGCTCTGGAACGCCGACGAGATGACGTCGCGGGTCACCTGCTCGGGCAGCGCGGAGCTGTCGACGATCATCGCGTTCTGGCCGCCGGTCTCGGCGACGAACGGAATGATCGGCCCGTCCCGCTCGGCCAGCGTGCGGTTGATCATCCGCGCGGTCTCGGTCGAGCCGGTGAAGACGACCCCCGCGAGCAGGGGATGCGCGGTCAGCGTTCCGCCGACGACGCTGCCCGGCCCGGGCGCCAGGTGGACGATATCGGTGGGAATGCCGGCCAAATGCATCAGATCGACGGCGAGCGCGGCAACCAGCGGCGTCTGCCCGGCCGGCTTAGCGATGACCGCATTGCCGGCCGCGAGCGGCGCCGCAACCAGGCCGGTGAAGATCGCCAGCGGGAAGTTCCACGGCGAAATCGCGGCGAATACGCCCCGCCCGTGCATACGCAGCTCGTTCTGTTCGCCGGTCGGTCCGGGAAGCGGCATCGGCCCGCTGAATTGCCGCCGTGCTTCCGACGCGTAGAAGCGCAGGAAATCGACCGCCTCGCGGACTTCGAGGATCGCGTCGATGAGGGTCTTCCCCCCCTCGCGGATGCACAGCGAGAACAGTTCTTCGCGACGCTCCTCGTAGAGGTCGGCGGCTCGGTCGAGGAGGCTGGCGCGGGCCTGCCCGCCAAGCGCGTCCCAACCGGGCTGGGCGGAAGCGGCGGCGTGAACCATCCGGTCGACATCCTTGGCGTTCGCCTCGATGACCGTGCCGACCTTGATCCGGCGGTCATACGGCGCGACCACGACTTTGGCCTTGCCGCGTTTCACCCCGCTTGGAGTGGCCTGCCAGCTTCGGCTTTCCAATCCTTTGAGCCGCTCGAGCAGAGGCTCGCGAACAAGTGGGTCCGACAGGTCGACTCCCGCGCTGTTGCGGCGAGCTTCACCAAAAATCAGACGCGGCAGCGGGATCGCCGGGTTGCGCTTGGGCTCGAGCGAAGTCAGCTCGGCGACGGGATCGCGAACCAGCTCGTCGAGCGACACATGCTCGTCGGCGATCCGGTTGACGAACGAGGAATTGGCGCCGTTTTCGAGCAGCCGCCGAACGAGGTAAGCGAGCAGCTCCTTGTGGCTGCCGACCGGCGCGTAGATCCGCACCGGCGTCGGCGGATCGCCGATCGCGGCCTCGAGCCTGGCCAGCTCCTCATACAGCCCCTCCCCCATCCCATGCAGGCGCTGGAATTCGAACGGAGTCCTGCCAGCCAGCGCCTTGATCGCGGCGACGCTGTTGGCGTTGTGGGTCGCGAACGCCGGGTAGATGACGTCGCTCGCGGCGAGCAGCTTCCTGGCGCACGCGAGGTACGACACGTCGGTCGCGACCTTGCGCGTGAACACCGGATAGTCGGGAAGGCCGGCAACCTGCGCGGCCTTGATCTCGGTGTCCCAGTAAGCGCCCTTGACCAGCCGCACCATCAGCCTGCGCCCATGCGCGCGAGCCGCCTCGGCGACCCAGTCGCACAGCGGTGCGGCGCGCTTCTGATAGGCCTGGATCGCGAGCCCGAAACCCGCCCATCCATTGGCAAACAAGGAGTCATCAGCAAGCAGCGCCTCGAACAGGTCGAGCGACAGCTCGAGCCGGTCGGCTTCCTCGGCGTCGATGGTGAAATGAACGTCGGCCGCGCTCGCCTGCATGGCGAGGTCGCGGAGCACCGGCAGAATCTCCGCTTTCGCTTCGTCGGCGTGCGTAAATTCATAGCGCGGATGAAGCGCCGACAGCTTGACCGAGATTCCTGGCGAACGGGTGATGCCGCCCGCCGCCTCCGCGGCGATGCGCTCCAGCGCGTCCGCATAGGCCTCGGCATAGCGCGCCGCATCGGCGTGGGTGCGCGCCGCCTCGCCGAGCATGTCGAAGCTGTGCGTCAGGCCGGCGTCGCGCTCGGGCGCGGCGCGGCGCAGCGCTTCGTCGATCGTCCGGCCGAACACGAACTGCCGGCCGAGGATCTTCATCGCCTGGGTGACCGCGGTACGCACCACCGGCTCGCCGAGGCGGCCGACCGTGCGCCCGAGCACGGCGCGCCAATTGTCGCTGCGGTCGTTGGCCCCTTCGAGCACCTTGCCGGTCAGCAGCAGCGAAAAGGTCGCGGCGTTGACGAAGGCGGAGTTCGACTGGCCGGCTTTCTCCGCCCAGTCCGGGCCGGCGAGCTTGTCGGCGATCAGCTCGTCGGCGGTGTGTGCGTCCGGGATCCGAAGCAGCGCCTCGGCGAGGCACATCAGCGCGATGCCCTCCTCGCTGCCGAGGTCATAGGCGTGGAGGAAAGAATCTAGCCCCGATGGCTTGTGCGCCCGGACGCCCTTGACCAGCGCCCGCGCCGTCGCGATCGCTTCGCTCAGCACGGTCGGCTGGAGCTGCGCCTCGGCAATCCGTTCGAGGACGACTTGCTCCTCGTCGGGGCGGTAGGCGCGGCGGAGCTGGGTGCGGTCGACCGGCCGGATCGCCGGCGGTGAAGCTGCCTTCAGGCCAGCTGACCGTGGCAATGCTTGTATTTCCGGCCTGAGCCGCACGGGCACGGCGCATTGCGGCTGATCGGCGCCTGGGCAAGCTCGCCGTCGGCCGCCACGGGCATGTCAGGCCGTCGAATATTGAGCGGCGGCAGGTTGGACAGGATCGCGCCGGTCGCGAAGTCGATGTCGGCGGTGTCGTCGTCGCCCGAAAACGGGTCGAGGTGCTGGGTGATGAACTCGGGTAGCACCGGCGGCGGCGGCGCCTCGAGCTGGACCTGGGCGCGCATCAGCACCCGCGTCACGTCCTCACGGATGGCGATCAGCAGCCGCTCGAACAACAGGAAGGCCTCCTGCTTATACTCGTCGATCGGCTTCTTCTGGGCGTAGCTGCGCAAGTGGATCACCGCCCGGAGCGCGTCGAGAGTCGCCAGATGCTCCTTCCAGAAATGGTCGAGCGTCTGCAGCAGGATGTTCTTCTCGGCCTCGGCCCAGCGCTGCGGGTCGACCTCGCGGGTCTTCTCCTCCATCACCTCGTCGGCGAGCTTCTGGACCCGCTCGGTGATCATCTCCTGCTCGACCGCTTCCTCTTCGAGCCATGAGTCGATCGGCGGCTGGAGGCCGAAGATCGCGTCGACGCTCTCCTTCAAGCCGTCGACGTCCCACTGCTCGGGATAGGTGCCCGGCGGGCAGTGCGCGAGGACGATCGATTCGACGGTCTCGGCGCGCATCTCGGTGATGACGTCGCTGACATGGTCGGCATCCATGATGTCGGCGCGCTGTTCGTAGATCACCTTGCGCTGGTCATTCATGACGTCGTCATATTCGACGACCTGCTTGCGGATGTCGTAGTTGCGCGCCTCGACCTTCTTCTGGGCGGTCTCGATCGCCTTGGAGATCCAAGGGGATATGATCGCCTCGCCGTCCTCGAGGTTCTTGTTCATGAGCCGAGCGAACATCGTCTGCGGCCCGAAGATGCGCAGCAAATCGTCGTCGAGGCTCAGATAGAAGCGCGATAGCCCCGGGTCGCCCTGGCGTCCCGAGCGGCCGCGCAGCTGGTTGTCGATGCGCCGGCTCTCGTGGCGCTCGGTGCCGAGCACAAACAGTCCGCCGGCCTCGATCACCAGCCGCTTCTGCTCGGCGACCTCGGCCTTGATTGTCTCGATGGCCTTGTCGCGCTCCTTGCCCTCGGGCACTTCGCTGAGTTCGTCCTCGATCCGGAAGTCGAAGTTGCCGCCGAGCTGGATGTCGGTGCCTCGCCCGGCCATGTTGGTGGCGATGGTCACCGCCCCGAGCGCTCCGGCCTGGGCGACGATATGCGCTTCCTTCTCGTGGAAGCGGGCATTGAGGACTTCGTGGCGGATGCCCTCCTTGGCGAGATATTCCGACAGCATCTCCGATTTTTCGATCGACACGGTGCCGACCAGGACCGGCTGGCCCTTGTCCTGCCGTCCCTTGATCTCCTTGGCGATGGCCGCGAACTTGTCGGTGATGTTCTTGTAGAATTCGTCGTCCTCGTCGGTCCGCTGGACCGCGACGTTGGTCGGGATCGAGACGACGTTCATCCGGTAGATGTCGAAGAATTCGGGCGCTTCGGTCAGCGCGGTGCCGGTCATTCCCGACAGCTTCGGGTACATGCGGAAATAGTTCTGGAAGGTGATCGAGGCGAGCGTCTGGTTCTCGGGCTCGATCTGCACGCCTTCCTTGGCCTCGACCGCCTGGTGGAGGCCGTCCGACCAGCGCCGCCCGTCCATCATCCGGCCGGTGAACTCGTCGATGATGATGACCTTGCCGTCCTTGACGATGTAATCGATGTCCTTCTTGAACATGACGTTGGCCTTCAACGCCTGGTTCAGATGGTGGACGACCTGGGTGTTGGCGATCGCGTAGAGGTTGCGGCCTTCGATGATGCCCGCGTCCTCCAGCATCCGCTCGGCTTTCTCGGTCCCGTCCTCGGTCAGGACGACGCTCTTCAATTTCTCGTCGAGCTCATAATCCTCGGGCGTCAGGGTCTTCACCAGCCCGTCGACCGAGATATAGAGCTCCGACTTGTCGTCGGTCGGGCCCGAGATGATCAGCGGCGTCCGCGCCTCGTCGATCAGGATCGAATCGACTTCATCGACGATGGCGAAATTGAACGGCCGCTGGACCATCTGCGCCCGCGAATATTTCATGTTGTCGCGGAGGTAGTCGAAGCCAAGCTCATTGTTGGTCGCGTAGGTAATGTCGCTGTTGTAGGCGTCGCGCCGCTCCTGGTCGGAAAGGTTGGGGACGATGACCCCGACCGAAAGCCCGAGGAAGCGGTAGATCTGCCCCATCCAGTCGGCGTCGCGGCGGGCGAGATAGTCGTTGACCGTCACCACGTGGACGCCCTTTTCGGGCAGCGCGTTGAGATAGACCGCGAGCGTCGCGACCAGCGTCTTGCCCTCGCCGGTCTTCATCTCGGCGATCTCGCCGCGGTGGAGCGCGATACCGCCGATCAGCTGGACGTCATAGTGGCGCTGGCCGAGCGTACGGACCGCCGCCTCGCGGACCGTGGCGAAGGCTTCGGGGAGCAATTGGTCGAGCGTTTCGCCGGCCGCTAGCCGCTGCCGGAACAGGTCGGTCTGGGCGCGCAGCTGGTCGTCGGACATTGCCGAGATGGCCGGCTCCAGGGCGTTGACCGCGTCGACATATTTGCCCAGCCCGCGCACATAGCGGTCGTTGGCCGATCCGAAGATGCTCTTTGCCAATGCGGCGAACATGAAATTCCCTTAAATGCCGAGGCGCGCTCGATAGGCAAGAAACTGCCTGTCCGAGCGCGAGGCTGGTGCGGGCGTGATGTAGGAACGCGCCCGGTTTTAGTCAATTTAGGGGACCTATTGGCCCTCCCCCTTGATGGGGGAGGGTTGGGTGGGGGTGACGGTGGCGCGGCCGGGACTATTCCGGAGACGCCACCCCACCCCTGCCCCTCCCCATCGAGGGGAGGGAATTATCCCTGAAGCTCGCCCTCCAGCCACTGCTGGATCTGGCTGCGCGGCGCGGCGCCGACCTTTTGCGCGACCGGCTGGCCGCCCTTGAACAGCAGCATGGTCGGAATCCCGCGCACTCCGTAGCGCACCGGGACATCGGGGTTTTCATCGATATTGAGCTTGGCGATGGTGACCTTGTCGCCGAGCTCGGTCGCGATCTCCTCGAGCGCCGGAGCGATCATCCGGCACGGCCCGCACCATTCGGCCCAGAAATCGACGAGCACCGGGCCCGGCGCCCCCAGCACGTCGGTTGCAAAGCTCTGGTCGGTGACGGATTTGGTGGCCATGGCGGGGGAATCTCCTGTGGGTCTGGCCGTCATATGGGGACTCGGTCGCGCTCGCTCAACTACCCAGTCCGAACAGGCGCGGCTCGGCGGTGTAGAGCAGCGCCGAGCGGATCGCCCGGCCCGGGAAGATCACCGCCAGCGCCTCGGCATAAGCCGCCATCTGGGCGCGATGTGCGGCCGGAATCTGGTCCCCGCCCGCCGGCACCCGCCCGGTCTTGAAGTCGATGACCGAGACGGCGTCGTCCTCGACCAGCAGTCGGTCGACCGTACCCGCGACCACTCGGCCATCGGGCAGGGTCGCGGCGATCGGCGCCTCGCCGAGCGATTCAGGGCTGAACAGACCGGAAAAGCGGTTGTCGCCCATGATCGAGCAGACGAGATCGGCGAGCGCCTGGCGCTCGGCGGAGTCGCCGAGCCCGGCCGAGCGCTCGAGCCAGCGCGTCGCGGCCGACGGACGCTGCTCGGCTTCGACCCCGGGCAGGCGCTCGAAGAGCTGGTGGATAAGGATTCCCCGCCGAGCCGCCGCGCGCTGCTCGGGGCTCGGAGCGGGCGCGGCCTCGCGGTCGTCGACCAGCGCGGATGGCGCCAGCGGCCGCGGCGGTCGGCTCTCCACCGGAGCAGGACGGAGAGCCCAGTCGGGCACCGGCGCCGCCTCGATCAAGGTCCTCGGCGGCTTGGGCCTCGGCGGTGCGGCGGTGACGGTGCCGCGGTAGCGGATCGCTTCGCCCCAATGCTCGTCCGCCTCCGGCTGGGCGCCGAGCGACAGCAGCGCCCGCTCGACCCGCGTGTGCCAGCAATTCTCCGCCCGTTCGCCCCGCGGCTCGACGCCCGCGATCACCAGCCGCTCGATCGCCCGCGTCAGGCCGACATAGAGCAGGCGCATATGCTCGTGCAGGTCGGACTCTTCCTTCAGCGCCATGACCTCGGCGAACGGCGACACTCGTTCGGCCTTGCGCGGCCGGATCAGCGGCACCTTAACCGTCTGCTCCTTATCCAGCGGGAATTTGAACGACCGGGCGGTGCCGCCGAGCCTGGCCGGGTCAGCGGTCGAATCGGCGAGGATGACGAACGGCGCCTCGAGCCCCTTCGCTCCATGGACCGTCATGACGCGCACCGCCTGGGCCGGCGCCGACGGGTCGCGCTGGATTTCGACGTCGCCGCGGCCGAACCAGGCGAGAAAGCGGTCGAGCGACGGCGTTTCGCTGCGTTCGAACTCCATCGCGCTCGACAGCAGCTCGTCGATCGGGTCGCGCGACGCGAGCCCGAGGCGGCGATAGAGCTTGCGGCGGCCGTCGAGCGGGCCGGAGAGGATGGTCTCGAGGAACCGCGCCGGAGTCGTGAAATCGGCCATCGCGAGCAGCGACCCGAGCGCGTCGTGGGCTTGCGTCAAATGCGGCTGATCACCGGCGCGGTCGCGGAGGACGCGCCACAGCGGCATCTTCTCGCGGCCGTAAGCGAGGTCGAACAACTGGTCCTGGTCCCAGCCGATCAGCGGCGAGACCAGCAAATTGGCGAGGTTGAGGTCGTCGAGCGGCTGCACGGCGAAGGCGACCGCGGCGAGCAGGTCCCGAACCGCGAATGGCTTCGAAAGGTGCAGCCGGTCGATGCCGGCGACCGGCACCTTGGCCGCGAACAGGCGCGCAACGATCAGCGAGGCGAGCTCGCCGCGGCTGCGCACCAGCACGAGAATGTCGCCCGGACTCAGCGGCCGCTTGGTCGACGCGACGACCGGCGCTTCGTCGAGCCAGCGCTTGATCTGGTCGGCGATCGCGGTCGCATATTTGCGGTCGGTCTCGTCGAGCCAGCCCTCCTCGCCTTCCTCCGCTTCCTCGCCCGTCTCGACCGCAAATGGCTTCCACAGCTCGACCAGGCCGGGCCGGCGGTCGAAGAAGGCGCGGTGGCGGTTGGGCTGCTCGGGAAGCCCCATGTCGCGATAGCCGACCTCGCCGATCACCGCGTCGACCACGTCGAGCACCGCCGGCGCCGAGCGGAAGCTGGCGTCGATCGACAGGTCGCGGAACTCGAGCGCGAGCCGGTCGCCGTCGCCGCTCTCGTCCTCGGCCCGGCGCAGCGCTTCCGATCGCTCGCGAGTCGCCCGGCGCATGTCGTCGAAACCGGCGGGGTCGCTGCCCTGGAAGCCGTAGATCGCCTGCTTGAAGTCGCCGACCATGAACAAGGTGCGGACGCGCCGCTCGGCCTCGCTGGCGCCGCTGAAGAATTCTTCGACCAGGGCGCTGACGATCGCCCATTGATCCGGGTTCGTGTCCTGCGCCTCGTCGACCAGGATATGGTCGGTGCGGCGATCCAGTTTGTAGCGCACCCATTCGCCCATCCCCGGTGTTTCGAGGAGCCGCCGGGTCCAGCGGATCAAATCGTCGAAGTCGGCGACTCCGGCGCTGCGCTTGGCGCGGCTGTAGGCGGCTGCGAACGCCTGACCCGCTCTGAGGCCGGCGGCCATGTCGGCGGCGAGGCGCGCGCCGGTCTGGATGTGGAGGAGCTCGGTCACTGCGGCGGCGAGCCGCTCGGCGTGGGCGTCGTAATCCGGGTCGGCGCTGCGCTGTCCGGCCGACACCTTGCGCAGGTCTCCCGATCCGGTGAAGACCAGTAGCGCCAGCTCGGGAAGCGCGGCCGCTCGCGCCGCCGGATCGAGCGCCAGCCACTGTCCTACGCTGTCCGCAACCTTGGCTCCGGTCGCGCTGCCCCATTTGCGGTTGGCCGCGGCGATCGCCTGAAGCAGGTCGCAGTCGAAGCGGTCGTCGGCGCAATGCTCGGCGAGATAGTCGTCGACCGCGCCCTCCGGCAGCCCCATGACGGCGCGCAGCTTGCCCTCGATGGTCTCCGGCGCGCCGATGGCGGCGAGAGCGTCGCTCGCCCGCGCGCATTGCATCAGATAGGCGATCGCGTCCTTCTCGCCGAGGCGCAAGCTGAGGCACTGGACATCGCCGATCAGCCGCTCGCCGCCGCCGCTTTCGGCATCGGCGAGCAAATTGGCGAGCGTGGTCCGCGCCAGTTCCTGCTCCGCGCGGCCCTCGATCGGCTGGAAGCCGGGGGTGATTCCGGCTTCGGCCGGGAACGCCGCAAGCAGCGCCTGGGCGAAGCTATGGATGGTCTGGATGCGCAATCCGCCGGGCGCGTCGAGGATCCTCGCGAACAACCGCCGTGCCCGCTGCATCGTAATCGGATCATTGCGTTCGCCGAGGTTGATGAGATCGCTTCTCAAGTCCTGATCGCGCATCCGCACCCAGCCGGCGAGCCGCGCATTGATTCGGTTGGCCATCTCGGCGGCGCCGGCCTTGGTGAAAGTCAGGCACAGAATATGCTCGGGCCGGACTCCGGACAGCAGCAGCCGAAGCACGCGGGCGCTGAGCACCTGGGTTTTGCCGGTCCCCGCCGACGCCGACAGCGCGGCATGGGCGGCGGGATCGGCGGCCAGCGCCTGGTCGCCGTGCAGCTCGGGGAAGGGCTTCAAGCGCTGGCGCATCAGGCAGATGCTTCCCAAGCGGCGGCCGAGACCATAAAAGGTCGCCGATGAGCGACGAAGACAACAAGGCCGACGAGGCCAGCGAAGAGCGCCGCGCCAAGCTGGTCAAGGCCGGCGTCGCGGTCGGCATCGGCTCGGCGGCGATCGTCGCCGCCTTGCTGTACGCCTCGAAGGTCAAGAAGACCCCGGACAAGGCCGGCAAATAGGCTCATTCGCGGCCGTACCATTCCTCGAGCCGCATCAGCTGGTCGTAGTCGCCATAGGGCGCGTAGGCCGGGTTGAGCTTGGCGGTGAACGGCTCCTCCCCCGTCAGCCATTTGCGCGCCGCGCCGATGAAATGCCCCTCCGCGTGCGCTAGGAATTCCGCCGCGCCAATTTTCTTGTCCGGGCAGACGCGCTTGCCGAAGCTGTCGCCATATTTGGTCAGCGACCAATATTCGTGCGCGAGCGGGTCGCCGCCGGCTCCCTCGAACCCGCCGGCCCTGGCGATCAGCCCGAGCAGGCCGAGCTGGAGCGCGAACCCGGCATCGACCGCCTTCTGGGCCGGCGCCTTGCCGGTCTTGTAGTCGACGATCGCCAGACCGCCGGCGTCATAGCGGTCGATGCGGTCGACCTTGCCGTAGACCGTCACTCCGTCGATCGCGGTTTCGCCCCAGATTTCGGCTTTCAGCGGCCGACGGCCCGCGGCGCGGTTGTCGAGTTCCTGCTGCTCGACCCAGCGGATCGCCTCGATCAGCCGCGGCTGCCACAAGGCGCGCAGCATCGGATGGATCGATTCGCCGGCGAGCAAGGCCCGAGCTCGCGGCATCAACTTGGTCGGGTCGCACTGGTCCTCGGCCAGCCAGTGCTCGAGCACCTCATGCACCGCGCTGCCCTTCCACGCGGCGCTGTGGTCGGCGTCGACCGAATCCAGGCTGCGCAGTCCGAGCATCGCCTGGGCGTAAAAGGCAAACGGGTCCGCCTTCAGCCGGTCGACCGCGGTCACGGAAATCCGTTGAGGGCGCTTGTCCTTCGCGGGCGACGGTCGTGGACGGCTGCTCGGTTCGAGCACGCCGGGGTCGTCAAGCGTTGCCGCCAGCCGCTCCAGCCTTGTGTCGCGCGCCAGCCCGCCGGTCATCGCCCGAAGCCGCAGCCAGAATCGCGATGCCACGGTCGGCGAGCGGCTGTCGCGGCGCGCCCTTGTGACCAGCACGCTGGGCGCGCCGAGCGCGCTGGCGAAATCGTGCGCGGCGAGGCCGGTTCGGAAATCCAACCCCGGCATGCCGAGATTGGCGCGGATCTTCGGCGCCAGCCACGGGTCGGGCGCCGGAAGCGCCGGCCAGACGCCCTCGTTGAGTCCGCCGAGCACCATCAAATCGGCGTGCTGCAGGCGCGCCTCGAGCAGGCCCCAGATGAACACGCGCGGATGACCGCCGTACGGCGGTCGCACCCGGCGCTCGTCGAGCAGCTGGCGAAGCAGCGGCACCGCGTCGTCCGCGCCGATGGCCAACCCGGCGGCCTCCGGTAGCGCCTGAAGCTCCGCCACCAGCTCCGCCGTCATGCGCCCTTCCTGCCCGCGCCAGGCGGCATCGCCGGCAAGCGCGTTCGCCGACCGCGCCAGCGCCTCCGCAAAGGCGCTGAGCGCAACAGGCGCGCCGAGCATCCCGTCGAGCGGAGCGACGATGTCTCGCACCTGCTTCCAGGCGCGTTGGCAGCCACTGAACTGAGAATCGCGGTCCTTCTCCGCGAAATACTCATCGAGCCCCTGCAGGCCCGCGGCCGGCCTTGGCCCCCGAAGCGTGAGGTCAAGTGTTCGGACCTCGTCCAGCCATGCGCGCCGCGCCTCGCCTTCCCCGCCGACCAGCGGATGCTTGAGCAGCGCCAACAGCGGCACCGGCGCCAGGTCCTCGGCGGCAGCGGCGGCAATCCCAAGCAACAAGGTCCCCGCCGCGACCTGCGACAGGGGCTTGCCGGCGCTGTCGTCGGCGTGGATGCCCCAGCGCTCGAGCAGCGCCGACACGCGCGCCGCCAGCATCCGGTCGGGAGTCACCAAGGCCGCCGTCCGCCCCGGCGTCTCGACCGCTTCGCGCAGCGCCAGCGCGATCGCCTGGGCCTCGGCCGCAGGATCGGGCAATTCGGCTGCCCGGATGCCGGTCAGCCGCCGCTCGGCGGGCTTGAGCCCGTTCCACTTGTCGCTGAAATCGGCGACGGTCATCGCATTGGCGATCGCGCGGCCGCGGATCGCTCGCGCTGCGGACCGCCCCGCCGAGCGCCACAATTGCACTTCGCCGCGGGCAACGCCCATCCGGTCGAGCAGCAGCTTCAGATGGAACTGCGGGTGGCTCTCCTCCCCCTTGCCTTCGTCGTCCGGGCCGAGCGCCTCCCATTCTTCGTCCGGCATCACCGATGTCAGGCTGAGGCCGGGCAGGACGACCATCCCTTCGGGCAGGTCGGCAATCCGCCGCAGCAGCGCCGCCACCGCCGGGGCCGTCGTGGTAATCCCAGCCGCAATTGTGAAGCCATCCGGCGGCGTCCGGCCCCAGCGATCGGCCATCGCCCGGAGCAGCCGGTTGCGGCGGTCGGCCAGGTCGATCTTGCCGATCGCGGCGAGTTGCTTGGGCCAGCGGTCGAGGATCGCTCGCAGGCGGTCGAGCGACAGCTGCCAATGACGGGCGAGCTCGGGCGCATCGGCGGCCGCCTCGGCCAGCTTGGTCGGAGGCACATCCTCGATCAGCAGCGCGTCGAGCGTCCGCGCGAGGTCGGCGGCCAGGCGAGCGGCTTCCGCCGTGCCGGCCCCGTCGCCGGCGACCAATTGAGTGAGCGCGAGCAAGCGCGCCAGCGGCTCGACCGCCGGCGGGACCGCATCGGACGTGTCGGCGGGGTCGAGCGCGCCGCCGATCCGCTCCTCGATCTCGGGATCGCCGATCGGCACCAGCCGCGGCAGCACCAGCCCTGAGCCGCTGGCCCGGACGAACGCCTCGGTGACCGTTCGAACAGCGCGATTGTTGGGCAGCAGGATTCGGCCGCGGGCGAGATCGAGCGGACCCTCGCCGTATCGCGCGCGCAGGCCCGCGACGAGCGAATCCGCGAACGAGCGGTGGGCCGGGATGGTGAAAACCGCCGGCCCTCCCGGGCGACCGGCGGGATCAGCCATTGGCCAGGACTTGCTCGGTCGCCTTGATCGACTGCGGCTTGCCGACGTCGAACCACAGGCCCTGGTGGACCGCCCCGAAGCAGCGCCCGGCGGCGATCGCCCGGTCCCACAATATATTGGTCGAGAACGCGCCTTCGGGCGCATCCTTGAGCAGCGCCTTCGAGACCATCTGGATGCCGGTGTAGACGAACGGCGCCACCCGCGAACGCCCGCGCCGGCGGAGCTTGCCGGCCTGGTCGAGATGGAAGTCGCCGAGGCCGCTGTGGTTCATGGCGCGCGCGTGCGGCACCAGCAGCAGCAGCGCATCCATCTTCGCGCCGTCCCAGTGCGACGCGAGCAGCTTGAGCGTGTCCGCTGGCCCGTCGACCCACAGATTGTCGCTGTTGATCGCCAGGAACGGGTCGCAGTCGATCATCGACTGCGCCTTGACCAGCCCGCCGCCGGTCTCGAGCAGCAGCTCGCGCTCGTCGGAGATGGTGACATCGAGCCCGTCGGCGGTGCGCTCCAGGTGCGCTTGAAGCGCGTCGGCGAGGTAATGGACGTTGACCACGACCTTCTTGACCCCGGCGGCTCGAAGCCGGTCGAGCGCATGGTCGATCAGCGGCTTCCCGGCGACCTCGATCAGCGGCTTGGGCTTGCTCGCGGTCAGCGGCCGCATGCGCTTGCCGAGGCCGGCGGCCATGACCATCGCGGTATCGGGGATTTCGGCGGAGATTTCGGCTCGGAGCCTCAGCGTCCGGCGGCTCGCGGTCACGCCGCCTCGCTCCACGGCGCGGCGCGATGCTCGGGCGCGACATTGGCGTCAAACCAGGTTCGCACCGGGGCCAGCGGCGGGCTCGCCAGGTCGCGCTCGAGGAGGCCCCACATGCGCGGCTGGAACTGGGTATAATGTGGCTTGCCGTCGCGCTTCCACAGCCGCGTGAAGACCCCGAGGATGCGCGTGTTGCGCTGCGCCGCAAGCGCCCAATAGGCACGCTCGAACGCCTCCCCCTGCCCGGTCGCGTCCATGTAGCGGTCCATCATCGCTTGCTCGAGCGCCGGCGGTACGTCGCGGCGGGCGTCCTCGAGCACCGAGGCGAGGTCGTAGGCCGGGTGCCCGGCGCGGGCGTCCTGGAAATCGAGCAGGCCGAGATGCGCGACGCCCTCGCGCCCGCCGATCAGCATGATGTTCTCGGCGTGGTAGTCGCGCAGGATCGTCACCGGGCCGAGGCCGTCGGAGGCGATCGGCTCGAGCACCTCGGTCCACGCCGCGCGATAGCCGTCGACGTCGACCGTCAGCCCGAGCGCCCGGCAATACCAGTCGGTGAACAGGTCGAGCTCCTCAAGCCACTGGCCGAGCCCATGGGCCGGCAGGTCCGCCATCGGCGGATGCCGGTGAAGGTGGATGAGGACGTCGGTCGCCAGCTCGTAAAGCTCGCGTTCCCGGTCCGGGTCTTCATCGAGCGTCTCGCGAAGCCGGGCATCGCCGAAATCGTCGAGCAGGAGCAGGCCTTTGTCGAGGTCGCGGGCGATGATTTCGGGAGCGCTCAGGCCCGTCGAACCCAGCCATTCTGCGACCGCGACGAACGGCCGCGGGTCCTCGTGCGGCGGCGGCGCGTCCATCAGCACCGCCGAGCGGCCTTCGCCGATCACCCGGAAATAGCGGCGGAACGAGGCGTCGCCGGCGAGCGGCTCGATCCGTGCTCCGGCCCATCCGCAGGCTTCGAGGAAGCGCGGCGCATCGCTGGGCGGAATCATCGGGGCGGCCATCGCCCTTCCCATGCCGGGGGCACTTGGGCTGTCAAGCGCCGTGCGCCCGCTTCGGCGAAGTCGAGCGACAGCCGGAGCGCATTGGGCCACGCATCCTCCCCGGCGCGCTCGGGCCACTCGACCAGCAGGATGCCCTCGCCGGCGGAGTCGAGGCCCAGCTCCTCAAGCTCGGAAGCGTCCTCGAGCCGATAGAGATCGACGTGCCACGCGGACGGGTCGAGGGCGTCGTAAGGCTGGACGATTGCAAAGCTCGGGCTCGGGACCTCGTCCGAATGGCCGCGACCGGCGAGGAAGCCGCGAACCAATGTCGTTTTGCCGACCCCGAGCGGGCCGCAAAGTGCAATGACGTCGCCGGCCCGGGCCAGCCCTGCGAGCTTTTCGCCGAGCGCGACCGTCTCCTCTTCGCTTGCCAGGATCATTGCGCGCCGCGCGGCACCGTCAGAGTGACCGTGGTTCCCTTCGATTTCTTCGACACCAGCTCGACCGTGCCGCCATGCGCCTCGATGAACTGGCGGGTCAGGGGCAGTCCGAGGCCGAGCGCCGCCTCGCCGCGCACGCTGGTCTCCTCGACGCGGTCGAAGCGGTTGAACACGCGGGGCAAATCCTGCTTGGCGATGCCGGAGCCGTTATCGCTAATCTCGATCACCACCCGCTCCTCGTCGCCGGCGGCCTTGAGCGCGATGCGGCCCTTGCGGTCGGTGTAGGCAATCGCGTTGTGCAGCACATGCTCGATCGACTCGCGCAATCGCCGGGCATCGCCGATGACAAATCCGGTCGACGGATCGATGTCCTTGATCAGCTTCTGCGCCTTTTCGGCCGCCCTGGGCTCCGCGGTTTCGACCGCCGCCCGGCACAGCCCGGCGAGATCGACCCGCTGGCGCTCGAGGTTGATTCCACGCGTGTCGCCGGTGGTCAGGTCGAGCACGTCATCGACCAGCTTGGCGAGCAGCGCCGATGATTCGACGATCGCACTGACATAATCCTGTGCCGCCGGGGTCAGCTTGCCGCCATAGCCTTCGGATAGCATCTCGGCGAAGCCGCCGATCGACGTCAGCGGGGTGCGCAGCTCGTAGCTCATGTTGGCGACGAAATCGGTCTTCACCCGGTCCGCCGCCTCGAGCGCCGTGGCGCGTTCGCGCAAGGCCGCCTCGATGCGCGTCGAGTCGGTGACATCGACCATGGTGAAAAGCGCATTGCCGTCGGGCAGCGGGACCGCCGCGAACTCAAAATGGCGCCCGTCGGTCATCGAGATCCGTCCGCGCGCCGATTCCCTTTTGCTGGTCGTCTGGCGGACCTGCTCGCGGACCTGCGCGGCGGCGGTCGGATTGACCAGCTTGCGGGCCATCGCGGGCACCAGCTCGTCGACCCGCGGATGCTCGCGCAGCCATTCCTCGTCGAGGTCCCAGACCTGGCAGAAGCGGCGGTTCCACAGATAAAGCCGGCCATCGCTCGCAAAGACGCTGATCGCCTCGAACAGATTGTCGAAGGTGGCCGCCCGGACTCGGAGCAAGGTGTCGCGGGCCGAAGCCAGCCGGACCTGCTCGGTGCGGTCCTCGAGGAACAGGCGCAGGCCGCCGTCGGGAAGCGGCTGGGCGACGACCCGCAGATGGTCGCCGTTGGCCAGCATCCATTCTTCCTCGATGACTTCTTCGGGGCTGCTGAACCAGGCGCGGCGCTCGTCCTTCCAGGCCGGGAAGTCGCGCGTTTCCGGCAGCCGGTGGTTGTCGCGCATGCGCTCGAGCACGCGCTCGAATTCGGGGCGCTCGGCGAGCCAGTCGGTGTCGAGCTGGGCCATCACCGCGAACGGCTGGTTGAAGAAGTTGAGCGAGCGGTCGGGATCGAACTGGGCCGCGCCGGCGGTCATCCGGTCGGCCAGCTCGCGCTGCGATTCGACGTGCCGGGCGAGCTCGAAGCGCGCATCCTCGAGGTCCTGGATGTCGATCGCGAAGCCGGCGACGGCGCCGGTCGGAAGCGGCACGTTGACGATCCGCAGCATGCGCCGCTCGCCGCGCAGAATGGCTGGCTGATTGCGCGACTGGATCGCGCCCAGCTCGAGCGCATTCATCGCCGCGGCGCGCGCGCCATTGTCGCCGGGCTCGTCGATCAGCTCGATTTCCTTGGTTATGACCTCGGCCGCGTCCCGGGCTTCGACCGCGTCGACGAAGGCGCTGTTGACCAGGCCCAACTTTAAGTCGGGCCCGCGGTACCACATCGGGAACGGCGCCGATTCGATCAGATGGGTGAGCGAATCCAGCGCCCCCTCGGTCTGGCGGAGGCGCAGCGAGAGCTTCGAGCGCTCCTCTTCGCTGGCGCTGGTGTCGAACAGCCACAGCAGCAGCGTTCCGGGTGGCTCGGGCGGCGGCGCCGGCCCGCCGCGAACGTCGAACACCCGGCGCGATCCCGCTGCGCGGACCGTTCGCTCGACCTGCTCGCAGGCCATGGCGGCGGCTTCGACGTCGGCGATCAGAGCGCTGAGGTCTTCCTTGTCGATGCCAACATTGTCGCCGGCGAGATCGGCCAGCCGGGCCGGCGCCCGATTCAGGCCGAGCTCGCGCAGCAGCCGCGGGTCCGCCTCGATGCGGCCGTCGGCGCGGACGAGGAGCGGCCTTGCGGGCGCAACCTCGAGCAGGCTCGCCAGCGATCGGGCGGCCTCCTGGACCGACGCCGCCCGTGCGAGACGCCGCGCGGCGACCAGCGACAGGACAGCCGCGATCGTAATCCACAGCGCCGCGGCCGCGATTGCGACCAGGCTCGCGCCCGAGAGATCGCTCATCGGTTCAGGTCCCCGCGCGCCATGGCCAAAACCATAAGCCGCCGGTGAGCGATAACAGAAGCGGAATCAGGTGATCGCCGCCCAAAATGCGCGGCGCAAAAAAACGGGCGGGATTTCTCCCGCCCGTTGATTGGATGCGATCGCTTGACCGAACCTAAAAGACCTTGGCGCGAACGTTGATGAAGAACGTCCGACCGCGGAAATCGAAGCCGCTCTGCAGCGGTGCGTTGGCGGTCGTGTTGACGAACGGATCTTCGGCAGTGATTTTCGGCGGCTTCTTGTCGAACACGTTGCGAATTCCGCCGGTGATGCTGAACCGGTCTTCCTCGTAGCGCGCCGCGAAAGTGTGCAGCCAATAATCCGGAACCGAGAAGTCGTAGACATCCGGATCGAAGCCCAGCGCCTCGGCCGCCTCGCTGTCGCTGGTGGCCTTGATATATTCAGCGCCCCAACGGACATAGAACGGCCCGGTCTCGTAGGCGATATGTCCGGTTCCCGCCCATTTCGGGTAACCGATCTGGCCGTTAAAATCGAACGGGTCGCTGTCGGGATCCGTCTGGTTGACGCGATCCAGGGTGTGAACCGCCTGAGCACCAAAGCTCAGCGTCCCAGGTCCGAACTCGCGGTCGTAACGAAGGACGAAGTCGATGCCCTTCACCTGGTCGGTGGCGACGTTGATGTACTGCTGCTGGATGGTCAGCTGGCCGGTTCCGGGGCCGGTAAAGGGCGCGCGACTGACGAACTGACAGTACTCCGGCCGGGTGCCCTGGTAGCAGCCGCGCGCGATCGTGTTCGCAGAGAGCTGCGCCACCCCATCGTTCACTTCGACGTCGAAATAATCGACGGCCAGAGACAGATTGCCGAAGTCGGGGCCGAGCTTGGGCTGGAAGACGGCGCCGAATGTCAGGTTCTTCGATGTTTCCGCCTCGAGACCCGCTGCCGCGCCGCCGAGCTGGAGCACCGTAACGCTGCTATTCTGCTGGAAGTTGTTGGGCAGGCCTTCCGATTGGCAACGCGCACGGATGGCCGGGTTGGTGACGTCGAAAAGATTGTGGCACGGGTCGGTGGTGTTCGCGAGGAAGCCCGAGGTCGCACCGAGGAACTGCTCGTACAATGCCGGCGCGCGATAGGACGTGCCGTAGCTGCCGCGGAGCGACAGCCAGTTCGTCGGCGAGTAGAGAGCGCCGACCTTGTACGTCGTGCCCGAACCGTAGGATTCGTAGTCCGTGTAACGGGCCGAGGCGTTGAGCGTCAGGGCTTCGGCGAACGGAACGTTGGCGAGGATCGGCAACTCGATCTCCCCGAACGTTTCCCACACCGAATCGGAGCCGATGGTCCGGGGAGCCGCGCTGAAGAAGTAGAGGTTGCCGGCTTCGCTGTCTTCGCCCGGAAGATCCCGAATGCGCGACTTGCGATACTCGGCACCGACGGCCAGCGAGGCATCGCCCCCTGGAAGCGCAAACAACGGACCGTCGAGCGTCAGGTTGGCCATATGCTCGCGGAACCGGGTGTTGCCGACCACGTCCTCACGGATATACTCGAACCAGGCCGGAGCAACGAAACGGCCGTTGCCCGCGATGACTTCATTGGTGATCGGGGGAGCCGCGACGCAACCGCCGGTGGTGTCCCGGCACCTGAAGGTCCCGTCGGCATTCTGGATGATGTCCATGCTCTGAGTGATTCGGTCGGTCAGAACGCGCTCGGAAACATAGCGTCCGTCGGCCCAGCTCTTGGACGCGTAGAGGTCGTAGCGCCAGTCGGTGAGGAACGGCAGATCGCCGCGGAAGCCGGCCGACGCCTTCACAAAGTCCTGGGTCTGGTTGTCGTTGTAGGTATCGCCGTAAGCGCCGAATATGCGCAGGTTGGTGATCGCGGGGAGGGAAGCGGCCAGCGATCCGGGGACCGCGGTCGCCGCGCCGCCGCCGGGGATCAGCGGATTGAAAATGTTCGCCGTATTGGCCGCGTTCCGGCGAATGCGGGGATAGTCGAGGATCAGCTGGCGCGTGCCATCCTGATTCGATTTGCGGCGCGTAACCAGCAATTCACCATAGAGCTGCCCATCGCCGAAGAAACCGGTGTCCCAATGCCCCGTGAGGAAGCCTGTGTAAGTCTTCGCCGGCGAGATGACGTCACCCTTGAGCATTTCGGGAGCGAATGTGTCGCGAAGGTTGGTGCTCGTTCCAAAGCCGCTCTCGGTGATGTAATTGTACAGCAGACCGCCGACGCACTCGAAGCCCGGCACCGTCTGGCCCGCCACCGGCGTGGTCGGACGGAAGCGGTTGCAGAGCAGGTAATAGTCTGGCGGAATGTCCTGGAAACCGGGCGCGAGATCGATCGGGTTCGGGCTGGAGCCCAAATACTCGAAGCGCGGCGAAATTCCGATCGTGTTGACCGTGACGCCGCCCTCTTCGAGTGGGAAGCACTTATCGGTGTCGTTCGCGCCGAGCGGGGTGAGCCGGCGCTGCTGCGGGCAGCGGGCCCATTTGAGGTCGCCCTGCGTCAGCCTGCTGCGCGAGTAAAATTCGAGCGAGCCGTTGATGCCCCAGTTCGCGCCCGACGCGCCGCCGACCAGCGAGTAGCGCCGATCGTTTCCGGCGCCGACCTCGAGCGCGTTGTGAGTCATTTCGAAGGTCAGGCCATTGACCTTGTTCTTGGTGACGATGTTGACGACGCCGGCAACCGCGTCCGATCCGTAAATCGAGGACGCGCCGGTGTTCAGCACCTCGATCCGGTCGATGATCGCGTTCGGCAAGACGTTGAGATCGGCCGCGCCGACCTGGCCGCGGGTACCCGCCGGAGCGACGCGCCGGCCGTTGAGAAGCACCAGGGTTCGAGTCGGGCCGAGGCCGCGTAGCGACAGCGTGTTGACGCCGGCGCCGCCCTCGACGACCAGGCCGCCGAAGCTGTCGTCGATCTGCGGGGTGCCGCCGGTGACGCCGACGCTCTGCAGCACTTCGGCGGTCGAGTTGAAGCCCGCATCGACGGCCTCGTCGCGGGTGATGACCGTGACCGGGTCGGCGGTATTGAAGCGGTTACGACGAATGCGCGAACCGACGACCACGATGTCCCCATCGCCAGCTGACGCCGGCGCGGCAGTGTCGCCGCGCTGAACAGCTTCGCCGGCCGGACTATCGGTATCGGGGCACTTCGACTTGTCGATCTGGTCGGACGGAGCCTGGCAAGGATCGCCCTCGGGTTGGACCGGAGCCGGGGTTTGCGCCTGCGCCGGTGACGCCGCGAGGGCGATTGCGGCGAACGATACGGAAGACAGCATCAGTCGGGTAAGTGAGCGCATGGCTTTTCGATCCCTCAAGAAAGGAGGTGGAATTGTGCGCGGTTAGTGGCGGATGAAAGTTCGAAAAAAAACAATTTTCGCCGCCCCTCGGCGTTTCGGCGAAGCGCTGTAACATTAATGCCACATGACCAAAGGGTGCTCTAAACGCCCAGTTAAGTGCATCCGTAGAATCTAGTCCGACGCTGGTCGAAATTGCGTCAGCGCTCGAGCACCTTGACGTCCGAAGCGAAGGTGACCGTGGTGTGAAACTCCTCGGCCTGGGGCCCGATCGACATCGGGCAGGTGATCCCCGGCATGAGTTCCACCGCGAACAGCTCTTGCACCTCGCCTTCCAGCCGGAGCCATTCGACAATCTCGCCCTGCGCCAGGTTGATCACCAATACCCCGCAAATCGGATCGAGATTCCGCTCGGTCAGCCCCTCGGAGATCGGCATTTGTTCGAATCGGCCGTGTCGCGGCTTCGACACCGTGACCACCGCATGGCCGTTGATCAACGCCAGTCCACGGAGGAATCCGGGGCAGAAAGCGACATCCCGGACACCACCGCTTGCCATGTCCACTTCGACTAGCCAGCCGCGTCCGCTGTCGACTGCGTACAGCTTCCCGTCGGGGCCCAGACGCGGCGAATGCGGCATCGACAGTTGGTCGGTTACGACCTCGTCCGTCTCGACGTCGATGATGACTCCCTTGGGAAGCGGACGGCCGTGCCAGCCGCTCGCAACGTCGGTTTGACTGACCGCGGTGACATATTTGGCCCGGCCGTCGACGATCCCAAGCCCGTTGAGGTGACAACGGTCTTCCGGAACCAGCTCGGTTATGAACTTGGGCTTCCAGATCGGCCGGAAGCTATCCACCGGATCAAGCATTCCCAGGCAGGAATGGCTTGTGTTCACGAATATTGGGCGGCCGTCGCCATCAACGCCGACTTCGTGGACGTCAATGTCTCCGGTAATGTGCGTCGTGCGCGGCATCAGCATCAGGTCGAAGCGTTCCTGCGCCACCATTCCCTTGGGCAAGATGTTCTCAAGCCGCCACATCTGTACGCGCGACGCGAGCCACAGTCCGTTGCGGTCCCAGCAGATTCCCATTGCCCGGCCGAACGCCTGCTGGTGCACGGAAATAGTCCCGTCCGGCATCGTTCCAACGAGCAACAAGCGACCGCTTTGATAGGACGAGACTGCAAAGCTGGTCTTGTTCCGGGTCAACCAGGCGGCGAGCCCTTTGGACGCGCCGATCTTCGTGTCCGGCGGTGGCGGCGCAGCACCGGCCATCGGATCAGTCTGACTCGTTTCGGCGTTCGCCGGCGGAGTGGCTTGATAAGTCATGGTTGGACCCGAATTCTGCAGAGGCGATTTGGCCGGCGCTCTAACGGCGGCCGCAGCAAAGGCCAAGCTGCCTTGGTGATTGGCTGTGGGTCAGGCGGCGGCCTGCGTCGCGATCGACCTGTCGGCGAGGAATCGGCGGGCGCGTGCATCGGCCTTCTCGACAATTGGCCATACCGCCTGGATGACCGGCTCGAGCTGACGCCATTTCCCGCGATCCGGCTTCGATACGGTGGTCTTCGATAAGGGCAGCGTATCGCCCAGTTGCCGGTCCCAGCCAAGGCCAAGCCGCATCGAAATCCGTTCCATCTCCGATTGCGGAGAATCCACCAGCCGGCGATAGTCGATCGCCTGCACGCGATCGCCCTGGAGCTTCTCCAGATCGTCGAGAAGAACTTCGGTCGTGATCGCCCATTGGTGGGCGACGATTTCCGGAAGCTGCATTGGCTTGAGCTTTTGCCAACCGGGGACCAGCAGCAACGACCAGTTGCCGCCCGGCCAGCCGGGCAACCCCGGATAGGTTCGAAAACCGCCCGAGGTCCACGCTTCGATCATGCTGTAAAGCGTCTCGTGCGGGTCGCGGTACAAGTATATAAAGTGCGCATCCGGCCACACCGCATCGAAGAAGGGCACGCGCAGCGCATTCTTCGGCGTCTTCTCGACCATCCGCACGCGCCCCGTCGGCAATTGTCCGTCGCGATCCCGAAGCTGCCGATAGAAACCCGCGGCAAGCCTCTCTGCAACTTCCGGCGACGCATCGTGCGCGACGAGCTGGTTGGACAGCCAGCTCCGTTGCTGGGGCGCGAGGCCGGGCACGGCCTCGATCAAATGATGGCTCTCGTTGCCGGTTGCAAACAGTCCCGGAGCTTGCACCAGCGTTTCATAGAGCAACGTCGATCCAGACCGCGGCGTGCTGACGATGAAGATCGGTCGATCGAAGCGCTCTCGAAACGGATTTCCTGAAGAGGCAGCCGAGCCGATCGACCCCGAAACATTCACCGCAGCACCAAAGTCAAAGGGGCTGGCCGAAGCCGGCGCGGGCGCCGGTTCGCTGGCTTTCTCGGCCTTGGCGACGACACTGTCCGGCTGGGCCAGAGCAAGCTGGAAGATCAATTGCTCGAGCATGCGCGCCAACGGTATCGTGTTCGGCATTTCGAGCGTCGCCACGCCCATCGCCGCCAGGCTTTCGCGAACATCGAGCAAATGCTTTTCGTAATCGGCCCGCCCGGCGTCGTCGGTTCCGAACCGCGCCCAGCTCGCCGCCCACGCATCGATGAACATCTCGACCCGATCGAGGACCGCGACCACCCGCGGGTCCGATCCGGACTTCTCGCGAGTGAAGGCAAGATGGCAGCGCATCTCCCACGGCGACATGACCTTGGGCGAATTCACCTGCTCGAAGGCGAGGCCATTGCCCGGACGCTCGCCGGGCTGAAACAGGCGCGCCTCCCCCTGCCCCGATTCCGCGCCCTTCATCAGCTCGGGAAGCAGGCCACCGCCCACCGTGTCGAGAACCAGATGGATGCGCTGGGCGTCGCCCTTGTTCTGCACGTCGTGGCGAAGGAAGCTGTCGAACACCCAGCACTCGCCCGCCGCCATGTGCACCGTTTTGTCGCCGCAGGTGAACAGCACGCCTGGGTTGGTGATGACCGGAATGTGGATTCGAAGGTGCGTTCGCCAATAGTAATTGATGTCGATGTGCGGCGGCACTTCCCTGCCCGGCGCAAGACCCATGAAGCGGCTGCGTCCCCAGACGCCGCCGATCTCGGCCATGATCTGGCGGACATAGTCGCAGCGATCGAGGTTCTCGGTCGCCGCCATCGGCCCCTCGATCGCGTCGCTGTCCTCGCCGCCCGGAGTCACCAGCCGCACCGCCTCATTGCCGACATAGCCGGTCGGATGCGGAGTCCAGGCCGACGGCGGCAGCGCCCGCACTTCGGCCGCCAGCGCTTCGGGGTCGAAACGGATCGGCAGTTTCAGGAATGGCTGCTTGAGGCGCATCCCGATTTATTCCCTCGCTTGGCCGCCCAAATCAATCAGTAACGATAATGCTCGGGCTTGAACGGGCCTTCGGGCGAGACGCCGATATAGGCCGCCTGCTTGTCGCTGAGCTTGGTCAGCTTGACCCCCAGCTTGTCGAGATGGAGCGCGGCGACCTTTTCGTCGAGATGCTTGGGCAGCACGTAGACGTCGTTCTGGTACTTTTCGGCGCCGGTCCACAGCTCGATCTGGGCGAGCACCTGGTTGGAGAAGCTCGACGACATGACGAAGCTCGGGTGGCCGGTGGCGTTGCCGAGGTTGACCAGGCGGCCCTTCGACAGGACGATGATCTTCTTGCCGTCGGGGAACTCGACCTCGTCGACCTGCGGCTTGATCTCGGTCCATTTCAAATTGGCCAGCGCGTTGATCTGGATCTCGCTGTCGAAGTGGCCGATGTTGCACACGATCGCCATGTTCTTCATCGCGCGCATGTGCTCGAGCGTGATGACGTCCATGTTGCCGGTCGCGGTGCAAAAGATGTCGGCGCGCTCGGCGGCCTCTTCCATCGTTACGACTTCATAGCCCTCCATCGCCGCCTGCAGCGCGCAGATCGGGTCGACCTCGGTGACGATGACTCGGGCGCCGCCGTTGCGAAGGCTCTGGGCCGATCCCTTGCCGACGTCGCCGAAGCCGGCGACGCAGGCGATCTTGCCGGCGAGCATGACGTCGGTCCCGCGGCGGATCGCGTCGACCAGGCTCTCGCGGCAGCCGTAGAGGTTGTCGAATTTCGATTTGGTGACGCTGTCGTTGACGTTGATCGCCGGGAACGGGAGCTTGCCCTGCTTCGCCAAATCATAGAGCCGGTGGACGCCGGTCGTCGTCTCCTCCGACACGCCCTTGATGTTGGCGACCGTCTTGGTGAGGTAGCCGGGCCGGTCCTTGAGGAAACGCCGCAGCGTCGCGACGAACACTTCCTCTTCCTCGTTGGCCGGGGCGAACAATTCCTCGCCCGCTTCGACGCGCGCGCCCCACAGCGCGAACATGGTCGCGTCGCCGCCGTCGTCGAGGATCAAATTGCAGGTCTCGTCCTGCCCCCAATCGAAGATTCGAGTCACGTAATCCCAATATTCCTCGAGCGTCTCGCCCTTGATGGCGAAGACGGGAACGCCGCTCGCGGCGATCGCCGCGGCCGCATGGTCCTGGGTCGAGAAAATGTTGCACGAAGCCCAGCGGACGTCGCCGCCGAGAGCCGTCAGAGTCTCGATCAGCACCGCCGTCTGGATGGTCATGTGCAGCGAGCCGGTGATCCGCGCGCCCTTGAGCGGCTTCGACCCGCCGAACTCCTCGCGAAGCGCCATCAAGCCCGGCATTTCGGTCTCGGCGATCTCGATTTCCTTGCGACCGAAATCGGCGAGGCCGACGTCCTTGACGATATAATCGTTGAATCGCGTGTCAGCCTGCGTCGCCAAGGGGAGTCTCCAGATGAAAAAGGGGATGCGGGCGCCCTAGCCAGACTGCCCGCCGAAAGCAAATATAAAGAATTCTTTATATGATGATTCGCGCTCTCAGGCGACCCCGGTTTCGCTCGACAGCAGGCGGGGATCGACGCCCTGTGACTTGAACGCCGCCGCCCATCGCTCTTCGGTCGGCGTGTCGAACAGGATCGCCGGATCGGCGTCGGCCGCGAACCAGCCGTGGCGGGTCATCTCTTCCTCCAGCTGCGATTCCTCCCAGCCGGCGTAGCCGAGCGCGGCCACCCAGCGCGACGGCCCCCGCCCTTCCGCGATCGCTTTCAGAACGTCGATGGTCCCGGTCATCGCGCACAGCTCGCCGCGAGCGCCGGCGACGTGCAGCGTGTCCTGGCCGCCCCAGTCGGTCGAATGGAGGATGAAGCCGCGACCGGGCTCGACCGGGCCGCCGTGGTGGACCGGGCTGTCGGGCGCATCGCCGGGATCGATCCCGAGCTGCTTCAACAAAGCCCGGAAGCGCATTCCGGTGCGGGTGTGGCCGATGCCGATGCCGACCGCTCCGTTCTCGTCGTGGACGCACAATGCAATCACCGCCCGCTCGAAACGCGGATCGGCCATTCCCGGCATCGCCAGAAGCAGCTTACCGGACAGGAAGGGCGGCTTGTCCATCCATTCGAGCATGACGGCCGCCCTCGTCCCGGGCAAGCCTTGAGGGCGGCCCTCGCCGGGCCTATCTGCCGCCTCATCCCACATCAGGAGATTTGCAATGACCATTTCAGTCGGCGACCGGCTTCCCGACGTGCCCCTGGCGATCGCCACCCCCGACGGGCCGCAGCCGACCACCAGCGGCGAATATTTCCGCGGCAAGAAGGTGGCTCTGTTCGCGGTGCCGGGAGCGTTCACTCCGACCTGCTCGGTCCGCCATTTGCCCTCGTTCGTCGACAAGGCCGGCGAGCTGAAAGCCAAGGGAATCGACGAAATCGCCGGCATTTCGGTCAATGACCCGTTCGTCATGGCGGCCTGGAACAAGAGCGACGGGTCGGAAGACATCACCATGCTCGCCGACGGCAACGGCGATTTCGCCGAAGCGATCGGCCTGACCATGGACGGCAGCAAGTTCGGCATGGGCAAGCGCAGCCAGCGTTATTCGATGGTCGTTAACGACGGCGTCGTCGAACAGCTCAACGTCGAGGCTCCCGGCGCCTATGAAGCGTCCAGCGCCGAGCATTTGCTCGAACAAATCTGAGTCCGCCGCGCTCCCGGCTCCCCTCACCCCATGCACTCGCAAGTGGCGAAACGCGTAACGCTTCCAGGCGTTTAAGCGTCAGACACCCCCGAAACATGAGGAGAGCATCCGATGCCGAGGAATACCAAAAACAGCAACACCCGTGGCGGTCGCCGGTCCAACAACAACAATCCGGAAGGCCACAACCAGTACAACAGCGGCTGGATGGACGCGGCCCGCGAACGTCCGGTGGCGGCGGCGGCAGCGGCGGCCGCGGCGGTCGGAGCCGGCGTGTTCCTGTGGTCGAAGCGCGGCCAGATCAGCGAACAGCTGAGCCAGATCAGCGATCAGATCGGCGAGTGGAGCGAGAACATGAGCTTGCAGCCCGAGTTCGAACTGGCCGACAGCGGATCCGATTGGAGCGGCAGGTCGACCGGAAGCGGCGCGAGCGGCGACTTCGGCGGCGCCAGCTTCACCGGCAGCACGAGCCGCAAGGCCACTCCCCGCAGCAGCGCCAGCAGCAGCAAGCGCCGCAGCGCGACGACCGGCCCCGCCAGCGGCAGCGGAACGATGAGCGGCGGGTCGCTCGACACCGGCCCCAGCGGGCGCGGCCGCGAATAGTCGCGGACCGTCGAGCAAAGGAAAGGGGCGCCCCGCGGCGCCCCTTTTTTTCTCGGCTAAGCCGGGCTCACCAGCCGCATTGCTTGCCGCGGTTCTGCTGCTCGAGCCAGCTTTGTAGCGGAGCGAAATATTCGAGCATCGGACGGCCCGAAATTTCGCGGCCGCCGGTGAAGGCTTCCAGCGCGTCCGGCCACGGCCGCGAGGCGCCCATCGCCAGCATCTGGTTCAACCGCGCCCCGACCTGCTTGTTGCCGTAGAAGCTGCAGCGGTGAAGCGGGCCTTTCCAGCCGGACATGTCGCACGCCGCCTTGTAGAATTGGAACTGCAGGATGCGCGCGAGGAAGTAGCGGGTGTAGGGAACGCTGGCCGGGATGTGATATTTCGCGCCCGGGTCGAAATCGGCCTCGGTCCGCTGGGTCGGCGGGACGATGCCCTGATATTGCAGCCTGAGGTCGTTCCAACCCTTTTCGTAATTGGCCGGAGTGATTTCGCCGCTGAACACTTTCCAGCGCCATTTATCGACCAGCAGGCCGAACGGCAGGAAGGCGGCCTTGTCCATCGCCTGGCGAAGCAGCAGGCCGATGTCCTTGTCCGACGACGGCACCTTGCTCCGGTCGAGGAGGCCGATCTGCACCAGATATTCAGGGGTCACGGACAAGGCGATCATGTCGCCGATCGCCTCGTGGAACCCGTCGTTGGCGCTGTCGAGGTAGAGCAACGGCTGCTTATTGTAGGCGCGCTGGTAGTAGTTGTGGCCGAGCTCGTGGTGGACGGTGACGAAGTCGTCGGCGTTGACCTTGGTGCACATCTTGATGCGCAAATCCTCGATGTTGTCGACGTCCCACGCCGAGGCATGGCAGACGACCTCGCGGTCGCGCGGCGCGGTGATCATCGAGCGCGTCCAGAAGGTTGCTGGCAGCGGCGCGAAGCCCAATGAGCTGAAGAAGCTCTCGCCGGTGCGGACGATCTTCTCCGGGGTGTACTTCTTGGCCACCAGCAACTGGGTCAGGTCATAGCCGACGTCGCCGGCTCCGGGAGGCGCAACCACGTCATAGATATTGCCCCACTCCTGGGCCCACATATTGCCCAGCAAATCGGCGCGGATCGGACCGGTCGCCGGCTGGACCGAATTGCCGTACTTCCGGTTCAGCCGGTCGCGGGTGTAGCAGTGCAGTTGGTCGTACAGCGGCTTGACCTCGCTCCACAGCTTGTCGGTCAGCGCGGCGAATTGGTCCGGCGACATATCGTAGCGCGACCGCCACATCGCGCCGGTGTCCGAATAACCCAGTTCCTTGGCGCCCTGGTTGGCGATCTCGACCAGGCGGGTGTAGTCGGTGCGCATCGGCCGCCCGACATTGCTGTGCCAGCTGGTCCACATTTCCTGGAGGTCGGCGGGGTCGCGAACCGTCCCCATCTTTTCCTCCAGATCGTTGCCGGTGGTCGGCTGACCGTTAAACGTCCCGCGGCCCTTGCTGTAAGTCGACTGGAGGCGGGTGGAGATGGTGTTGAGCTCGGCCGCCGCGCCGGGCGTGGTCGGGGCCGGCAAGGTCAGGACGCCGCGCAGGATGTCGAGCTTGCGCTTGGTGTCATAGTCGAGCCCGGGCACTTGGGAATATCTTGCCGCCTCGTTGGCGAAGCGGACTTGCATCTCGGTTCCGATGGTGCCGAAATGGGTGGCGAGGGCGTCGGTGTCCTCGGTGATATAGGTGGCGTTGACCCACTGCGCGCGGGCGTTGATGACCGAGAACTCGCCGAGCTCCTTTTCAGCACGGGCGACGAATTCGCGCGCGGCTTCGGCGGTGAGGGGACCGGCGTCCGAAGCGGCGGCGGCGGGCGCCTCGCCGGCCGTCGTGACGGGCGCCGCGGCGAGCTGGGGATTGGTGGCGCAAGACGCGAGCGCCAAAGCGGCAAGCGACACGGAAGCAGCGAATTTCATCAGAGGGGTCCTCGCAATATTGTCTCTTCGATCCTGCGGCGTGGGCTAAGAAGCCCGCCACCCTTTTTCGTCAAGCCGCCAGCCGATGTCGTCAGGCGGCGAGGAAACGGGCGATTTCCTCTCCGAGTTCCGCTTTGGTCACCGAGCTCATGTGGGTCCCCGGAACTTCGACGAATTTGGCGTCGGGAAGCGCCTCCGCAAGCTCCTTGGCCGAGCCATTGTCCTCGTCCTCGCTGCCGCACACGACCAGGGTCGGCATGGTGAAGGCTTCGAGCCATTGCGCGTCCATGTCGGCGAAGCTTGCGAGCACCAGTCCGGCGGCCTCGCGGTCGACTTTCATGGTCTTCATGAACTGGATCGCGAGCCAGTGCGGATCGCCGCGCGAGCTGCTGTCGAAATTGGCGATCGCGTCGCGGAAAAAGGCCTGGCGTTTGCCCCAATTCTGCAGACCGCGAAGGCCCATTCCGGCGAGCACCGCCTTGCCCGGCTTGAGCCCTTCGCCGACTGCCTGGGCCACCGTCCGGGCGCCGAGCGAGAAGCCGCCGAGATCGAAGTCGGCGAGGCCGAGATGGGTGATCAGCTCGTTCAAATCGCGGACCAGGATCGCGTGCGGATAAGCGTCGGGCGAATGCGGTTTGCCGCTGAGGCCATGGGCGCGGAGGTCGGGCATGATCACCCGCCGGCCGGTGGCCGCAATGCGTTTCGCATGGCCGAAGTTGAGCCAGTTCATCGGCGCGTCGGAAAACAGGCCGTGGAGCAGGATCACCGCCCGCCCCTCGCCGGTTTCGTGCCAGGCGAGCTCGACCCCATCCGATGCGGTCCAGCGGTGAACGACGGCCTCGGTCACGTCAGCCGGAAAGTCGCAAAAGTCGCACTCACCGCGCGCGAGTCCCGCAACTGGCGAGATTTTGCCGTAAGAAATCCAGGGCGAGACCGAACCGCGAACATGCCAGTCCGAATGTCAGCCGAAACCCTATTTGGCAATCGCGGCCAGTTTCCAGCGCCGGCCCGCCGCCGCCTACACAAGCGCGACGGCCGCTGGTAGGGCGGTTGAAAGATCCTCACAAACGAGCGCGCCATCAGGGGGACGAATGGAAAACAGGGACGAGCCGCTTCGGCGGGCGGTCATGACATTGGCGGTTTCGGTTGTCATCGCGGCCACGATCATCGGCTGGTCCCTGCCCGATTCGCCCAAACCGCAAAAATACCAAGTCATCGTGGCGGACGGCAAAATCGTCCGGCTGGACACCCGCGAGGGCCACTTGGTAGCGTGTGACTTCAACCGCTGCGTTCGGGTTCTCGGCAACGGGAAAACCGTCCAGCCGAACTCCGCGCCGGGCTTGATCACCAGCCAGGGCGCCGCTCCTCCGTCCAGCGGAAACGTGATTCCGGCACCGGCTGAATCGCCCTCGTCTCAACCCTGAGGTCAAGCCGCTGGCAAGGAGGCGTCGCCGGGGGTAGCTTGCCTCGCGAGGAGATGAAGCAAGTGGCTCTGAACGGCCGCGGCCTGGCCCTGGCAAGTGCGCTGATTCTGGTCGCCCTACCCGGCGTCGTCGGCGCCCAGTCCCCACGGATCGGCAAGCCCCGGCCCGCTCCGCGCACGGCGCCCAATGTCCCTCCGCTGCCGCCCGCGGTGCTCGACAACCAGCTCACCATCGGCGGCGAAGACGTCAAGGCGCGCAAGGTCGAAACGCGGCTGACCGTCGAGGTCCGGGTCAATGGCCACGGCCCCTATCAGTTCCTGGTCGACAGCGGCGCCGACACGTCCGTCGTCGGCCTGCGCATCGCCCGCGCGTTGAAGCTGCCGCTCGGGGCTCCGGCCATCCTCAACAGCATGACCGCGCGCAACCTCGTCGATCGCGTCAAGGTCGACCAGCTGACCCTTGGCCCGACGACCGTCCGCAACTTGCAGGTCCCCGCCTTGCAGGAGCAGGACCTCGGTGGCCAGGGCATGATCGGCATCGACGCGCTGGTCCGGCAGCGCTTGATGATGGATTTCGAAAAGCGGCTGATCCGGGTCGAGGACGCGGAGAAGCCCCCGGTCCCGTTGCCGGGCGAGATCGTCGTCACCGCGCGGCGCCAGCGCGGCCAGTTGATCCTCACCGAGGTCACCGCCGCCGGCCTGCGGCTCGACGCGGTCGTCGATACCGGATCGCAGATCACGATCGGCAATCTCGCGCTTCGCGATCGGCTGATCCGCGGCAACCGGGAGAAGTTCGCGACGATCGCGGTGACCGGAGTCACCGGGACGACCCTCGATCTGCAGCTGGCGCGGATCGGCGAGCTTCGGCTGGGATCGGTGACTCTGCGCAATGTGCCGATGGCCTTCGCGGACGTCCCGCCGTTCGCTTTGTTCGGCATTTCCAGGGAGCCGGCCCTGCTGCTCGGCACCGATTTGCTCGAGACGTTTCGCCGCGTATCGCTCGACTTCCGGGCGCGCAAAGTCCGCTTTCAGCTGAGGCGATGCGGGTCGAGCGCGGTCAGCATCAGCACCGCCTCCTCCTACTGGTCGACGCGCATCTCGTCCGGCCAGGACAATGAAGTCTGCCGAAGATAGGCATAGTTTTGGCCGCATTGTCGCGGCGGACCGAGTGCAGTAGTTTCCAGAAAACTTCCGACGAGGAGATGGCGATGCCCAAGCTGGTGACTGCAACGATCGCGATTGCCTTGCTGGCGCTGCCCGCCGCCGGCGCGGCGAAGTCGGATCTGGAGCCGCGGCTGCAGGCGCATCTGGCGTGCGCTTCCGTCACTCCCGACGAGGCCCGCCTGCGGTGCTACGATCAATCGATCGTTGCCTTGCAGCAAGCCCTGTCCCGCGGCAGCGTGGTGCTCAAGGAACAGAAGGGACCCCGGGCTCGCGGGGGCGTCGTCAAGGCGTCGGGGAAGTCTCGGCCGAAAAGCTTCTGGGTGACGTTCGACAATGGCGATCGCTGGTCGATCGTCACCCAGCCGGACCGCCGCAACGCGCCGCCCGTGGGCTCGATACTCAAAATCCGGAGAACGCCGCTGGGCAACTTCTGGATCTCGGGACCCGGATGGCGCGAAAGCGAGGCCACTTTCGTCGGTAACGACTCCTGATCGCCGCTTAGTCCGGCATCTTGCCGGTGGCGTCGACCCATTTGTCGACCAGCTTCTGGTAATCCTGGGTCCGCATCTCGGGCAGCCCCTCGGTGTTGAGCCAGGCGCGGTGGATGCTCTCGGCGCCGAAATGATGCTTGGGCACGAACCGCGATGGGTCGTCGAAGCTGGCGACGGTCAGGTCCATGCTGTCGCTGCCCTCCTTGAAGATGAAGCCGAGCGAAGCCCCGCACGCGCTGCAGAACGGCCGCCGGGCGATCGGCGAGCTGTCGTACCAGTCGGGCTCCCCGACCCATTCGACGTCCGCGGCCTGCATATGCTTGAAGGCGATCGACACCGATCCGGTCGCCCGCTGGCACATCCGGCAGTGGCACAGATAGGCGTCGTCGTCGTGGACTCGGGCCTTGAACCGCACCCGGCCGCACGCGCAGCCGCCCTCCATCACTTCGTCCGCCATGCGCCTTTCTCCCGGTCTTGAATGAGGATGCACGCCGCTCTTTGCGCGGCTATTGGGCAGCATGTCCAGCGCCCCGCCGCCCCAGGAAATCGTCGGCGACGCCCGGTGGCTGGCGCAGGCGCTCGACCCCAAAAGCGGCCTCGTCCGGCTGATCGAAATGAGCGCCGACGACTACCGAGCGGCGAGCTTCCTCGACGACCGGATGCTGCAGGCGCCGATCAAGTCCGTGACCCTTCCGCTCGCCGACATCGCCGCGGCGATTCCAGGCGGCGCGCGCGAGGATGCGCGGTGGATTTTCCACATCGGCCATGTCGGCTCGACGCTGGTGGCGCGGCTGCTCGGCGAGCTCGACGGGGTGCTTGCGGTGCGCGAGCCGCGGATCCTGCGCGACCTCGCTGACTCTGAGCAGCGCGAACAATTCGTCCCGGCGGTCCGCAAGCTGCTGTCGCGAACTGTCGCGCCCGATGAGATCGCGCTGGTCAAGGCGACCAGCTTCGTCAGCGAGATTGCCGCCGAGCTGGTGCCGCCGGGTGAGCGGGCGCTGTTCCTGTTCGCGTCGCCGCGCAATTACATCGCGTCGATCCTCGCGGGCGAGAATTCGATCAAAGAAATGGCATTGCTCGCTGACAGCCGGGCGCGGCGAATGTCGGGCCGGGTTCGCGGCCTGTCGGGCAGCAGCCCCGCGCACCTCGCCGCGGCGGCCTGGGCCTGCGAGATGACCTCGCTTGAAGCCGCCGCCGAGGCGATGACCGACCGGCATGTCCGATGGGCCGACTTCGACGCGTTGCTCGGCGACGTGGAGGGTGCGCTTGCGCAGCTCGCCGCCTTCTTCGGCTTATCCACTTCGCCCGAGCGGCTCCGCGAAATCGCCACCGGGCCGCTGATGGGGCGCTACTCAAAGGCGCTCGAATTCGACTATAGCCCGTCGCTCCGCCGCGATCTCCTCGAGCAGGAATTCCGGCTCCAGGGCCGCGACATCGACGCCGCGGTGGCGACGCTCGAAGCGGCGGCAAAGGATTCCCCTCTGCTCGCGAGCGCGCTGGCGCGGCGCTAGGCCGCTTTCTGCAGATGCTTGCGGCCGAGCAACTCGGCGATCTGGACCGCGTTCAGCGCCGCGCCCTTGCGGAGATTGTCGCTGACCACCCATAGCGACAGGCCGTTCTCGATCGTCGAATCCTCGCGCACTCTGCTGACAAAGGTCGCGTAATCGCCGACACATTCGACCGGCGTCACGTAGCCGCCGTCCTCCTGCTTATCGACCAGCATCACCCCGGGCGCCTCGCGCAGGATGGCGCGCGCCTGGGCGGCGGAAATCTCGTTCTCGAACTCGATGTTGACCGCTTCGCTATGGCCGACGAACACCGGCACCCGGACGCAGGTCGCGGTCAGCTTGATCGCCGGATCGAGGATTTTCTTGGTCTCGACGACCAGCTTCCATTCCTCGGTCGTCGCGCCGTCGTCATTGAAGTCGCCGCATTGCGGAATGACGTTGAAGGCGATCTGCTTGGGGAATTTCGACGGCTCGTTGGTGTCGCCGACGAAGATGTTGCGCGACTGCTCGAACAGCTCGTCCATGCCGGCCTTTCCGGCACCGGACACCGACTGGTAGGTCGACACCACCACCCGCTTGATCTTTGCCGCGTCGTGCAGCGGCTTCAGCGCCACCACCAGCTGCGCGGTCGAGCAATTGGGGTTGGCGATGATGTTCTTCTTCACATAGCCGGCGATCGCCGCGGCGTTCACTTCGGGCACGATCAGCGGCACGTCCGGGTCCATCCGGAACAGCGAGCTGTTGTCGATCACCGTGCAGCCGGCCGCCGCAACGCGGGGCACATGGACCTTGCTGGTTTCCGATCCCGCCGCGAACAGCGCCATGTCCCAGCCGGCGAAGTCGAAATGGTCGAGGTTCTTGACCTTGAGAGTCTCGCCGGACTCGCCGAAATCGACCAGGTCGCCGGTCGAGCGAGCCGACGCGACCGCGGCGACCTCGTCGGCGGGGAACTGCCGCTCGGCGAGGATATTGAGGATCTCGCGCCCGACATTGCCCGTCGCTCCGACGACCGCAATCCGATAGCCCATTGGTTCACCTCCGGCGCCTCACCTAGTGCGCGCGGGCCACTTCTCCAAGGTCGTTCGAAAAGTTCAGCGCCGATTGCCCACCGGCGGAACCCGGCTGGCGACGATCGCGCGCCCCTGGCGGTCGATGGACCACAGCAGGCGGCTGTCGGCCGGATCCCAATCGATCGCCTGCCCGCCGGTCACTGTCGGAATGATCGCTGCGAGCTCCAGCTTCGAGCCGGCGGCCGCCAATCGCAGCGCGTAGATTTCCTTGCGGTCATGGCCCGTCACGTAAAGTAGCCCGTCGGCGTTCCAGGCGCCTCCGGACGAGCTGCGCGGCGCCATGCGGGCGAGGACCGCGGCCGGAAGCGGCCAGGCGCCCTGTTCGACAAAGTCGCGCGAGTAGCGAACCAGCACCGTCGAGCGGTGGTCGCGGCCGGGCTCTCCGCCGCGGCCGTCGTAATGGGCGAAACAGGCCCACCAGCTGCCGGCGTGCCAATCGAGCCACGTCAACGACCCCCGGCCAAGTCCCAGGTTGCGCCGCCCGAGCGGCCGCAGCGTCGTCGGATCGAAGGTTTCGACCGAGCTCGCCATCGGCACTTCGGGATAATTGGACGCGGCGCAGACCAGCCGCCGATCGACCAGCGCGCAACTGTTGAGATGCTTGTAAATCTCCGGGTCGCCGGTCCACAGCGCGGTCCGGCGTCCGGTGCGGCGGTCGTATCGGGCGATCTGCGAATTATCGATTGCGTAAACGTCGGTAGCCGTCGCCGCGACGCCCTGCCTGGCTTCGGGCGCTGCGATGCGCTGCACTTCACCGGCCAGCGGGCTTGCGGCAATCGCCGCCATAGTTACCAGCGCGATCATCACAGCCGGGCCGAAATGCCGACGTAGAACGTGCGGCCGTAGCGTTCGTTCTGGATCAGCCAGTCGGGTCGATCCCACTGGAATTGACGAGTGGGTTCATCGGTCAGGTTCTGGGCTTCGACAAACAACGACAAATTCTCCGTGGCCTTGAAGCTCGCCTTCGCGTCGAGTCGCCGGAGGTCGTCGTTGAACTGGTCCTCGAAGTCCTCACCGCCAACCGCGATCAGGGATTTCCCGGTGTTGTGGAAGGCAATGGAAGCATCCAGCCGACCGTGCTGGTAGAACAGCTGCGCACCGTACAGGAAGTCCGACTGCTGCGGGAAGGTTGTCTCGCGGCCATCGGGGAGGTCCAGGCGAGAACTGATCAGCGTACCGTTGAGCTCGATGCCGAAGCCCGACAAAATACCCGGAAGGAAGGTAAATTGCTGCTGGTAGGCAGCTTCGATACCGAGGATTTCGCCATCCTCGGCGTTGAGCGGCTGGGTCGTCACCAGGCGTTCGAAATCCCGATTGGCAAAGCTGACGTCCGTCTGCGTGACACTCTGAATAAAGATCGGATTCTTGATGAGTTTGGCGAACAGGCCAATGGCGATCAGGCCTCCGCGGCCGAAGTAATATTCGGCAGAGGCGTCGAAATTGTCCGACCGGTAAGGCTTCAGGCCGGCGTTGCCGCTGTCGAACGAGCCCTCGAACCGCGTATCGGTGTCGGCATCCTCGAAGGTGAGCTCGCCGCCCGGGGACAGCTGAGCGTAATTGGGCCGGCCGAGGCTGCGCGTGTAGGCAGTGCGCAGCACCACGTCGCGGCGCGGCTCAAAGCGAACGATCAGGCTCGGCAAGAAATCGTCGTAGCTGCTGCCACCCTTCGCCGGAACGACATTTGTCCCGCCTTCGAGCCGGAAACCGGTGATCGCGCTCCTGGTATGTTCGAAGCGCAGCCCCGGGGTCACGGTGACCTGCCCGAAAGTCAGGTTCGCCATTGCGTAGGCAGCAGTGACGTCCTCATCGACATCGAAGTCGCTGAGTGTGGCGTTTTCCCGCGTCGCGGCCGTATTCACGACAAAAAACGGTCCGGACAAGTTTTCCGCGGTGAATTCGCGCAAGGCGTCGGCATCCAGGGTCGGAGCGATTGGGAACGGCCGGTCGTCGTCATCGGGAAAGCTGTTGACTGGCGGCCCGTCCAAAGAGAATTGGGCGAGCGTAAAACGCGTCGCCGCGCTCCCGCCGCGGACCCACACGTCGTTGTTCGAATCGAAATTCTTGTCGGTCGCGCGATATTTGGCGCCAAACTTCACATAGCTTTTTTCACCGAGCGCGGGCAGGCTCCAGGTGGCGTCGGCGCGCCCTTGCCAGATGTCCTCGTCGCCAGTCTCGTTCTGCTCGGAATATTGGCGGAAATTGAGCTGGCTGGCGGTGCATTCGGTGCGCGGGACCGCTTCGAATAGTCTCTCGCTAAAATCAAAATCGACCGTGCCCGGGCTGCACCGGAACTGCCACAGCTGGTTGGGCTCTCGCACCTCATTGTGGACCCGCGCCAATGCATAATCGAGCTTGACGGAATTGCCGAACCGGCTCGATCCGCCGGCCATTGCCGCAAGCACGGACTTCTTCTTGATTTCCAGCCGCAGGTCCCGCCGTTCCTCCGGGCCGGCGCCGGAACCCGTGCCAACGTTGGGCGTGCCGGTCACGGTACCGGTGAGGCCGTCGGGATTGAGTGTAAAGCGTGACGAACCGACCAAAGCGGCGGTAGCGAAGTCGAGGCGATAGCGCTGTCGGTACTCGTCCTCGGAAAATTTGCTGTAAATGCCGCGAATGTAGAATTGGTGATCGTCGCTCGGCCGGAAGTCGAACGAGCCGGTCGCGCCGATGCGCTCGCGTTTCAGGCTGTAATCGGTGAACTTGGTATTTGTCGGGAGCCCCCCGCGATCGGCACCGGGAACGGGCCGCCAATCGTCGGGATAGAAGCCGTAGCTGGTGAAGGTCCGGTCCGAATAGCTGATGCCCAGCAGCAAGCCGAACTGCTCATTGGCGCCAAGCCGGGCGCCGAGGCTGATGTCGCCCCGCACGGGATATTTTTCGTTGAGCTCCTGATATCCAGCCTGGGCATTGACCAGCAAATTGACGGTCTTCTTGAAGTCGAAGGCGGTCTGGGTGACTAGGTTGATCGAGCCGCCGATCCCCTGGCCGTCCATATCCGCTGTCTTGGCCTTGGCGACCTCGACCCGATTGAGCAACTGGCCCGAAATGACGTCGAGCGGCATGGCCCGGGTCTGGCCGTCGGGGTTGCCGATTTCAATGCCATTGACCGTGTAATTGTTAAGATCGGCAGGGACGCCGCGGATGGCGACGTAACGGCCTTCGCCCTGGTCGTACACGACGCCGATGCCCGGCAACCTCTCGAGCACCTCGGCGACGTTGCGGTCGGGAAGACGACCGATCTCGTCCGCCGACACGACATCGATGATGCCCACCGCATTGCGCTTGGCCTGGATCGCCCGTTCCTGCTGCGCGCGCTGGCCCGTGACGATCACCTCGTCCGGCGCCGGTTGCGTGTCCTGCGCGAGCGAATGTGTAGAAAGGGCCGCGCTTGCGACCCCGAGCAACAACTTTACCTTCATGACTATCCCTCGCCTGACGTGCGATGGGATTAGAAGCCATGTGTTTCAAACACTTGACGCTAGCATGACGAATATAATTCGGCGGTACCCTCAGGGTCTCTCGGCAGTGAATTCTCAGGCTTTTGAGCGGCCGGCTGAGGATCTAGGCCTTTTCGGCCTTGGCGGGGCGCGTGTCGCGGCGCTCGGCGATACGGGCCGACTTGCCGGTCCGTCCGCGCAGATAATAGAGCTTCGCCCGGCGGACGGCGCCACGCCGCACGACCTCGATCGAGTCGATCGCCGGCGAGTAGAGCGGGAAGACGCGCTCGACGCCCTCGCCGAAGCTGATCTTGCGGACGGTGA
>CAYSHL010000015.1:0-44607 GCA_964430865.1 uncultured Sphingomonas sp.
TCGAGCGGATTGACCGTGTTGCCGAGGCTCTTGGACATTTTCATGCCCTTGGAATCCATCGTGAAGCCGTGGGTCAGCACCGCGTCGTACGGCGCCCGGCCGCGGGTACCGCAGCTTTCGAGCAAGGAAGACTGGAACCAGCCGCGGTGCTGGTCCGAGCCCTCGAGGTAGAGGTCGGCGGGCCAGCGCTGCTCGGGCCAGCGCCCGCTTTCGAGCGTGAACACGTGCGTGCAGCCGCTGTCGAACCACACGTCGAGAATGTCGGTGACGCGCTCGTAGTCCGCGGCGTTGCGATCGGGGCCGAGGATCGCCGCGGCATTGTCGTCGTTCCAGGCATCGACGCCGCCGGCCCGCACCGCCTCGACGATGCGCTTGTTGACCTCCGGATCGACCAGCAGCTCGCCGCTCTTCCGCTCCACGAACAGCGCAATCGGCACGCCCCACGCGCGCTGCCGGCTGATCACCCAGTCCGGCCGCTCGGCGACCATCGAGTGGAGGCGGTTGCGGCCTTTTTCGGGGACAAACTGAGTGTCGGCGATGGCGGCGAGGGCGGTTTCCCTCAAGCTCCTCCCCTCCCTTTCAAGGGAGGGGGAAGGGGTGGGTGAAGCTCGGTCGGGCTCGACGCCCGAGCGAGCTTGTTCCAAGCCCGCACCCACCCCCAGCCCCTCCCTGGAAGGGAGGGGAGGAAGAGGTTTATCCATTCCAATGAACCATTGCGGGGTGCAGCGGTAGATGACCTTGGCCTTGGACCGCCACGAATGCGGGTAGCTGTGCTGGAAATCCGCGGACGCCGCGAGCAAAGCACCGGCCTCGCGCAGGTCCGAGCAGATCGGCCCGTCGGGGGCGTTGAATTTGTTGTTGATGACGCTTCCCTGGCCACCCAGCCACGCCCAGTCGGCGCGGTACTTGCCGTCGCCCTCGACCGCGAACACCGGCTCGATGCCGACCGACTTGCACAATTCGAAATCGTCGACGCCATGGTCGGGCGCCATGTGGACGAGGCCGGTGCCCTGGTCGGTCGTGACGAAATCGCCCGGCAGGAACGGGCGGGGTTTGGCGAAGAAGTGCGTTCCCCGGCGAAGGCCGGGGTCCAGGCTGCTGCCATGCAGCGGTTCCCGCTGCCCTGGGCCCCGGCCTCCGCCGGGGAACAAGTTATTTGCCATCGGATGCCGGGCGACGGTGCCCGCGAGTTGTTCACCTAAGCCTTGCCAGAGAATTTTCGCATTTGCCCGTTGAATGCGCGGCAAAAACGTACCCGTAAGTTGAAGAGCGATCAGAAGGTTCGGGTCGCCCTCAAGAAGTACGTATTCAAGGTTCGGATTGTAAGCGATCGCCTGATTGACCGGGATCGTCCACGGGGTCGTCGTCCACACCACCGCGTGAGCACCCTTCAGCTCCTCGATTGGCGAATCCACAATCTCGAACGCGACATCGATCTGCGTCGAGACCACGTCCTCATATTCGATCTCGGCCTCGGCCAGCGCGGTCTTCTCGACCGGCGACCACATGACCGGCCGGGCGCCGCGGTAGAGCTGGCCGCTCTCGGCGAACTTCATCAGCTCGGCGACGATCGTCGCTTCGGCGTCGAAATCCATCGTCAGATAGGGATGGTCCCAGTCGCCGCCGATGCCGAGCCGCTTCAATTGCTCGCGCTGGGTGTCGACCCAATGCTGCGCATAAGCGCGGCACTCGGCGCGGAATTCGGTCAGCGGCACCTCGTCCTTGTCGAGCTTCTTCTTGCGGTACTGCTCCTCGATCTTCCACTCGATCGGCAGGCCGTGGCAGTCCCAGCCGGGCACGTAGGGCGCGTCCTTGCCGAGCAGGGTCTGGGTCCGCACCACCATGTCCTTGAGGATGTGGTTGAGCGCGTGGCCGATGTGGATGTCGCCGTTGGCGTAGGGCGGCCCGTCGTGGAGGATGAACTTCTCGCGGCCGGCGCGGCTCGCTCGAACTTGTCCGTAGATGTCCTCCGCCTGCCACTTGGCAAGGATCGCCGGCTCCTTCTGCGGCAGCCCGGCCTTCATCGGAAAGTCGGTGCGCGGAAGAAAGACGGTGTGTCGGAAATCGGGCTTGGAGCTGAGGTTTTCGGGCGCGTCGGACATGGATGCGGCGCTCTAGCGGGCGGCAGGGCGAATGCAAACCGCCAGCTCCTCCCCATCGCGAAGCGGTGGGGAGGGGGACCATCGAACGGAGATTCGATGGTGGAGGGGTATCTTCCGATATTCCAGGACCCCTCCACCATTCACTCTGCGGTGAATGGTCCCCCTCCCCAGCCTGCGGCTAGGGAGGAGCTATTGCTCAGCCGCCCGGCGCCTCTCGAGCCCAGCCTTCGCGGCTTCCTCCTGCTCCTTGGTGCGGAAATCGCGGCTCGGCCGCAACGCCGGGCCGACCGTCCAGATGTCCTCGGCCCAGATATAGCCGTTGAAGCTCGACGGGATCTTGCCGAGCTGCTCGGGGAGGGTCAGGCCCGATCCCAACTCGCTGCCGTAGGGGCCGATGACGATGACCCGGGCGCCGGCATCGCTCATCCGCTGCAGCAAGCGGTTGGGCCAGCCCCACATCAGCCACTGCATGTTGAGCGGCACCATCAGCGTCCCGTTGCGGCAGCTTTCCGGGACCATCGTCGTCCAGCCGGTCAGGATGTAGTCCTTGGTGCAGGCCTTGGCGTCCTCCATGCTCCACGCCCAGGCGTCGGGGAAATGGCGCTTGATCCGCTCGACCGGCGCCTTGGCTCCGTAGAAGGCGTCGTGCAGCTCCTCGACGTCGCGGCGACTGGCCTTCAGCGCGGCCGCCAATTGGTCGGCTTCGCGCGGGTCGCGGCTCTTGAAATTGAACAGGATCGGCGTGTTGGGCAGCGCCGCCAGCGCTTCCTCGAGGCTTGGCATCGAGTCCTTGCGAGTGCCGCGGAACGGGAAGCTCTTGCCTTTGTCCGCGGTATAGCCGTGGGCGATGTCCAACGCCTTGAGCTGGGCCAAAGTCAGGTCGCGGGTCTGGCCCGCGCCGTCAGTCCGGCAGTCGACCGTCCAGTCGTGAAATACGGCGATCTTGCCGTCGGCGGTCGGAGCGATGTCGATCTCGACCATGTCGGCGCCGAGCCGCGCCGCGGCCTCCATCGAGCGAACCGTGTTCTCTTGGTAATCGTGGACCGGCGGTTCGATCCGGTCGGCGGTGCAGCTGTCCCGGGTGAGGCCCTCGTGGTCGTAGAGCTGGGAAACGCCGCGATGGGCGATGAGCTTGACCGCTCCGCGCGGCCGGTCGGCGAGCCAGCTGGCGTTGATCACCGTCAGCAGCAGGATCACGACGGCGAGGCCGAACGCGATCCAGCTCAGCCAGAATTTCATTCGGGCAGGGCCAGCAGCTTACGGGCCTCGGCCGCATCCTCCTGCATCTGGGCGGCGAGCGCGGACAGATCGTCGAACTTGCGCTCGGGCCGGATGTACGCGTGCAGCGAAATCTCGATCGTCCGGCCGTAGAGGTCGCCGTCGAAGCCGAACAGATTGGCTTCGAGCAGCTCGTCGGGCGGCTCGAAGGTCGGCCGCACTCCGAAGCTCGCGACTCCGGGATATTCGCGGTCGTCGTCGAGCCGCACGTGGACTGCGTAGATTCCGTACGCCGGGCGCTGGTAGTCGCCGAGGCGGACGTTGGCGGTCGGGCAGCCGAGCTCATGGCCGCGGCCGTCGCCATGCTCGACCGTCGCCTCGACCGCGTACGGACGGCTCAGCAGGCGGGTCGCCATGCCGGGGTCGCCGGCCGCGAGCGCCTCGCGGATGCGCCCGGACGAAATGCGGGTCCCGTCGAGCAGGACCGGCGCGACCGCCTCCGCGGCGATTCCCGACTTGAGGCCCAACGACTTGAGCATTTCGACGCTGCCCGTGCGGCCCTTGCCGAACGTGAAATCGTCGCCTGTGATCACCGCGGCCGCGGCGATCCGCTCGCCGAGCAGCCTGGAAACGAAATCCTCCGCGCTGGTCGAGGCAAGCTCCCGGTCGAAGTCGAACACCAGCATCGCGTCCGCCCCGGCATGCGCGAACAATATCTCGCGCTGGTCGAGGCTGGTCAGCCGGAACGGCGGCACGTCGGGCTTGAAGAAGCGCACCGGGTGCGGGTCGAAGGTGGCGACGATGACCGGCCGCCGCTCGTGGTGGCCGCGGGCGACGGCGCGGTTGACCACCGCCTGGTGGCCGAGGTGGAAGCCGTCGAAATTGCCGAGCGCGACGATCCCGGCGCGAAGCTGCTCGGGCAGGGGTTGGTCGAGTGACAGCCGCTCCATTGCCTCGCGCCTGTATCCGGCTGGCCGGGCCGCCGCAATCGCCCCTCCGTCAGCGCCTTGACTCGGCCCCTGTACATTCCTATTTGCAACTCATCCCGATCAACCGGTTCCCGGCGGCGCATTCGTGCGCCCGTCGGTTTTTCGTTTGCAGGCGGGTCATGTAGCGAAGAGATGGGCAGCCAAAGCACGCCCGTGGAGCTAAAGAGGAAAGAGAATGGCTCGTATTGCCGGAGTTAATATCCCGACCAACAAGCGCGTCGAGATCGCGCTCACCTACATCCACGGAATCGGCCGCAGCAAGGCCAGGCAGATCACCGAGAAGCTCGGCATCGGCCCGGAAAAGCGGGTCCAGGACCTGACGGATCAGGAAGTCCTCCATATCCGCGAGTCGATCGACGCCGACCACAATGTCGAGGGCGACCTCAGGCGCGAGACGGCGATGAACATCAAGCGGTTGATGGACCTCGCCTGCTACCGCGGCCTCAGGCACCGCAAGGGCCTCCCCGTCCGCGGTCAGCGCACCCACACCAACGCGCGGACCCGCAAGGGCAAGCCCAAGCCGATCGCCGGCAAGAAGAAGTAAGCGAGCGGCCATCCGGGGGATGGACGCGAGACACTTCTCTTACTTCTAAGAACAGGAACGCAGGTTTATGGCTCAAGCACCCCAGCGCCTCCGTCGGCGGGAGCGCAAGAACATCACCGCCGGTGTCGCGCACGTCAACGCCAGCTTCAACAACACGATGATCACCATCACCGACGCGCAGGGCAATGCGATCGCCTGGTCCAGCGCCGGGATGATGGGCTTCAAGGGCAGCCGCAAATCGACTCCCTACGCCGCCCAGGTCGCCGCGGAAGATGCCGGCAAGAAGGCCGCCGACCACGGCGTCCGAACCCTCGAGGTCGAGGTCAAGGGACCCGGATCGGGCCGCGAGAGCGCGCTTCGGGCGCTCCAGGCGGTCGGCTTCCAGATCACCTCGATCCGCGACGTCACGCCGATCCCGCACAACGGGGTCCGGCCGAGCAAGAGGCGACGCGTCTAAAAGCATCGTTGGATTCCCGCCTGCGCGGGAATGACGAAGAACAAGTTTAACTAGGGAAGCCGAGCTTCCCGCACTGCCAAGGGATGAACATGGCCGTCAACGCAAAGAACTGGCAGGAACTCAAGAAGCCCAACAGCCTCGAGCGCAGGATCGGCGGCGACGCCCGCCGGCGCGCCTCGTTCGTCGCCGAGCCGCTCGAGCGCGGCTTCGGGATGACGCTCGGCAACTCGCTTCGCCGGGTGCTCCTGTCGTCGCTCCAGGGCGCCGCGATCACCTCGATCAAGATCGAGGGCGTGCTGCACGAATTCAGCTCGCTGACCGGGGTCCGCGAGGACGTCACCGACATCGTCCTCAACGTCAAGCAGATCGCCTTGAAGATGGAAGGCGAGGGGCCCAAGCGCCTGCAGCTGTCGGCGACCGGTCCGGTCGACGTCACCGCGGGGATGATCGCGACCAGCGGCGACATCGAGATCACCAACCCCGACCAATTGATTTGCCACCTCGACGAGGGCGCGACGCTCAACATGGAGCTGACCGCCGACGTCGGCAAAGGCTATGTGCCGAGCCAGGCCAACCGCCCGGCCGACGCTCCGATTGGCCTGATCCCGGTCGACGCGCTCTACAGCCCGGTCCGCCAGGTCGCCTACAAGGTCGAGAACACCCGCGTCGGCCAGGAGCTCGATTACGACAAGCTGACGCTGACCATCGAGACCGACGGGACGATCAGCCCCGAGGACGCGCTCGGCTATGCGGCGCGGATCCTCCAGGACCAGCTGCAATTGTTCGTCCACTTCGAGGAAGGCGCGATCCGCGCTCCGCAGCCGGCGATGATGGGCGGCGCGCCGATGGCCGCCGAGCAGATCGCCGCCGACACCAACCAGCTCAACCGTTACCTGCTCAAGAAGGTCGACGAGCTCGAGCTGTCGGTGCGCAGCGCCAATTGCCTGAAGAACGACAACATCATCTACATCGGCGACCTGGTGCAGAAGACCGAAGCGGAGATGCTGCGGACGCCGAACTTCGGGCGGAAGAGCTTGAACGAGATCAAGGAAGTGCTGGCGAGCATGGGGCTCCGGCTCGGCATGGACATCCCCGGCTGGCCGCCCGAGAACATCGAAGAGATGGCCAAGAAGCTGGAACAAGAGATGTTAGGGTAGTTCCAACCATCTCGATCAAAGGGCCGTCCCGCCGGGGCGGCCGCCAAGCAACGCCTAACCCAAACCCGGGCGGTCAGCGGCCGCGCTGGAAGCGGAGCTTAGGAACCCGGCGGCCTTTCCTCAGCGACTGGCCGCGCCCGGACAGCGACGGGTTCGACATGAAATAATCGTGGAGGTTGAACTCCTGGCCGGGCTTGGGCTGCAGCCTGGTGTAGGTGCCGTCCGGGTTGAGCCGCCAGCTCTGATCATTGTCGATGAGATTGGCGACCATGACCTGGTCGATCAGCTGCGCGTGGACCGTCGGATTGGCGATCGGCAGCATATATTCGATGCGCCGGTCGAAGTTGCGCGGCATCCAGTCGGCCGAGCTGATGTAGACCTTGGCCTGCGGGTTGGGCAGCTCGGCGCCGTTGGCGAAACACCATAGACGAGCGTGCTCGAGGAAGCGGCCGACGATGGATTTGACGTAGATGTTGTCGGACAGGCCGGGGACCCCGGGGCGCAGGCAGCAGATGCCGCGGATGACGAGGTCGATGGCAACGCCGGCGGCGCTGGCCGCGTAGAGCTTGTCGATGATCGCCGGGTCGACCAGCGAATTCATCTTGGCCCAGACGCCGGCCGGGCGGCCGTGCCGGGCGGCGTCGATTTCCGCGTCGAGCAAGCGGATCAGCTCGGAACGCATGCCCTCGGGCGAGATCACCAGATGCCGGAGGTTCTTCGGCTCGAGATAGCCGGTGATGTAATTGAACAGCTTGGCGGCATCGCGGCCGGTCTTGGCGTCGGCGGTGAAGTAGCTGAGGTCGGTGTAGATGCGCGCCGTTTCGGGATGATAATTGCCGGTCCCGAAATGGCAGTAGGTGCGAAAGCCCTTTTCCTCGCGGCGAATGACCATCGACACCTTGGCGTGGGTCTTCCAGTCGATGAAGCCATAGATGACCTGGACCCCGGCGCGTTCGAGCGCGCTCGCCCACATCAGATTCTGCTCCTCTTCGAAGCGGGCCTTGAGCTCGACGACCGCGGTCACCGACTTGCCCGCCTCGGCGGCGTCGATCAGCGCCCGGATGATCTCCGACTGGCGGCCGGCGCGGTACAGCGTCTGCTTGATGGCGATAACCTCGGGATCCGCGGCCGCCTGCTGGATGAACTCGACGACCACCTCGAAGCTTTCGTACGGATGGTGGACGAGGATGTCCTTTTCGCTGATCGCGGCGAAGCAATTTCCGTCATGTTCGCGAATCCGCTCGGGAAAGCGGGGGTTGAACGGGACGAATTTGAGGTCCGGGCGCTCCTCGTCGACGAGCAGCGACAGGTCGGTCATGCCGAGGAACCCCCGCGTTTCGGTGATGATCGCGGCCGCCGAGTCGAGCCCTTCCTGGACGACCGCGACCAGATCCTCCGCCATGTCCGGTTCGAGCTCCAGCCGGACCACGCGACCGCGGCGGCGGCGCTTGATCGCCGTTCGGAAATAGCGAACGAGGTCCTCCGCCTCCTCCTCGATCTCGATGTCGCTGTCGCGGATGACTCGAAAGGCGCCGCCGCTGACGACTTCATATTTGGGGAACAGATAGCCGGTCTTGCGGCGGATCAGCGCCTCGAGCGCGATGTAGCGGGCGTCGTGGCCGGGAAGGCGGATGAAGCGCGGCAGCGTGGCCGGCGCCATGATCAGCTCGCGGACGCTTCTGCGGCCCTTCTTGAGCTGAAAGAGCAGGCTGAGACCGCGGTTGGGGATGAACGGGAACGGATGGGCGGGATCGATCGCCTGCGGGGTCAGCACCGGGAAGATCTGCTCGCGAAAATGCTGGTCGAGCCATTGCTCGGCGGCCTCTTCGAGAGGGTCTTCGCCAATGACCGCGATCCCGGCATTGGCGAGCCCGGCCTGGATAACGCCCCAGACTTCGTGCTGGCTGGTGACCAGCCGGTCCGCCTCGACGATGATCGCCGCCAGCTGCTGGTTGGGAGTCAGGCCGTCCGCCGAGCGCTCTTCGACCCCCAGCGCCTGATGCGCCTTGAGCCCGGCAACCCGAACCATGAAGAATTCGTCGAGATTGCTGGCCGAAATCGACAGGAAGCGCAGCCGCTCGAGAAGCGGGTGCGTTTCATTGCAGGCTTCCTCGAGGACCCGGCGGTTGAACGCCAGCCAGCTCAGCTCGCGATTGAAGTAGCGCGGCTCCTTTGCGGGCGAGTCGGCGCGGACCGCGGTCGCCGGGGTGCTGGTGCTATCCATGAGTGGCTTGCCTTAGCGGCGGAATCGAGGCGTGCATGTCTCATAAGTGAAACAGAATTGCGTTACAGGCGTATGACGGGCAGGGCTGCGGACGGCAGCCGTAGCTACGAAGGGCTCGATGTGGCGAAAGACAAGACCAAGAAAAAGCCGAAGACCAAGCCCGCCGACAAAAAGCGAAAGCCCGACGCCAAAAAGCGAAAACCGGCCAAGCGACTGGCGGGCGCGGCGGCGGTTGGAGCGGCCGCGAGCGGCAAGGCCGCCCAGAGCCTCAAGGCGCTGAGCAAGAATCCGTTGGCCGCCGACGTCGTCGCCGCGGCGCTGGTCGCGACCGCCTCGGCGCTGAAAGATTCCAAGAAAGCCAGGCAATTGGCCGAGCATGCCGGGGACGAGCTTGCCGCCATCGGCAAGGACAGCACCGCGCGCGGCAAGGCGATGTGGCAGCTGGCGCTCGACATCGGACGCCGGACTCTGGATGCGCTCGACACCGACAGCGCGAAGCCAAAATCCGGCCGCAAGGCCAAAGCCGGCCGCAAGGCCAAGTGAGACGCCGACGCGCCAGACAGCAGTTGACTCGCAACAGGCTGCGGCGGATGGTCGACCGTCCTGAACATGGGTTGAGCTTATGACGATGCGTCGGCCAGCTGCACTGATCGTCGATGACCAGCCGTTCGTCGGCCTCGTCGCTTCCGACATCCTGCGCGACATGGGGTTCGAGACATTTCAGGCGTTCGACCAGCAACGGGCGGATCGGATGCTGACCGATCATTCGGAAATCGAAGTCGTCGTGACCAGCGCGCGGCCCGGCACCAGCCTCGAATTCGCCCGCCGAATGGCGCGGGAGCGTCCGGACGTATCGCTGGTGGTGGCCGCGAGCGACGATGAGATCCGGAGCGCCGACATTCCGCCGACCGCGCGCATTCTCCGCAAGCCCTACGCGAGCAGCGAACTGGCGACCCTGGTCAGCGACAGCATGTTGCTTCAGGACGCTTGATTTCCCGTCCAGCATCCGCGCCGCCGCAAGCATTGCCCGGCCATGATCCCGCTTGAGCGCCTGCCGCACGGGCTCGACCGCGCCAGCTTGTGCTGCCAGGCGATCGTCGAAGCGCCCGCCGGGACCCGGGTCAAAGTCTATTACGATCCCGTCAGCCACCGCTTCAGGACCGGCAAGTTCCTGCCTTTGGGGCTAGCCTTTCCGCTCGATTTCGCATTCGTCCCGTCGACGCTGGGCGGTGACGGCGATCCGCTCGACCTGCTGATCCTGCCCGAAGCGGTGCTGCCGGTCGGGTGCATCGTCAAGGTCCGGATCCTCGGAATCCTCGAAGCCCAGCAGCAAAAGGTCAACAAGCGGGCGAAGCGCAATGACCGGGTGATCGCCCGGCTCAGCGAAAGCCGTCTTTTCCGGCAGGTCGAACGCCTCGACCAGCTCGGCCAGACCTTCGTCGACGAACTGTCGGTGTTCTTCCAGACGTACAAGAAGATGCGCGGCCAGACGTACGACATCCTCGCCGTCGGGGGGCCCGAGCGGGCGATCGAACTGATCGAGGAAGCCGCCGCGCTGTACATCGCGACCGAGCCGCAAGGGCAGGGCTGAGCCGCGCCGTCGCCCGGGTCACCCCGGCAGTCGCTCTTGCGGACGATGGCTTGGCTAGGCCGAGACGATAGAAGCTGGAATCCGCGCGACTAGCCGGTTGCCGTCCCAGAGCTCACAATTGATGGTTTTCTTCATCGACCGAACGAGGACAAGGGCCTCGTCATCGCTTTTGGCTTGGAGCCATTCCGCGCTTTCGATCTTGCTCACCCGATCGAGGCAATAGAGCCGATAGTCCGTCATCGATCCCCCCGAACCTGAGCTGAGTCGCGGTCGATGAATAACAGAAATTTAACAAACGGGAATGTCCGCAATGGGTGGAAAGCGGATATTTGGGCCGCTAATCTCCCTTAGCCATGCTGAGGTTGATCGGCCGCATGGGAGAGACTCTTATCTGCAAGCTCTGCGATCGTTTCTGGAGCGCCTTTTCGGCCTATTCAGACGCTTGGGAGCGAGCAGGTTCAAATGAGGACCAGCTTTTTTCGCAGGAAAGCGATCAAAATCGGGACCTGATGGAGCGCGCTGCTGAGATAGAGGAGGCCGATCCTTCATCTTCTTTCGAGTTATACCTCGAAGCGGCAGAAGCAGGGTCGGTCTGGTCGCTGGGAAAGGTCGGATGGCATTATTGGACGGGGACCGGAGTTGCCGCCGACCCTCAGCTGGCTTTGGAATACTACTACCGCGCAATCCGTGGCGGATCATGGGTGGCAACGATCCATTACGCCCGACTGCTGGCAGAACTCGGCCATTATGACGCTTGTGAACGAACGTCGGAGAACGGCGTCGCCTCTGATTTCGTGCCTGCATACTTCTGGCTGGCTTGGTGTCGCTATGAGCAATCCAAAACCACGAAAGTGCGCAGAGAAGTCAGACCGTTGCTCGAGTACGCTGCCGAGAAAGGCCATCCAGACGCGAAGCTCTTGCTTGCGCGGTGGATGGCGCTCGGCAAGCTTGGCTTACGCGACATTCCGCGTGGATGGAAACTCGTCGCTCAAGGCGCGGCGACATTCGCTTTTCGACGCGAATATGCCCCCTCCTCCTGATTGTCCTGAAGGGGTGGAAAGCAGACGCTAACCAGCGGCCTGGAACGTGACGGTCACTTTGTTGAAGGTTCGAGCCGAGCCGCTGCTGATCGTCAGCTCGTGACCGCCCCATCGCTCGGTCATGAGATGTTCGTGCCCGCTCCCACGAGCCGCATTGATCGCGTGGAGCAGCTGCTGCGCGCCTTCCTCGTCGAGATAGATAAAGAGCTCACCATCGCCGACAGGTTCATCCGCCATGAACTCAAGCTGCATGTGGGTGCCTCCTGCTTTGGAGCTTAGACGCCCATCTCCTGTCCGCAATGGGTGGAAAGCGGCCATAAGCTATTTCGCCAGGTTGGCTATTGCCTCCTTGACGATCCGCTCCTCCAACTCCTCGGTTTCGGTGCCAACGTAGGCCTGCATGCGCCACCGGCCATCGAGGAAGTGCTTGCCTACAGGGCGTTCCAAGAAGCCCACCATCTCCGTGAGTTCGTCCTCGGTGAACTCCCAATTCACATGGCTCTCGTAAGCATGTTGGTATTGGGTTCGATGCTTTGCATAGGCGTTCGTTAAGGCGGTCATTCGCTTCGCGAAACCGCCTAGAAAGCTCTCCTGCGCGGCTTGGCCGCTTGGGAGCTGCCACATCGCGCCGCCCGGAATGGCATAGCGTTCGAGGAAGCTGCCGCTATCAAGCTGCTGCTGAAGTCCAATTGCCCGCAGAAATCGACGGATGAGTAGCAGCTTCGACGGGCTCGGAGGCTTATCGATTTGTGCGGACGGCGCGAGCGTTTGCGTGGCTTGCGGAGGAGCAGCCAAGGCACTCGACGTCGAGAACAGCGCGGCCAAGCCGAGCAGCAGAAAAGTCTTCATCCCTGTGTTGTGGCCCGCGCCGCTAATGACCGCAATGGGTGGAAAGCGGACGCTAGACGGGGTTCGGGGCCGTCGCAGCCTTCATTGCGGATACAAACTGCACCAGGCGCTTCGATGGTTCACTTTTCAGAGTTAGCTGGACAACGGCCGTTCCGCTGATCGCGCCGGCAGCCCCGGCCTGCAGCGCGGCCCGCACATGGTCGGGCCGCGAAACCCCGAATCCAAACACCGTCGGGGCGCCTTCGGCGTCGTGGACACGTCGGGCGAGCGCGGCGTCAAAACGTGCCTCGGCGTGGACGCCGGTAACGCCCGCTCGGCTCACACAATAAATATAGGGGGTCGATAATCGCGCGATGGTGAGCAGAGTTGCGGGCTGCGTGTTGGCCGCCGCGATCAACACCGGCTCGACCCCCGCCTCCTGCATCTCCGCAGCCCAGGGCTCGGCTTCAATCGCGGGTACGTCGGCGACGAGCAAGCTGTCGGTTCCAGCGTCAGCCGCATCTCGCATGAATCTCGCCCGCAGGCGGGCGGTGACGAGGTTTGCGTAGGTCAGGATGCCGATGGGGATATGTGGGTGTCGCTGCCGCAATCCGGCGATCAGCGCGAAGCAATCCTCGACACGGACTCCGGCATCGAGCGCGCGCCTGGCTGCCGCCTGGATCGCCGGCCCGTCGGCGATCGGGTCGGAAAAGGGAATGCCGACTTCGATCATGTCGGCGCCGCCTTCCACCAATACGTCGAGGTGCTCTGCACTTGTTCGCAGGTTTGGATCGCCCAGCATCAGGAACGCCCCAAACGCGCCTTCGCCCCGCCCGGCCAGCCGCTCGAACATCGCCGCGTAGCGGCTCATGCGGCGGGCGCGAGCAATTGCTCGGCCTGAGCGACATCCTTGTCGCCGCGTCCTGACAGGCCGACGAGCAACGTCGCATCGGGACGCTCGGCGGCAATCTTCAAGGCATGGGCCAGAGCGTGGGCGGATTCAAATGCGCACAAAATCCCTTCGTGGGTTGCCAATGCCTTGAATGCGGCCAGCGCCTCCTCGTCGGTGGCGCCGACATATTGCGCGCGGCCGGTTTCCATTAAATGCGCATGCTCGGGCCCGACCGCGGGATAATCGAGGCCTGCGGACACCGAATGCGTGTCGATGATCTGACCGTCATCGTTCTGGAGCACATAGGTCTCCGCGCCGTGAAGAATTCCGGGAGTGCCACGGAGCAGCGTTGCCGCATGTTCGGTGCCGTCGAGCCCGCGGCCCGCCGCCTCGACGCCGATGAGCTCGACATCGTCGGGCAGGAAATCGGCGAACAGCCCGATGGCGTTCGATCCGCCACCGACGCAAGCGATGACCGCATCGGGGAGGCGGCCGAGCTGTTCGAGCATTTGCGCTCTCGCCTCGCGCCCGATCACCCGCTGGAACTCGCGCACCATCGTCGGGAAGGGGTGCGGACCCGCCGCCGTGCCGAGCAGATAATGCGTGTCCTGGAAGCTCGCCGACCAGTCGCGCAACGCTTCGTTGATCGCATCCTTCAGCGTCCGCCCGCCAATCGCGACCGGCACCACCCGAGCACCCATCAGGCGCATCCGGAACACGTTTAGATGCTGCCGCTCGACATCCTGCGCACCCATGTAAATGACCGTCTCGAAGCCTAGCAAAGCGCCGGCGATCGCGGTTGCGACGCCGTGCTGACCGGCGCCGGTTTCGGCGATCAGCCGCGTCTTTCCCATGCGCTTGGCAAGCAGGCCCTGGGCAAGCACCTGGTTGGTTTTGTGCGCACCGCCGTGAAGCAGATCCTCGCGTTTGAGATAGATATGGCCCGGAAGGTTGCGGCAGCGGGTCAGCGGCGTCGGCCGCCCGGCGTAATTGGCCAGCAATTCGCCAAGCTCGGCCTGGAACGCGGCATCGTCCTGCGCGTCGAGAAACGCTGCCTCGAGCTGTTCAAGCACGGGAACGAGGATCTCGGGCACATAGGTGCCGCCGAACCGGCCGAACCTGCCGTCTAGGCGCATGCGCGCAAGCCCTCGCGGCACGGCGCACGCAGCGCTTCGAACAGCGAACGGATCTTCTCGGGCGATTTCGCGCCTGGGGCGATGTCGAGCGAGGAGCCGACGTCTATGGCATAGGCGCGAAGTGCACGCGCCGGCCTCGCATTGTTAGGTCCGATGCCGCCGGCGACGAGCGCCTTGGACAGGTTCGGATGCTCCCGTACCCATTCCCAGTCGAAGCTACTCCCCGATCCACCGTCGCCATTGTCGAACAGCAGGCGGTCGCCGGGTCGTGAAAGCGGCCCGCGCCCGACGCTGACCGCCGACCAGATTTCGCACGATTGCGGAAGCGCATCGCGCAGTTGGCGGACATAATCCTCATCCTCACTGCCATGCAGCTGGACGGCGTGCAGATTGAGCGAGTCGACAGCGTCTGAAACCGCCAGCAGCGGCGCGTCACGAAAGACCCCGACGGTGAGGATGCCATAGCTGTGCGCGAGGGCCGCGAGGGGGGCGGCTTCCTCGACGGTCAGGTGTCGTGGCGTGCCGGGTACAAACACGAATCCGGCAAAAGTCGCGGCGCGGCCGACCTCGATGTCGCCGGCCGTGCGAACACCGCACAGCTTGACGCGGCCGAAGACCAAATTTCGCGCTGCTTCGGCGGGGTTTGGAGCGCCCATCAATGCGCTGCCGACCAAAAACCCGTTCACATGACCGCGAAGGCGGTCGACATCCTCGCGACCGGTGATCCCGGACTCGCTAACCATCAGGCCATCGGGCGCCAAGGGCGCGAGACGTTCGGTGGTCCCCAAATCGATCGACAGGTCGCGCAGGTCGCGATTGTTGATGCCAATCAGTCGTGCACGCAGCGCCGCCGCCCGGCGCATCTCGCCTTCATCATGAACTTCGACCAAAGCATCCATTCCGAGGCTGTGTGCCTCGTCGATGATCTCGCGCGCGGCGGCGTTGTCGAGCAGCGACAGCATCACCAACACGGCATCCGCCCCGGCGATCCGCGCTTCGACCACCTGGCGCCGGTCGACGAAAAAATCTTTCGCCAGAATCGGGCCTTCGAAGTTGCGCCGCGCCTCGGACAAGTCCGCGGTCGATCCGCCAAAGAACTGCGCGTCGGTCAGTACGCTCAACCCATCCGCGACGCCGGAATAGCCGCGAGCGAGCGACCCGGCGTCGGCATCGGCGCGGATCGTACCGGCGGATGGCGAAGCCTTCTTGATCTCGAGGATGAAACGCGCGCCGGGCCGGGCAATCGCCGCGGCGAGGCTGTTGACAGTCGGCCGAGCCTGCTGGCGAAGCGAGTCGAGCGACACGCCGGCGAACCGGACCCGAAGTTCTTCGCGCTTGGCCGCGTCGATGGTCGCGAGCATGCCTTCAGCCACGGCTCGCCTCGACGAACGCATCGAGGACTTTGCCCGCGTCGCCCGACGCGAGCGCATCGGCCGCGGCCGCGACACCATCCCGAAGCGCCCCAGCGAGACCAGCCGTCATCAGCAGCGCGCCGGCGTTCAGCGCGACAATGTCCCGTTCCGCCTGCTCGCCGCGCCCGTCGAGCAAGGCCCGCAGCCGCGCCGCATTCTCCGTCGCATCGCCGCCCGTCACGACGCTCAACGGCGCGCGCACCAAGCCGGCGGCCTCGGGGGTGATGACGATCTCCTCGACCGCGCCATCGGTCAGCTTGAGCGCCCGGGTTTCGGCGTGCAGCGCAATTTCATCTGTCCCGCCGCCGTGGACGACGAGCGCGTTGCGCACCCCCATGGCGTCGAGCGTTTCGGCAATACGGCGAAGCATCTTGGGATCGGCGACGCCAAGCAGTTGCACCGGCGGCCGGGCGGGATTGATGCACGGGCCGAGCAAATTCATCACCGTGCGGACCGACAGCTGCTTCCGAACCACCGCGGCGTGCTTCATTCCCGGGTGATAGGCCGGCGCAAACAAGAAGCAGAAGCCGTTGTCGTCGAGCGCTCGGCGCGAGTCAGCGGGCGGGACGTCGAGCCGGGCGCCGAGCGCCTCGAGAACATCGGCCGAGCCGCATTGCGAACTGACGCTGCGATTGCCGTGCTTGGCGACCGGCAATCCGGCCGCCGCCGCGACGAATGCCGTCGCAGTCGAAACATTGATCGTGCCCGAGCCGTCGCCACCGGTGCCGCAGCAATCGGCAAACAGATAGTCCGGTTGCTCGAACGGGGTCGCGGCTGCCGAAAGCGCGCGCGCCGCGCCGATCATTTCCTCGGCTGTTTCGCCCTTCATCCTAAGGGCGATGAGCATCCCGGCGATCTCGGCCGGTTCGAGCTTGCCCAGCACCAGGCGCTCGAACAGATGCTCGGCATCATCGCTCGGCAAATCCTCGCCGGCAAGCAGCCGCGGCAGCGGGTTGGGGACCGGGAACGAAACAAGGGATACGGCTGGAGCCGACGCAATCGGCCGAATGGATTGAAGCATGACTGAATATCCTGAAACAAAAAAGCCCGCCGAAGGGCGGGCGGGCAAGCGATGATCGTGGCTTTCAGACGATCAGTCGCGCCATCGCGCCGCATTGGACACACCGCCCCACCAAAGGCTGAGGGCTGACGATGCGGCGGCTTTCAGGGTCATCACTACGATCCGGTAGATCACGACCCAGACGCTGGTCAAGCTAATGTCCGCAATGGGTCGAAAGCGGACGTTAGAATTTCACGGCGACCCACTACCGCCGAGCCGGCTCGGGTTGACTTATCGGCCGCGTTCCGCTTGAGACCCGCTTCGCTCGAAGTGGGTACTTCGAGCGAGGACCCCTCCACCAGCCGTCGCCTTCGGCTAAGGCTGGTCCCCCTCCCCACCAAGCAAAGCTCGGCAGGGAGGAGCTATTGGGTTTGTGGCGGCCACCCTAAGTGCTGCCTGGCCGGGACTACCTGACACGGGTCCCCGACGAACGGAGAACAAGCCATGCGGCATCGCGTCGGCCATCGTAAGCTTCAGCGCACCTCGAGCCACCGGACCGCTTTGTTCCGCAACATGGCGGCGGCGCTGATCAAGCACGAGCAGATCACCACCACCACCGCCAAGGCCAAGGAGCTGCGGCCCTACGTCGAGAAACTGGTGACACTCGCCAAGAAGGGCGGGCTGTCGAACCGGCGGCTGGCGCAGGGGCGGCTGATGGACGAGGCGCAGCTGGCCAAATTGTTCGACGTCATCGGCCCGCGCTACAAGGACCGCGCGGGCGGTTACACAAGGGTGATCAAGGCCGGCATCCGCTTAAGCGACGCGGCGCCGATCGCGATCATCGAGTTCGTCGACCGCGATCCCGCCGCCAAGGGGCAGGATTCGGGGCCGGTGATGACCGACGAGGATGAGCTGGCCGCTTAACCTAGCCTAGCGGGCGACGGTGCTCATGCCGCCGGCGAGCGCCAGCTCGGACGGCTGCTGGTCAAGATAGGTGATGTAGATCGGCACCGCGCGCGGCAGAGCGACGTGCTGCTCGGGGATCCCGGCGGCGACCATCTCCGGGTCCTGGCCGAGCAGCCAACGGGTCAGCCGCGGCGCATCCTCGAGCCGCACGCAGCCGTTGCTGACGGCGCGCTCGTCGCTCGCGAACAGCTCCTTCTTCGGAGTGTCGTGGAGGAAGATGCTGTGGTTGTTGGGGAAGCCGAACTTGACCTGGCCCATCGAGTTGCCGGGGCCCGGCAGCTGGCGCACCTTGACCGTGGCGCGGCCGGCGGCGACCGCCTCCCAGTCGACCTCGTCGGGCGAAATCTCGGGAGCGCCGTCGTCGAAGCTGGCAAGCACCTGGTAATTATGGTCGCGCAGATAGGCGACGCCGTCCTTGAGGACCCGCGGAGCGATGATCTTGCGCGCCAGGTCGGCCGGGACGTTCCAGTACGGGTTCAGGGTCGCGTAGTAGATTTTGCTGGCGATGGTCGGGGTCTGGGCCTCGGGCTTGCCGACGATGACCTTCATCGAATCGACCACCTGGCCGTCCTCGACCATGAACAGGCGCGCCGAAGCGGCGTCGACCAGCAGGTAGCGGCCGCGCTTGGGATAGACGGGCGAGCCGAAGTCGGCGGGAATCGCCATGGACGCGGCCGGGCTCGCCGCTGACGCAGGCGATGCTCCGATTACGGGCACGGCAGAAAACAGCAGCGCAGCAAGGGCGCCGCGGGACAACGTCCGCAGGAACACTGTAAATCTCTTTTCTTAAAAGCCTTTTGCACTTCAACGCCCGTCGCGCGCCGCGGTTTCAAAAATTGTTGACATGTTACGAATCAGGACTCGCGACTCGCGATTCGGGACGGGGGCGAGTCGGACTCGCTCCGCCGTCGCTCGTCACTTGCCGGTGATGATTGTCCTTGCCACTATGCGCGCCGGGGGAAGCGCGGATGGCCGAGCTCAGCGACGAGGATTACGAACGGCTGCTCAAGCCACTGATGCGCGAGCTCAGCGCGATGGCGCGCTGGGTCGCCGAGACACGGCAGCGCGTCGTCGTGCTGTTCGAGGGCCGCGACACCGCCGGCAAGGGCGGCTCGATCGACATGATCGCGCGAGTCCTCAACCCGCGCCAGTGCCACGTCGTCGCGCTGTCGTCGCCCAACGAGCGCGAGCGCGATCAATGGTATTTCCAGCGCTACGCGGCGCATCTGCCGCCGAAAGGCGAAATCGCCTTGTTCGACCGCAGCTGGTACAACCGCGCCGGGGTCGAGCCGGTGATGGGTTTCTGCACCCAGGCCGAGGCCGACGCCTTCCTGCGCGCGGTTCCCGAGTTCGAGCGGCACCTCGTCGAGGACGGCATCCTGTTGTACAAATATTGGCTGTGCTGCGACCAGGAGAAGCAGGAGCAACGGTTCGAGAACCGCCGCCGCAATCCGTTGAAGCGCTGGAAGCTGTCGCCGATCGACGTCGCCGCGCGCGGCAAATATGAAGCCTACACCGACGCGCGCGAGGCGATGCTCGCCGCGACCCACACCGATTTCGCGCCCTGGACGCTGGTCGATTTCAACGACCAGTCGCTCGGCCGGCTGACCTTGCTGCGCGACCTGCTCAACCGGATCCCGGACACCGAGCTGCCGCTCAACGAGATTCCGTGGCCGCCGCTGCCCGGGCCGCCGGGCAAGGAGCGCTACGGAGTCCTCCAGCCGATCCCCAATTACCAGGCGTGAACCGGGGCGATTGCGGAGCGCGCCGAAAAGCGTAGCTTGAGCGCGGGGCTATCGCATTCAGGGGGAAGCGATGAAAGCGGTGCGGTTGTTCGCTCAGTTGAGCGCCTATTATCTGGTCATCGGCCTGCTGGTTTACGCCGCTCTGACGCTGTTCCCCGGGGTTCGCGACTATTTGCCGGTCGGCGGAGTCGAGGAGCTGATCAACCAGCCGCAGCAGCCGGGCGCCAACGGCCTGACCGGAGTCCAGGTGCAGGAAGCCCAGCAGGTCAACAGCCTCGGCGACAGCCTGTTCTGGCTGTCGACGGCGATCATCGGAGCGCTTCTGACCGCGCTTCCGGTCAGCTGGACCTATATGTCGATCCGCCACGGCGACGAATATGACCAGTCGCTGATCAGCACCATCATCATCCTGCCGCTGATCGTCACTGGCATCGTCGTCATCGTCCAGAACTCGCTGGCGCTGGCCTTTTCGCTGGCCGGGATTGCCGGCGCGGTGCGCTTCAAGAACTCGCTCAAGAGCAGCGGCGACGCCTTGTTCATTCTGCTGTCGGTCGGAATCGGCCTGTCGGCGGGCATCGGCGCGGTCGAGCTGGCGGTCGTCATGTCGGTCGCCTTCAACTACGGCTTCCTCGCTTTGTGGCTGTCCGAATATGGCGAGCGGGCGGGGATGAAGCGCTACATGAGCGACTATGAGCTCGACGAAGGAGCCGCGCCGCCGCCGGCGGTGCCTCCGGCCGCCGCTCCTCCGGCCGGGACGCCCGCCGAATAGCTCCTTATCTATTGCAGGTGCGGAGCAGCTTGGCCGCCATCCTGCGCTCGTCGGCGATGTCGGCGAAGAAGGTTTCGAGAAAGGCGGTCGCGCGGCGCCGAGCGCCCTCGTCGAGCGGGACCTGGCCGAGCGTTGCGAGCAGTGGACCGCGCTTGGCGCGGAATTCGGCCGCCACCGCCATCGCCTGCGGATTGTGCGCGCAAAAACCCTGGTAGCGGCGCTCGCGGACGCTGCTCGTGCCGTCCGGAGCGATCGCGTAAGGCGCGTTGACCAGGCCGGAAAAGTCGAAATCATACGGCACCGGGACCAGGCTTCCGCCGGGGCCGGGAGCGATCAGCCGGCTGTTGTGACAGCAGCCTTCGCCCGGCGGGCCGGCGCGCGCCGACCAGTCCCGGTTGCCGATCATATATTCGAACAGCGCCATCCGCGCCGCGTCGGTCGGGCTCAGCTGTCCGGTCGCCACGCGATCGCCGGTCGCCGCCTTGCGGATCCCGTTGCGGGCGGCGACATCGTCGATGTCCTCGATGAAGAAACCCAGCCGGCTGGTCACCGGGCGGTTGCCGTCATCGACATAATCGACCGTCGCCAGCCGGGCGCGAAAGCTCGCCGGGGTCAGCAGATTGTAGAGCCGGTAGGCGGCATATTCGAGCAGCACATGCTGCTGGAATGACGCCGCGGGGCGGCAATGGGTGACGAGCTTCAGCTGCCGCTGGCCGGCGAACAGCGAGGGCGGAGCGGGCGCGGCCTGGAAGCGGACCCGGAGCGGTGGGAACTGGCACGTCTCGCGTTTCAATCGGGTGATTCCGCGCGGCGACAGCTGGATCGGGTGGCTCTCGGCGGAACCCGGAATGGCGAGCATTGCGGCGCGTGGCTCGCGCGAGCTTTGAGCGGTCCGCGCGATTTCGGTGATCGGCCCGGTGATCGTGAAGCGAATCGGCTGGTCTCTTGCGAACAACGGCTTGGGCGGCGCTTGCGCGGCCGACGCCGTGGCAAAAACAGCGGCGGCGAACGCTAGGCGGGCAAGGATCATCGGCTTCGCTCCCAAGCGTGCGGCACCAGGCGGTCGCCGAGGATCTCGAGGTAGCTGAGCTTGCCGCCGTAATGGCGCGAAATGCCGGTATCGATCAGCGCCAGGCGGCCGCCGTGGCTGATCGCGATCCCGGCGCGGTTGGGGGTGTGGGCGATCACCATCCGCCTGGCGCTGGTCGAGCGGAGGACGGCGGTCAGCTCTTCCTCGGGCGACGGATAGGCGGCCGCGGCAGGCGCTTGCCCGGGAGCCGCGGCGGGCGCCTCGTTCTGCGCGATCCGGGTCACGTAGCCGCGGTACCAGAGCGGGCCGAACGGGTCGTTGATGATCGCCGCCGGATCGGCGGTTTGGGCGGCGAGCGCGGCGGCCGCCAGCCGGTTGATCTGGTCGACGGGCACTCCGGCGTAGCGGATGCTGAGGCCGCCGTGGACGAACAGGCTGTCGCCGATGCGGACCACCGCGCGGTTGGCCATGGCCCACCGGCCGAGCTCGCCGCTCGGGCTCCAGGCCGCCTGGTGCTCGAGCTTGCCGGGCGGGTTGGCGGCCAGCCAGGCCTCGCGGATCGCGGCGTCGGTCATCGCCCGGGTCCGGCTTCGGTAGGCGGCGGCGATGGTCGCCTGATTGGCTTCGTAGATGCGGCGGCGGAGACGGTCGGAACCGGCGTCCACAAAGGCCGCGAACTCGCCGGGATGAACGTAGCGCAAATCGTCGGTCATGTTCATCGCCTCGTGATTGCCGAGGACGACGACGACCCTGCCGCCCGACCGCCGGGCCTGGCCCTGAAGCCGCATCAGATGGCGGATGATCTTCAAGGAGTCCGGGCCGCGGTCGATGATGTCGCCGGTCTGGACGAGCACCGCGGAGCCGCCGGCCCAGCGGTTGCGGCGATCGATCAGCCGGGCCCGGGAGGCGATCTCGAGCCACGCTTCATAGTCGCCGTGGAGGTCGCCGACAGCGACAATGCGGGCTGGAGCGGCGAGTCTGGGCTGCGCGGCGATCGCGGGCTCGGCCATCGTCACGGCGGCCGCCGCAAGCGCAACAGCGAGCCGCCAAATCCTCCTGATCAACTGCTCCCCTCCCGGAAGGTCCACGTAGCAGCAGCACGCGGATTTCGGAACATTGGCGTCAAGACGGCTTTTTAACCTTGCCGCGGTAGAGACGCGCGGTTGGGGCACAGATGACGTCTAGGACAATCAAGCTTGCGCTCGTGGCCGCCGCCTGTGGCTCGGCGGTCGCCTTGCCGGCCGCCGCGGAGGCCCGCTCGACGCCGCCGCTGCGCAACCCGGCGCTGCTCAACATCGGCTTCGTTTGCCAGTGGCAGTCGAGCTGCATCAAGAAGCAGCAAAGCGAAATGAAGCAGGCGCTCCGCTACGTGAAATACTCTTCCCCGCCAGCTTGGAAGGTCCAGTTGTGCAACCGCAACTCGTCGCGCAACGGCACCCGCAAGGACTGGGTCGGCTTCAACAATTGCATCCGCAACCCGGCGCTTCGCCCGCCTCCGCCGCCGAAAAGGAAGCGCTGGAGCTAGTTTATCCGGCGCGGATGTCGAAGCGGCGGGCGGTCGGCATGCTGCTGGTCAGGCCGCCGTCGACCACCAAAGCCTGGCCGTTAACGTAGGAGCTTTCGTCCGAAGCGAGGAACAGCGCCGCGTTGGCGATGTCGACGGGCTCGCCGCCGCGCTGCAGCGGGTTCAATTCGCCGATGCGGTGGGCGACGCCTTTCTCCCGCGCCGAATCGTAGATGACCTTGGTCATTCCGGTCTCGATCAGCCCCGGGCAGATCGCGTTGACCCTGATGTTGCTTCCGGACAGCTGGTTGGCGGCGGTCTGGACGAGGCTGACGACGCCCGCCTTGGCGGCCGAATAGGCCGCTCCGCCGGCGCCCGAGCGCAAGCCGGCGACGCTGGCGGTGCAGACGATCGAGCCGCCGCCGCGCGCTTTCAGATGCGGTGCGGCATGTTTGATTGCCAGGAACGGACCGATCAAATCGATGCGCAGGATCTCCGCCCAATCCTCGGCCGTCTGGTCGAAGATCGATGCGAGCCCGCCCGAAACGCCGGCGTTGGCGAAAAAGATGTCGAGCCCGCCGTGCTTCGACACCGCGTGCTCGATGAGCCGCTTGACGTCCGCCTCGCCGCCGGCGTCGGCCGCGAACAGATCGTCGCCCGCGGCGATGTCGCTGCCGACGACCTCGGCTCCCTCGCTTCGGAACAGCTCGGCGGCCGCCCGGCCGATGCCCGACGCGGCGCCGGTGACGATCGCGACCTTGCCGCTGAGGCGTCCTTTGGCCATGCCAATTCCCCTAACCGAACCGCCGCTGTTATAGCGAGCCCGCTACCGGAGCCGCGCCATGGATTTCAACCTGTCACCAGCCGATGTCGAGTGGCGCGACCGGGTCAAGGGATTCATGGATTCCGAAGTCCGGCCGCGGGCTCCGGACTATTACAGCCAACAGGCCGAAGGCGACCGCTGGAAAGTGCTGCCGGTCATCGAGGAACTGAAGGGCAAGGCGCGTGACGCGGGGCTGTGGAACCTGTTCATGCCGCCGAGCCACGGCGCGACCCCTGTCGACGACAGCTTCGAATTCGATGGGCCCGGCCTTAGCAACCTTCAATACGCTTTGTGCGCCGAGGAGATGGGGCGGATTTTGTGGGCCAGCGAGGCGTTCAATTGCTCGGCGCCCGACACCGGCAATATGGAGGTGCTCCACCGCTACGGAACCCGTGAGCAGAAGGACGAGTGGCTGAAGCCGCTGATGGACGGCGCCATCCGCTCGGCGTTCCTGATGACCGAGCCCGATGTGGCGTCGTCCGACGCCACGAACATCCAGTGCAAGATCGAGATGCGCGGCAACGAATATGTCGTCAGCGGCCGCAAATGGTGGTCGAGCGGGGCCGGCGACCCGCGCTGCGAGCTGGCGATCGTCATGGGCAAGAGCGACCCCGCGGCCGCCACCCACCAGCAGCAATCGATGATCCTGGTGCCGATGGACGCCGAGGGGGTGAAGGTCGTCCGCCATTTGCCGGTGTTCGGCTACGACGACGCCCCGCACGGCCACATGGAGGTCGAGCTCGACGAGGTGCGGGTGCCGGCGTCGAACATCCTGCTCGGCGAAGGCCGCGGGTTCGAGATTGCTCAGGGCCGCCTCGGCCCGGGGCGCATCCATCATTGCATGCGGATGATCGGGGTCGCCGAGGAAGCCTTGGGGGCGATGGCGAAGCGGCTGCTGTCGCGGACCGCGTTCGGCAAGACGATCGCCGAGCAGTCGGTGTGGGAGGAGCGGATCGCCGACGCCCGCATCGACATCGAGATGACCCGGCTGCTGTGCCTCAAGGCCGCCGACATGATGGACCGGGTCGGCAACAAGGCCGCGCAGGGCGAGATCGCGATGATCAAGGTCGCCGCTCCGCGAACCGCGCTGAAGGTGCTCGACGACGCCATCCAGGCGCATGGCGGGGCGGGGGTGTCGTCGGACTTCCCGCTGGCCAGCGCCTGGGCCGGAGTGCGCACGCTGCGGCTCGCCGACGGGCCGGACGAAGTTCACCGTCGCGCCATCGCCCGGCTGGAATTCAAGAAGCATCGATGAGCGATCCGCCTCTCAACCAGGAGGCGCTGGGGGCGTGGCTCGAGGCGAATGTCGAGGGCTTCGCGCCGCCGTTCGAGCTGAAGAAATTCCCGTCCGGCCAGTCCAACCCGACCTACCGGATCACCGCCGCGTCGGGCGATTATGTGCTTCGCCGCAAGCCGTTCGGGCCATTGCTTCCATCGGCGCATGCGGTCGACCGCGAATATCGCCTGCTGACCGCGCTTCACCCGCTCGATTTCCCGGTGCCGCGGCCGCTGGCCTTGTGCAGCGACGCGGACGTCATCGGCGCGATCTTCTACGTCATGGAGCTGGCCAGGGGCCGGCCATACGCCAACGGCGCTTTGCCCGAGTTCGACCCGGAAACGCGGGGCCGGATGTACGAGCAATTGATCGACACCTTGGCCGACCTCCACGTCATCGACCCGGTCGCCGCCGAGCTCGAGGATTTCGGCAAGCCGGGCAATTATTTCGAGCGCCAGGTGATGCGCTGGACCCGCCAGTATCGCGATTCGGAGACCGATTATCTCCCCGAGATGGAGCGGCTGATCGCCTTCCTTCCGCAGACGCTGCCCGAGCAGTCGCGGACTTCGATCGTCCACGGCGACTATCGCATCGACAACGCCGTGTTCGACGGCGACGGGACCCTGACCGCGGTGCTCGACTGGGAGCTGGCGACGCTGGGAGACCCGGTCGCGGATTTCTCCTATCTGGCGATGCAATGGGTGATGCCGGCCGACGGCGGTGCCGGGCTTGGCGGGCTCGACCTTGCAGAGCTCGGGATCCCGTCGCTCGAGGACATCGTCAAGCGCTATTCCGAGCGTTCGGGAGTGGCGGTCGAAGCCAATCTCAACTGGTATTTCGCCTACAATCTGTTCCGCCTCGCGGGGATCGTCCAGGGCATCAAGAAACGGCTGATCGACGGCACCGCGAGCCACGCCAATGCGGCCGAGATCGCGGCCAAGGTGCCGACGCTGGCCAAGGCCGCGTGGAGCTTCGCCCAATCGGCCTGAATCGGCTCTCGAAGCCCGCCAAATCGCCGAATTTGACAGCAATTCGACCGTAGCGCAGTCTTGCCTCCGAGCTTGGCGGCCGGACACGGGGACGGCCGCCGAGCGCGGCTCCAGGCTGGGGGAGACACAGGATGAAAACCGCATTTTGGGTGTTGGCCGCGTTGCCGGCAGTGGCCGCGGCGCAGACCCTGTCGCCACCGATCAAGGTGCGCCCGGTGGGGGTGAACCCGCCGAACCTGCTTCGCCCCAATGTCGCTTTGCCGCCGTGCCTGAGCGGCGCGATTATCGGCGAGGAAGGCAGCGGCGAGATCATCGGCGAGAAAGGCAGCGAGGCGATCATCGGCGAAAAGATCATCAGTGAAAAGGTCATCGGCGAAAAGGTCATCGGCGAAAAGGTCATCGGCGAGAAAGGCATCGTCGGCGAGAAGGGCTCGAAGAGCTCGGGCAACCGCTGGAGCGCGAGCGGCTTCACCAGCTACCACCATGTGCTCGTCGGCAAGCCGGGGCGGCACACGCTGAGCCTCTACGGGTGCAGCAGCGCGGGCGGCGGCGAGACGGTCGCGGTCTACCTCACCGGTCCCGACGGCCTGCGCAAGACCGGCTGGAAGCATTTCGTCATCGCCACCCGCAACGGCAACAGCCGCGCCGGGACGGTCACCCTGCCGCCACCCGCCCAGGGTCAAACGATGAGCAAGCTGCCGGTCATCGTCGTCGTCGAGAACGCCTCCGGGCGACCGCATGTCGGGGAATATCGGCTGTCGATGGTCGACTAGGAGGCACCGCCATGTTGCGCCTGTTCCGACTGGTGCTGGCGGCCGTCCTGGTCGCCGCCAGCCTGCCCGCCGCCGCCCAGATCGCGATCCCGGCGCGGCCGGTCGTCAAGCTGGCGCCGGCGACCATCGGCACGGCGCGGCACACCGCCTTCAACCCCGCCGTTCACGGCTTCAAGTTTGCCAACACCTTCGCCAACAACATGCTGCCGCAGTTCGACGTCCGAACCGACGGGCTGTGCGGCGGAATGGTCTATGCGGCGCTCGATTATTTCAACGCCGGCAAGCCCGTTCCCCAGCAGAATTACGAGCCGACCGAGGGGACCAAGCTGCGCGAATATATCTATCGCCGGCAGATCGACTCGCTGGCCAGCAACCTCGACAAATGGGCCGAGCTGACAATCAACCCGTTCGGGACCCGCAACGCGGAATTCTACCGCTGGGGGCTCGACGGCAAGCCCGGCGGGCGGATCGACGAGCTCAGGCGCGAAATCGACGCCGGCCGCCCCGTCGCGCTCGGCCTCAAGGGCTGCAACGAGGGCTGCACCGGCGACCACCAGGTGCTTGCGATCGGCTATGACATGGCCGGCTACCAGGGGGACTTCGGAGCGAATCTCAGAAGCTTCAAGATCTTCGTTTACGACCCGAACATGCCGGGCCGGACGATGACCCTGATGGCTTATCCCGAAGCCGACCAGTTCCGCTACCGCGAGGCCGACAACAGGGGTCACCGCCACCGCTGGCGAAGCTGGTTCGTCAACGCCAATTACCATGCCAGCACGCCGCCCGACGTCGCGCTTGCACCGCGGGAGCTGGTGCTCGAGCTCGACACCGGCGGCGACGATTTGCGCGGCGGCAACGACAATCTCCATGTCGTCGCTTTGCTTCGGGACGGCCGCGAGCTGCGCTTCGACAACGTCAACAACCGCCGCCGATGGGTCAACAACAGCCGGCAGACGGTCGCGCTGCCGCTGCCCGACGGGCTCCAGCCCGCGGACATCCGCGGAGTCCGGCTCGAAACGACGTTCGGAGGCGGCATCGGCGGCGACAATTGGAACCTCGATCGGATCATCGCCTGGGGCCGCACCGAATCGGGCCGGGTGAACCTGTTCGATTCGCGCGTCGAGCCGCCGGTGACCCCGCTGTTCCGCTTCACCGGCGACAGCAAGGTCCGCGAATTCCTCTTCTGATCAGGATTAGCTGAACGGCAGCAAACGGCGCATTCAGCCGCCGTGCAACGCGACTCATTCAATGCAGCCGACTGGGCCGCCGTGCGTTGTGCCGGCGAGTCCTTTTTGGATGCGTTTCGATTCAAGGAGAGTGGCCATGAAGGCTGTGATGAAGATTCTGGCAGGCGGCGTCGGATTTGCCGCGCTGGCCAGTGCGGCGCCCGCGGCCGCTCAATATTATCCGGGCTACGGTCAGCCGAACGTCCTCGGCCAGGTTCTGAACCAGGTTCTCGGCGGCGGTTACGGCGGTTACGGGATCAACTCCCAGGCCGCGGTTCAGCGTTGCGCGGCGGCGGTCGAGCAGCGCATCAACCAGCGCTATGGCGCCCGCTACAACCAGTATGGCGGATACGGCGGCTATGGCGGCTACGGCGGCTATAACGGCTACGCCCAGGGCGGTGCGCGAGTGCTTGGAGTGACCAGCGTCGAGCGTCGTTCGGGCAACGGCTTGCGGGTCCGCGGTGTCGCCACGGCCAACGCCTTTGCCACCGGCTACAGCCCGTACGGCGGTTACGGCCAGGGCGGCTACGGCGGTTATGGCCAGGGCGGGTACGGCGGTTACGGCGGCTATGCCCCGCAGCAGAGCGCCGAGCTCAGCTTCAAGTGCAACGTGGATTATCGCGGTTACGTCCGCGACATCGATATCGACCGCAACACCTACGCTTACGGCCGCCGCTACTAAAGCGGTCGCCCGTCAAGGTTGCAAGGATGCGCCGGGGCCAACAGCTCCGGCGCATTTTTTCGTGCGCGGCGCACTCCGGATTGCCTCCGGAATGGGTGGATTCGCAGCACCAGCTTAAGCCCGCCGCGCGCATGTGGCCGGCGGGATGCGAGACGGCAGTTCACCAAACGGCGTTGAATCGCGCGCTTCGGCACGAACCAATCTGTTCCTCGCCGCGACGCTTGGCTCGGCCGGCGCCGATCATCCGGTCAAGATCCGCGACTTGTCGGCGGCCGGCGCTCGGATCGAAACCGCCGTCGTCCTCAATGTCGGCGCGGCCGTATCCCTGGTCCGCGGCCGTCTCAGCGTCCACGCCCGCGTCGGCTGGCGTGACGAGCGCTTCTGCGGGTTGAGCTTTGCGGCGCCGGTGTCGATCGAGGACTGGATGGCCAATCCGGTCAACCCGCAATTGCAGCCAGGGCCGGCCCCGGTGCTCGCCCGCGGAGCGTTCGTGGCGCCGGTTCATCGGGAAGCGGAAATTGCCGAAAGCATCGCCGAGGAGCTGGCGCGCATTTCGCGCTGGCTTGAGGAATTTGGACAGGTGCTGGCGAACGATCAGCAAATCGTGTTCAAGCATGGGAGCGAGATCTTCGCTCTCGGGCTGGCGGCGCGCACGCTCGCCGCTTTGGCCGACGCCCTTCAGTCCGATTCGCCACCGAGCAGCGCGAGGAGCGCGAAGCTCGCGAGCCAATGCTCACCCATATAGTCGCCGGCGACGTGCGGCAGCGCGGACTCGAGATGCTCGCCGGCGGCAGCGGCGGCGATCGCTTGCCGCTCCGGCCCGAGCAGCGGCGCCAGGCTCCGCCAGCACCAGGCGCGGCTGAGGTTGAGGCCGTCGAGGTGGACGATCTTGCCGTCGCTGCGGTCGCTGACCGTGGCGGGAACGAACAGGGTCACCGGGTGGCGCTCCTCGATCCGCGGCAGGTATCCGGCGAACCATTCGGGATACGCGCCCGGAATGAGAACGCGCGTCATGCACAGAGCCTCGATCAGCGCCGGCGACAGGAACTCATCCCCGCCCGGCTCCCACGCCTGGCAGTCGCGGTCGCCGCGGAACCGCTCGACCGCCCACAGCCGCATCGTGGTTGCCAGCGAGCGGTCGAACTCGTCCGCCCACTCGAGCGCGAGGGTGAGCGCGAACGGCGTGTTGAAATGGGTGCCGACGCGGATCGGATAGGTCAATTTGACGATGTAAGAATGCAGCCGTGCCGCGAAAGCCTGCGCCAGCAGCTCGAGCTCGGCGCTCCACCCGCGGTCCGAGTGCCGGGTCGATTCGAGGTGCAGGTACAACAGCCATGCCCAGCCGTAGGGCCGCTCGAACCCGGCGCTGGCGGGCCGGTCGAGATAGGCGAGCTCGGCGGCGACTTTTTCCGCCGTGAAACTGGCGTCGGCGAGATCGGCGATGGCCGCGGCTTCGGGCATGTCCGGGAACATTCGGCGCAGCGTCAGCAAGGTCCACCAGCCGTGGACGCAGCTGTGCCAGTCGAAGCTGCCGAAGAAGATCGGGTGCAGCTCGCGCGGCGGGCGCAGGTCGGGATCGCCGTCGAGGACATGGTCGAGCTTGTGCGGATATTCGCGCGCGACATGGCCGAGCGCGATGCGCGCGAACCCCGAGGCGAGGTCGAGAGTGAGACGCGATTCCACGGACCCGCCCCTATCGTCATTCCCGCGAAAGCGGGAATCCCGCTTCCCACTTTGCGAGGTTGGAAAGAAGCGGGACCCCCGCTTGCGCGAGGGTGACGGTTTAGAAGGCGAGGAAGTAGATCAACAGGATGTTGACGACGAGCAGCGGCAGCGCGGTCGCGATCTGCGCTCGGATCACGCCGTACTGGTCCTTCAATTCCAGCAGCGCGGCGGGGACCAGATTGAAGTTGGCCGCCATCGGCGTCATCAGCGTGCCGCAGAAGCCGGCGAGCATCCCGACCGCTCCGACCACCGCCGGGTTGCCGCCGTAGCCCTGGATCAGCAGCGGCACTCCGATCGCCGCGGCCATCACCGGGAAGGCGGCGAACGCATTGCCCATGATGATCGTGAACATCGCCATGCCGAGCCCGAACACGGCGACGGTCAGGAACACGCTGCCTTCGGGGATGATCGCCTGGGTGAGCTCGCCGATGATCGTCCCGACCCCGGCCGCGGCGAACAGCACGCCCAAGGCCGCGAGCATCTGCGGCAACACCGCCGCCCAGCCGATCGCGTCGATCAGCCGCCGCCCTTCCTGCAGCGGAGCGATCGCGGGCGGCCTCAGCCAGGCGAAGATGGTCGCCAGCGCCAGCAGGACGCCGAGGCCGAGGAGAACGTAGGTCTCGCGCTTGGCCTCGAACAGGCCGGTGTCGCCGAGCGGCGTGTAATTATAGGCGAGTGTGCCGAACAAGGCGGTCGCCGGGATGATCAGCGCCGGCAGGAACAGCTTGTTGCCGAGCTTGTTCGACCAGGCTTCGCGCTCCTCGTCGCTGGTCGTCGGCGGGTGGCTCCGGCCGATGAACCCGAACCCGGCGAGCCCCGCGAGGCCGAGCACCAGCAGGCCGTTGCCGAAATCGCCGATGGCATCGCCGCCGAGCAGGCTCAGCGCCATCAGCCCCCAGAACGCCGCGTTGCCGAACCGCTTGGAGTGGGAGCGGTCGAGCGCCGACAGCAAGGAAAACGCCGCGAACATCGCCCCGGCGAGGATGTAGAGCCAGTGGAGGGTGATCATTGGTCGGCCCCGTTCCCCGGCGAAGGCCGGGGCCCAGGCCGCTGCGGAGCAGCGGTTCCCGCTGCCCTGGACCCCGGCCTTCGCCGGGGAACAGCTAATTTTCGATCCAGCATCAGCAACCGCGTGCCGTGGATCAGGAACGCCGCGATCGCCGTCGGGATCGCCCACAGCGCCAGCTCGAGCGGCGCGAGGTTGTAGCCGTAGGTGACGAGCGTCTGCTGGATGAGGACGATCGAGCCGATGGCGAAGAAGATGTCCTCGCCGAAGAACAGCCCGACATTGTCGGTCGCGGCCGAGTAGGCTTTGACCTTTTCCGACGTCTTCTCGTCGAGCGCGCCGTGCTGCTTCTCCGCCGCCGCCAGCGCCATCGGAGCGACCAGCGGCCGCACCGTCTGCGGATGGCCGGCGGTCGAATGGAGGCCGATCGCTGCGGTGACCTGGCGGTAGACCAAATAGAGGATCAGCAGCCGCCCGGTGGTGGCGTTCTTGAAGCCGCGGATCAGGGCCGCGGCGCGCTGCTGGAGGCCGTGGCGCTCGAGCAGGCCGATGACCGGCAGCACGATCCAGACGATGGCGATGATCCGGTTGTCGTTGAACGCCTTGCCGAAGGTCGAGATGACCTCGACCAGGTCCATCCCGCCGAGCAGCCCGGTGACGATCGCCGCGGCGGTGACGACCAGCATCGGGTTGAGCCGCAGCGCGAAGCCGGCGACCACGAGGGCGATTCCGAGCAGCGGCCAGTAATTGGTCATTGGGCGCTTCCGTAGCCGCCGCCGCCTGGAGTTTCGATGACGAATGAGTCGCCGGGTCCGACTTCGGCGGAGCCGGTTGCGGTCAAATGCTCGATCGAACCGTCGGCTCGCTCGACCCAGTTGCGGCCGGGTTGTGCATCACCACCACCGGCGAGCCCGCGCGGAGGCACCCGTCGGCGATTGGCGAGGATATTGGCGCGCATCGGCTCGAGGAAGGTGACCTTGCGGACGACTCCGTCGCCGCCGCGGTGGGCGCCGCCGCCGCCCGAGCCGCGGCGGATCGCGAACTCGTCGAGCCGCACCGGCAGGCGGGTCTCGAGGATCTCGGGATCGGTCAGCCGGCTGTTGGTCATGTGGGTCTGCACCGCGTCCGTCCCGTCGTGGTCGAGGCCCGCTCCCGAGCCGCCGGCGATGGTCTCATAATATTGGTGAGCCGCGTTGCCGAACGTGAAATTGTTCATCGTGCCCTGTGAGGGGGCGAGGCGGCCGGTCGCGGCGAACAGAGCATCGGTGACCGCCTGGCTGGTCTCGACATTGCCGGCGACGACCGCGGCCGGGAAGGCCGGGCTGAGCATCGAGCCCTCGGGGACGATCAGGCGGATCGGCCGCAGGCAGCCGTCGTTCATCGGGATCGCGTCGTCGATCAGCGTGCGAACGACGTACAGCGAGGCGGCGCGCACAATCGAGAAAGGCGCGTTGAAATTGTCGTCGAGCTGGGCGCTGGTGCCGGTGAAATCGAAGGTTGCCGAGCGTTGCGCCTTGTCGATCGCGATCGCGACTATGATGCGGGCGCCATTGTCCATCTCATAATCGAACGCGCCGTCGTCGAGCCGGTCGAGCAACCGGCGGACCGATTCCTCGGCGTTGGCGAGAACATGGCCCATGTACGCCGCGACGACATCGGGCCCGTAATCGCGCACGGTCTCGACCAAAGCCTCGGCGCCGCGAACGCAGGCGGCGAGCTGGGCGCGCAGGTCGGACAGATTGCGGTCGGGGTTGCGCGCCGGATGTGGGCCCGAGGCGAGCAGGGCGCGGATGTCGGCCTCGAGGAAGCGGCCCTCGTCGACCAGCAACGCGTTGTCGATCAGCACGCCTTCTTCCTCGATGGTTCGGCTGCCCGGCGGCATCGATCCCGGAGTCATCCCGCCGACGTCGGCGTGGTGGCCGCGCGCGGCGACGAAGGCCGAGGGCGCGTCGTCGGCCTCGGCCCCTCCACCACTTCGTGGTCCCCCTCCCCGTTCCGGGGAGGAATAGAACACCGGGACGATCACGGTGATGTCGGGCAGATGTGTGCCGCCGCTGTACGGGTCGTTGAGGACGTAGGCGTCGCCGCGGCGGATTCCGCGGCCGTCGCGCGCATCGCCGCGCTCGTCGATGATCGTGCGGATGCTTTCGCCCATCGATCCGAGATGCACCGGAATGTGCGGTGCGTTGGCGATTAGCGCACCTTCCGAGTCGAACAAAGCGCAGGAGAAATCGAGCCGCTCCTTGATGTTGACCGACGTCGCGGTCGATTGCAGCGCGACGCCCATTTCCTCGGCGATGGCCATGAAGAGATTGTTGAAAATCTCGAGGCGCACCGGGTCCGCTTCGGTGCCGGCCGCGTGGGCGCGCTTTGCCGGCGTTGTGCGGGTGAGGACCAGCGTGCCGTCGTTCGCCCGTGTCGCGGTCCAGCCGGGTTCGACGACGGTGGTCGAGGTGGCGTCGAAGATGAGGGCGGGGCCGTTAAGCTCCTCCCCAACCGCAGGCTGGGGAGGGGGACCGTCCCCGCGAAAGCGGGGATGGTGGAGGGGTTTCGCGCCGACCCCTCCACCATTCTCCTTTGCGGGAGAATGGTCCCCCTCCCCATCGCTGCGCGACAGGGAGGAGCCAGAGACAGCCTCGACGACCAGCGCGTCGACGATCGGCTCGCTGCCCTCGACGTAGCCGAAGCGGCGGCGGTGGAGGGCTTCGAATTCGGTGCGCATTTGGGCCGGGGCCGCAATGTCGACCTCGAACGCGGTGTCGCTGCCCGGGGTTCGCAGCCGGGCGCGGCGGTGAAGCTCGATGCTGGCCGGATCGACGCCTTGTTCGGCCAAGGCGGTGCTCGCCGCTGTTTCCAGCGTTTGCAGGCCGTCCGCAAAATCCTCGCCGAGCGGTTTAAGCCAGCTCTGCTCGCGGATCGCCTTTACCGGCGCGAGGCCGATGCCGTAGGCGGACAGCACCCCCGCCAGCGGATGGATCAGGATGCGTTCCATGCCGAGCGCGTCGGCGACGCGGCACGCGTGCTGGCCGCCGGCGCCGCCGAAGCAGGCGAGCGCGTAGCGGGAAACGTCGTGGCCGCGGGCGATCGAGATCTTGCGGATCGCGGCGGCCATGTTGTCGACGGCGATCTCGAGGAAGCCCTCGGCGATGTCCTCGAGGCTCTTGGCGCCACCGAGCGCATCGGCGACTTCCTGAAGGCCGGCGCGCGACGCGTCGGGATCGAGCGGCTGGTCGCTGTTTGGGCCAAACACCGCCGGGAATCGCTCAGGGTCGATGCGGCCGAGGAACAGGTTGCAGTCGGTGACCGTCAGCGGGCCGCCGTTTCGGTAGCAGGCGGGGCCGGGGCGGGCTCCGGCCGATTGCGGGCCGACCCGGAAGCGCATTCCGTCGAAGCGGCAGATCGACCCGCCGCCCGCCGCGACGGTGTGGATCTGCATCATCGGCGCGCGGATTCGGACCCCCGCGACGACGCTTTCGTCGACCAGCTCGAAGCGCCCGGCGTAATGCGACACGTCGGTCGAGGTGCCGCCCATGTCGAAGCCGATGAGCTTGTCGCCGCCGTGCGCCGCGCTGGCCGCGACCATGCCGACGACTCCGCCGGCCGGGCCCGACAGAATCGCGTCCTTGCCGCGGAACGAGCGCGCCTCGGCGAGCCCGCCGTTTGACTGCATGAAATGGAGGCCGGCCGTGTCGCCGAGCCCGGCCGCGACGCGCTCGATGTAGCGGCGCAGCACCGGCGACAGATAGGCATCGACGACCGTGGTGTCGCCGCGGCCGATGAGCTTGATCAGCGGCGCGACTTCGTGGCTGACCGAGACCTGGGTGAAGCCGAGCTCCCGGGCGATGGCGGCGAGCCGCGCTTCGTGATCGGGAAACGCCCAGCCATGCATCAGGACGATCGCCAGCGCGTCGATTCCCGAGGCGCGGACGCGCTCGAGCTCGGCTCGGGCGCCCGCTTCGTCGAGGTCCACCAGAACTTCGCCGTCGGCGCCGACGCGCTCGTCGATCTCGACGACGCTCTCATAGAGCATTGTCGGAAGCACGATCTTGCGGGCGAAGATTTCGGGCCGCGCCTGGTAGCCGATGCGCAGCGCGTCGCCGAAGCCGCGGGTGATCGCTAGCGCCAGCCGCTCGCCCTTGCGCTCGAGCAAGGCGTTGGTGGCCACGGTCGTCCCCATCCGGACTTCGCCGAGCGCGCCGTTTTCGGCCTCGAGCACGCGGCGGATGCCTTCGACCGCGGCGTCGGCATAATGCGGGTTTTCGGACAGCAGTTTCTCGACCCGGACGCGGCCGTCCGGCGCGGTCGCGACGACGTCGGTGAAGGTGCCGCCGCGGTCGATGGCAAAGGTCCAGACTCGGTCCACGGCGCCCTTGAAGCAAAAGCCGTGCTGCGCAGCCAATTATCTTTTGACGAGCGCGGCGCCGCGGCGCAATTTGTCCGCGGGGGAGGGCCCGCGATGTATCAGGTCAAGCTGACCGAATCCTTGTTCCCGGCGGTCCGCGATGCGGCGGTCGAAAAGATCACCATCGGCGACCTGCTGCGCCGCCGCGCGGGCGAGCATTCCGGCACCGTCGCGCTGAAGGAGCTGGGGTACGACGGCGCGGTTGGCCGGACCTGGACCTACGCGCAATTGCTGGCCGATTCCGAGCGGCTGGCCCGCGCTCTCGCCAGCCGCCACGCGCCCGGGGCGCGCATCGCCGTTTACGCCAACAATGTGCCGGAATGGATCCTGCTCGAGTTCGGCTCGGCGATGGCCGGCCTGACCCTGGTGACGGTCAACCCGGCCTACCAGAAGCGCGAGCTCAAATATGTCCTCGAGCAATCGCGCTCCGAAGCGATCTATTATGTCGAGGAATTCCGCGGCACGCGGATGAAGGCGATCGCCGACGAGGTGTGCGCCGAGCTTCCCGCGATCCGGCACCGGATCCTGCTGACCGATCAAGCGGCGCTGTTCGACGGCGAGGATCGCGGCACCCTGCCGGACGTGTCGCCGGACGACACGACGCAAATCCAGTACACGTCGGGCACCACCGGCTTTCCCAAGGGCGCGCTGCTGCACCACCACGGCCTGGTCCAGAACGCGCGCGACATCATGGCCCGCTGCGGGCTGGCCGCCGGCGACACTTATTTGAGCATCGTGCCGCTGTTTCACACCACCGGCTGCTCGATCAACGTGCTCGGGATCATCGACGCCGGAGCGACCATGCTGCTGGCGCCGATGTTCGACCCGGCGATGCTGGTCGAGGTCATCGAGCGCGAGCGGCCGACGTTCCTGCTGGGCGTCCCGACGATGCTCGTCGGACTGGTCGACGAGGCGGTCCGGACGGGCCGCGACGTGTCGTCGTTCAAGGGCATCATGTCGGGCGGTGCGATGGTCGCGCCCGAGCTGATCGCGCGGGTCAAGGCGGCGTTCGGGCCGACCGTGCAGATCGTCTACGGCCAGACCGAATGCTCGCCGGTGATCACGATGGTCTGGAACGACGACGCGATCGAGGATCTGACCGGCACCATCGGCCAGCCGCTGCCCAACATGGACGTCGCGATCCTCGACCCGAAGAGCGGCGCGGTGCTGCCGGTCGGCGAGCAGGGCGAAATCTGCACCCGCGGCTATCATGTGATGACCGGCTACAACGACAATCCCGAAGCCACCGCCAAGGCGATCGACGCGGACGGCTGGCTGCACACCGGCGACCTCGGGCGGATGGATGAGCGCGGCTATGTCGCGATCACCGGCCGGGTGAAAGAGATGATCATCCGCGGCGGCGAGAATCTGTTCCCGGTCGAAATCGAGAACGCGATGCTCGAGCACGACGACGTCGCCGAGGTCGCGGTGGTCGGGGTCCCGTGCCCGACCTTTGGCGAGCAGGTCGCCTGCTTCATGCGGCCGAGCGGATCGCGGCGGCCCCACCCGGACGAGTTGAAGGCGTTCGTCCGCGAGCGCTTGTCGCCGCAGAAGACGCCCAAGCACTGGATCTGGGTCGACGGCTGGCCGCTGACCGGGTCGGGCAAGATCCAGAAATTCAAGCTCGCCGAGCAATTTGCCGCGGGCGAGCATCAAGCGGCGCACGCAGCCGAAGGCGAGCGCGTCGGCTGACGGCGAGGCACAGAAAAACGGCCTCCAACCGGTTGGGGTGGGAGGCCGTTTTCAGGAAGGTCGACCGGGTTCGTCCCGGACGAAGCTAGCGCTGCTGGCGTTGCAGCACTCGAGCCAGCGACGCGATCTCGTTGTTCGACGCGGTCTCGTTGGTGGCGTTGCACGGGGCGGCATCCGACGCCTGGCGGGCGAGCACCGCGGCGCTGACGTTGCAGATGTTGGCCGCGATCCCGACCGGAACCGAGACGATGGCATTGACCGGAACCTGCGCGGTGATGTTGTTGTCGCTGATGACGCGCTCGAGCTCGACCTCGATGTCGCTGACGTTGACGTTGACCAGGCCGCCCTGCGCCTGGGCGAAGGCCGGACCCGACATCAAGGCGGCACCGGCCGCAATTGCCAAGAATTTACGCATTACTCTTCTCCTCTGAGACCCCGACTAGCGGACTGAAAAGCCGTCATGGGGGACGCCGCACAAACGAGCCGGGGGCGGTAAAGTATGTGAACGGATATTCATTCGCGCCGGATCGCCGCGAGAATGCGACAGGGGGAAGTCTGGAAAACCCCTTCTATCTCAACCAATAACGTCGCTCGGACGCCCAGGGGCTGACTGATCCAGCCGGGGGCGGAACCCACTGCTTCCGTTTTGAATGTGCTGTTAGATTCCCGTTCACAAATTCCGGCTAAATTTGCGGGATTCGCTCCAGGGACCGAGCCATGCCGTTGCCACTGCGATTGTCGAAGGGTGTCCGGGTGTGAACGCTCCCGATACGCGGTTGAGCCCGGCTCTCGCCGCTCCGATCGCGCGGGGAGAGCGGCGGCCAGTCCGGCTGTCCGGCCACGCGGCGCTGGAGGACGGCACCGTCTTCGAGATGACGCTGGTCGACCTGTCCTATGACGGCTGCGGCATCGAAACTCCGGTCAAGCTCAAGCGCGGCGCGGGCATCAAGCTCGCCGTCGTTCAGCGCGGGGCGATCAGCGCCAAGGTTCGATGGTACCGGGACGGCAAGGCCGGGCTCATGTTCGAACCCGAGCCTGAATCGGAGAAGAACCACCAGCCCCGGCGCAGCAAGCGCGTCGTCGTGACCGCCGAGGTGACTCTGCGGCGGCACGGGCGGCAGAATTTCCGCGTCCAGGTGTTCGACGCGTCGGCGCACGGTTGCAAAGTCGAGTTCGTCGAACGTCCCGAAGTTCAGGAATGTCTGTGGGTCCGGTTCGACGGCCTCGAGCCGCTCGAGGCGCGGGTGCGCTGGATCGACGGGCAATGTGTCGGGCTGGAATTCTCCAGGCCGATCCACGCGGCGGTGTTCGACCTGCTGGCGGAGCGGATGCGGCGAGCCCGCTAAAGCGACCCCTCCTTAGCCTGAAACTTTACTCCCGCGCCGGAATGGCTATCCGCCGCGCATGACGCTGCACCCCGCTGAATCCATCCTCATCGTCGACTTCGGCAGCCAGGTGACGCAGCTGATTGCGCGGCGGGTGCGCGAGGCCGGAGTCTATTCCGAAATCGCGCCGTTCAACGCCGCCGCCGAGGCGTTCGAGCGGCTGCAGCCCAAGGGCATTATCCTGTCGGGCGGGCCGTCCTCGGTGATGTGGGACGACAGCCCGCGCGCCCCGCAGAATTTCTTCGAATGCGGCCTGCCGATCCTCGCCATCTGCTACGGCCAGCAGACCATGGCGCATCAGCTGGGCGGGGTGGTCGCGGCGTCCGACAACCGCGAGTTCGGGCGCGCGTTCATTGAGATCATCGACGAATCGGCGTTGTTCGACGGGCTGTGGAGGGTCGGCGAGACCCACCAGGTGTGGATGAGCCATGGCGACCGCGTCGAGCAGCTTCCCGACGGCTTCAAGATCGTCGCCAAATCCGAAGGCGCGCCCTACGCGATCGCCACCGACGAGGCCCGGCGCTTCTATTCGATGATGTTCCACCCCGAGGTCGTCCACACGCCCGACGGCGGCAAGCTGCTCGCCAATTTCGTCCGCCACGTCTGCGGCTGCGCGGGCGACTGGACGATGGGAGCTTTCCGCGACGCCAAGATCGCCGAAATCCGTGAGCAGGTCGGGAGCGGCAAGGTGATCTGCGGGCTGTCGGGCGGGGTCGACAGCGCGGTCGCCGCGGTGCTGATCCACGAGGCGGTCGGCGAGCAATTGACCTGCGTCTTCGTCGATCACGGGCTGATGCGATTGGGCGAGGCCGAACAGGTCGTGTCGCTGTTCCGGAACAGCTACAACATCCCGCTGGTCCATGTGGACGCCAGCGCCGACTTCCTCGGCGGGCTCGCCGGGGTCACCGATCCCGAGGCAAAAAGAAAATTCATCGGCAAGACCTTCATCGACATTTTCGAGGTCGAGGCGGCGAAGGTCGGCGGCGCCGACTTTCTCGCCCAGGGCACGCTCTATCCCGACGTCATCGAAAGCGTCAGCTTCACCGGCGGGCCGAGCGTGACGATCAAGAGCCACCACAATGTCGGCGGCCTGCCCGAGCGGATGAACATGCAGCTGGTCGAGCCGCTGCGCGAATTGTTCAAGGACGAGGTGCGGGTGCTGGGCCGCGAGCTAGGCCTGCCCGAGGCGTTCGTCGCCCGCCACCCGTTTCCCGGGCCGGGGCTCGCCATCCGCATCCCGGGCGAGGTCACCGAGGAGCGCTGCGACATCCTCCGCAAGGCCGACGCCATCTACCTCGAGGAGATCCGCAACGCCGGCCTCTACGACGCCATCTGGCAGGCGTTCGCGGTGCTGCTGCCGGTGCGAACGGTCGGGGTGATGGGCGATTACCGGACCTACGACAATGTCTGCGGATTGCGCGCGGTGACCAGCGTCGACGGGATGACCGCCGACATCTATCCGTTCGACGCCGCGTTCCTGTCGCGCGTCGCGACCCGCATCGTCAACGAAGTGCCGGGCATCAACCGGGTCGTCTACGATTACACGTCGAAGCCGCCCGGCACGATCGAGTGGGAGTGAGCCATGGACTCACGGTACAGTGAGTGGCTGCGACGAGCAGTCCCCACAGAAGCGACTTGGCGGACTAAACTATCGGAGTTGAGGCGGATTGAGACAGCCTACGGAGATATTGATAGCCTGTACGATGCCGATGAGCTTCAAAGCCTCATTGATACGCTTACCTATGGTGCGGAAGATGAGCGTAGGAACGCTCCGAACCCGTCCAAACTCGAAATCGCTGGGAACGTCCGCAACAACTTAGCCTCGTACAAATCAGCCGTTCAGAAGTATGCCCGCTTCCGGCAGGAAATCGAAGTCGAGGCAGCACGGCCGATTCTAGTAGGGCAGGCCGTTGGACAAGTGTTGGAGGAGGAAGCCGAGCAAAGGTTCACGCTTGAGCGGGATCTTCAAGCCGCGCTTCGCCGGTCAATAGAGCAACTTGAAGCTGGGCTAACAATTATAGACGGCGGGGCCGAACAATCGGTGTCGTCAGGGCGCATTGATATCCTCGCAAGAGACTTAACAGGCGCACAGGTTATAATCGAACTGAAAGCCGTCAAGGCACCGCGTGACGCAGTGGCTCAGACGCTCGCGTATATGGGGGATGTTCAACAGCAATCCGGTGGGGAAGTCCGAGGTATCCTTGTCGCTCCCGAGTTCGACCCCCGAGCAGTCTCTGCCGCCAGGATGGTGCCTTCACTGAAATTGGTTTCATACGGCTTCAGCTTTACGTTTACGGCTCAGGCCTAGCTTCCTGGCGCGGGGCGCGACCCGCATCGTCAACGAGATGCCGGGCAACGACCGGTGGTCCAACGATGACACCAGCAAGCCGCCGGGCACGATCGATGGGGGAGTGATCTTTGACGCGCATCTATCGCTACGTCCTGACTAGCGACACGGGCATGGCGCCAAGCATCGACAATGGGCTTGTTTCGCTGTCGACCTGCAAGCCCGTGATTCGGCGGTGCGCGCAGCCCGGCGATTGGGTGATCGCGTTTTTGGCTTCTCCGGCTCCAACCGGAATGGTGGCTTGGGCCGGAAAAGTGGCCCGCTCTATTTCGATCGGCGATTACGAGCGCGACTTTCGCGGACGGTCAGACGCGGTTTACCGGCAAGCATCCGATGGTTCGTTCCGGCGGCTACGCAAGGACTACCACACCGAGGCAGGCCAAATGGAGAGAGACCTATCGGGACCTGCACTTCTGTTTGATCGAGCCTTTACCTGGTATTTCGGCAATCGACCTAAAATGATCCAGGATTCGCTGTTGCATCTCGCTCCGAAAGGACAGGGTCACCGAGTGAATGGAGTGAATCCGCAGGACTCCGCGCGCCTGCTGACATGGCTCAAAAGCATCAGCAATCCTGGAATACATGGCTCGCCGCCGGATCGCGACGGCGGCCCTGGATGTGGGCCGCGGTCAGGCTGCAGAACCCCCAAACGACCGCGCCGTACCTGCTGACTGGATGAACCTCGCGCAACAGCGCGTTGAGTCGAGTTTCGGGCGGGTTGAAGCGCTTCGGGCGGCGAACGCTGACGCCGCCGTTCATATTGCAATCAGGCCATTTCGCCCAAAACGGTCCGAATCCAAACAGGCGAGATTTTCAATGACCAGAACCCTTTTGATCGCGTCCGTCGCGGCGCTTGCAATCACCGTTCCCGCCCAGGCCAAGCCGGGCAAGAACGAAGAGCGCGCGCAGCAAGCCGAGGCGCCCCGGGCCGAGCAGGCCCGGCCGGAGCGCCAGCAGCGCCAGGAGCGCGTTCGAGCCGAGCGCCCGCAGCGCCAGGAGCGCGTTCGAGCCGAGCGCCCGCAGCGCCAGGAGCGGGCCCAATTTGAGCGGCCGCAGCGCCAGGAGCGCGTCCGGATGGAGCGCCCGCAGCGGCAGGAGCGGGTTCGCATGGAGCGGCCCGAGCGCCAGGAGCGAATGCGGTTCGAGCGTCCGCAACGTGAGGAGCGCGTCCGCATCGAGCGTCCGCAGCGCCAGGAGCGGGTGCGGATGGAGCGGCCCGAGCGGCAGGAGCGAGTCCGCTTCGACCGGCAGCAGCGCCAGGAGCGCGCCGCCGAGCGGCGCTCGCGGAACATCGAGCGCGTCCGGCCCGAGCGGGCTGAGCGGCAGCGGTTCGATCGCCAGCGGTTCGATCGCCAGCGCGTCGAGCGGCAGGAGCGCGCCGAGCGCCAGCGTCCGCAACGCTTCGAGCGCCAGCGCTTCGAGCGGGAGGCCCGGATTCGCGACCGCGACGGCAATCGCCATTCCGCCATCGAGCGCCAGGCGCGCGGCTTCGAGCCCCGCCAGCGGATGCTCGAGCAGGACCGCCGCGACAACCGCTTCGACCGGAAGCAGCTGCGCCAGCAGGAAAAGCAGGCCGAGCGCCTGGCCAGGTACCAGAACCGCGCCGAGCGGCGGTTCGAGCAGCGCCAGTTCGTCCAGCAGCGCCGCGAGCAGCAGTGGGAGCGCCAGCAGGCGATGGTCGGCCGGCGGTTCGACGCCGAGCGCGACCAGCGCGACTGGTACGACAATTATGCGGCGCAGCGTTTCGCGACCTACCAGGCACGCTCGCCGAATTACTTCTACGATTATGACGACGACGACGGCTATCTCTACCAGGTCGATCGCCGCAGCAATCTGGTGAGCGCGATGTACCCGCTGCTCGGCGGCGCGTTCTCGATCGGCCAGCCGGTTCCGTACGGCTACACCAATTACAACGTGCCGTACGCCTATCGCAGCCTGTATTACGACAGCCCGGACTATAATTACCGCTACGGCGACGGCGCCATCTACCGCGTCGATCCGGAGACGCAGATGATCTCGGCGGTAGTGGCTTTGCTCACCGGGCAGAGCCTCGGCGTCGGCCAGATGCTGCCGCAAGGCTACGACGTCTACAACGTGCCCTATCAGTATCGCGACACTTATTATGACACGCACGACGCGTGGTATCGCTACGACGACGGCTACATTTACCAGGTCGATCCCTACTCGCGGATGATCCAGGGGATGTATCCGGTTTCCTACGGCAATTATGCGGTCGGCTATCGGGCTCCGGCGTACGCCAATTATGGCGGCTACGGCGCTTATTCGGGCTACCCGAGCTACTCCGTGCCCTACGCGTACCAGGACCTCTATTACGAGCAGCCCGGGTACAATTACCAATACGCCAATGGCGGGATCTACCAGGTCGACCCGACCACCCAGCTGATCTCGGCGCTGGTCGCGCTGGTCACCGGGACCAGCCTCGGCGTCGGGCAGATGCTGCCGGCAGGCTACGATGCGTACAATGTGCCGGACCAGTATCGCAGCGCATATTTCGACACCGACGACAGCATGTACCGCTACGACGACGGCTACATCTACGAGGTCGATCCGCGCTCGCGGATTATCCAGACGGCGATCCCCGTGTCCTACCCCGGCTATGCGGTCGGCTATCCGGTGCCGGCGGCCTACCCGGGCTATGCGGTTCCGGAGACCTACAGTGGCCTCTATTACGAGCAGCCAGGGTACGATTACCGCTACTTCGACGGCGGCATCTATCAGATCCAGCCGCGGACCAACGTCGTCGTCGCTCCGGTCGCGTTCGTCACCGGTCAGACGCTCGCCGTCGGCCAGGCGCTGCCGATGGGCTACGACGCGTACAACGTGCCCTACGCCTATCGCGACCGCTACTTTGACGACGACGATTCCATGTACCGCTACGCGGACGGCTACATCTACCAGGTCGACCCGCAGACGCGGCTGATCCAGGCGGTCATCGACGCGATCGTCTAGCCATTGCGTGACAATCGGGCCGGCGCCGACTTCTGCTGATTTAACAGGAGTTTAACGCCGGCCCGTCATCCTTGACCCGAGCCCGACTTTCGGCTGTTTGGAGCTGTCCAAGTGGGGCAGCCGTCGGGAGTCGCAATGCGAAAGTCATGGTTTTTTGCCGCCGGTGCGGCGCTGGCGCTCGCCGGCTGTTCGACCGCGCCGGATCCGAAAGCCGCGGCCGCTCCCGCCGTCGCCGCCCGCACGCCCGCGCCGCTCCCCTATCGCTGGACGCAGGGCAACGCCCCCCAAGCGCATGAGGACATGCTCGCCGCGTTCGGCCCGCTGAACATGCGGCCGGGCCAGTATCGCTGGCTGCCGCAAGTCCCGGCGGAAGGCGAGGCCAAGGTCGTGATCGACCTGCTGACCCAGCGCTTCTACGTCTACCGCGGCGAGAAATTGGTCGGCGTCTCGACCATCTCGAGCGGCAAGAAGGGCAAGGAGACGCCGCTCGGCCTGTGGGCGGTGATGCTCAAGAAGAAGCACGGCTACAGCCGCAAATACGACAATGCGCCGATGCCGTTCATGCAGATGTACGACGACAAGGGCATCGCCTTCCACGCCGGCCCCAACCCCGGCTATCCGGCCAGCCACGGCTGCGTCCGACTGCCGCTGAAGTTCGCCGAGCGGCTGTTCGGGATGACCAAAATGGGCACCAAGGTGATCGTCGA
>CAYSHL010000016.1:0-40445 GCA_964430865.1 uncultured Sphingomonas sp.
TGAAGGACATCGCCGGCGGCTTCGAGGAGGCCAAGGCCGACGTCATGGGCGCCTATCAGGTGATGCACATGATGGACAAAGGCGTAATCCCGGCGGCCGATCGCCCGCAAATCCGCGCGACCTATGTCGCCGGCCTGTTCCGGGCGATGCGGTTCGGCACCAACGAAGCGCACGGCAAGGGCGCGGCGATGCAATACCGCTATTTGCGCGAGAAAGGCGCGATCGTCTGGGATGCCGGCGCCAAGCGATTCCGAATCGACGAAGCGAAGATCGACGGGGCGATCCGCGACCTGGTCGGCGAGATCGTCCGGCGCCAGGGCGACGGCGACTATGCCGGGACCAAAGCGATGCTCGACCGGCTCGGAGCGCTCGATGCCGAGGCGAGCCAGGTGATCGGCACGATGTCTCACATCCCGGTCGACATCCGGCCGGCCTATCCGTCGCGAATTTGACCGTGAGCCGGTTCAAGGCGTTTGCTGCTCTGCATGTGCCGGGCGATCCGGTGGTGCTTTACAACATCTGGGACGTCGGCAGCGCTCTGGCGGTGGTCCGCGCCGGAGCCAAGGCGCTCGCCACCGGCAGCCATCCGGTCGCCGACGCCAACGGCTGGCCCGACGGGGAGCAGGTGCCGCTCGATTTCGCTTTGGCCAACGCCAAGCGCATCGTCGACGCCGTCGAAGTGCCGCTGACCGTCGACTTCGAAAGCGCCTATTCGCTCGATCCGGCCAAGGCCGCGGCGAACGTCGTTCGGCTGGCGGCGACCGGCGCGGTCGGCTGCAACTTCGAGGACCAGGTGATCGGCGGTGAAGGCCTCCATCCGCTCAAGGAGCAGGTCAAGCGCATCGAGGCGATCCGGCTGGCGGTCGGCGAAGCTTTTTTCATCAACGCCCGCACCGACCTTTACCTGAAGACGCAGAACTACGATTCGGCGCTGGTCGACCAGGCGATCGACCGCGGCCGCGCGTTCGCCGACGCCGGCGCCAGCGGCTTTTTCGTTCCGCGCCTGTCGGACCCGCGCCAGATCGAGCGCATCGTCCGCGAAGTGCCGCTGCCGCTCAACGTCATCGCCTTCCCCGGAGCGCCGGACAAAGCGGTGTGGGCGAGCGCCGGAGTGGCGCGGATCAGCCACGGCCCGTTCCCGCACCGGGCGCTGATGGCGACGCTGGAAGAGATGGCCAGGACGGCGCTGAACTAGGTCTTCGCCGCCCGCCGCCACATTGAGCGCGCCGGGCCGGACTTGAGGACGCTGCGGCGGAAGATGCGCGCGGCGACGCGCAGGATCAGCGCGACCCACAAGGCCTGCCAGGCGATCGCGACGACATGCGGCCAGACGTCGGCATCCTCGGCGGCGCGGGCAATCATCACGAACGGCGACGACAAGGGGAAGACTGCGGCCGCCAACGCCCGCGTGCTGTCCGGTTCGCCGACCGCGCTCGCCGCGACCGCGAAGACGACGACCTGAGCCATGGTCACCGGCATCGACAAAGTCTGCACTTCGCGGGCGGTCGAAGCCTGCCCGCCGATGCCGAGGAACACCGAGCCGAGCAGCAGGTAGCTCATCATGAAATAGACGACCGACAAGGTGAGGAACAGCGGCCAGCCGACCGCCGGCGAGGCGAGCTCCGACAGGCCGCGGTCGGTGACCAAAGCGATCGTCGCCGCTCCCGCCCCGGTCCAGACCGCAATCCCGAGCAGCGACATCGCCAGCATCGCGAACAATTTGCCGAGGAAGATCGCGTCGACCGGCACGGCCGCGGCGAGGACCTCGATAATCTTGTTCGCTTTCTCGTCGATCAGCTGGGACAGCAGCATGCCCGACAGCAGGATCGTCAACAGGAACAGCACCATCTGGCCGATGCGCCCGGTGATCGCCCGCCCCGGCGTCATTGCGCCGACCGAGCGCTCGGTCGTGGTCACTTCAAGGCGCGGGGCATCGGAGCCTGGCGCGATCTTCTCACGGTGCGCTTGGTCGATCAGGAACTCGATCTGGCGGACGAAGCCGGCATCGGGCTTGAGCGCCCCGGTCAGGTGGGGCCGGGCGAGCCCGCCTTCGAGGACGGCGACGAACGGCGGCGATGTGGACCGAAGCAGCCGCGCCCGCTGATCCGCGGCGTTGCCACTCGGCTCTACCCGCCGAAGCTCGATCAGGACCGGGGGATCGAGGCCTTGCTCGAGCCGCTTGCGGGCGGCGGCGAGTTGTTGAAAATCGGCGTCGCTGGACAGGACGGCGACGGTCGGCCGCTCCGCCTGGCTCATCGTCGCGCCGCCGATGGTGCCGAAGATCACCCCCATCAGCACCGGAAACAACGGGCCAATCAGGAACAGCAGGAACGCGCGCGAGAAGACGGTCGCGGTGAAATCGCGGCGGCCGATGATGAACGCGGAGCGCAGCAGCCTCGCCATTAGGACGGCTCCGCCTGTTGGCCCATCGCCGCCGCGGCGGCATCGCCGGCGATGGCGACAAAGGCGTCGTGAAGGCCCGGCCGCTCGATCGCCAGGGTCTCGATGCCCGCTTCACCGTCGAGCAGCGCCTTGAGCAGCGGCTCGGGTCCGCCGGGGGGCAGCTCGAACACCCACTCGCCGCGCTCGTGGCGGGCATCGACGGGGATCGCCGAGCGCCACGGCCCATCGTCGGAGCGAGTCCGCAGCCGGACGATCGGCTGAAGCCGGTCGCGCGCTTCGTCGACCGCGCCTTCGAACGCGATCTTGCCGCCGGCGATGATCGCGATCCGCTCGCACAGCCGCTCGGCGTGGGCGATGACATGGGTCGAGAAAATCACCGTGACTCCGTCGCGCGCCTCGCTCCGGATCAGCTCCTCGAGCTTGGCCTGGTTGATCGCGTCGAGGCCGGAAAACGGCTCGTCGAGGACGATCAGCCGCGGGCGATGGACGATGGTGCCGAGCAGCTGGACGGTCTGCGCCATGCCCTTGGACAAGGTGCGGATCGGCTTGCGTGCCCAATCGCCGAGCCCGTGGCCGGCGAGCAATTCGTCGGCGCGGCGGCGGCCTTCCCGAAGCGGCAGGCCGCGCAAGGCGCCCATGAAGGCGATCGCCTCGCGCGCGGTCATGCTGGGGTAGAGCCCGCGTTCCTCGGGCAGATAGCCGACCTCCCACGCCGCATCGAGCGGATGGTCGCGGCCGAGCACCCGGCGGCTCCCCGACGACGGGTCGATGATCCCCAGCAGCACGCGGAGCGCGGTCGTCTTGCCGGCGCCGTTGGGCCCCAGCAGTCCGTAGATCGACCCGGCCGGCACCGCGAGGCTGATCCCGTCGACCGCGCGCTTGTCGCCGAAATCCTTGACCAGGTCGGTGGCCTCGACTGCCGCTTCGCCCGTCAACCGTTCGTGCTGAGCCTGACGAAGCACTGAATTCCTGCCAATTCTAGGACAGCCCTTCGACAAGCTCAGGGCGAACGGAGTAAGTGGACCGAGTGTCTAATGCCTCCGACTTGAAAGAAGCAATAAAAGCGGAAGCCGAGCGGCTCGGCTTCGGTGCCTGCGGCTTTACGCGGGCCGACGCAACCGGCGAGGCCGGGCTCGACCTCGAGCGCTGGCTGGCGGCCGGGCATCACGGGACCATGGGCTGGATGGAGGAGCGTTCGGAGCAGCGCTCGTCGCCGCTCGCCTTGTGGCCCGACGCGCGCTCGGCGATCGCGCTCGGGATGAGCTACGCGCCGGCGGCCGATCCGCTGGCGCTGGCCGAGCGGCGAAGCCTCGGGCGCATCTCGGCCTATGCGCAGGGCGGCGACTATCACAAGACGGTCAAGAAGGGCCTGAAGGCGCTGGCGCGGTTCATCGTCGAGCAGGCTCCGAGCGAGCTCAAGGTGTTCGTCGACACCGCGCCGGTGATGGAAAAGCCGCTGAGCGCCGCGGCGGGGGTCGGCTGGCAGGGCAAGCACACCAACCTCGTCAGCCGAGAGCACGGCAGCTGGCTGTTCCTCGGAATCATCCTGACCAGCCTCGAGCTCGAGCCGGACGAGCCCTCGTCGCGCCATTGCGGGAGCTGCACGCGCTGCCTCGACATTTGCCCGACGCAAGCGTTCGACGGCGCTCACCGGATCGATGCGCGGCGATGCATTTCGTACCTGACCATCGAGCATAAGGGCCCGATCCCGAACGAATTCCGCAAGGCGATCGGCAACCGGATTTACGGCTGCGACGATTGCCTGGCGGTGTGCCCGTGGAACAGCTTCGCGACCGCGGCGGCCGCCAACAAGGCGTTCCTGCCCCGCGCCGAGCTAGCGGCGCCTCGCCTTGGCGACCTGCTGGGGCTCGACGACGCCGCGTTCCGGGCGCTGTTCGCCGGCTCGCCGATCAAGCGCATCGGGCGCAACCGGCTGGTGCGGAACTGCTTGATCGCGGCCGGCAACAGCGGCGACCCGGGGCTTGTGAAAGACGTCGCGCCGCATCTTGCGGACGCCGATCCGGTGGTCGCGGAAGCCGCCAGCTGGGCGATGGAGCAGCTGGCTTAAGCTCGCGACATGCCGGCGACGCAGATGCGCGGGTCGGTCTCGACGCCCGAGGGCATTCGCGCATCGACATGGGCGACCCGCTCGGGGCCCGAGGCGTCGAGCGGAGCGTAGAGATAGGCATCGAGGATGCAGCGCGAGCCGCGGAACTGGAGCTTGAGGCTGCGGCCCTCGCGGATCTGCAGCGCCGGCGTGCCGAGCCGCTGGATCAGCTCGGACGCGGTCATTCCGATGAGCTCGCCGCGCAATTGCGGCGACGGAGTCACGGGCACCCGCTGCGGCAGCTGCGTTTGCGGCGGCTCCGGAGCGGTCGCGCAGCCGGCGAGCAGCAGGATGGCGAAAGATGAGAAAAGGCGCATGGCTCACCTTAGTCGTTGCGAGCAAAGCGAAGCAATCCAGCCAAGAAACTGGATTGCTTCGTCCCCCGTATTGAATACGGGGTCCTCGCAAGGACGTCCGTCCTCAATTCCGGAGCGCTCATGAATTTCCCCCGCCTCGACGTCCTGGCGATCGGCAATGCGATCGTCGACGTGATCGCCGACACCGATGACGCCTTCCTCGACGCCGAAGGGCTGACCAAGGGGTCGATGCGCCTGATCGACGCGAAGGAAGCCGAGCGGCTGTATTCGCACATGGGCTCCGCGCGCGAGGTCAGCGGCGGGTCGGCCGGCAACACCGCCGCGGGAGTTGCGGCGCTCGGTGGCCAAGCCGGCTTCATCGGCCAGGTCGCGCCCGACCAATTGGGCGAGTTCTACATCCACGACCTGCGCTCCGTCGGCGTCGAATTCACCACTCCGCCGGCCGATTTCGGCGAGCCGACCGGGCGGGTGATGGTGCTGGTGACGCCCGACGGGCACCGGACCATGAACACCTTCCTCGGAGCGGCGCAGCATTTGCCGTCGAGCGCGCTCGACGAGGCGCAGATCGCCGACTCCGCGATCCTCTACCTCGAAGGCTATCTGTGGGACCCGGAAACCCCGCGCTATGCGATGATCCGGGCGATCGAGGTCGCCCGCAACGCGGGGCGCAAGGTCGCCTTCACTCTGTCCGACAGCTTCTGCGTCGAGCGGCATCGCGACGGCTTCAACACGCTAATCGACGACAAGAGGATCGACATCTTGTTCGCCAACGAGGACGAGATCCGGGCGATGGCGGCCGTGCCCCACCTCGACACCGCGATCGCCGCCTACCAGGACAAGGTCGAGACGCTGGTCGTCACCCGCAGCGAGCTGGGCGCGCTGGCGACGCGGGGCGGCGAACGGGCCGACGTGCCCGCCGAGCCGGTCACGGAGGTCGTCGACACGACGGGGGCCGGCGACCTGTTCGCCGCCGGCTTCCTGGTTGGCGAAGCGCGCGGGTTGGGGCTCGAGCGGTCGCTGAAGCTCGGCGCCATCGCCGCGGCCGAGGTGATCCAGCATTACGGTGCGCGGCCCGAGGCCGATCTCAAGGCGCTGGCGGGCGATTTGCTGGCTTAGCATCCCCTCCCTGGAAGGGAGGGGCTGGGGGTGGGTGGCGAGCGCCAGCGAGCGCAGTTTCTGCCGCGAGTTGTTTTTTGGCGCGCCGACGCGCGCGCCCACCCCTCAATCCCCTCCCTGGAAGGGAGGGGAGGAAGCGCCTACGGGCGGATGATCGGTTTGCCGGTTTCGTCGTGGGGCGAATCTTCGGGGAAGTAGGGGGTCTCCCCGTCGGCCGTCACCGGATGGCCCTTGGCGAGCTCCGAATTGTGCATCCCGTAGACGAAGTAGAGGACGATCGCCGCCACCACATACCAGGCGAAGAAGATCAGCACCCGCGATTCGACGGTGAAGATCAGCGCGAAGCAGCTGACGATCCCGAGCGCCGGGACCACCGGGTAAAGCGGGACCCGATAGCCGCGCTTGATGTCCGGGTGCGTGCGGCGCAGCCAGATCACGGTCAGGCAGACGATGCCGAACGCTGCGAGCGTCCCGACCGAAGTCGCGTCGCCGAGGAAGTTGATGTCGAAGAAGCCGGCGGCGCAGGCGACGGCGAGGCCGACGAACAGGGTGTTGATCCACGGCGTGCGCAGCTTGGGATGCACGCGCGCGAACATCTTCGGCAACAGGCCGTCGCGCGCCATCGTGTAGAAGATGCGCGTCTGGCCGTACATCAAGACCAGGATGACCGAGGTCAGGCCGATGATGGCGCCGATCTTGATGGTCTTGGCGAACCAGGCCCATTCCGGCCCGAACGCATCGACCGCGACCGCGACCGGATCCGGCACGTTCAACGAATTGTAGGGGACGATCAGAGTCATCACGATCGACACCAAGATGTAGATGATCGTGCACACCACCAGCGAGCCGATGATCCCGAACGGCATGTCCTTGGCCGGGTTCTTGGCCTCCTGGCCGGCGGTCGAGACCGCCTCGAAGCCGATATAGGCGAAGAACACGATCGACGCGGCGCGCAGGATGCCGCTCCAGCCAAACTCGCCCTTTTCGCCGGTCGGCGGCGGGATGAACGGGTCCCAATTGGGCATGTAAGTCGGCAGGTTGGCGAGGATGATGGCGCCGCCGACGAGGATGAAGGCGGTCAGCACGGTCACCTTGATGGCGACGATGGCATTGTTGAACCTGGCCGATTCGGAGACGCCGATGACGAGCAGGATGGCGAGCGCGGCGCTGACCAGGAAGGCCGGCAGGTTGAACATGTAGACCACCGGCGCGCCGTTGACGAGGACGTCGACGCCATCCTTCTGCAAGTGATAACCGGTCGGCCCGGTCAGCTGCGAGGGTATGACGATTCCGAAATCGCCGAGCAGGCTGACGACATATCCCGACCAGCCGACCGCGACGACCGACGCCGCCAGCCCGTATTCGAGCACCAGCAGCGCGCCCATCACCCAGGCGGCGAACTCGCCGATGGTCGCATAGCTGTAGGTGTAGGCGGAGCCCGATACCGGCAGGGTCGAGGCGAGCTCGGCGTAGCACAGGCCCGCGAAGGCGCAGATGATCCCGGCGATCGCGTAGGAGATCAGGACGGCTGGGCCGGCGTGAAGCGCCGCCGCGTTGCCGGTGCGGACGAAAATGCCGGCGCCGATGATGCAGCCGATGCCGAGGAAAACGAGGTTCCACGGACCGAGGCTTCGCTTGAGCTCGCTGGTCCGGGTTTCCTCCTGGATCTGGCTAACGCTCTTGCGAAGGCCGATCCGGCCGAGAAAACTCCTCTTCGGTGCTGCGGTCGCCATAGTCGAAGTCCCCTCGAACCTGGATGATGCGCGGCGGAGCCTAGCGGCTCAAACCGCGAGGGCAATCCCCAACGTCACTGCGCCAGCATCGGCCCGAGCGGCTGGCCGCCGAAAATGTGGACGTGGAGGTGCGGCACCTCCTGGCCGGAACGCTTGCCGACGTTGGACAGCAGCCGATAGCCCTGGACGACCATCCCGGCGTCGCGGGCGACGAGGCCGACGGCTCGAACGAAGCCGGTGATCTCGGCCTCCGACGCGCGGTCCGAAAAATCGTCCCACGACACATACGGCCCCTTGGGAATCACCAGGATGTGGACCGGCGCCAGCGGGTTGATGTCGTGGAAGGCGAGCGCGTGCTCGTCCTCATAGACCTTCTTCGACGGCAGCTCGCCGCGAAGGATTTTCGCGAACACATTGTCGTCGTCATAGGGCTGCGTCGGGTCGATCGGCATGGGCTTGAGTGTCGCCGCGTGCCCAGCCGCGTCAAGTCAAATGTGCCGCGGCGCCGAGCGCAACGGCTTGACCGGCAACGCCGCCTCGCTACCACCGGAGGGCGATGAGCGACGATGCGCCCGAAAGCCTGATCCCGTACGACGAGATCGTGCAGGAGGCTCTGCGCGATGTCGTCGGCCGGGTGCTCGGCGAGGTCGAGAAGACCGGGACTCTGCCCGGCGGCCACCATTTCTACATCACCTTCAAGACCCGCCTGTCGGGAGTGTCGATCCCCAAGCATCTGGTCGAGCGCTTCCCCGACGAGATGACGATCGTCATCCAACACCGCTTCTGGGATTTGAAGGTCGAGAACGACATGTTCAGCGTCGGCCTGTCGTTCGGCGGAGTGCCGTCGACGCTTCGCGTGCCGTTCGCCGCGGTCACCCAATTCCACGACCCGGCGGTCGAATTCTCGCTGACCTTCCACGCCAATGCGGCGCCCGATCTCGGCCAGGAGCATGAGGCCCCGGAGAATGACATTCCGGCCGGCGAGGCGGGCGACGCCCAAGCGCCGGGTGAAACGGCCGACGACGGGTCGAACGTCGTCTCGGTGGACTTCACCCGCAAGAAATAATGGCCTCGACCCGCACCGAGACCGACAGCTTCGGGCCGATCGAAGTCCCGGCCGACAGCTATTGGGGCGCCCAGACCGAGCGCTCGATCGGCAATTTCCCGTTCGTCCCCAACGAGCGGATGCCGATCGAGATCGTCCACGCATTGGGCTTCATCAAGCAGGCCGCGGCGCGGGTCAACGCGCGTTTGGGGCTGCTCGAGCCGCAGGTCGCCGAGGCGATCCAGCAGGCGGCGGAGGAAGTCGCTCGCGGCGACCTCGACGACCAGTTCCCGCTGGTCATCTGGCAGACCGGGTCGGGCACCCAGTCGAACATGAACGCCAATGAGGTGATCGCCGGCCGCGCCAACGAGGCCCTAACCGGCAACCGCGGCGGCAAGGCCCCGGTCCACCCCAACGACCATGTCAACAAGAGCCAGTCGTCCAACGACAGCTTCCCGACCGCGATGCACGTCGCCGCGGCGCGCGCGGTCAATGCCACGCTGCTGCCGGCGGCCGGGCGGATGCGCGACAAGCTCGCCGAGCTGGCCGGGCGGTGGGACGGAATCGTCAAGATCGGCCGCACCCATTTGCAGGACGCGACGCCGCTGACTCTGGGCCAGGAATTTTCCGGCTATGCGGCGCAGCTGAGCGACAATATCGAGCGCCTCGAGCAAGTGATGCCGAGGCTGTACCGGCTGGCCCAGGGCGGCACCGCGGTCGGCACGGGCCTCAACGCGCCGAAGGAATTCGCCGAGGCGTTCGCCGAAGAAATCGCGAATTTGACGCGCCTGCCGTTCACCAGCGCGCCCAACAAGTTCGCCGAGATGGCGGCGCACGACACGATGGTCGACCTGTCGGGAGCGCTCAACACGCTCGCCGTGTCGCTGACCAAGATCGCCAACGACATCCGGCTGATGGGCTCGGGCCCGCGCTGCGGCCTTGGCGAGCTGAAGCTTCCGGAGAACGAGCCGGGAAGCTCGATCATGCCGGGCAAGGTCAATCCGACCCAGGCCGAGATGCTGACCATGGTCGCCGCCCAGGTGATCGGCAACCATGTCGCGGTGACGGTCGGCGGGCTTCAGGGGCATCTCGAGCTGAACGTGTTCAAGCCGTTGATCGGGGCCAATGTGCTGCGATCGATCGGCCTGCTGGCGACCGGCATCCTGAGCTTCACCGAGCGCACTTTGGACGGCCTCGAGCCCGACGAGCAGCGCATCGCCGAGCTGATGAACCGGTCGCTGATGCTGGTCACCGCGCTGGCGACCGAGATCGGCTACGACAATGCCGCGGCGATCGCCAAGCATGCGCACAAGCAGGGGCAGACTCTGAAGGAAGCGGGGCTCGAGCTCGGGCTGGTCGACGAGGAGACGTTCGACCGCGTCGTCCGGCCCGAGAACATGGTCGGCCGCTGAGCCGCCAGGAGATGTCAATGCGTCTGACCCCCCTCCTCCTCGCCGCAATGGCTGCCGCGACGCTCGCTGGCTGCAGCACAGGCGAGGCGCCGCGCCGGGCGCCGCCCATCACCACGGGGGCGAGGCCGCCGGTCGTCGTCCGGCCGCTGCTCGCCGCCGACTATTTGGCGACGGCCTCGTCGATCGACCTCTACGAGATCCGCTCGTCCGAGCTGGCGCTGACCCGGGCGCGGGCCCCCGCCCACCGCGACTTTGCTCGACGGATGATCGCCCACCACAAGGGCACCGCGGGGCAGCTATCGCTGGCCGGGCGAAGGCTCAACCTGCTGCCGTCGGCGAGCCTGTTGCCGAGGCATCAGGCGATGTTCGACGAGCTCAGCGCGAGCGTCGATTTCGACGCGGCCTACCATCGCCAGCAGGTCGCGGTTCACCAGGCGGCGCTGAAGCTGCACAGCGACTTCGCGGCGCGGGGCGGAAGTGCGACCCTGCGGCCGGTGGCAAAGAGAGCGGTTCCGATCGTCCGCGGGCATCTCGAAATGCTGCGCCGGATGTGAAGCGGCCGGCGGTCTTGATCGCCACCGCGGCGGCGCTCGCTGCCTGCGCGACCTTTCCCGCGGCGCGCGTTCCGCTGACCGGCGAATGGGGCGGCACGCATGTCGGGTTGAGGCTGGGCGAAACCTCAGGTGTCCTCGATTATGATTGCGCGGCGGGGACCATCGACGGACCGCTGCTGCCGCGTGCCGACGGCACGTTCGAGGTTGAGGGCCGCCATACGCCCGGCACCGGCGGCCCCGAGCGCGAGGGCGAGGTGCGGCCGAGCTTCCGAACGCGCTACTGGGGCGTGATCCGCGGCCGGCGCATGACTCTCGAAGCGCAGGTCGAAAACGGCGTCCGGCTCGGCCCGTTCACGCTGGCGAAGGGCGCCGAGCCGATCATCTTCCGCTGCCTTTAGAAGGCGAAGTTCACCCGCACTCCGACATTGTCGATGCCCGGGTTCTGGCGCCCGAACAACTGGGCATGGCTCATGTGGACCCAGCTCGCCTCGACGCTGACGCGGTCGTTCACCTGGGCGCCGATGCCGAGCTCGGGGGCGAACAGGACCCGCGAGCCGAACGCGATCTTGTCGGTGCGCTGGAAATTGCCCGCCGAGCCGGTGTGGACGGCGATTCCGAGCCCGGGGCGAACGTACAGCTTGTCTCCGAACTTGGCCGAGATTCCGACGGCGCCGTAGTTTGTGTTGCCGGCGGTGTTGAGCGCCGCGAACGCGTAGGGCTGCAGCGGGGTGCGGGCGATGCGGTCGCCGCGCCAGCCGATCTGGACATCGGCGCCGCCTTCGAAATTGCTCTTGGTCAGCGGGGATTCGATGTCGTGGATGTAGACGCCGCCGAAGATTTCGCCGGCCTGCGCGGGGGCGGCGGCGAGCGTCGACAGGCACAGCGCGCTGAGAATGATTGCGGTCCGTTTCACCAGCCGTCTCCCAAATCGTCCCGAGCTCTCAATGCCTTGCGCCTTGAATGGTTGCCCTAGGCGCCCGACTGCCAGTCGAGCACCGCTTGGTTGGGCGCGAGCAGCATCCAGACGTTGAGGAACAAATTGTCGCGGATGACGAGCAGCGGAATCAGCTCGAGCGCCAGCACGACCAGCACCGAGGCCCACAGCGGCAGCCGGCGCGCGGCGAGGAATCCGACGGCCATCATCGCGATGTCGCTGACGTTGTTGACGATGCTGTCGCCGACATAGCCGAGAGCGATAGTGCTCTCGCGATAGCGGTCGATCACGGCGGGAGTGTTCTCGATCACTTCCCACGCCGCCTCGACGACCATCGCGACGAGGAAGCGGCGCTCGACCGTCCATTGGCGAGCGGCAAGGTGCAGCGCGCCGTAGAACAGGAAGCCGTGGACGATGTGGCTCGGGCTGTACCAGTCGGCGAGCATCTGGCTCTGCTCGGGGCCGACCGACCCCCACAGGCCGATTTCCCCGCAGGCGCAGATCGCCGGCCGGCCCATCGCCAGCAGGATCGCGACGGTTGCGACAAGGATGAGAAGCGCCGCGATGCCGGCGCGCGTACGGATGGACATGGCGCCAAGGCTTAGCAGAGCCGCGCGGCTTGCAAAGCGCCGCGGTTCTAACCATCACCCGTCGCCATGCTGCGCGCCTACGGACCCGAATGCGACGGGAGCATCATCGACCCGCAGCACGGCCCGATTCCGCCCGGCGCGACGTGGGTCGACCTCGAGGAGCCGACGCGCGAGGAAGAGGAGCTCGTCGAGCAGCTCATTGGCCACAACGTCCCGACCCAGCAGGAGCTGGCCGAGATCGAGCCGTCGAGCCGATTGTTCGAGCGCGACGGGGCGCTCTACCTGACGCTGAGCGCGCTGTTCGGGGTCAACGAAGGCCGCCCGTCGACCACTCCGATCGGGTTCGTGCTGGCCGGCAACCGGCTGGTCACCGTCCGCTACGCGACGCCCAAGCCCATCGTCGTATTCGCCGACCATGTGCGGCGTGAGCCGGCGCTGGCGCGCGACGCGCTGACGGTGATGGTGCGGCTGCTCGACGCGTTCATCGAGCGCCTCGCCGACGAGCTCGAGGCGTCGGGCGCCGAAATCGAGAAAATCTCGAACCAGATTTTCAGCCGCGAGGTGGACGAACGGCGAATTCCGGCGCGGCGGCTGACCGCTCTGTTGACCCGCATCGGCCGCGCCCAATCGCTGCTCGCCAAGATCCGCGAAACCGCGGTCAGCACCGGCCGGCTGGTGAGCTTCGTCAGCGCGTCGGACCCGATCCGCGGGAACGACACGGCGCGCGGCCACTTGGCCAGCCTGATGACCGACGTCAGTTCGCTGGTCGACCACAGCGGTTTCCTCGCCGACAATCTCATTTTCCTGCTCGACGCGGCGCTCGGGCTGATCAGCGTCGAGCAGAATGCGGCGATGAAATTGTTCTCCTGGGCGGCGCTGATCTTCCTGCCGCCGACCCTGATCGCGGGCATTTACGGGATGAATTTCGAGCATATGCCCGAGCTCGACTGGCTGTACGGCTATCCGATCGCGCTTGGCATCATTCTCGCCAGCGCGGTGCTGCCGATCCTCTACTTCAAATGGCGCGGCTGGATTTAGCTCAGTCGTGAAGCATCAGCGGGACGGCGTCCGCGACCGAGGCCGCGGCGTGATCGACGGCATCGGGAGCATCGGGCTTGGCCGGAGCGCCGCCGCGGCGGGCGAGCGCCGCATAGGCGAGCGCGAGATGACCGGCGACCTCGATCCCCTCGCCGTCGTCCTTGCGGTAGGCGGCGGAACGAGCCTCGGCGGCTCGGCGCCGGAAATATTCGCTGTCGTGGACCATGATCGTTCCCAACTCTCGAAACGCCGCTTCGTTCATCTGGTAGCAAGGAAAACGTAGGGGGTGAGTGGTCCAACTACGAGGCGTCGCCGGTCGGTTTGGCGCAACTGCTCGTCATTCCGGCGCAACTGGAACAGCAATAAGCCGTTAGTGCCCTTCAACCATGGCCAACCGCGACCCCACCGCCGCCGTCGAATCCGAGCAATCGGCCGACACAAAGGCCCTCAAGAAGCCGCAAGTCCGGCTTCGCGACATCCTGGGTCCGGGCCTGATCACGGGCGCTTCGGACGACGACCCGAGCGGCATCGCCACTTACAGCCAGGCCGGCGCCCAGTTCGGCTACGGCCTCGGCTGGACGATGATCTTCACCTATCCGCTGATGTCGTCAGTGCAGATGATCAGCGCCCGCATCGGGCGGGTCACCGGCCAGGGCATCGCCGGCAATCTGCGACGCCATTACCCGCAGTGGCTGACGGTCTCGCTGGTTTTCCTGCTGCTCACCGCCAATACCATCAACATCGGCGCCGATCTGGGCGCGATGGCCGACGCGACCGCGCTGGTGTCGGGAATTCACCCGGCCGTCTTCCTGATCTTCTTCGCGGCCTTCTGCGCCTTGTCGGAAGTGTTCATGCGCTACGGCAATTACGTGAAGGTGCTGAAGTGGCTGACGCTCGCTTTGTTCGCCTATGTGATCACCTTGTTCCTGGTCGACATTCCCTGGGGGAAGGCGTCGCGCGGCCTGGTGATCCCCGACATCAAGCTCGACCAGACGTCGCTGATCATGATCGTCGCCATCCTCGGAACGACGATCAGTCCTTATCTTTTCTTCTGGCAGGCCTCGCAGGAAGCCGAGGACGTCCGCGAGTTCGACGACCGCGAGCCGCTGAAATGCGCCCCCCAGGATGGGCGTGCCGAGCTCAAGCGGATCGAGATCGACACGTTCGCCGGCATGGCAGCGTCCAATTTGGTCGCCCTGGCGATCATCCTGACCGCCGCGGCGACGCTCAATGCCAACGGCATCACCGATATCAGCACGTCGGCGGAGGCGGCCGCGGCGCTCGAGCCGGTCGCGGGCCCCTACGCATCGACGGTCTTTGCGCTCGGGATCGTCGGCACCGGACTGCTCGCGGTGCCGGTCCTCGCCGGCTCCGCCGCCTACGCGCTCGGCGAGGCGCTGCGCTGGCCGGTCGGGCTCGACTGCAAGCCCCGGCGCGCCAAGGCCTTCTATGGAACGATCGTCGCCGCGACCGGCCTCGGGGCGCTGATGAACTTCACCCCGATCGACCCGATCAAGGCGCTCTACTGGGCGGCGGTGATCAATGGCGTCGTCGCGGTGCCGGTGATGGCGGTGATGATGCTGATGGCGCAGCGCAAGTCGATCATGGGCGTGTTCACCATCGTCGGCAGCCTGAAGCTCTTCGGGTGGATCGCAACGGCGGTCATGGCCGCGGCGGTGGCCGCGATGTTCTGGAGCATGCTGGGCTAGGCCGACGTCGCTTTGAATTGCCGTTCCCCGCTTGCTAAGGCGCGGCAACCGTCACGCTCGAGCCAAGGACCCGCGATGATCCCGACCGGCCAGGACAGCCTCCGCACCCGTTCCACGCTCACGGTCGGCGACAAGAGCTACAGCTATTTCTCGCTGGCCAAGGCAGCCGAGGCGCTCGGCGACATTTCGCGGCTGCCCTTCTCGATGAAGGTGCTGCTCGAGAATCTGCTGCGCTTCGAGGACGGGGTCACCGTCACCAACGACGATTTGCAGGCGATGGTCGACTGGCAGAAGGAGCGGCGGATCGCGCGCGAGATCCAGTACCGGCCGGCGCGGGTGCTGATGCAGGATTTCACCGGGGTGCCGGCGGTCGTCGACCTCGCCGCGATGCGCGACGCAATGAAGCAGCTCGGCGGCGACCCGCAGAAGATCAACCCGCTGGTTCCCGTCCATCTGGTCATCGACCATAGCGTGATGGTCGACGAGTTCGGCACTCCGCAATCGTTCGGCAAGAACGTCGAGCTCGAATATGCCCGCAACGGCGAGCGCTATGAGTTCCTCAAATGGGGCGCGTCGGCATTCGACAATTTCCAGGTGGTGCCGCCGGGCACCGGCATCTGCCACCAGGTCAATCTCGAATATGTCGCCCAGTGCGTGTGGACCAGCGACGACGGAGCGGGCGCGGCGCTCGCGTATCCCGACACTTTGGTCGGCACCGATAGCCATACGACGATGGTCAATGGCCTGGGCGTGCTCGGCTGGGGAGTCGGCGGGATCGAGGCCGAGGCGGCGATGCTCGGCCAGCCGGTCAGCATGCTGATCCCCGAGGTCGTCGGCTTCCGCCTCGACGGCGAGCTTCGCGAAGGCATCACCGCCACCGATTTGGTGCTGACCGTCACCCAGATGCTGCGCGCCAAGGGCGTCGTCGGCCGATTCGTCGAATTCTACGGGCCCGGTCTCAATTCGCTGAGCCTCGCCGACCGGGCGACGATCGCCAACATGGCGCCCGAATATGGCGCGACCTGCGGCTTTTTCCCGATCGACGAGCGGACTTGCGAGTATCTCAAACTGACCGGCCGCGACGAGCAGCGGATCGAGCTGGTGAAGGCCTATTGCAAGGCGCAGGGCCTGTGGCGCGACGATACGTCGCCGGAACCGGTGTTCACCGACACGCTCGAGCTCGACATGACGAGCATCGAGCCGTCGCTCGCCGGGCCGCGGCGGCCGCAGGACCGGGTGCTGCTGAGCGACGTCGACGACCAGTTCAACGCCGAGCTCGAGACCACCTACAAGAAGCACAACGACCCGCGGGTCGCGGTTGAAGGCGAGAATTACGACCTCGGCAACGGCGACGTGGTGATCGCCGCCATCACCAGCTGCACCAATACGTCAAACCCGTCGGTATTGGTGGCGGCCGGGCTGGTGGCTCGGAAGGCTCGGGAGAAAGGGCTGACCAGCAAGCCGTGGGTCAAGACCAGCCTGGCGCCGGGAAGCAAGGTCGTCAGCGACTATCTCGACGCCAGCGGCCTCAGCGAGGATCTGAACGCGCTCGGCTTCGACCTCGTCGGCTACGGCTGCACGACCTGCATCGGCAATTCGGGGCCGCTCGCCGAGCCGATCTCCAAGGCCATCGCCGACAACGATTTGGTCGCGGTCAGCGTGCTGTCGGGCAACCGCAACTTCGAGGGGCGTGTGTCGCCCGATTGCCGCGCCAATTACCTCGCCTCGCCGCCGCTGGTCGTCGCCTATGCGCTCAAGGGCACCGTCCGCTCCGACCTCGCCGGCGAGCCGATCGGCACCGCGCGCAACGGCGAGCCGGTGTTCCTCAAGGACATCTGGCCGAGCAACCAGGAAGTCCGCGCGCTGATCGACGAGCATCTGCACTCGAGCATGTTCACGTCGCGCTACGGCGACGTCTACACCGGCGACGAGCGCTGGCGGGCGATCGAGATCACCGGCGGCGAGACCTATTCGTGGCCGGCGCAATCGACCTACATCCAGAACCCGCCCTACTTCACCGGGACGACGATGACCCCGGTGCCGCCGGGCGACATCGCCAATGCCCGGGCGCTGGCGCTGTTCGGGGATTCGATCACCACCGACCACATCTCGCCCGCCGGGGCGATCAAGCTCGACAGCCCGGCCGGCAAATATCTGGTCGAGCAGGGCGTGCCGCGGGCCGAGTTCAACAGCTATGGAGCGCGGCGCGGCAACCACCAGGTGATGATGCGCGGCACCTTCGCCAACATCCGCATCCGCAACAAGATGCTCGAAAATGTCGAGGGCGGCATGACCAAATACGCACCGACCGGCGAGACTCTGCCGATCTACGACGCGGCGATGCGCTACATGGCCGACGGCACGCCTCTGGTGGTGCTGGCCGGCAAGGAATATGGCACCGGCAGCTCGCGCGACTGGGCGGCCAAGGGCACGGTGCTGCTCGGAGTCCGGGCGGTGATCGCCGAGAGCTTCGAGCGCATCCACCGCTCGAACCTGGTCGGGATGGGCGTCCTGCCGCTGCAGTTCCACGACGGCGACACCGCCGAAAGCCTCGGCCTCGACGGCAGCGAGACGTTTTCGATCAGCGGAGTCGCCAGCATCGAGCCGCGCCAGGACGTCGAGGTCACAGTCACCGGGAGCGACGGTTCGACCCGCAGCTTCAGCGCCCGATGCCGGATCGATACCTACAACGAGATCGAATATTTCAACGCCGGCGGCATCCTGCATTACGTGTTGCGGAGGCTGGCCGCCTGATGAGCAAGCCGGAGCTGGTCGCGCGATGCCATTGCGGACGCTCGACCATCAAGCTGCCGCGCAGGCCCGATTACATCAACCAGTGCAATTGCACCCTGTGCACCGCCACCGGTTGGCGCGGCATCTATTATTCGTCGGACGAGGTGGAGATCGCGGGCGAGTTCGACGGCTATGTCCGCAGCGACCTCAAGAGCACCTATCTGCGCGTCCTGCGCTGTTCCAACTGCGGGATTGCGACGCATTGGGAGCCGCTGGGCGAGCCGCCGCATGAGCGGATCGGGGTCAACGCGCGGATCGTCGATCCGGCGCTGCTGGAAGGCGTCGAGGTCCGCGAAATCGACGGGCGGAGCTGGGACGAGTGACACCGCTCGAGATCGCGGTCGAAGTCGCCGGCTGGGGCGGCGCGGCGCTGATCCTGAGCGCCTATCTGCTGATCACGATGGGCAAGGTGACCGGCCAGTCGGCGCTCTACCAGTGGATGAACGTCGCGGGCGCGGCCGGCTTCATCGTCAACGGCTGGTGGCACGGCGCGGTGCCGTCCGCGGCGCTCAATGTCGTCTGGATGATGATCGGAGGAGTGGCCCTGTGGCGAATGCGCGCGAAGCGAGGATCGTCGACCTCAGCCATGTGATCGAGGACGGCATGGTCACCTACAAGGGCCTGCCGGGACCGCACATCTGCGATTTTTGGACGCGCGAGGGGTCGGCCGCCAATTACGACGACGGCTCGAGCTTCCAGATCGGCCGAATCGACATGGTCGCCAACACCGGCACCTATCTCGACAGCCCGTTCCACCGCTACGCCGACGGCAAGGATTTGGCGCAGCTGCGGCTGGAGTCGCTGGCGGATTTGCCGGGGGTGGTCGTTCGTACCGAGAATATCGCGATCGATGTTCGGGATTTCGACGGATTGGACGTTGGCGGCAAGGCGGTGCTGGTCCACACCGGCTGGGACGAGCGTTGGCGGACGGACGAATATTTCGGCCGGCATCCGTTCCTCACCGCCGCCGCGGCCGATTGGCTGGCCGGGAACGGCGCGGCTTTGGTCGGCATCGACAGCTGCAACATCGACGACATGCACGTCCGAGCCCGACCCGTTCACACGCGCCTGCTCGGCGCCGACATCCCGATCTGCGAGCATATGACGGGGCTGGGCCAATTGCCGGACCAAGGCTTCCGCTTCGCCGCGGTGCCGCCGAAGGTCGCCGGGATGGGGACCTTCCCGGTCCGCGCCTATGCGGTGATCGACGGCTGAAGCCAGGCGGGGATGACGGCTCCGGCGAGATCGTCGAGGCGGCGGTGCTCGACCGCGAGGCCGAGGTCGGGGTAAGCGACGCGGGTGCGCGGGCCGGTTTCGGCGGTTTCGGCGACGAGCAGGCGGCGGTTGACCTTGGAGCGCCAGTTCATCCGGGCGGTGTTCTCCTGGCCGACAAAGCAGCCCTTGGAGAAGCTGAGTCCGTTCAATTCGGCGGCGTTGCATTCGAGCCAGAGGATGTCAGAGAGCTCGGCTCGGCCTTCGGTGACTCCGAGGCGGAGGCGGTACTCGAGGTAGGCGGAAGTGGCCCCTCCACCGCCTTCGGCGGTCCCCCTCCCCTCGGAAACGAGGGGAGGAACTGGGGCTAGCCAGCGGCGGCCGAGGTCGGCGAGGCGGGGGTCTTGGACGCCTTGGTCCCCGTCGAGCGACCAGTGGACAGCCAGCGACGGATCGCGTTCGATGGTGATCGGACGGCGCAGGCGGTAGATCGCCAGGCGCTTGATCAAATCGTCGGCGGCTTCGGCTTCGCAATCGAGCAGCAGGTCGTCGCCATGCTCCCAGACGACAAAGTCGAACAGGCATTTGCCCTGGGGGGTGAGCAGCCCGGCCCAGACTGGAAGCGCTCCCTCGACGTCGCTGGTGACCAGGCCCTGGAGGAAATCGCGGACGCCGTCGCCAGCGAGGCGAATGACAGCTCGGTCTGTGAGGGTGGTCGCGGGCATGGCTGTCAGTTAGGGAGCGGGCCGTGGCTTCGCAAACGCTGACCATCCGCCGGCCCGACGATTGGCACGTCCATTTGCGCGACGGCGACATGCTGGCGGCGGTGGCGCCTTACACCGCGCGGCAATTCGCTCGGGCAATCGTGATGCCCAACCTCGACCCGCCGGTGACCAGCGTCGACGCCGCGGATGCGTACCGGCAGCGGATCGCCGCGGCGGCCGGCGGCGGCTTCACGCCGCTGATGACCTGTTATCTGACTGACGACACCGAGCCGGGTGAAATTGCGCGCGGTTTCGAAGAAGGCGTGTGGGTCGCCGCCAAGCTGTACCCCGCCAACGCGACGACCAATTCGGCGCGCGGAGTGACCGACGTTCGCAATATCCACCCCGCGCTGGAGCGGATGCAGGCGATCGGCATGCCGCTGCTGGTCCACGGCGAGGTGACGGACCCCGAAGTGGACGTGTTCGACCGCGAGGCGGTGTTCATCGAGCGGGTGCTCGAGCCGCTGACCCGCGACTTTCCGCAGCTCAAGATCGTCCTCGAGCATATCACCACCGCCGAGGCGGCGGAGTTCGTGCGGGACGCTGGGCCGAACCTTGCGGCGACGGTCACGCCCCATCACCTCGTGATCAACCGCAACGCCCTGTTCGCCGGCGGCTTGCGGCCGCACGCATACTGCCTGCCGGTCGCCAAGCGCGAGCGTCACCGCGAGGCGGTCCGCAAGGCCGCGACGTCAGGCTCGCCCAAATATTTCCTCGGCACCGACAGCGCGCCGCACGCGCGCTCGGCGAAGGAATCGTCCTGCGGCTGCGCGGGGATTTTCAACGCGCCGTTCGCGCTGGAAAGCTACGCGGCGGTGTTCGACGAAGAGAATGCGCTCGACCGGTTCGAGGCGTTCGCGTCCGAGCACGGGCCGCGCTTCTATGGGCTGCCGCTCAACGAGGGGACCGTGACTCTGGAACGCGGCGAGCGCGAGGTGCCGCAGGAGATCGGCGGGATCGTTCCGTTCCAGGCCGGCGAAACGCTGCCGTGGAGGTTGGCTGGCTAGCTGCAGCCGGCGCTGCCGCCGCTGCCGCTGGTGCCGATGATGCCGCCGAAATGGCTCTCGATGGCGGCGTAGCATTCGCATGACCGCCGCATCAGCCCGACCCGGTCCATCACCTGGATGGCTCCCCGGCGGCTGCCGATCAGGCCCTCGTCCTGGAGGATCCGAACGACGGCGTTGACCGTCGTCCGCTGCGCTCCGAGCAGCCCGGCGAGCGCCTCCTGCGTCAGCTCAATGCGGCTTCCGGCGCGGTCCTGAGCGGTCAGCAGCCAGCGCGCGGCGCGGGCTTCGATCGGGTGGAAGGCGTTGCAGGCGACCGACTGCATCACCTGGCTCAGCAGATAGTCCGAAAAGCGGCAGAAGAGGTTGCGGATGTGGCCCGAGCCCAGCTTCGCTTCCTCGAGCTTGTCCATCGGCACCCGCAGCGCCGGCCCGGCGACGATGACTTCGGCGCGGGCGAAGGCGGGAGCATGGCCGCAGCTGACGATTCCGCCGACGGCTCCCTCCTGGCCGATCGACGCGACTTCGATCGTGCGCCCGTCGTCGAGGTCGCGGACCAGCGAGATCATCGTCGTCCCGAACGGGAAATAGGTCGTGATGACATCCTGCCCGGCGGCGTGGACGACCGAGCCGAGGTCGAGATCGACCACCGACGAATAGGGCTCGATCAGCGCTCGGGATTCGGCCGGGAAAGTCGCCAGCAGCCGATTTCCGGCGAATGCCTGGTCGGTCCGCACCAGCTCATCGACGACGGCGACGTCCATGTCCTCAGACTCCCCCCAGCAAGCGGCACGACTCTCGCTGCGTGGTTCAGCCTATCACGCGGGAGCGGGTTCGACCATGTGGCGGCGGCCGACCAGCAGGCAATCGGCGACCAGGCGCAGCGGCACGACGTCGACGAGGCTTCGGCGCTCGTCGATCAGCTCGACGAACCGGGCGTAGATATCGGGGTATTCGCCCGGACTCTCGAACGCCTGGCGCTCGCCGTCGATCGACAGCAGCGAGCCGCCGTTTTCCAAGCGAACTTCGGTCCCCTCGGCGGTGCGGACGGTGATGGTCCATTCCTCGCCCTCGGTGCAGCGCCAGTCGAGACTGCAGCGCAGCGGCCCGTCGGCGGCCGCGCTGGCGAACTCGATCTCGGCCGCGATCGGGGTCTGCGCGTCCTCCGGATAAGAGAGCTCGGCACTGCTGACGAACAAGGTGCCGGGAAAGATTTTGGTCGCGATCGAGAAGGCGTTGATGCCGGGGTCGAAGACGCCGAAGCCGCCGGTTTCCCAGATCCAGCGCTGGCCCGGATGCCATTTGCGAACGTCCTCGTGCCACAGGATGTCCATCGCCGCGATGCGCTTGCCGGCGAGGGCTTTCGCGGCCGCGTCGACCGCCGGATTGTGCTGCGCGTGCCAGGTGGTGAACAGCGTCACCTCGCGGTCCTCGGCGAGGCAGGCGAGGTCCTCGATCTCGCTCAACGTGTCGGTCGGCGGCTTTTCGAGCAGCGCGTGGAGGCCGCGCTCGATGCACTCGCGGGCGATCTCGTAGCGGGCCGAGGGCGGGGTGGTGATCGCCACCGCTTCGAGACCCTCGACCTGGTCGAGCAACTGGCGCCAGTCGGTGAATTGCGGCGCCGGTCCGACTCCGGAGCGGCTCGAGGTGGCGGCGAGCTCGAAGCGCGGGTTGGCGGCGATCGAGGGCAGGTGCTGGTCGGCGGCGATCTTGCCGAAGCCGATGATGGCGATGCGCAGCGGACGCATCAGGTCCTGACCCCGGCGACGTAGGCGCGGGCTTTCTCGGCGGTCTCGGCCGGCGACTGGCCGGGCTTGTACAGGCCCGAGCCGAGGCCGAAGCCGCCCGCTCCGGCGTCGAGCCATGAGCGCATCGAGTCCGGGCTGACGCCTCCGACGACGATCACCGGCACCTCCTTCGGAAGGACCGCCTTTTGCGCCTTCAGAACGGCCGGGGTCGCGCCCTCGGCGGGAAACAGCTTCAGCGCATGCGCGCCGGCATCGATCGCCGCGAACGCTTCGGACGGAGTGAAATAGCCGGGGCAGGAGACGAGCCCGGCCGCGACCGCCGCGCGGACGACCGCGGGGTCGGTGCTCGGGGAAACGATCAGCCGCCCGCCGGCGTCTTTCACTTGAGCGACCTGGGCCGGATCGAGGACGGTGCCGGCACCGATCAGGGCTCGGGCGCCGAGGCTGGCGGCGAGCTTGCTGATGCTGGCCAGCGGGTCGGGCGAGTTCAGCGGCACCTCGATGATCCGGATCCCGGCATCGAACGCAGCTTGCCCGACCGCCTCGCAATCATCTGGGGTCACTCCGCGGATGATCGCGACCAGCGGGCATTGGTTGAGATAGTCGCGGATATCCTCGCTCATTGAATCCGCTCCGCGATTTGCCGGATGCCGGCGAGGAAGCAGCGCTCGCCGTCGAGCTCGACCGGATCGCGGCCGGCGATGGCGATGGCCGCCGCGTAGAGGCGCGTGAGCTCGGGACGCCCCATGACCATCACCTGCGGGGAGGCGGCGATCGATTCAAAACCGAGGCGGACATCGCCGCCGATCAGCAGGCCGCTGGTGTAGGACGGCGCGTCCTCGCGCCGCGCCTTGCCGAGCAGGACCCGGGCGCGGATCGAGAACAATTGCGCCTGGACGTCGCCGGCGAGGCCATCGCGGACTCCGGCCTCGAACGCGTCCCCGGGCTCGGCCGGCTCGGCGAGCAGGTCGGAGAGGACGCTGTGCTCGCGCAGCAGGTTGAACAGCTCGCCGGTCATGATGGTGCGAAAGGTCGCGATGCGCCCGCCGGCGACTTCGACCCATTTGTTGTGGGTGCCCGGATGGCAGACCAGCGCGTCGGGGGGGACCGTCCCCTCGGCGATGGCGCCGAGCAGCTGCACTTCCTCGCCGCGCATGACGTCGGCCCGGCGCGGATCGCAGACGCCCGGCACGATCGCGGTTTGCTCGTCGGCCCACACCAGCGCGCCGGCGAGCTCGCCGAGGCCCGCCGGGCACGGGACGTAGGGGGCTTCGATCCAGCCGCGGTTGGAGCCGATCATCCCCGCGAGCAGCAACGGCAAATCGCCGAGGCGCGAGCGGATCTCCGCGACCGCGCCGCCGAAATCGCCGTCCGGGACCGACAGGACTCCGCGGTCGTCCTCGAACTCCTCGCCGCAGCGGCCGTCGGGGTCGAGCCGATAGGCGCGGCGGTTGGTCGTGCCCCAATCGACGGCGATGAAACCTTCTGCCATCCGCATGCGTCGGCTCCTTGGACGAAAATTCGTGGGCGCGCGACAGGTGCCCGAAGGTTTTCTTTTGAGCGGGCGCGGCTATCGAGTCGCGGATGAAGGCCGAATCGGACAATGCCACGCGCGGCCGGCTGAAGGCGCGGACCAGCCAGCCAGGGAGATTGAACCATCGCTAACTTCATGTTCGCGACCGGGATCGAAAACAGCATCCCGACGATCAACCACGGCAAGACCCGCATCGACCAGATGGAGTCGAGCGGCCATTACGAGCGCTGGCGCGAGGATTTCGACTGCGTCCAGGAAATCGGCATCAATTATCTGCGCTACGGGCCGCCGATCCACCGCACCTTCATCGGCCCCAACCAGTTCGACTGGGAGTTCGCCGACCTCACCTTCGCCGACCTGCGCAAGCGCGAGATCACTCCGATCGTCGACTTGTTGCACTTCGGGGTGCCCGACTGGATGGGCAATTTTCAGAACCCGGATTTCCCGCAGCTATTCGCCAATTACGCCGGCGCGTTCGCCGAGCGCTACCCGTGGGTGCAGCTCTACACGCCGATCAACGAGATGTTCATTTGCGCGGTGTTCTCGGCCAAGTACGGCTGGTGGAACGAGCAGAAGAAGGACGACCGCTCGTTCGTCACCGCGTTGAAGCACATCGTCAAAGCCAATGTGCTGGCGATGATCGAGATCCTCAAGCGCCGCCACGACGCGATCTTCATCCAGAGCGAATCGACCGAATATTATCACGCCGACAGCCCGGCCGCGATCGGCCGAGCCGAAGTCTTGAACCAGATGCGGTTCCTGTCGCTGGACCTCAATTACGGGCGCCGGCTCGACAGCGGGATGTACGAATATCTGACCGACAACGGCATGACCCGCGAGGAATATCACTGGTTCCTCGAGCACCGGCTCAAGCAGCACTGCATCATGGGCAATGATTATTACATGCTCAACGAGCATCGCGTGTTCGCCGACGGGCGCACCGTCGCCGCCGGCGAAGTGTTCGGCTACACCGAGATCACGCGGCAATATTACAACCGCTACCGCGTGCCGGTCATGCACACCGAGACCAATTTGTGGGAAGGGCCGCACGGCGACGAAGCGGTCAAATGGCTGTGGAAGGAATGGGCCAACGTGCTGCGGCTGCGCAACGTCGGCATCCCGACCGTCGGCTTCACCTGGTATTCGCTGATCGACCAGATCGACTGGGACACCGCGCTCCGCGAGCAGAACGGCAACGTCAATCCGCTCGGCCTGTTCGACACCAACCGCAAGATCCGCAATGTCGGCAAGGCCTACAAGCAGTTGATCGCCGACTGGCGGGGCGTCCTGCCGGCGTCGAGCGTCTGCCTGGTGGTGCCGATCAAGAAGCTGACCGAGCACGACGAGCACGACGCCGCGGGGCGCGACCTCGACGAAACGCGGCTGGCCGGTGAGTGACATGAAGATCGGCCGGATCGAGACCTTCTACGTGCCGCCGCGCTGGCTGTTCGTGCGGGTCGAGAGCGACGACGGCGCGGTCGGCTGGGGCGAGGCCAGCCTCGAGGGCCATGCTGAGGCGGTCGACGGAGCGTTCGAGGCGTTGCGTGATCGCTTCATCGGCCACGACCCGCGGCGCATCGAGGATATCTGGCAGGTCGGCTACCGCGGCGGCTTCTACCGCGGCGGGCCGGTGCTGATGTCGGCGCTCGCGGGACTGGAACAGTCGCTGTGGGATCTGAAAGGCAAGGTGGTCGGGCTGCCCGCGTGGGAGATGCTCGGCGGCCGGGTGCGCGACAAGATCCGCGCCTACGCGTGGATCGGCGGCGACCGGCCGGACGAAATCGGCGAGGCGGCCAAGGCGCGCTCCGACCAGGGCTTCTCCGCGGTCAAGATGAACGCCACCGCCGAGCTCGACTGGATCGGCACGCCCAGGCTGTTCGACCAAGTCATCAAGCGGGTCGAGGCGGCGCAGGCGGCGGGAATGGACGTCGGCCTCGATTTCCACGGACGGGTCCACCGGCCGATGGCCAAGCAGCTCGCCAAGGCGCTGGAGCCGCTGGGACTGTTGTTCATCGAGGAGCCGTTGCTGTCGGAGAACCCGGAGGGGCTTCGGCAGATCGCGGCCCTGACGAGCACTCCGATCGCGCTCGGCGAGCGGCTGTTCTCGCGCTGGGACTTCAAGCCGTTCTTCGAGGCCGGCGTGGTCGACATCATCCAACCGGATTTGAGCCACGCCGGCGGCATCCTCGAATGCCGCAAGATCGCGGCGATGGCGGAGGCCTATGATGTCGCGGTGGCGCCGCATTGCCCGCTGGGGCCGCTGGCGCTCGCGTCCTGCCTGCAGCTCGCCGCCTGCACGCCCAATGTCGCGATCCAGGAGATGAGCCTGGGCATTCATTACAATGTCGGCCACGATTTGCTCAGCTTCGTCAGCGATCCCGAGGTTCTGACTGCGGTCGACGGTTACCTGCCGATCCCGGAGAAGCCTGGCCTTGGCATCACAATCGACGAAGCCGGGGTCCGCGAGGCGCACAAGGACCGCCACCGCTGGCGCAACCCGATCTTCCGCCTAGCCGACGGCAGCTTCGCGGAGTGGTGATTAAAGCCCCTCCCCTGGATGGGGAGGGGTTGGGGTGGGGTGGCGTTTCCGGAAACGGCGCGGCTGTCTCCACCGTCACCCCCACCCAGCCTCCCCCATCAAGGGGGAGGAGTTAAGCTAGTGACACTTAAACCGGTCGAACGGCTCTAGGCAGCTCTTGCACCGCCACTGCGCCTTGCACGGCGTTGAGCCGAAGCGGCTGACTTCCTCGGTGTCGGTCGAGCCGCACTGCGGGCAGGTCGCGGCCTTGGCGAGGTCGGGCGGGGCGATGCCGTAGGCGGCGAGCTTGGCCTTGCCGGCGTCGCTGATCCAGTCGGTCGTCCAGGCCGGAGCGAGGCGGGTTTCGATGCCGACCGAACGGAAACCGGCGGCGTCGAGCGCGGCGCGGATCGATTGCTCGATGAACAGCGTCGCCGGGCACCCCGAGTAGGTTGGCGTTACGACCACTTTGCCATCCTCGACGCCGCGGACGATGCCGAGGTCGAGCACCGAAACCGCCGGGATTTCCGGATCGGGCACATCGGCGAGCACCGCCATGATTGCCGCCGCGTCGGTCACACCCGCTCCAGCGCCAACGCGATGCCCTGGCCGACGCCGATGCACATGGTGGCGAGCGCGTAGCGGCCGCTAGTCCGGTTCAGCTCCTCGGTCGCGGTCAGCGCGAGGCGGGCGCCGGACATGCCGAGCGGGTGGCCGAGGGCGATCGCGCCGCCGTTGGGGTTCACGTGAGGGGCGTCGTCGGGGAGGCCGAGCTGCCGCAGCACCGCCAGCGCCTGGGCGGCGAACGCCTCGTTCAATTCGATCACGTCCATTTCGCCGATCTTGAGGCCGAGCCGCTTGAGCAATTTTTCGGTCGCGGGGGCCGGGCCGATGCCCATGATCCGCGGCGGCACGCCGGCGACCGCGCCGCCGAGGATGCGGGCGCGGGGCATCAGTCCGTTGCGCTTTGCCGCTGCCTCGCTGGCGACGATGATCGCCGCGGCGCCGTCGTTGACTCCCGATGCGTTGCCGGCGGTGACCGTGCCGTCGGCGCGGACGATCGGCTTGAGCGCCGCCAGCTTGTCGAGGCCGGTCAGGCGCGGATGCTGGTCCGTCTCGACCCTGGCCGGGTCACCCTTTCGCTGCGGGATTTCGACCGCGACGATCTCGGCGGCGAGCCGGCCGTTGGCCTGCGCGGCGGCGGTGCGTTGCTGGCTGCGCTGCGCGAACGCGTCCTGGTCCTCGCGCGTCACCTGGAATTCCTCGGCGACGTTTTCGGCCGTCGAGGGCATCGTGTCGTCGCCATAGGCGTCGCGCATCTTCGGGTTGACGAAGCGCCAGCCAATGGTCGTGTCGTAGATTTCGGCATTGCGGTCGAAAGCCGATTGCGCCTTGGGCATGACGAACGGCGCCCGGCTCATGCTTTCGGAGCCGCCGGCGATGATAAGGTCGGACTCGCCGCCGCGGATCGCCCGCGCCGCCATCGCCACGGCGTCGAGCCCCGAGCCGCACAGGCGGTTGAGGGTGACTCCGCCCGAGCTGTCGGGAAGCCCGGCGAGCAGCCCCGCCATGCGCGCAAGGTTGCGGTTGTCCTCGCCGGCCTGGTTGGCGCAGCCGAGGATGACGTCGTCGAGCTCGGCCCAGTCAACGTTGGGGTTGCGTGTCTTCAGCGCCCGGATCGGAATCGCCGCAAGGTCGTCGGCGCGGACGCCGCTGAGCGCTCCGCCGTAGCGGCCGATCGGGGTGCGGATGGCGTCGCAGATATAGGCTTCGATCATAAAATCGTTTTTCACACGAAGGCACGAAGGAGCAGGAAGCCACGAAGGGATCCGCGAGTCTTCGTGCCTTCATCCCTTCTTCGTGGCTTCGTGTGGAATAATTTTCTGGTTGCTTCGCAACAAGTTCAGATCACGCCGCGGCGCATTTGGTCGAGCTCGATGCTTTCGAACAGGGCCTTGAAATTGCCTTCGCCGAAGCCCTCGTTGCCCTTGCGCTGGATGATCTCGAAGAAGATCGGGCCGATGACGTTCTGGGTGAATATCTGCAGCAGCAGCCCCTGCCCCTCGGTCGGGGCGCCGTCCATCAATATGCCGCGCTTCTGCAGCGCGGGGATCGATTCGCCGTGGTCCTGGATGCGTTCGGGAAGCATCTCGTAATAGGTGTCGGGCGTGTTCTGGAACGGGATTCCGCGGGCGCCGATGATGTCGACCGCCGCGTAGATATCGTCTGACCCAAGCGCGATGTGCTGGATGCCCTCGCCTTTGTATTCGCGCAGGAATTCCTCGATCTGGCTCTTGTCGTCCTGGCTTTCGTTGAGCGGGATGCGAATCTTGCCGCATGGGCTGGTCATCGCCTTGGAGAACAGGCCGGTGACCTTGCCCTCGATGTCGAAGTAGCGGATTTCGCGGAAGTTGAAGAGCCGCTCGTAGAAGTCGGCCCAATGCGCCATCCGGCCGCGGTTCACATTGTGGGTGAGGTGGTCGATGTAGGTCAGGTGGGAGGCGTGGCTGGCCTCGCGCTCGCGCCAGTCGGGGTGGAAGTCGAAGTCGACGTCGTAGATCAGGCCCCGGTCCGCATATTTGTCGACGAAATAGAGCCGCGAGCCGCCGATGCCCTCGATCGCCGGAATTTCAAGCTCGCCCTCGGCGACGTCGCCTTTGACATCGGTCGCTCCAAGCTCAAGCGCTCGGGCGTGCGCGGCCTTGGCGTCCTTGACCCGGAATGCCATCGCGCAGGCGCACGGCCCGTGGGCGGCGGCGAACTCCTCGGCGAAGCTGTTCGGCTCGGCGTTGATGATGAAGTTGCAGTCGCCCTGGCGGTGCAAGGTGACGTTCTTGCGCTTGTGGCGGGCGACCTCGGGGAAGCCCATCTTGGTGAACAGGGATCGCAGCAGCTCCGAATCCGGAGCGGCATATTCGACGAACTCGAAGCCGTCGGTCCCCATCGGGTTGGCGAGGCCCAGGGGCCCCTTTTCGGCGACTTGCGTAGCCATGGCATTGACTCCTTTGCGGCCCAACTGCGCCCGGACGAACGGCATTTCAAGGCCACCTCGTCATTCCCGCGTAAGCGGGAATCCCGCTTCTCTTGGGGCTCGCGACTCGTCAAAACTAGCGGGACCCCCGCTTTCGCGAGGGTGACGAAAGGAAACGCAATGGACGCTCCGCAAGGCTGGGCTCTCGACGACAGCGGCAAGGCGCTCGTCCGGACGGTCAAATTCAAGGATTTCAGCGCCGCCTTCGCCTTCCTGACGCGAGTCGCGATGCAAGCCGAAAAGCTCGACCACCACCCCGAGTTCACGAGCGTCTGGAACCGGGTGGATTTCCGGCTGACCAGCCACGACGCGGGCGGCGTGACCGATCGCGACTACCGCCTGGCCGAAGCGATCAACGCGCTGGCCGAGGGTCGCGATTGAGGTCGGCTCAGGTCGCCGTCGCCTGCGGATGGGCGATCAGCCAGTCCGTGACCAGCTGGATGGGTATTGCCGGTTCGAATATCAGCCCGGTGTCCTGGCCCCGGTTCCAGCGCACAAAGCCGCGCAGGGCCGGCAAATCGGGCAGCAGCAGAACCGCCGTTCGGCCGGCTTCGACCGGCTTGGCCGTGACGATCCTGGCGCCCGAAGCGGAAATGTCGCGCAGCATCGCCGAATATTGCTTGCCGCCGGTTCTCAGGATGGCGAAGCCCGAGGCGGGCGCGCGCGGACAGGCCCGGCGGCGCTCGGACGGCGCCGATTGCCGGACCCGCAACAAAGTGGCCGGATCGAGCGTGGCGTTGAAGGCGATGCCGGCAAGCCCGTCTTTGACCCACCTCACGCGGCCGTCGACCAAATCTTCGTCACCGACCCGAAGCCTGATCTCGAGCCCTGCCGAAACCGGAACATAGGGCTTAACCTGGACGCCATTCGGGGAAATATTGCGCAGCACGCAATAAGAGGATTTGCCTTCGTACTCGAGCAGCCCGACCCGCAGAATCATCTTCGGACGGGCTTCCGCTCGCTGATCGATGCGCCGCCCCGGCTCGCTTGCAACCATAGAATTCGACTTGCCCATGCAGATCCTCCCCGGCCCCCTTCTTCAACGGCAAGGCTTGGGGTTTTGTTAAAAGTACATCCGCAATGGCCGGAAAATGGACCGGCAACGGTCGAGCAGGGCGAGACATGGCGGGTTAAGGCAGACTGAGCTATAGAATGTCCCGATGATCCGCTTGTCCGCCTCGATCGCTGCGCCTTGGCCCGCTGGTGCGACGGGCGGATATTATTATGCTTGCGAGGTTGGGACCGGCTGACGCGCGCGCGACAGACGAACACCAGCCTCGACCCGCCCAGCCTCCGCTCGGCGGGTTTTTTATTGTCTCCGGAGGAATTCGACATGCTGCACCGAGCCCAAGCGACGACCGACCGGCCGCAGAGCTGGCGGGACTATGTCGTGCCGCAGCGCTGGGACGAGTTCACCGCCGACGACCATGCGGTGTGGGACCTGCTGTTCGCGCGGCAGGTCGAGCTGCTCGGGACTCGGGTCGTGGCGCCGTTCCTCGACGGAATCGACCTGCTGCGGCTGTCGCACCCGGGAGTCCCCGACCTCGACGAGCTCAATGCGATCCTCGAGCCGCGGACCGGCTGGCGGACGGTGGCGGTGACCGGGCTGGTCCCCGACGACATCTTCTTCGCCATGCTCGGCGAGCGCGTGTTTCCGGTCGGCAATTTCATCCGCAAGCGCGAGCAGCTCGATTATCTCGAGGAACCGGACTGCTTCCACGATCTGTTCGGCCACATCCCGATGCTCGCCGATCACGATTATGCCGGGATGATCGAGCATGCCGGGCGGCTCGGCGCGGCGGCGATCGCGGCCGGGCACGGCGAGCGAGTCGCCCGAATCTACTGGCATAGCGTCGAATTCGGGCTCGCGCTCGAAGGCGGCGAGTTGAAGATCCTCGGCGCCGGGCTCGCGTCCAGCTTCGGCGAAGCGCATTTCAGCCTCGAGAGCGAGACGATCGAGCGGCTGCCCTTCTCGGTGCCGCTTGCGGTCCGCACCGGCTATCGCAACGACGTCTTCCAGCCGCTCTACCTGGTCTCAGCGTCGGTCGACTCGACGGTCGAGGAAATCCTGGCGACCGAGGCCCGCGAGCTGCTGGCGATTTGAGCCCGGCCGCACCGCCTGTATAGCTGCGCCAAGCAAGCTTATCGAGGACGCCGCGGCGCGGGGATCGTGACACCGGACCATTACGCCATCCTGGGGGTCTCGCCGACGTCGGAGGACGTCGTCATCCGTGCCGCTTATCTGGCGCTGATGCGCCGCTACCACCCCGACCGGAATTCCTCGGCGGAAGCAGCCGAGCGGGCGCAGGCAATCACCAACGCTTATGCGGTTCTGAGCAACTGGCGCCGGCGCTCCGAATACGACCTCAAGCGGGCGCAGATGATTGCGCTTCGGATGCCGGGCACCGTCGCCCCGCGGCGGCCACGGCCGAGCCCGAGCGCGCTGTTCGCCTTGGCGGCGGTGGCGCTGCTGCTGTTCCTCGCCGTCCGCCAACCCTTGTTCGTCGGCGCGCTCCCCGAGCGGCTGCCGGCCGCGCCGGTGCGCAAGGCCAGCCAGCTGACGGGCAACCCCGCCGCTCACTGCGGATCGTCGGCGACCGGCGACCGGATCAAGCGCGAGCTGTTCCGCCGAGCGGCGGATATTCGCGGCCGCGACCAGGTCGCGTTCGACCGGATTGCTAGTGCCGCGATGATCCGGATCAACTTGCCCGAGCTTCGCCAAGCCGACGCCAAGCTCGGGACCGTGCGCTGCCAGGCGTGGGTCGAGCTCGACCTGCCCCCCGGGCTCGCCGTGCTCGACGGCCGGCGCAATTTGATGGCCGACGTCCGCTACACGGTGAAGCCGGCGGCCGGCGGCCGGAGCCCGGTTAGCCTGTCCAACGAGGGGATGATCGTCACTCCGCTGGTGACTCTGGCGCAAGTCAGCCGCGACGACGAGCCATTGCCGCAGCCGATGGTCCAGCCTCCCGTTGAAGCACAGCCGGTCGACGAGCCGCCGCTGCCAACTGTTCCGACACCGCCGCCGCCGCGCGTCCGGGTCGCGCCGCAGCCCGCCAGGACGGTGCGTCACCAGGGCCGGCCGGCAGCGCGGGCGGCGGAACCCGCCAGGCCGGTGAAGGCCGCAGCCGCGGCGGCGCCGCAATCCAGGCCGAGCTATAATTGCCAAATCGCCAAGGGGCGCGGCGAAACGGCGGTGTGCAAAAGCTCGGACCTGTCGCGGCTCGATCGCCACCTCGGCATGCTTTACGGCCAATCCTGGGGGCAGGCCGACGCCGCCCGGCGGGCCAAGCTGCTCGGCACCCGCGACCGCTTCATCGCCCGGCGCGATGCGTGCCGCTCCGATTCCTGCCTGAGCGACGCCTATGTCGGCCGGATGCGCGAAATCAGCGACATCATGGCAAAGAAAAACTAGGCCTTTGGCGACGCTCGACGGCGTCGCTACAAGGGCCGCGATGGCCGATCCCAAGCACACCGAACCGAACAGCGGGCCGCACACCGCAGAATACCGCACCGGGTCCGACCCGCGGACCCTTCGCGACGCGCTCGGCTGCTTTGCGACCGGGGTCACGGTGGTCACCTGTTTCGACCAGGAAGAACGCCCGTTCGGGATCACCGCCAACAGCTTCACTTCGGTGTCGCTCGAGCCGCCGCTGCTGCTGGTCTGCGTCCACAAGATGGCGGTGTGCGCGGCCGCGCTGACTTCCGCGGGCCATTTCGCCGTCAATGTGCTGCAGGCCGGCCAGCAGCCCGCCTCGATCCGCTTTTCGACGCGCGACGAGGACCGCTTCGGCAACAGCGACTGGTCGCCCGGCGAGTTCGGAGCGCCGGTGCTCGGCGATTCGCTGAGCGTGTTCGAGTGCGAGCGCCGGGCGGTGCACGACGGCGGCGACCACCATATCCTGCTCGGTCATGTGCTCAAGGCGAGCTTCGACCCGAGCCTCGATCCGCTGCTGTTTTTCCGCGGCCGCTACCGCCGGCTGCACTTCGACTAGAGGTCGACGACCAGCTCTTCGGGGTGCCTGGTGAATTGCCGGACGACGGCGACGATGACGCCGCCGACGATGAGGCCCACTACCGCGCCGCCGAGCGCATAGACCAGCCATTCGACCGCCGGCCCAATCGCGCCGGCGGAATGGCCAATCGCCATCGACCAGTCGTGGACCGTGTGTGGGACCACCGCGAGAATGTGCAATTCCTCGAGCCCGTGGAGGATGATCCCGCCGCCGACCCACAGCATTGCCGCGGTGCCGAGGCCCGACAAGCCGGTCAGGATATAGGGCACGACGTGGACCAGCCCGTTGCCGAAGGCGCGCGCGCCCGCGCTGCCGCGCTCCGCGAGATGAAGGCCGATATCGTCGAGCTTCACGATCAGCGCGACGACTCCATAGACGCCGGCGGTAATCGCCAGGCTGACGGCGATCAGCGCCGCCGCGGTCGTCGCGAGCGACAGCTTGCCGAGGCTGGCGAGGGCGATCGCCATGATCTCCGCCGAGAGGATGAAATCGGTTCGAATCGCGCCCTTGACCTGGAGCTTCTCCAGGTCCGCGGGGTCGGCCATGGCGTCGACCAGCTCCTCGGTATGGTGGGTCTCGTGGAGCAGCTTCTCGAGGATCTTCTCGGTCGCCTCGAACGCCAGATAAGCGCCGCCGAGCATCAGCAAGGGCGTGATCAGGAAGGGTGCGAAAGCGGTCAGCAGCAGCGCCGCCGGAAGCAGCACCAGCAGCTTGTTCCTCAGCGAGCCGACGGCGATTTTGCCGATGATCGGCAGCTCGCGCTCCGGCGCCAGGCCGACGACGTAGCGCGGAGTCACTGCGGTGTCGTCGATCACCACGCCCGCCGCCTTGGTGCTCGCCTTGCCGGCGGCCAGGCCGACGTCGTCGATCGACGCCGCGGCCAGCTTGGCGATCGTGGCGACGTCGTCGAACAGGGCGATGAGACCGGAAGGCATGGCGAGCGCCTTTGGCGAACTTGCGGTCGAGAAGCAATTCGCGCATCGCGCCCGATATGCTGGGGATGGATTTCATCAAGGCCAACCGCGAGGCGGTCGAGCGCGCGATCCGCGACAAGGGCGTCGGGATCGATTTGGACGCGCTGCTCACGCTCGACGGCGAGGTGCGCGGGCTGAAGACCGAGATCGAGGCGCTGCGGGCGGAGCGCAACGCGATCAGCGCCAAATTCCCGAGCGCGGCCGCCGATGAAAAGGCCGAGTTAGGCCGCAAGGCGAAGGATGCCGGCGCCAAAGCGGGCGAGCTCGAGGCCCGGCTCAACGATCAGGAATCGGAGCTCCGCGGGCTGATGCTGCAACTGCCCGGAATCCCGTGGGAGGGCGCGCCGGTCGGGCCCGACGAAAGCGCCAACATTGTCGTCCGCACCGAGGGCACGCCGCGCGAATTCGCCTTCGAGCCGCTCGACCATGTCGCGCTCGTCGAGAAGAACGACTGGGCCGATTTGTCGCGGATCGCCCAGGTTTCCGGATCGCGCATGTATTGCCTCAAGGGTCGGCTCGCGCTGCTCGAGGCGAAGCTGATGGCCTGGGCGCTCGAGCGGATCGCCAGCGCCGGCTTCACCCCGATCACCGTTCCGGCGCTGGCCCGCGAGGCGGCGTTCACCGCTCAGGGGCAGTTCCCCGGCCATGTCGAAGAAACCTACCAGCTCCCCAACGACGATCTGTGGCTGGCGGGCACCGCCGAGGTCGCGCTGACCTCGCTGCATTCGGGCGAGATCATCGAGGGCGACAAATTGCCGATCCTCTACGCCGGCTCTTCGCCCTGCTTCCGGCGCGAGGCGGGCAGCGCCGGCCGCGACGTCCGCGGGCTGCTGCGCGTCCACCAATTCCTCAAGGTCGAGCAATATGTGATCTGCGAGGCCGACGAAGCGCAATCGGCCGACTGGCACGCGCAGCTGCTCCAGCAAGCCGAGCTGCTGCTCCAGGCGCTCGAGATTCCCTACCAGATCGTCGAGACTTCGACCGGCGACATGGGGCTGGGCAAGTTCCGGATGAACGACATCGAGAGCTGGGTGCCGAGCCTCAAGCGCTACCGCGAGACGCACAGTTGCTCGACGCTGCACGACTGGCAGGCGCGGCGGGCGAACCTCCGCTACCGCGCCGCCGACGGCAAGGTGCGCTTCGCCCACACGCTCAACAACACCGCGCTCGCGTCGCCGAGGATCCTGGTGCCGCTGCTCGAGAACCACCAAACCGAGGATGGGCGGGTGCGGCTGCCGCAGGCCCTGCGCGAGCTGATGGGGAGCGAGTTCCTCTGATCGAAGCCCGCCGATGATCGAAGAGCGCGCACCGGGCCGGCTTCAGCGGGTCAAGGAAGCGGCGTCCGTGACCTCCCGTTTCTGGCGCGGCTTCGGCCACAACGGGCCGCGCGGGCCGAGCGACGGGCCGCCGGCCATGGTCATCCCCGGGTTCATCGCCAGCGACCGAACGACGATGGAATTGCGCCGCGCGCTGGCCGAGGCGGGGTTTCGAGTTCACCCGTGGCGGCAGGGCATCAATTGGGGCGCTCGGGCGGACACGCTGGAGCAGCTGAAGCGCGCGGTCGATCTGTGCGGCGCCGACCGGCCGCTGCTGGTCGTCGGCTGGAGCCTCGGCGGGCTGTACGCGCGCGAGATCGCCCGGGCCGAGCCGGAGTGCGTGCGCGCGGTGGTGACCCTGGGCTCGCCGATCTGGGGCGACCGCCGGCAATTGACCAATGTCTGGAAGCTGTACGAGCGCATCGCCGGCCATCCGGTCGACCAGCCGCCGATCCCCGACAATCCGGAGAAGCCGCCGGTGCCGACGCTGGCGATCTGGTCGCGGCGCGACGGCATCGTCGCGGCCCCTTCGGCGCGCGGGACGGACGAAACCTGCAACAAGGCGGTGGAGGTCAATTCGACCCACATGGGCTTCGCGGTGTCGAAGACGGGCACCCGCCAGGCGGTCGCCGAGATCGTCAAATTCCTCGACGAATGCGAGGGCGCCGAGTCGCGCCATTGACTCTTCCTGCGGACTCGCGGGAAAAGAACAAACAAAGAACAGAAGCGTTGTGAGTCGTGTGGCGAAAGGCTTGTCCCTGGTCGCCGGCGGAGGGTGGAGCGCGCCTTCCCGGCCGGCATTTAATTCCTCCCCGAGATTGCTCGGGGAGCGCGCGAGCAGTGCGTGCCCCCAGCACGCAAGCGCAACGCGTGACCATGCGCAGCATGGTGGAGGGGAATCCGGGTGGGTCTCCAAGCCCCCTCCACCAGCTACGCTGGTCCCCCTCCCCCTGCGGGGGAGGAATTCCTCCCAACCGACCCTTTCAGAAGTGTTCGCCGTCCACCCGCGCGACGGCGGCTGGGCGGGATTCCTGCTGGCGCAGATCGATCCGAGCAAGCCGCTGCTATGGGTGCAGGAGCGGATGGCGATCCTCGAGGCGGGGCGGATTTATCCGCCGGGGCTGCCCGCAACCGACATCCTGCACGTCACCGCGCGCGACGCCCGATCGGCGCTGTGGGCGATGGAGGAGGGCTTAAGGTGCGGCGCGCTGTCCGCCGTCATCGGCGAGCTGTGGGGCGACCCGGCGAGCCTCGACTTCACCGCGACCCGGCGGCTGGCGGTCGCGGCGGAGCGGTCGGGAGTGCCCGCCTGGCTGGTGCGGCTCGGCGGAAGCGCCAATTTGAGCGGCGCGCGGATGCGCTGGCGGGTGGCGAGCGCGCCCTCGCTCAGCCATCCGTTCGACCCGCGCGCTCCCGGCGATCCGGCGTGGGACGCCGAGCTGTTCCGCGCCCGCGGCTGCCCGCCCGGCCGCTGGAGCATCGCCCATGAGCCGCAAGCCGGAGCAGCGCATCCTTTCAATCTGGTGGCCGCACCTGGCGATCGAGCGCTGGCGCAGGACGGACGGGAGCGGCTTTCCGCCTGACGCTCCGGTGGTGCTGACTGTCGAAGGCACGCATGGGCTGGTGATTTCGGCGGCGACCAAAGCGGCGGCCGAGAGCGGCGCGCGCGCCGGCGCGCGGTTGACCGATGCGCGGGCGCTCGACCCCGGCCTGATTGCGGTTCCGGCCGATCCGGCGGGCGACCAGGCACTGGTCGAGCGGCTCGCCCGCTGGGCGGCGCGCTGGTCGCCGTTGGTCGAGGTGGATGGCGCCGACGGGTTGAGGCTCGACGTCAGCGGGGCGGCGCATCTGTTCGGCGGCGAGGCGGACTTGGTGGAGGATGTGCGGGCGCGGTTTGCGGCGCTGGGGCTGACGAGCCGGGTGGCGATCGCTCCGACGCCGGGGGCAGCGTGGGCTTTGGCGCGGTTCCCCTCTCCCCTTGAGGGAGAGGGCGACTCGGCGGCAGCCGAGCGGGGTGAGGGGGTGCGTCATCGCCAGGCCCTCACCCTTCCGGCGCTTCGCGCCTCCCTCCCTCTCCCTCAAGGGGAGAGGGGCCTGGCCGCCGCGCTGGCCCCCCTCCCCGTTGCAGCGCTGCGGCTGCCGCCGGAGGCCGTGCGGACGCTCGAGCGGCTTGGCTTCAAGACCATCGGCGCGCTGGCCGGAGTGCCGCGCCGGGCGCTCGCCCGCCGCTTCCGCGAGGCCGACAATCCGCTGGACGCGCTCGACCGGGCGCTGGGCCGCAAGCCCGAGCCGCTGATCGCCACCCAATGCGAGCCGCCGCCGCGGGCGAGCTTCGGGCTTGCCGAGCCGGCCACCGACCCGGCGGTCCTGCGACAAGCGCTCGCCCGGCTCGCCGACCCGCTGGTCCGCGAGCTCGGCCGGCGGCGGCTCGGCGCCCGGCGGATCGCCTTCCACGCGTTCCGCGTCGACGGCGAGGTCGGCGAGGCCGAGGCGGAAACCGCGCTGCCGACGCGCGACCCGGCGCACATCGTCCGGCTGCTCGCCGAGAAAGTCGCGGGGCTCGATCCCGGCTTCGGCTTCGACGGCGTCGCCTTGACCGCGCGCTGGTGCGAGCCGCTCGACCCGGCGCAGGACGCGCTGCTCGGCGAGCCGCCGAGGGAGCTTGAGCTGGCGCGGCTGATCGACCGGCTGGTGGCGCGGCTCGGAGCCGAGCGGGTGCGGCGGCCGGTCCGGCGCGAGAGCCATTTGCCCGAGCTGGCGAGCGGGTGGGAGTCGGCGATCCTCCCCTCCAGCTTGCGGGAGGGGTCGGGGGAGGGCCGGTCGAAAGCACAGCGGAATGGGAACAGGCCCTCCCCCCAGCCCCCTCCCGCAAGGCGGGAGGGGGAGAAGGGGAGGCCGCAGCGCCTGCTCGACCGGCCGGAGGCGATCGCGGTGATTTACGCGACCCCCGAAGGCGTTCCGCGGCGGTTCGTGTGGCGGCGGGCGGTGCACGACATCGCGCGGGTCGAAGGGCCCGAGCGGATCGCTCCCGAATGGTGGCGGGCGCCATCCAAAGCGCGGCTGCGCGATTATTACCGGGTCGAGGATTCGGCCGGCCGCCGCTTCTGGATTTATCGCGAGGGGCTGATCGGCGACGGCCGCGGCGGCGCGCCGGAATGGTATTTGCACGGGCTGTTCGGATGAGGACGGAGTCGATGTTCCCCGGCGCAGGCCGGGGTCCAGGCCGCTGCGGAGCAGCGGTTCCCGCTGCCCTGGGCCCCGGCCTTCGCCGGGGAACTGCCGATGCCTGAGTACACCAACTTCGCGCGCAAGAAATTGGTGCGGGACGGGCCGGTCGAGGCGATCCCTCGCAGCGCCTTCGTCGAGCTTGGAGTGACCAGCCCGTTCAGTTTCCTGCGCGGGGCGTCGGACGCGATCGAGCTGGTGCTGGCGGCGCACGAGATGGGCATGGACGCCATCGGCATCGCCGACCGCAACAGCCTCGCCGGGGTGGTGCGGCTGCACAGCGCGGCGAAGGGTGCGGGGCTGAAGCCGCTGATTGGCTGCCGGCTGGACCTTGCTCCCCTCCCGCCTGCGGGAGGGGCTGGGGGTGGGCCTGTCGGAAGCGCTGCGAAGTTGCGACAGGCCCACCCCCCGGCCCCCTCCCGCGAGCGGGAGGGGGAGTTATCGCTGCTCGCCTACCCCCGCGACCGCGAGGCTTATGGGCGGCTGTCGCGGCTGCTGAGCCTGGGCAAGATGCGGGCGAAGAAGGGCGAGTGCGAGCTGTCGCTGAGCGACGTCGCCGGGCACCAGGACGGCATCGCGTTCATCGCCTGGCCCGGTGATGATTTTGAGGCTCAGCTGCCGCGATTGCGCGACGCGCTGCCGTCGCTGCGCCATGTCGCGGCGTCCTATCTGTATCGCGGCGGCGACAATGCGCGGATCGAGCGGCTCGACCGCATCGCCAGGGCCAATGGCTGCACAATCCTCGCGACCAACGACGTCCATTATCACGCGCCCGACCGGCGGCCGCTGCAGGACGTGATGAGCTGCATCCGCGAGAAGGTGACGATCGCGAATGCGGGCTATTTGCTCGACGCGAATGCCGAGCGGCATTTGAAATCGCCGGAAACAATGGCGCGGCTGTTCGCCCGCTGGCCGCATGCCATCCAAGCGACGCGCGAGTTCGCCGACGGGCTCGATTTCAGCCTCGACGAATTGCGTTACGAATATCCGCTCGAGACCGTGCCGGATGGGCGGACGCCGCAGCAACATCTCGAGCATCTGACCTGGGAAGGCGCGGCGCAGCGCTGGCCGGACGGCGTACCCGGCAAGGTCGAGCAGCAGCTCCGCCACGAGCTCGAGCTGATCCGCCGGCTCGACTTCGCGCGCTATTTCCTGACCGTCCACGACATCGTCGCGTTCGCGCGCAGCCTCGACCCGCCGATCCTGTGCCAGGGGCGCGGCAGCGCGGCCAACAGCGCGGTCTGTTATTGCCTCGGCATCACCGCGGTCGACCCGGCGACCAGCGATTTGCTGTTCGAGCGCTTCATCAGCGAGGAGCGCAAGGAGCCGCCCGACATCGACGTCGATTTCGAGCA
>CAYSHL010000017.1:0-36195 GCA_964430865.1 uncultured Sphingomonas sp.
TCGAGGCCGGGTACAGGCAATTGTCGAGGTCGAAGATCCAGTCGCGGACGTGGCCAAAGGCGGGATCGATGCGCGGGTTCATGGTCCGCCGGGCGCGTACAGCCATGGCCCTGCTTCAGCAAACTGAAAGGTTTCCCAAGCCAAAAGCAATCGCGGGAAGTCGTGGGTTATCAGCGACTTGAGCGGAGACGGGCGATGAACAGAAGGCTTTTTGCGACGACCGCCTGCGCGGTCGTGATGGCCTTTGGCTTGTCGGCGTGCGGTGGCGGAGGAGGAGGGGGCGTCGACTCAACGCCGCCGCCGACGGCCGCCCCAACCCCGACACCCACCCCGACGCCGACTCCAACGCCCACTCCGACTCCGACTCCGACTCCGACCCCGCCGCCCCCGAGTACGATCAACTACGACACCGCCGAATATCGGGCCTCCAATTACTCGGTCGCGGCCGGTGCGCTGAGCGCCTATCAGGCCGGAGCCACCGGCAAGGGCATCAAGATCGGAGTCGTCGACAGCGGCATCAATCCGGCGCTTGCCGAGTTCGCGGGCAGGATTGACCCGGCGAGCCGCGACGTCGCCGGCGACCGCGGAGTCAGCGACGAGGACGGTCACGGAACCGCGGTCAGCGCGGTCGCCGCCGCGGGTCGCAACAGCTCGGGCACCATGGGCGTGGCGTTCGACGCGACGATCATCAGCCTGCGCGCCGACGCGCCGGGGAGCTGCGCCGACACCTCCGAGGACGGCGGCTGCGAGTTCTTCGACTCGGCGGTGGCGTCCGGAATCGACGCGGCCCGCCTCGCCGGAGCGCGGGTCATCAACCTGTCGCTCGGCGGCAGCGCTCCGAATTCGACCCTGATGGGCGCGATGAGCCGAGCGGTGTCCGCCGGAATCGTGCTGGTCATTGCGGCCGGCAACGACGGCGAAAAGCCGGAGGGCGCCAACGCGGACCCGATGGCGCTCGTCCCGGCCCAGAACTTCCCCGGCAGGGTCATCATCGCCGGCTCGGTCGGCGTTGCCGACGGCAGCGGCGGGACCAACGTCAACCAGATTTCAGTATTCTCCAACCGCGCGGGCAGCGGCGCCACCTGGTATCTGAGCGCGCTCGGCTACCGCGACCGCGCCCCGGATCACACCGGGACGCAATTTCTGTGGTCGGGCACGAGCTTCTCGGCGCCGACCATCACCGGCGCCGTGGCGTTGCTCGCGCAGGGTTTCCCCAACCTCGGCGGAGCGCAGATCGTCGACATTCTGTTCCAGTCCGCTGACGACCTCGGCGCGGCGGGGACCGACTCGATCTACGGCCGCGGCCGGCTCAACCTCACGCGGGCTTTCCAGCCGCTCGGCCAAACCAGCCTCGCCGACAGCAAGGTCGCGGTCAGCACTGGCTCGAACGGCGACCTGCCCGCGGCGGCCGGCGACGGCGGCGCCGACGGCGATCCGACCACTCCATTCGGTGCGATCATCCTCGACGGCTATTCGCGCGCCTTCGTGCTCGACCTCGCCAAGACCTTGCGGGTCGCCGAGCCGTCCAAGCCGCTCGCCCGCGCGCTCCATGGCAATATCCGCGTCGCCGGCGCTTCGGCCGGCCCGGTCAGCGTTGCGATGACGGTCAGCCAGCGCCGCGACCTGCCGGCGGGCTTCGCCGTCGAGCGGCTCGGCATCGGGCCGGAGGACGCGCGCCGGTCGCGGGTCCTGGCCGGCTCGGCCATTGCCCGGCTGGACGACAAGACCGCGGTCGCCTTGGGCTTTGCCGAAGGCGCCAAGGCGATGGAGCGCCGGCTTTCCGGCGCCGAGGCCGGAGCCTTCCTGATCGCCAAGGACATCGCGGGCGATCTGGGCTTTGGCGCCAAGCGCGATGGCAGCCTCGCCGTCCGCCGTAACCTGGGGCCGGTCGCGGTGACCATGTCGGCCGAGAGCGGCAACGTCTGGCAGGAGGTCAAGACCAGCGCGACCGGCTCGCCCTATCGCTGGACGAGCGTGTCGCTCGACCGCAATTTCGGAAGCACCTGGCTGTCGGCCGGAATCAGCAACCTCGACGAGAAGCAGAGCGTGCTCGGCGGGCGCATGAGCAAGGCGCTCGGCGGCGGCGGAGCGAGCAGCCTGTTCCTCGACCTTGAGGCGCGGCGCGCGCTCGGCAAGGGCTGGACCGCCAGCCTTGCGGGCCGCCGCGGCTGGACCGATTTCGCCGGCGGCAAGTTCGCCACCGGCGCCTACGCCTTCGACCTCGCCAAGTCGGGGGTGATCGGCTCGAGCGACCGTCTCGGCTTCCGCCTGTCGCAGCCGCTGCGGGTCGAAAGCGGCGGCCTCTCGATGCTGCTTCCGACCGCTTACGATTACGACACGCGGACCGCGACCAGCAGCCTGTCGCGCTTCTCGCTGACGCCAAGCGGGCGCGAGGTCGACGCCGAGCTCAGCTACGGCACCAACGTGCTCGGCGACGCCGGCTGGATTGGCGGCAATCTGTTCGTTCGCCGCGAGCCGGGCCACATCGCCGGCTCGAAGGACGATTACGGCGCCGCGATCCGCTTCACGCTGGGCTTTTAGGCGGACCTAGGCGGCGCGGCGGAAGCGCGGGATCAGCTTGCCGACGCCCTTGCGGTAACGGACATAGTCGTCGCCATAATGGCCGACCAGGTCGCGCTCCTCATAGCCGATGGCGATCAGCATGTAGGCCGACATTCCAAGCGCCAGCAGCAGATGCCCGTAGCTCATCACCGGAGTCGCCCAGAAGGCGAGGAAGAAGCCGCTGTAGATCGGATGCGCGACCCACTTGTAGAACAAAGGCTGGCGAAGCACCGGCGGCTCGGCCTGGCGGCCGCGCATGTGGAACCAGGCCTGCTGCAAACCGAACAGCTCGAAATGGTTGAGCAGGAACGTGCTCAGAAGCACGATTCCCCAGCCGGCCGCGAAGGCGATCCACAGCGGCAGCTCGAGCGCCGTTCCGCGTGCGTCCCACAATATGCCGTCGATCGGCCGCCAGAACGTGAACAGGACGATCAGCACCAGGCTGGCAATCAGCACGTAGACGCTGCGTTCGGCGGGCACCGGGACGACGCGCGTCCAGGCCCGCTTGAAGCCCTGCCGCGCCATGACGCTGTGCTGGATTCCGAACAGGGCGATCAGCACCAGGTCGATGACCACCGCGGCGGCGAGCGGCGCTTCCGGCCCGCGATCGACGGTCAGCGGCGCGAACGGGAAATTGCCGACAAAGCAGACGAGGTACAGGAAGGTGGCGAAAAACACCGCGTAGGCGACCAACGCGAACAACAATGTGGCTGCGCGTGACATACCGAATTCCCCCTTCGGTTATGGCTGCTCCGCAGTAGCAGAAATCGGGTCTTAGCTAAACGGTGAAGCTCTCTCCGCAGCCGCACGCGCCCTTGGCGTTGGGGTTGTCGAATACGAAGCCGGCGGCGAAATCGTCCTCGGCCCAGTCCATCGTCGATCCGATCAGGTACAGGACAGACCCGCCGTCGACGTAGAAAATGCCGCCGGGGGTTTCGATCTTCTCGTCGAACGGCACTTCCTGCGTCACATAGTCGACCGAATAAGCGAGCCCCGAGCAGCCGCGGCGCGGAGTCGACAATTTGACCCCGATCGCTCCGTCGGGAGCGCGGCTCATCAGCTCGGCGATGCGCGCTTCGGCGGCCGGCGTCAGCTGAATCGCGGCGGGCCGCGCGCGGACTTTGCTCTGCTCGTTCACAGCATCCCCAATTCTAATCTCGCTTCGTCGCTCATCTTCGACGGGTCCCAGGGCGGGTCCCACACCAGCTTGACCTCGGCGTCGCGAATGCCCGGCACCGACAGCACGCGCAGCTCGACTTCGTTGGGCAGCGATTCCGCGACCGGGCAGTGCGGCGTCGTCAACGTCATCAGCACAACCGCGACGCCGTCCTCGCTGATGTCGACGTCGTAGATCAGCCCGAGCTCGTAGATGTCGACCGGGATCTCGGGGTCGTAGATCGACTTCAAAGCCTCGACGACCGAGGCCTGCAGATCGCTGCCCGCGCCCGCTTCCGGCTCGTCTTTCTCGCCCGCGAGGAAGCCCGCGAGGTAGTCCCGTTTCCGCTCAAACTCGGGCGTCACTCGAGCGCGTGGGGGCGGCGTTGCCGCGTCCACTTCCTCGGTCTCGATCTTGCGCTCTTCGTTCATCCGAAAATTCGCTTCACCTGGTGCAGCCCGCCAACCAGCGCCTCGATGTCCGAGGAATCGCTGTGCGCCGCAAAGCTCGCGCGAGCGGTCGCGTCGACTCCGAGCATTTCCATCAGCGGCTGCGCGCAATGGTGCCCGGCGCGCACCGCGACGCCCGCGTCATCCAATATGGTGGCGACGTCGTGCGCGTGCACCCCGTCGACGTTGAAGCTGACGATACCGGCGCTGTCGTCGGGGCCGTAGAGCGTCACCCCGGGGATCGCCGAGAGCGCCGCGCGGCACTCGGAGACTAAAGCGCATTCGTGCGCGTGGATCGCGTCCATCGACAATTGCTGCACCCAGTCGACCGCCGCGTGCAGCCCGATCGCGCCGACGATGTGCGGAGTCCCGGCCTCGAAGCGCTGCGGCGGCGGCGCGTAGGTGGTTTGCTCGAAGGTGACGTTCTCGATCATCGCCCCGCCGCCTTGCCACGGCGGCATTGCCTCGAGCAGCTCGGCCCGGCCCCACAGCGCGCCGATGCCGGTCGGCCCGTACATTTTGTGTCCCGAGAACGCGTAGAAGTCGCAGCCGATGTCGCTCACGTCGACCGCTATCCGCGGCACCGCCTGGCAGCCGTCGAGCAGCAGCAATGCGCCCTTCGAATGCGCGATTTCGGCCGCACGCTTCGCGTCGAGGATCGAGCCGAGCGCGTTCGACACATGCGCGAACGCGACGACGCGATGTTGCTTCGTGACGAGCCTGGCCGCTGCATCCAGATCGATGCGCCCGTCCCCGGTTAGCGGGCAGACATCGACCTCGTACCCCGCGAGCTGCCACGGGACGATGTTGCTGTGATGCTCGAGCGCCGACAGCAGCACCCGGTCACGGCCGTCCTTGGGCAGCACCCGAGCGACCAGATTGATCGCCTCGGTCGCGCCGCGCGTGAACACGGTTTCGTTGGCCGTCCCGCCGATCAATCCCGCCGCCGCCGCCCGCGCCGCTTCGTACGCCGCGGTCATGTCCGACGACCGCTTGTAGATGCCGCGGTGCACCGTCGCATAATCGCGTGCGTAAGCGTCGCGGATCGCGTCGATCACCGCCTGCGGCTTCTGCGCGGTCGCGGCGCTGTCGAGATAATGCCAGTTCGCGATCGCCGGAAACTGCCCGCGCACGTCGAGCGCGGAATTGATGCGGGTCGCGACGTTCATGCGATCGCCCTCAGCGCGGCGCGCGCGGCGTCACGGATCGAGTCACCCGGCGCATCGTCCCACAGGCCCATCACGAACCCTTCGAGCAGCATCGCCCGAGCGGTCGCCGGGTCGAGGCCGCGCGCCATCGCGTAGAACAATTGATCGGCATCCAATTCGCCGACCGAAGCGCCGTGCGCGCACTTCACGTCGTCGGCGAAGATCTCGAGCTCGGGCTTGCAATTGGCGCTCGCTCCGCGGTCGAGCAGCATGGCTTTGACCGATTGCTCGGCGTCGGTCTTCTGCGCGGCGCGCGCCACTTCGACCTTGCCGAGATAGGTGCCGGCCGCCTTGCCGCCGAGCACCGATCGCACGGTTTGTCGCGATCGTCCGCGCTCGCCGTCGTGGCGAACGTTGGTGACGATTTCGAGGTTCGACGAACCGCCGCCGATGTTGGCTCCGAACAGCTCGAACTCCGCATCGCTCGCGAGCGTCACATCGAGCTCGATGCGCCCGTAATCCGCCGCGCTGTTGAGCGCGAAAATCCGCGCCTTCGCGCCCGCGCCGAGCGAAATCCTGACGCGCCGAACCTGCACCTCGTCCGCACCCGGCAGCCAGACCTGCTCGACGCTCTGCCCCGGCAGCACGGCGATGCTCTCCGGCTCGGCGAGCTCGCTCCACACGCCCTTCAGCGCGTCGAGGTCGGCGTAGCGCCATTCCTCCTGCTTGCGGGTCGGGAACGGCGCGGTCATGCGCGCTTCCTCCCCATCAGCGCGCTCAGCCGCTGGTCGCGGCGGCGCTGCCGCTCGGGCGCCATCAACCCGTAAAGCGCGTCGAGCGCGAACCCGACCGCAAGCAGCGCGGCGAGCGTCCAGGCGACGCTTCCGGTGTCGACGAAGCGGCGCAGAACCAGGTCGGCAATGCCGATCAGACCCAGCAGGATAACGAGCAGCGCCGTGTCGGCGACGGCGACTCCCGGCCGCCGACGGAACGTCCCCGAGACTAGCACGAAGGCGACGCAGACAAGGATGATCGACAGCGCCGTCACGCCGCCGCCTCCGTATAGCCTTCGCGCTCCAGCTCATGCGCGAGCTCCGGCCCGCCGCTGCGCACGATGCGCCCGCGCGACAGCACGTGCACCTTGTCCGGCTTCACGTAATCGAGCAGCCGCTGGTAGTGAGTGATCAGCAGCACCGCCTTGTCGGGCGCGCGCATGATCCGGTTGATCCCCGCGCCGACGCTTTTCAGTGCATCGATATCCAACCCGCTGTCGGTCTCGTCGAGGATCGCCAGCTTCGGCGCCATGATCCCCATCTGCACCATCTCACTGCGCTTCTTCTCGCCGCCCGAAAAGCCGACGTTGACCGGCCGTTTGAGCATCTCCGCGTCCATCCCCAGCTCCGCCGCCTGGGCTTTCGCCAGCCGAATGAACTCGGCGCCCGAAGCCTCTGCCTCGCCGCGCGCCCGACGCTGCGCGTTCAAGCTCTCGCGCAAGAACTGCAGCATCGACACGCCCGGAATCTCGACCGGATACTGAAACCCCAAAAACACCCCCGCCGCCGCCCGCTCATGCGGCTGGAGCGCGAGCAAATCCAACCCCCGCCCGCTTGCGGGAGGGGAAGAGCCGCGAAGCGGCGAAGGGGGGGGCATGTCTGTGTCAGGTGCCGCCTTAACAGGCCCTCCCCCAACCCCTCCCGCAAGCGGGAGGGGAGTAAACCTCACCGACCCCTCCGTCACCGCATACCCGGGCCGCCCCGCCAGCACATAAGCCAGCGTCGACTTGCCCGACCCGTTCGGCCCCATGATCGCATGCACCTCGCCCGCCGGCACGTGCAGCGACACGCCGTTGAGGATCGGCTTGTCGGCGACACTCGCGTGGAGGTTGGTGATTTGCAGCATAGTCAGGCTTGTTTTTCCTCAGCGTCAATTTGGCGTTCGACAGCGGCCCGCTGCTCTTCAAGTTCGTCACGCAGAATTTCGAGACTTCGATCGTCCTTCGAAAAGGCGTCGTAGAGCGCCCAGACAAAGCTCGACACGGACGACTTCACAACTGCGTCTCTAAAGTAGGGATCCGACGCAAGCTGCTCCGCCTTAATCGCGTAGGCTTTCGCGATCTCGTGCAGCTCCAGCCCAATCTGGTCGATTGCGGTGCGGTCGCTCATCCCACACTCCCTTCGAGCGAAATCCCGAGCAATTTCTGCGCCTCGACCGCGAATTCCATCGGCAATTGTTTCAGCACTTCGCGCGCAAAGCCATTGACGATCAGCGCCACCGCGCTTTCGGCGTCGAGCCCGCGCGACATCGCGTAGAACAATTGGTCTTCGCTGATCTTCGAGGTGGTCGCCTCGTGCTCGATCTGCGCGGTCGGGTTCTTGACCTCGATGTAAGGCACGGTGTGCGCGCCGCAGTCGCTGCCGAGAAGCAGCGAATCGCACTGGGTGAAGTTGCGCACATTGTCGGCGCCCGGCAGCACCTTCACCAGCCCGCGATAGGTATTGTTCGAGCGGCCCGCGGAAATGCCTTTCGAGACGATCGTCGAGCGCGAGCCCGCGCCGATATGCACCATCTTGGTGCCGGTGTCGGCCTGCTGGCGGTTGTTGGTCAGCGCGACCGAATAGAATTCGCCGACGCTGCCTTCGCCCTTCAAAATGCACGACGGATATTTCCAGGTGATCGCGCTGCCGGTCTCGACCTGCGTCCAGCTGACCTTCGACCGCGCGCCCGAGCACAACGCCCGCTTGGTGACGAAGTTGAGGATCCCGCCGCGCCCTTCGGCGTCGCCGGGATACCAGTTCTGCACCGTCGAATATTTCACCTCGGCGTCTTCGTGCGCGAAGATTTCGACCACCGCCGCGTGCAGCTGGTTTTCGTCGCGCATCGGCGCGGTGCAGCCCTCGAGGTAGGAGACGTACGATCCCTTCTCCGCAACAATGAGCGTCCGCTCGAACTGGCCGGTATTCTCCGCATTGATGCGGAAATAGGTGCTCAGCTCCATCGGGCAGCGGACGCCCTCGGGAACATATACGAACGTGCCGTCGGAAAAGACCGCGCTGTTCAAACAGGCGAAGTAATTGTCGCGCTGCGGCACCACCGAACCGAGGTACTTTTTCACCAGTTCCGGATGCTCGCGGACCGCTTCCGAAATGCTCAGGAAAATCACTCCGGCGCGCTTCAATTCCTCGCGGAACGTCGTCGCCACCGAAACGCTGTCGAACACCGCGTCGACCGCGACCTTGCGCGCGCCCTCGACCCCGGCGAGCACCTTTTGCTCTTCGATGGGAATACCCAGCTTTTCGTAGACTCGGAGGATTTCCGGATCGACTTCGTCCAGCGAACCAAGCTTCGGCTTTTTCGTCGGCTCGGCGTAATAGAATGCGTCCTGGTAATCGATCGTGGGCAGGTCGAGTTTGGCCCAGCTGACTTCTTCCATCTCAAGCCATGAACGGTACGCCTTCAAGCGCCATTCGAGCATCCACTCGGGCTCGTTCTTCTTGGCCGAGATGAAGCGGACGGTGTCCTCGTTGAGGCCCTTGGGCGCGAAGGTCTGCTCGATGTCGGACGAGAAGCCCCACTCGTAGTCGGAGGCGATCTTCTCCTTGAGCTCGCGATTCTTGACCGCCTCGTTCATCGCCGCACCTGCCGTTCCCCGGCGAAGGCCGGGGCCCAGGGCGTTGCGTGAGCAGCGCTATTGCGCTCCTGGGCCCCGGCCTCCGCCGGGGAACAGGTGAGCTGCTCCAAACTCACCGCCCCCAACGCCCCGCGAACCGCGTTGCTGACGATGCCCATGTGCGGCTTGACCCGGCAATGAGCGTCGAGCGCGCATTCGGACGCTTCGTCGCTGCCACTGCACATGGTCATCGCAATCGGTCCCTCGACCGCCTCGACGATGTCGGCGAGGCTGATCTCGGTCACCGGCCGGGCGAGCGTGAAGCCGCCGCCGGCGCCGCGGACGCTGCTCAGCAGCCCCGCCGCGGCGAGCTGGCCCATCAGCTTCTGCGCGGTCGGCAACGGCACCCCGGTGTCCTGCGCCAGCTCGGCCGCCGACACGCGCACGGTGGCCCCGCGGCGGGCGGCCGCGGTCATCATCACGACCGCATAGTCGGCAAGGTGGGTCAGGCGCATATTGTAATTCGGAGCTTTCCGGTCGGATTTAGGCTTTCCCGGCCATTTTGACAACCGTCATTGCGAGGAGCGCAGCGACGCGGCAATCCAGCTGGATTGCTTCGCTCCGCTCGCAATGACAGAGCGAGCCGATGGCGCTCTACCCCCTGATCCGGCCGTTGATGTTTGCGCTCGACGCGGAGCGCGCTCACCGTGCCGCGATCGAGGCGTTGGCCTTTGCGCACCGTCTGCCGCCGAGGCGGTTTGCGCCGTCGCTTCGAACGCGGGTTGCCGGGATCGACTTTCCCTCGCCGGTCGGCCTTGCCGCCGGGTTCGACAAGGATGCGGAGGTCGCCGAGGCGATGCTCGGGCTCGGCTTCGGCTTCGTCGAGGTCGGCACGCTGACTCCCAAGCCGCAACCCGGCAACCCGAAGCCGCGCCTGTTCCGGCTGGCGAGGGACCAAGCGGTGATCAACCGCCTGGGCTTCAACAATGCTGGCCAGGACGCGGCGTTCGAGCGGCTGCACAAACACGTCGGCCTCCACGGAGTGATCGGCGTCAACGTCGGTGCGAACAAGGACAGCACCGACTTTGTCGCCGATTATGCCGAGGGCGTGCGCAGGATGGCGCCCGTCGCTCGCTACCTGACGATCAACATCAGCTCGCCCAACACGCCGGGGCTGCGCGGGCTTCAGCATCAGGGCGCGCTCGAGGAGCTGCTCGTCGCCGTTACTGAGGCAGGCGGGTCGAAGCCGATCTTCCTCAAGCTCGCCCCGGACCTCGAGCCGGGCGACCCGGAGCGGATCGTCAAGGCCGCAATCGACCACAAGGTCGACGCGCTGATTGTCGGCAACACCACTGTGTCGCGGCCGCCGCTCAGGTCGCGGCATGCGAACGAGGCGGGCGGGTTGTCGGGCGCTCCGCTAAAGCCGCTGGCGCTCGACGCGCTGCGCAAATTCCGAAGCGCGAGCGGCGGCCAGATTCCGCTGATCGGGGTCGGTGGAATCGCGTCGGCAGACGACGCCTGGGAGCGCATCCGCGCCGGCGCCAGCCTCGTCCAGATCTACACCGCGATGATCTACCAAGGCCCCGGCATCGCGATGCGCATCGCCAGGGGCCTCGTCCGGCACCTCGAGCGCGCCGGCTTCGCCAGCATTGCCGAGGCGGTGGGGAGCGAGTAGCCCGCTGCCATGCGTGTGCCGTTCCTTGCGTTCCTCGCCCTGCTTGCGTCCAGCGGCTGCGCGACCACCGCCGTTCCCGCCACCGCCGAACCCGGCATGGTCAGCGCCGCCGACCCACGCGCCGCCCAGGCGGGCGCGGAAATGCTTCGCGCCGGCGGCAGCGCGGCCGACGCGGCGCTCGCCACCCTCGTCGCTCTGACTGTGGTCGAGCCACAAAGCTCGGGAATCGGCGGCGGCGGCTTCCTGGTCTACGAGGACGGCGACGGCACGCCCGACACCTACGACGGCCGCGAGGCCGCGCCGATGGCCGCGACCCCGACCTGGTTCTTCAAGAACGGCCAGCCGATGAGCATCGACGCGGCGATCCCCGGCGGCAAAAGCGTCGGGGTGCCGGGCAACGTCCGGCTGATGGCGCTCGCCCATCGCGACCAGGGCCGGCTTCCCTGGGCGCGGCTGTTCGCTCCGGCGATCCGCCTCGCCCGCGAAGGCTTCGCGATTACCCCCCGGCTGCACGGGGCGCTGGGCCGCCACAAGGAAACCGCTGCTCTGTCCGATGAAGCCCGGGCGTTATTCTACGGCGCGAACGGCGAACCGCTGCCGGTCGGCACCCGGGTGCGCAATCGCGCCCTCGCCGCCTTCCTCGATCGAATTGCGGCGCAGGGTCCGGACAGCTTCTATGTCGGCCCGAACGCGCAAGCGATCGTCGCAACCGTCAACGGCTCGCCGCGCAATCCGTCGAGCATGACCCCGGGCGATCTCGCCGCTTACGACGCGAAGCCGCGCCCGCCGGTATGCGGCACCTATCGAGGGCACAGAATATGCGGCATGGGCCCGCCGTCGTCGGGCGCCACCACCGTGTTCGCGATCTTGAAGCAGCTCGAGCGCTTCGACCTCGCCCGGCTCGGTGCCAACTCCCCGGCCAGCTGGCACTTGATCGCCGAATCGATGCGCCTCGCCTTCGCCGACCGCGAGGCATACCTCGCCGATCCCGATTTCTTCCCGGTTCCCGTCGCCGGGTTGATCGACCCCAGCTACCTCGCCGCGCGTTCGGCGCTGATTGCGTCCGACCGGACGCTCGCGAACGTCGCCGCCGGAGTGCCCGCTGGAGCGCCGCGGGTCACGGCCGGCGTGACCGCCGATCTTCCCGGCACCTCGCATTTTGTCGCCGTCGACCGCTGGGGCGAGGTCGCCTCGCTGACTTCGACCATCGAAAGCGCGTTCGGCTCAGGCCTGATGGTCAACGGCTTTTATCTCAACAACGAGCTGACCGATTTGAGCCTGGTGCCGAGCAGGAACGGTCTCCCGGTCGCCAATCGCGTCGAGCCCGGCAAGCGCCCGCGCAGCTCGATGAGCCCGACCATCGTCTATGGGCCCGACGGGAAAGTTCGGCTCGCCGTCGGGGCGGCCGGCGGGGCGACGATCATCGCCCAGGTGGCGAGGGCGATCGTTGGAGTCGTCGACTGGAAGCTGACCGCGAAGCAGGCGCTGGCGCTGCCGGTGATCTTCGCGCCCGGCGACACTTTGTTCGTCGAGCGCGGCACCCCGCTCGAGGCGATGATCCCCGCGTTTCGGGCGCTCGGCCACTCCAAGATCGATTTCCGGGAGCCCGGCAGCTTCAAGGCCAACGCCATCGAACGGGTAAATGGCCGCTGGGTCGGAGCCGCGGACCCGCGCAGCGAAGGCACAGCAGTCGGCGAATGAACCACTGATGGCTCGGCAACTCGAACGTTTCGACAACCTCGTCAGCATGTTTCTGACTCGCGCGGCCGATAACGGCGCCAAGCCGTTCCTGTCGGCGAAGCGCGACGGCGCGTGGCGGGCGATCACCTGGAACGAGGCCGCGCGCCAGGTCGCGGCGCTGGCCGAGAGCCTGACGCGCATCGGGCTCGAGCCGGGCGACCGCGTAATGCTGGTCAGCGAGAATCGCCCAGAATGGCTGATCGCGGACCTTGGCATCATGGCGGCGGGCTGCGTCACGGTGCCGACCTACACCACCAACACGACCCGCGATCACACCCACATCCTGGGCGACTCAGGCGCCAAGGCGGCGATCGTCTCGAACCCAAAATTGGCAAAATCGCTGATCCCGGCGGTGCTGTTCTCGGCCGGATGCCATCACGTCATCGGCATCGAGCCAATCCGCACCGGCCAGGCGACCGACGATTTTCATTACCACCACTGGGACGAGCTGGTCGTCGGCGAGCCGGACATGGGCGCTCTTCGGCAGCGGCTGCGGCGCGTCGGCCGCGAGGCCCTCGCCTGCATCATCTACACCAGCGGCACCGGCGGCGCTCCGCGCGGCGTCCAGCAGCACCACGGAGCAATCCTCCACAACATCGCCGGTTGCGTCGACGTCATCTCCAAGGACTTCGGCTGGGACGACGAACTGTTCCTGTCGTTCCTGCCCGCGAGCCACGCCTATGAGCACACCGGCGGCCAGCATTTCCCGGTCGGGCTCGGCGCGCAGATTTATTACGCGGAAAGCCTCGAGAAGCTGTCGGGAAATATCGAGGAGGTGCGGCCGACGATCATGGTCGTCGTTCCGCGGCTGTTCGAGATGCTCCGCGCGCGGATCCTGAAGTCGGTCGCGAAAGGCGGCCTGTCCGAATATCTGCTCAAGCGCGCGCTGAGCATCGGAGCCAACCGCTACGAAGGCCGATTCAAGCCGTGGGACCTGCCGATGGCCGCGATCCTGTCGGTGACCCTGCGGCGCAAGGTCAGCAAACGCTTCGGCGGGCGGGTCAAGGCGATGGTCTCGGGCGGGGCGCCGCTCAACCCCGAGGTCGGGCTGTTCTTCGAATCATTGGGCCTCACCATCCTCCAGGGCTACGGCCAGACCGAGTCCGGCCCGGTGATCAGCTGCAACCGGCCGAGCGCCGGGGTTCGCATGGACACGGTCGGGCCGCCGCTGATCAACACCGAGGTGCGGATCGCCGAGGACGGCGAAATCATGGTCCGCGGCGAGAACGTCATGCACGGCTATTGGCGCAACCCGGAAGAGACGGCCCGGGTGCTCCAGGACGACTGGCTGGCGACCGGCGATGTCGGCCATCTCGACGGCAAGGGCCGGATCGTCATCACCGACCGCAAGAAGGATCTGATCGTCAACGACAAGGGCGACAATGTCGCCCCGCAGCGCGTCGAGGGGATGCTCACCCTGCAGCCCGAGATCGCCCAGGCGATGGTCTATGGCGACCGTCGCCCATACCTCGTCGGGCTGCTGGTTCCGGACCCGGAGATTGCCGGCGAGGCGAACGCCGAGCAGCGCCTCAAGGCGGCGGTCGACCGCGTCAACGGCGAGCTGTCGATCGTCGAGAAGGTGCGCCGCTTCATCATCGCCGACGAGCCCTTCTCGATCGACAACGAGCAGCTCACCCCGTCCATGAAGGTCCGCCGCCACGTGCTGAAGGATGCCTACGGCGCGAGGCTCGACGCCCTCTACAAGAAGTAGATTGCGAGCAAATTACGCGTCCTTAACCTGACCAGCCTAGCCTGGCCGGATGAGTAGCGCTTCAGCCTTTCTCGAACTGATTGCCGCAGTCGGCGCGTTCATCGCCGTCGGAGCCGTGCTTGCGGCGCCCAGGTTATTGGCCGAATTGGCCGACGATCGGCGTTACAAGTTCGAGCAGGACCTCATCCGCCAGTCGGAGATCGAACGCAAAGTGGACATTGCCGAAGCCGCGATCGAAGCGCGCAAGCGGGGCGAAAAATTCGTCCCGCCGGACGACTACGCGCGTTAGGTCCGGCGTAACTAGCCCGGGTTTCGCTCGTAGGCCGTGAAGTCGCCGATCACGCAGCTGCCGACGGTCATTCCGGTGCTGACGTCCGCGACTTCGGCGATGTCGCCGCGGCACAGGTTCGAGCTGAAGTTTCGAGTCACCAGCGCGTAATGGCCGGAGCCCAGATTGTTGCAGCTGTTGCTGAGATTGGTCACCCACACTCGCCGCGCGCCGTCGCGGAAGGCAATGGTCTGGTCGTCGATGACGACCATGTCGCGGGAGCGATAGCTCGGCAGGCAGGAGGCGGTGCGCCCGGCGACCTTGCCGGCGAGGAGCTGCTGGAAATGGCTTTCGGCCTTGGCGCTGCGGCCCGGCTGCGGGGCTGCGGCACAGGCGCTGAGCGCCGCACCGGCCAACAGGAGACTAATGCCACGCATGACGACCTCCTAAGCTTGAATGCGTCTGCGACGCATTGTCGCCTGCGCTCATGAACGGAAGCTGTCTTTGTCGGCCCGCAGGCTCGCAAATTCTTCCACGCTCCCGGCTCGAACGAAGGGGTTTGTCGCCCGTTCCTCGGCGACGCTTGTCGGCAGGGTGATCGCGCCGGCGACACGCAGCGCCTCGATCTTGGCCAGGCGCTCGGCGATCGCCGCGTTGCCGGGCTCGGCGTGCGCTGCCCAGCGCGCGTTGGCGAGCGTGTATTCGTGGCCGCAGTAGAGCGCGGTGTCGTCAGCCAGCGCCGCTAGCCGCTGCAGCGAGTTGTGCATCTGCTCGGCGGTGCCCTCGAACACTCGCCCGCAGCCCATCGCGAACAAGGTGTCGCCGACGAATGCCACCTTCGCTTCCTCGAAATGCAGGGCGACGTGGCCAAGCGTATGCCCCGGGATTTCCATCACCTTGCCGAGGTGATCGCCGATGCGCAGCTCGCTGCCTTCGGAAAGCGGCACGTCGCGGCCGGGAATGGTCTCGGTAGCGGGGCCCGAGACGCTGCAGCCAGCCGCCTCCTTCATCGCCAGATTGCCGCCCGAATGGTCCCAGTGATGGTGGGTGTTCCACACCTGGGTGATCGTCCACCCGCGCCGCTGGACTTCGGCCAGCGCCGGCGCCGCGTCGCCCGGATCGACCACCGCGGTCTCACCGCTGGCGGCGTCGTGAAGGATCCAGATGTAATTGTCGGTGAAGGCCGGAACCGCGACGATCTCGAGTGGCATCATTGGGCTTTAGCCGGCTGGACCTTCTCCGTCACCGGTCCGGGGAGCAGCTTGAGCGCTTCGCTCGCCGCCTTGCCGATCGGCCCGTTGGGATCGGACTGGCGGGCCTGCGTCCAGTAACCTCGCGCCTTCGCAAGATCACCGGCGAAATGGGCGACGTGGCCGGCTTCGAACAGGACCGTCGGGTCGGTGGGGGCAAGAGTCAGCGCCCGGCCAATTGCATATTGCGCGGTCGCCTTGTTCCCTTCGCGGATCGCCAGGGCGGCCGAGAAATACCAATAGAACGGGTCGGCGGAGATGGTCGCCGCGGCTTCGTTCAGCTTGGCCCGCGCGGTCTTGAGGTCGTTCTGGGCCTCGGCCGCGCGGGCGCGGTCGAGCAGCGCCTCGCCGCGCTGCTCGGCTTGCAGCGCGTTGCCAATCAGCGCCCGGTCGAGCGCCAGGGCAGCCTTGCCCGGCTGGTTGGCGGCGATCCACATGTTGCCGGCAGCGGCCAGCATCCGCGCTTTGGCCGGATCGCCGTCGGCGGTCGCCTGTGCCGCTTGCTCGAAGGCCGTGGCGGCGGCTTCGGGCTCGCCGCCGGCGCTCGCCTCGAGCGCCCGGCAAACGAACGCCTCGGGGGTGACGACGTCCGGGCAGGCGCCGGCCGGAGCGGCGGCAGCGAGGACGGCGGCGAGGAACAGGATCATGGGCAAGGCTCCACAAGCGCGGCAATCGTGCGGACGATCGCATCGATCTCGAGCGGCTCCGACAATCGGTGGCCGCCGCCCTTGACGATGTTGAGCTGGACATCGGCTGAACGCAGCCGCTCCATCAACCGCAGTGCGACCGCGACCGGGACGTCCGTGTCGGCCTCGCCGTGGACCAGCCGGACCGGGCAATCGACCGCGATCGGCGCGTCGAGCAGCCGCAGCGCCTCGCCCGATTCCCAGAAGGTGCGGGTGGTGAGCTGGGCGCCCCGTTCAATCTTCCCCTTTTCGAGCAGCTGACGCTTATGCTCGGCGGTGAAGCCCCAGTTGGTGAAGTCCGGCGCGGCGGCGATCCCGACCAATGCCTGGACCCGCTCGGGCCGCCGAAGCGCAACATGCAGCGCGATCCAGCCGCCCATCGATGATCCGACGACCAGCAGCGGCCCTTCGGTCAGCTGGTCGATCATCGCCATCGCCTCGGCAATCCAGCGTTCGAGCGTGCCGTCGGCGAAGTCGCCGCCCGACGATCCGGTGCCCGAATAGTCGAACCGCAGCATCGCCAGGCCGCGGCGCTCCGCGAAGTCATCGATCGCCACCGCCTTGGCGCCGTCCATGTCCGACGCGTAGCCGGGCAGGAACAGCAGGGTCGGCGGCGACCCGGGACGCAGCCGGTAGGCGAGGCGGCGTCCGTCGACGTCGAGGTGGTGAATCCCCGCCTGCGTGCCCGTCATCGGGGCGCGGCGGGCGTCTTCGGCCGGCGGGCGTACCAGCTGTTGAAAGCGACCGTCACCCGCTCGTCTTTGGAATGGTTGGGGTGGACCCAATGCTTCACGAAGCTCGGCCACAGCAGGCAGGTGCCGGCCGCGGGACGGACGGCGAACTTGCCCCGGGTGAACGGGGCGTCGATCCTGGCATTGGATCCAATCGAGCCTCTGGGGTCGATGAACTCGATCGCTCCCGACAGCTTGTCGGCGGGGTCGGACGGGGTCGGCACATGAATGTAATAGGTGCCCGACCAGAACGCTCCCGGGTGGTCGTGCGGCGAATTCATCGCATGGGTCGGGCTGACGTTGACCCAGCCTTCGTGGATTGGCGTCAGGTCCTGGGGAAGATCGGGCATCAGCCTGGCGGAGCAGGCCGCGACCATCGCGTGGATTTCGGCAATCAGCTGGGCGTGTGCGGGCTCGGTCCGTTGAAACAGGTCCGGAGCGGAATGCCAGCCGTAGCGGTTCGACCGCGACATTCCCGGCTCCGTGCGCTGCCGTTTCGCGATCTCCTTGAGCAGGCGCTTGTTGAGCGCCTCGCTCCCGTCCAGCTTGATGGTGATGACCGGAACCGGAAACAGCAGACGGACCTCGGGGTCCTTGAACGGCATGGCTGACCCTCCGCAGCGGCGGCAAATATCCGCGCATCCTCGGTGCCGCTTTCAACGGCCGCGCCCCCGAAATAGCAAGCGTGTCATTTTTGCATCACCTGTGAATTCAAATCGATTTACCTTGTTGTCGGGGTGAAACTTTACCCCGGGCGGGCTGTTAGAAGGCCGCCATTCAAGCGCCACAAGGGGTAAATTACATGCGCAAGTATCTGTTAGCGGCTGTTGCCGCGGCGGCGATCGCTACACCAGCGGTCGCGCGCGACGGGGCCGGCTACGTCGGTCTCGAGGGGGGCATCATGTTCCCCGAAGACTGGGATCTCGAAGGTGAGTTTATCTTCACCGATCCCGAGCTCACCGACTTCGCCGAGGGCGACGTCGCGGATCTCGAATTCAAGCGCGGCCTCGATCTCGACCTGATCGGCGGCTACGACTTCGGCATGGTCCGGGCTGAGGTCGAACTCGGCTACAAGCGCACCAAGCTCGATGACGTCGAGTTCGACGAGGATTTCCTCGATGCGATCGGCGCCACCGGTGACGACGACTTCGACGTCAGCGGCAAGGTGACCGCGCTGTCGCTGATGGGCAATGTGTTGCTCGATTTCGGCGATGAAGCGGGCTTCGGCGCCTATATCGGCGGCGGCTTCGGCCGTGCGCGCGTCAAGGCGTTGGGCGAGAAGGACAGCGCCTGGGCGATGCAGGCCATCGCCGGCGTTCGTACCGCTCTGTCGGAGAACATCGATGCGGGCCTGAAGTATCGTTACTTCCGCACCGGCCGCCTCAACTTCGTCGAGGATTTCTCTGACGTCGACGGCAGCGGGTTCATCGGTTCCACGGAGCGTTTCAAGTCTCACAGCCTGCTGCTGAGCTTGATCTACAACTTCGCTCCGCCGCCGCCGCCGCCCCCGCCTCCGCCTCCGCCGCCGCCGCCTCCTCCCGCGGCTCCTGCGACGCAGACCTGCCCGGACGGCTCGGTGATCATGGCGACGGATATGTGTCCGCCGCCGCCGCCTCCGCCGCCGCCGCCGCCACCGAGCGCCGGCGAGCGTGGCTAAGGGTCTTCCCGCAAAGTAGTACTTTGCGGGAGCCTTTAAGCGCTAGCACCCGAACATTCGGGAGTAAGAACTTCCCGGGCGAAGCACCCAGCTTCGCCCGGGATTTTCTTTGTCCGAAACCCCGGGGGAACGCACGGGCCCACGCGCCGGTTGAGCCAACAGCGAGGAGGCGGACCCGATGCAATACCGGAAACTTGGCAACAGCGATCTCGAGGTTTCCGAGATCGCATTGGGGTCGTGGCTGACCTATGGCGTCGGGGTCGAGGCGGACGCCGCCCGCGCCTGCCTGGACGCCGCGTTCGATCACGGCATCAACTTCATCGATACCGCCAACATCTACGGCCGCGGCGCCGCGGAAACCTTTCTCGGTGAAGCACTCAACGGCCGGCCGCGCGACAACTACGTGCTCGCCACCAAGCTCTATTTCCCGATGACCGATGCCGACCGCGGCCTGTCCCGCGCCCAGGTCGAAAAGCAGCTCGATGCATCGTTGAAGCGGCTGCAGACCGACGTCATCGACCTCTACCAATGTCACCGCTACGACGACCAGACCCCGCTCGAGGAAACGATGGCGGCGCTGACCCGCGCGGTCGACAGCGGCAAGGTCCGCTATATCGGCTTTTCCGAATGGCCGGCCGACCGCATCCAGGCCGCGCTCGACCTGACGGGCGTCGCCAAATTCGTCTCCAGCCAGCCGCAATATTCCCTGCTGTGGCGCGAGCCGGAGAAGGAGGTGATCCCGCTGTGCGCGGCCAACGGCATTTCGCAGATCGTCTGGTCGCCCTTGGGCCAGGGCGTGCTGACCGGCAAATATGATCCCGACCGTCCGCCGCCGCCCGGCACGCGCGCGGCCAGCCCGGAAATGGGCGGCTGGATGGACCGGCTGATGCAGCCCGGCGTGCTTCAGGCGGTTCAGCAGATCAAGCCGATCGCCGAGCAATCCGGGCTGACGCTGCCGCAGTTCGCGCTCGCCTGGGTGCTCCGCGAGCCCAACGTCGCCTCGGCGATCATCGGCGCGTCACGGCCCGAGCAGGTGCACGAAAACGCCGGGGCATCGGGCGCAAAGGTCGACCCCCAGCTGATCGAGCGAGCCGAAGCCCTGATCGACGCCGCGCTCGACCGCTAATTTCGTTCAGGCATTGTGCCGAGTTTCCCTGTGCCGGGCGTGGGCGGCGCCACAGGTTCTCGCAGCACGCCTTGCGAAGATATGATCTGTCCAGGCCAGCAGTAGTTGAACAGCTCGTCGGCTTCCTCCTGAGTAAGAACCGGCGGTCCTCCTTCCGGATCCGATTTCGCCGCCGCCGCCCACTCCGTGGCTCGCGCGGGCAGCCCGAAATGATAATCGCGCTGATCGTAGGCGAAGTTGGATTCGCCCGCCCTGGCTTTGCGCATTCGCTCGAACATATTCGCGGCCGGAGCGAGCGGAATGCCGGCGAGGCGCAGCATCGACATCGCTTCGCGGTCGGCGCGCCGTTCCTCGGCACTTGAAAATTCAAGATGAAGTTCACGCCGGTCCTCTCCCTCGAAGACGGCACCCCAAACACCCAGATGGCCGTAATGGCGAACGGCTGCGGCCGTCGGATCGCCGTGTCTTAGGTGAGAGAGTTCGTGTGCGAGCAGCGCAGCAAGAGCGTCGGCCTCGAGCTCCGTTAGGGCGAAACGCAGCACGATGATCTTGTTCGACGGCATCGAACTCACCATGAATCCGTCGAGGTCCAGGGCGACCGCTTCGCCGGTTCGTCCGGCCTTGGGATCGAGACGGACAAGCAATTTGCGAAGTGCTGCAGCCCCGCCTTCGCGCGTGCAACGTTTGGTCGCATATTGGCCCACGACCCCGTCCACCATTCGCTTCTGTGCTGCGGGTATCAAAAGCCGAGCCGTCCAGTCGGCCGGAAGATGTTCCGCGAACGTCACCGCCAAGATGAAAATGCCGAGAAGGATCTTCAGGCCGTGGAGACGATTCAACAGCGCGAATGCTCGTGACAGGCGGCGACGACCGATGTGCGCCAACAGTTCCCGGTCGCTTCCGGTTGTCGCTCGAAGCTCCCAATTCGCCGCGTCGATGCGGCGAAAGCGGTGAGTGGCCCCTCGATCTTCGACCCGGAAGAGTCGCCACCAGGGAACGATGGATTCGGTACCGTTCGCCTCGATGATGGACAATCCTGCATCCACCGCCGCGATGCGAACAGCTTTTGGACTTCCTTGAGGGCCATGAAGCAGAATGGCGTAGTCAGTCATTGTCCGTGCAAAATGACGCGAGCGGCACTGACGCTAGCCCCTTCAGCTTTGGACTGACAACAAAAGCTCAAATCAAAGGAGGCGCTCGCCCTCCTAGATCGCCTTCGAGCTGCGCCGGCTCGGCGATTCGAACACTTCCTCGATCGGCAGGCCGAACAGCTCGGCGATCCTGAACGCCAGCGGCAGCGACGGGTCGTAGCGCCCGGTCTCGATCGCGTTGACGCTCTGGCGGGAGACTTCGAGCTTGTCGGCGAGATCCTGCTGGCTCCAGTCGCGCTCGGCGCGAAGAACTTTCAGGCGATTGTTCACTTCTCGCCCCAGCGCAGGCAATTGGCGAGGCCGAGGCCGAGCGCGAAGACCGGCACCGCGGCCCAGGTCGGTACATGGGGGACGAGGTCGAACTGCTCGAAGAAGCCCCACACGGTGGCCAGCGTCAGCAATGTTCCGAGCCCGAACAGAGATGCGCGCACCAGCCGGCTGCGCAAATATTCGTCTTGCTCCTCGGCTAGCAGCCGACCCATCGCCCATATCATCCACAACACTCCGATCGACGGCAGGCAGGCGGCCGCGAATGCCGCCGCGCCGCTCAGCTTGAGCGTGTCGTGGACCCAGATCGCGGCGAACAGGCCGACGACATAGAAAGCGGCGGCGGCCATCATCCGGCGGTTGTAGCGGCCCATCGCCGTCGAGAAATTGCCGCTTGCCTTGGCCCGCTGCTCGCCGGCGCGGAACAGGGTGTAGCCAAACAGCAGCACCAGCACCGCCATCACGACAGTGCCGATCCAGCCGAGGTCGAGTCGGATCATCGCCGCTGCCGCCACGGCGAGCGCGACTGCCTCGACAATCGCGATCAGGTACAGTTTCTTGCCTCCCGCGGGCTCGTCGTCGATGATCGCGTTCATATCAAGCTCCTTTGTCTTTACGTAAAGCTTCCTTTCCACACGGCGGCCTACTTGTCAAGCGTCCTTGTCATCTGTCTCGGGGGGTGCAAATGCGGGGCGACTGCCGCTACATGGCCCGCGCCATGACGAGGATGTTCAAGATCGCGCTTCCGGACGGCTCGGTTCGGGAGATGCCCGAGGGCTCGACCCCGGCCGACGTCGCGGCGGCGATCGGTCCGGGGCTGGCCAAGGCGGCGCTGGCGGCCAAGGTCGACGGCGAATTGCGCGACCTCAACCGGCCCCTCGAGGGCGACGCGAAGCTCGAGCTGGTTACCTCGCGCGACGAGAAAGACGCGCTCGAGCTGGTCCGCCACGACTTCGCGCACGTGCTTGCCGAGGCGGTGCAGAACCTGTTCCCCGGTACCCAGATCACCTTCGGCCCGGCGACCGAGGACGGCTTCTATTACGACTTCGCCCCGGCGCCGGATCGCGGCCCGTTCACCGACGAGGATCTGCCGGCGATCGAAGAGGAGATGCGGCGCGTCATCGCCGCCGACGAGCCGCTGATCCGCGAAGAGTGGAGCCGCGATCAGGTGCGCGAATTCTTCGAGAAGAGCGGCGAGAGCTTCAAGGCCGAATGGGTGATGGAGCTTCCCGAGGGCGAGCCGATCACCATGTACCGTTCGGGCGAAGGCGACGGCAAATGGATGGACCTATGCCGCGGGCCGCACCTCGCTTCGACCGGCAAGCTCGATCCGCAATCGTTCAAGCTGACGCGAGTCTCGGGCGCCTACTGGCGCGGCGATCCGAAGAACCCGATGCTCAGCCGGATCTACGGCACCGCCTGGCTCAACCGAAAGCAGCTCGACGCCTATCTCGTCCGGCTCGAGGAAGCGGCCAAGCGCGACCACCGCAAGATCGGCCAGGAGATGGACCTGTTCCACCTCCAGGCCGAGGCGCACGGATCGGTGTTCTGGCACCCCAACGGGTTCGTCATCTGGCGCGAGCTCGAGGCTTATCTGCGCCGCCGCCTCGACGCCGCCGGTTACCTGGAAATCAAGACCCCGCAACTGATGGACGCCCGCCAGTGGGAGAAGAGCGGCCACTGGGGCAAGTATCGCGAGAACATGTTCGTCGTCCCCGACGAGATTCCGTCGACCGACGACGATTCGCCGGTGTTCTCCGGCGACGCGGACTTGATGGCGCTCAAGCCGATGAATTGCCCGGCGCACGTGCTGGTCTTCAAACAGGGAGTCACCAGCTATCGCGACCTGCCGCTGCGGCTCGCCGAGTTCGGCTGCTGCCACAGGAACGAGCCGCACGGAGCCTTGCACGGCATCCTGCGGGTCCGCCAATTCACCCAGGACGACGCGCACATCTTCTGCCGCGAGGACCAGCTGATCGACGAAATCCGCGAGTTCTGTGACCTGCTCGACAGTGTTTATCGCGATCTCGGCTTCGACAATTATGCGATCAAGCTCGCGCTCCGTCCCGACCAGCGCTTCGGGACCGACGAGATGTGGGACTGGTCCGAGCAATCGCTGCGCGACGCGGTCCGCGCGACGGGCCGCGACACTCCGGATTATGGCTGGGAGGAATTGCCCGGCGAGGGCGCTTTCTATGCGCCCAAGCTCGAGTTCCATCTAACCGACGCGATCGGCCGCACCTGGCAGGTCGGCACCATGCAGACCGACACCGTGCTGCCCGAGCGGCTCGATGCGACCTATGTCGGCGAAGACGGCGCCAAGCACCGTCCGGTGATGCTCCACCGCGCGATTATCGGTACCTTCGAGCGCTTCATCGGCATTTTGATCGAGCACCATGCGGGCAAGTTCCCGCTGTGGCTGGCGCCGGTGCAGGCGGTGGTCGCGACGATCGTCTCCGATGCGGATGAATATGCGGCTGAGGTCGCCGCGGCGCTCGCCGCGGCCGGCATTCGAGTCGAGACCGACCTGCGCAACGAGAAGATCAACTACAAGGTGCGCGAGCACAGCCTCGCCAAGGTCCCGCTGCTGCTCGTCGTCGGCAAGCGCGAGGCCGACGAGCGCTCGGTCGCACTGCGGCGTCTGGGCGCCGAGGACCGCCAGCAGATGATGAGCCTCGACCAAGCGGTGGCGACGATCGCCGCCGAAGCCGTGCCTCCGGACTTGCGCAAATCCTGACGCCGCACCGCCACAGCTCGGTGCAAAAAAAGACTCGCCTACCGGCGCGGAGCCTTTCCAACTGCAATTCGACGGCCTAACCGGGTCAAGTCGCACACGTAACGGAGACCAGACTATACCCCCGCCCTATCCGCGCCGGCCGCAGGCGCCGCCGACCATGTCCGGCCCCCGCTTCAACGATTTCATCACCGCTCCGAAAGTGCGCGTGATCGACGAGAACGGCGAAAACCTGGGCGTGATGTATACCCGCGAAGCGATCGAGCAGGCCGCCGAGGTCGGGCTCGACCTGGTCGAGATTTCTCCCAACGCCGATCCGCCGGTCGCCAAATTTCTCGATATCGGTCGCTACAAATATGAGGCCCAGAAAAAGGCCAGCGAGCAGCGCAAGAAGCAGAAGACGCAGGAGATCAAGGAGATCAAGATGCGTCCGAACATCGACGACCACGACTATGACACGAAGATGAAGAAGGTCTTCGAGTTCCTCGAGGAGGGCGACAAGGTCAAGGTGACGATGCGCTTCCGCGGCCGCGAGATGGCGCATGGCGAACTCGGCATGGCGGTGCTTCGCCGAGTCCAGGAGCAGACCGAGCAATTGGCCAAGGTCGAGGCCCATCCGCGCATGGAAGGCCGCCAGATGCTGATGGTGCTGGCGCCAAAGTAGGCGCCCCGCGCTCGCTGCTTTCCGCTACGGAAAGCAGCAAATCTGCGGGCCATTGTTGCAATTGTGCAGCAACCTCCCGGCAATATCCGCGAAATTTAATGCTGTTCGCTTTCCTTAGTCGCGAGGCTGGCTTAGTTTTCCCGCCGCATCGCTCTGGGGAGAGGTTATGATGGCGCGCAAATCCGTTTGGCTGCTTTCGGCAGGTCTGTTTGCTCTTTCGGTTCCGGCACAGGCGCAGGTGGTCGCTCCCGACGAACCTGCCGAGCCGAGCGGTACGACAGCGACCGAGCAGGCGGCGGTCGAGCCCGAGGCGCAGGCCGCGGCCGACGCCAACCCTGACGAGATCATCATTACCGCTCAGGGCCGAACGCAGGTCCTCCAGGATGTCCCGATCGCCGTCACTTCGGTGACCGGCCAGGCGATGGAAAATTCCGGCGCCACCGACATCCGCCAGCTCAACCAGCTCGCTCCGTCGCTGCTGGTGTCGTCGACCGGCACCGAAGCCAACGGCTCGGCGCGTATCCGCGGCATCGGCACGGTCGGTGACAACCCGGGACTCGAAAGCTCGGTCGCGGTGTTCATCGACGGCGTCTACCGCTCGCGCTCGGGAATCGGCCTGACCGAGCTCGGCGAGATCGACCGAGTCGAGGTTTTGCGCGGGCCGCAAGGCACCTTGTTCGGCCGCAACGCATCGGCCGGCCTGATCAATATCCTGTCGAGGCGGCCGTCGCACGAGCTGGAAGGCACCGGCGAGCTGACGATCGGCAATTACGATCTGCGCCGAGTCGCCGGCGGCCTGACCGGTGGGCTCTCCGGCACCGTCGCCGCCCGCATTGATGCCGTCTACGTCAAGCGCGACGGTTTTTACGACGACCCGGCGAACGACACGACGGTCAACAACCGCAACCGCTTTTTCACTCGCGGCCAGCTGCTGTTCGAGCCGAACGAGGACCTGACGATCCGGCTGATCGCCGATTACACCAAGCGCAAGGAGCGTTGCTGCGGCGCGGTCTACGTCGACGGTTCGGTCAACGACGACATCGGCAACCTCAACGAGCCGGCCGTGCCGTTGCTGCAGCCAGGCGCGGTCCCGGCCCGGACCAACGACAGCGGCAACAACATCGTCAACGTGCTGCGCGATCTCGGGCAAGATCTCGACGCGCTGCATTCCGGATATGAGCGCACCTTGTCGGTGACTCCCGGCCGGGGCTACGGCGGCCGCACCAAGGATTGGGGTCTTTCCGGGCAAGCGGACTACGACCTCGATTTCGGCACGCTGACGTCGATCACCGCCTACCGCAGCTACGACGCGACGCAGGGCGGCGACCTCGATTACAGCACCGTCGACATCCTCTACCGAACGGACGACGTCGGACGCCGGTTCAAGACCTTCAGCCAGGAATTGAGGCTTCAGGGCAATGCGTTTGCCGACCGTCTCGACTGGCTCGTCGGCGCCTATTTCGCGAACGAGAAGCTGCGGCTCACCGACGACCTCAAGTTCGGCGGTCAGTACGGGCGTTTCGCGAGCTGCCGGATTGTCTCGCCGGGCACTCTATCGGCGCTCTATTCGCCGGGGACGCGGACCTGCATGTCCGTCGGTGCCTTGCCGATTGCATCGCGGCCGGCGCTGTTCGGACCGGCGTCGGGGCTCGTGTACCAGGCGTTCGAGAATTTGGAGGATCTCGACAATCTCGGCTCGACCGAGGACAGGTACCGGCAGAAGAGCCGCAATTGGGCGTTGTTCACCCACAACATCTTCCACATCACGCCGCAGATCGATGCGACCGTCGGCGTTCGCTACACCCGCGAGCGCAAGAAGTTCGATGCGACCTTCGGCAACAACAACAGCGTCTGCACCGCGAACCAGGCGCTCCTGGGCGGTTTCGTCAATCCGGCCAGCCCGGCGTTCCAGACGGGCGGCCTGGGCACCGTCTCGCGAGCCATCCTCAACCTGTCGTGCCAGGGCAATTCGACGGCCGAGCTCAACGGCGTGTCGATCAACGACAAGCGCAAGGAGAGCGAGTTCACCGGTACCGCGGTTCTGTCGTACAAGCCCAACGACGACCTGTTGTTCTACGGCAGCTATTCGCGCGGCTACAAAGCGGGTGGATTCAACCTCGATCGGTCGGCCCTCAAGGCCCCGACGCTGCCTTTCTCGACGGTCCCGGGCGGCGCCCAGGCGCTGGTTGGCAATCTGCAGTTCGATCCGGAAATCAACGACGCGTTCGAACTCGGCGCCAAATATTCGCGCCGCGGATTCACGTTCAACGTCGCCTTGTTCCGCCAGCAGTTCAAGAACTTCCAGCTCAACACGTTCGACGGCACCGTCTTCATCGTCCAGAACGTCAACGGCTGCGAGTCCGACCTCGGCGATGCGGATCAGGATCAGAGCGTCAATCCCGGCTCGCCCAATTTCATTCCGCCGGCGATCCTCCCGGGGGCCGCGTTCAACCTCAACCCGGCGGCCGACACCGGCGCGTGCGATAAGAGCGACGTGGGTTGGGGCGTGCGCTCACAGGGCGTGGAGCTCGAGGCGATGGTCGCCCCGATGCCGGACCTGCGGCTCAACTTCGGCCTGACCCTCGCGGATACCAAGTACCGCAAGGATCTGGTCGGCGACGATGAGGGCACGCCGCTGAGCCCGGCGCTTCGGATGCTTCCGGGCGACAATATCTCCAACGCTCCGAAGACCGTCGTGACCGGCGCCTTGGCCTGGACCCCGCCGATCGGCGGATCGGGCATGAGGGGCCTGTTCTACGTCGATGCGCGCATGAGCGGCGGCTACAACACCGGCTCCGACCTGTTCCCGCAAAAGGAGCAGGACCGGTTCACGGTGGTCAACGGCCGCATCGGGATCCGCGGGCCGGACGATTCCTGGTCGGTCGAGCTGTGGGGCCAGAATTTGTTCGACAAGGACTATTCGCAAGTCGCCTTCAACACTCCGTTCCAGGCGGGTGGTTCGACGACCCCGCCGTGGGCGCCGGGCTTCACCTTCGCTCCGTTCATCGACCCGCAATTCCCCGGCAGCCGGCAGCTGTTCTCGCAATTCCTGGCCGAGCCGCGGACCTACGGGCTGACGTTGCGGGCGAAGTTCGGACCGAGCCGGGCGGCGATGCCGGCTTATGTCGAGCCGCCGGCCGCGCCGCCGCCTCCGCCGCCGGTCGCGGTCGAGCCGCCACCGCCACCGCCGCCGCCGCCGCCGCCGCCGTCATCCGGCCAGCGCGGCTAACGGTTCAACGAAGGCAAAAGGGGTGGGCCTCGCCGGCGACGGCGGGGCCCTTCTCTTTCAGGCGGCTTTCGCCTCGGCCTGGTCGCCGGCAGCGGCGAGCAGCGCCGAACGCAGCTCGGAAGCGTCGCCGGCGTCGAGCTTCCGGCCGTCGGCGCGAGTCAGATAGAAGACGTCGACCGCGCGTTCGCCATAGGTCGCGATGTGGGCCGAGTGAATCCGGTGCCCGCAGTCGTGGATCGCCCGGGCCAGCGCGGCGAGCAAGGCCACCCTGTCCAGCGCGTTGACCTCGACCACCGTCGTCCGGCTCGATGCGCGCTCGGCGATCACCACCGATGGAGCGACCCGGAACGCGCCGGTCCGCGAGGTCATTCGCTCGCCCGCCGGCAGGCGCGGCGGCTCGGCGCTATTGAGCGTCGCCTCGACCGAGCGCACCAACCGGTTGCGCAGCCGGCGGTCGGCATAGGCGCGGCCCTGGCTGTCGAGCACCAGCAGATTGTCGAGCGCCATCCCGTCGCGCGTCGTGTGCACCCGCGCGTCGATGATATTCGCCCCCGCCGCCGCGAGCCCCGCGCAGATCCGGTAGAACAGACCTTCGCGGTCGGGAGTGAAGACGCTGATCCGAGTCGCGTTGCTGTCGGCATCGTTCTCGGCGACGACGCTCGGCACCGGCTCGCCGATCCGCGCTTCCGCTTTGGCGATCTGGAGCGCGTTGGCGACCTGCCATTCGAGCGGCTCCGCGAGCCAGTAAGCGTCGGGCAGGCGTTTCGAAAAAGCTTTCGCGATCCCCGGCCGCCAGCCGAGCATCTTTGCCAGCTCCTTTTGCCGGGCGACGATCAGCTCGCTTCGACCGCGCTGCTTGTGGCCGAGCCGGAGCCGTTCCTCGGCGGCGTCGAACAAGGTTCGCAGCAGCACCCGCTTCCACTCGTTCCACACGCCCGGGCCGACGGCTCGGATGTCGACCACGGTCAGGATCAGGAGCAGCCGCAGCCGCTCCGGGCTTTGCACCGACAAGACGAAATCCTCGATCGTCTTGGGATCGGACAGGTCGCGCTTGAACGCGGTCGACGACATCAAGAGATGGTAGCGAACCAGCCACGACACGGTCTCGGTCTCGGCCGCGTCGAGCCCGAAGCGCGGCCCGAGCTTGAGGGCGATCTCGGCGCCGATGACGCTGTGGTCGCCGCCCCGTCCCTTGGCGATGTCGTGCAGCAGGACGGCGACGTAAAGCGTGCGCCGCGACGCGATCTGGCGGAACAAAGCGGTCGACAGCGGATGGTCCTTGGCAAGCTCGCCGCGCTCGATTGCCGCCAGCAGCCCGATCGCCCGGATCGAATGCTCGTCGACCGTGTAGTGGTGGTACATGTCGAACTGCATCTGGGCGACGACTCGGCCGAAGTCGGGGACGAAGCGGCCGAACACTCCCGCCTCGTTCATCCAGCGCAGCACCAGGTCGGGCGCGTTGAGGTCGGTCAGCACCTCCATGAACAGTGCGTTGGCGTTCGGATTCTCGCGAACCTTCGCATCGATCAGCTTGGCATCGCGGGTTGCGGCGCGCATCGCGTTGGGGTGGATTTCGAGCCGCTCGCGGGCGGCCAAGGCGAACAGCTCGAGCATCCGCACCGGGTCCTCGCGCAGGAAATCGTCGGCCGGAATCGACAGCCGGCCGCGGTCGATGGTGAAGCCGTTGAGGCGCTTCGGCCGGCGGCGGATGGTCGGCAGCGCGAATCGAAAGCCCTTCTTGCCGAGTTGCTCGTCGAGCTGGGCGAGGAACAGCCCGGTCAGGTCGCCGACGGTCTTCGCGTTCAGGAAGTAGAATTGCATGAACCGCTCGACCGCGGATTTTCCGGGCCGGTCGGCGTAGTGCATCACCTGGGCGATGTGCTTCTGGTGGTCGAAGCCGAGCCGCTCCTCGGCGCGCCCGGCGGCCAGGTGCAGATGGCAGCGCACCGCCCACAGGAACCGCTCGGCGCGCTCGAAGCTCTGGAACTCGCCGGCGGTCAGCAGGCCCGCCCCGACGAGGTCCGCCGGCCGCTCGACGTCGTGGACATATTTGCCGATCCAGTAGAGCGTGTGCAGGTCGCGCAGCCCGCCCTTGCCGTCCTTGACGTTGGGCTCGACGACGTAGCGGCTGTCGCCCATCTTGACGTGGCGGGCGTCGCGCTCGGCGAGCTTGGCGGCGACGAACTCGGCCGCGGTGCCGGCGACCACCTCCTTTCGAAAGCGGCTCATCGCGGCGTCGAACAATCGCTCCTCGCCCCACAATAGCCGCGCCTCGAGCAGCGCGCTGCGCACCGTCATGTCCTTCTTGGCGAGCGCGATCAGCTCGCTGACCGAGCGCAGCGAATGGCCGACCTTGAGCTTCAGGTCCCACAGAATGTGGAGGATCGCCTCCGCCGCCTCGCCGTCGGCCCGAGTCGGCTTAGCCGCGGTCAGGAACATCAGGTCGACGTCGCTGTAGGGCGCCATTTCGCCGCGGCCGGTTCCGCCGAGCCCGACCAGCGCGATGCCGCCGGCTTCGGGCGCCGCGGAATCGTAGGCCAGGCGGACGATCTGGTCGTGGAGGAAGGCCGTGGCCCGCGCCGCCGCCCGCCCGCGTCCCGGTTCGTCGGTCAGCCGGCGCGCAATCTCGTCGCGGCCCGCGGCGAGCGCCTCGGCGAGGATCGCGCCGATGTCCGCCTGGCGCCGCTTGCCGGGATGCGCCGCGGCGATCCGCTCGGCGAGCGCCCGCCGGTCGATGATCGCGCGTTGATTCTCAATCGCTTCGGTGCCGCTCGCCGCCATCGCCCCTCTATGCCCGATTATCGGGCGGGAGGCACCGCCCCTTCGTCGGCGATCAGGCTCCGCGCGATGGGGAAGACTCGTTCGTCATGGCGCTGCGCCGCGGCGGCGAATTGATCGCCATCGATTCGAAAATCGTAATAGAGCGCGACTCCCGGGCTCAACTGGTAGGTCGCCTTGCAGCGAAGCCCGTCCGGGCGGCCGGGGTCGTTCCGGGTCTCCTGGCAATGCGCCAGATATGGCGATGCCGCCCCGGGCCGCACCGGCCCCCGAAAAGTCATGCCGTAATCCGAACCGGCGCGCATGAACGGCCCCTCCCTGGTCCAGCGGCCGTCATCCGAGGCCTCGCCGGAACCCGCCGCCAGTGGCGCGATCGACAGGCGTTGCTGCATGTCGACGCGTTTCGGATCGACCAAGACGATGCTGTACAGGTCGAATCGCTGCGGCCGCTTGAAGCGGCACAATTCTGTCCACCAGGCTTCCGGCCGCGGCGCCTCGCAGATCGGCAGGAGCGGGTTCGGCATGTCGAAAAGCTGCGGGAAGTCGATCGACAGCATCGTCAATCGGCCGTCGCCGCGTTCGGCCAATTCGCAGAACTCGCGGGCCTGCTCCTGCTGATAGAAATGCATCCGGTCCGCAAGGCCGCGCTCGGTCTCGGCCCACATCCCCCAAATCATCGGCACGCGCACCATGCGGTCGCCCAGGCGCAGCTCGTGGAGCCGCAACTTGCAGGCCATAGACGGCGGCGCGTATTTGCGCTGCGCCGCTTTTTGCTGGGCATAGCCCCACAGTTGCAGCGCCAGCGGCACGCCGAGCAGGAACAGCAGGCCGACCGCGGTGCTCCGCTGCCGCGACTCTCCCCACCCCAACAGCATCAGCGTCAGGCGCGCGGCTGCTCCCGACGCAAAGCCGATGGCGATGGCCATGCCGAAGATGAACACGCCGATCCCTGCGTCACCGGTCGCGTTGCGGCCCAGCGCGAAATGGCCGGCGACGACCAGGACGGCGAGCAGTCCGCCGCCGGCCAGCCAGGCGGGTTCGCGCAGCATGAACATCGCGCCGAACGCGACTGCGTAAATCAGCAACAGGGCGACGGTCGGGTCCATCGGCGCGAACGTACCGGCGAGGCTTTAAGAATCCCCGAGCCGCTTCAGCGCGTAGAGCGCGTCGAGCGCCTCGCGCGGGGTCAGCGAATCGGGCTCGATCGCGGCCAGCGCCTCGGCCAGCTCGTCGCGCGGCGGCTCTGCTTCGGCGGCGGCGAACAACGGCAGATCGTCGAGTCCCGCGGCAATCCCGCCGGTCGCGTCGCGCCCGGCCTCGAGCTTGGCCAGCACCGACTTGGCGCGGGCGACCACGGCGGGCGGCAGCCCGGCCAGTTTGGCGACCGCGATCCCGTAGCTGCGGTCGGCGGCGCCGTCGGCGACTTCGTGCAGCAGCACCAGATCGCCCTTCCATTCGCGCGCGCGGACATGGTGGAGGGACAGGCAGTCCAGCCGCCCCGCCAGCCGCGTCAGCTCGTGGTAATGGGTGGCGAACAGGGTCCGGCATTGCAATTGGTCGTGCATCGCTTCGACCACCGCCCAGGCGATCGCGAGGCCATCGTAGGTCGAGGTGCCGCGGCCGATCTCGTCGAGGATCACCAGGCTGCGCGGAGTCGCTTGCGCCAGGATCGCGGCGGTCTCGACCATCTCGACCATGAAGGTCGAGCGGCCGCGGGCGAGATTGTCCGACGCGCCGACCCGGCTGAACAGCCGGTCGACGAGCCCGATTTTTGCCCGTGCTGCTGGGACGAACCCACCGGCTTGGGCGAGCACGACGATCAGCGCGGCCTGCCGGAGGAAGGTCGACTTGCCGCCCATGTTCGGGCCGGTGATCAGCCACAGCCGGTCGCCGCTGCCCATCGACAGATCGTTGGCGACGAACCGCTCGCCGGACGCGGTCAGCGCGCTTTCGACAACCGGATGGCGGCCGGCCTCGATCTCGAGGCACGGCTCGTCGGTCAGCTGCGGCCGAGTCCAGCCACCCTCCGCCGCGCGCTGGGCGTGGCTGGCGGCGACGTCGATGCGGGCGATGGCCTCGGCGGTCGCGGTGATCGCCGGCGCCGCCGCAATGGCCAGCGCGGCGAGCTCCTCGGCATGCGCCGCTTCGGCGGCCAGCGCGTGGCCGCCGGCCTCCACCACCCGCGCGGCTTCGGCATGGAGATCGGGCGAGTTGAAGCGGACGACCCCGGCCAGCGTCTGGCGGTGCGCGAAGCCCGAATTGGGCGCCATCAGCCGGTCGGCGTGCCGCGCCGCGACCTCGATGTGATAGCCGAGCACGGCGTTGTGGCGGATCTTGAGCGATCCGACCCCGGTCGCCTCGCGGTAGCGGCTTTCGAGCGCGGCGATCGCCCGGCGGCCGTCGGACGAAGCCGCTCGCAACGCGTCGAGCTCGGGGTCGTAGCCCTCGGCGATATAGCCGCCCTTCGATACGTCGATCGGCGGTGAGGCGACCAACGCCGAGGCGAGTTTGTCGACCAAGGCGTCGTGGCCGCCGAGCTTCGGCAGGAGAGATTCGAGAAGCGGGGGCCGATCCGGCTCGGCACGAAGGTCCGCCTGGAGCTCGGCGGCGGCGGATAGTCCGTCGCGCAGCAGGGCCAGGTCGCGCGGGGACCCACGCTGCGCCGCCAGCCGGGCCAGGCCGCGCGCGAAATCGGGCATCGCCTTCAACGCGGATCGCACCCGCTCGCGGCGGATCGCGTCGGCGTGGAGCCAGGCGATCAGTGCCAGCCGCGCGTCGATCGCGCTGCGGTCGGTCAACGGCGCGGAAATGTCTTCGGCGAGCAGCCGGCGCCCGCCCGCGGTCTGGCAGCGGTCGACCTCGCCGAGCAGGCTGCCGGCGATAGTCCCCGACGCCGACCGGCACAGCTCCAGGCTGTCGCGCGTCGCGGTGTCGATGGCGACATGGCTCGAGCGGGCGATTCGCCGCGGAGCGTCGAGCAATATGCCGGCCCCTTTTTGGGTCGCGTCGAGATACGCGAGCAGCCCTCCCGCCGCGGCAAGTTCCGCGCGCGACGGCGCTCCCAGCCCGTCGAGGGTCGCCAGGCCGAAGCGGCGCTTGAGCGCGCGCTCGCCGGCGATGCTGTCGAAGCCGCCCTTGCCGGCCGTGGTCCGGACGCCGGGAATCGCGCCGTCGGCGATGGTCTCCGCGGGCGACAGCCGCGCCAGCTCGGCGGCGAGCTCGCCCGTCCCGCAGGCGATCAGCTCGAAGCGCCCGGTCGAAATGTCCGCGGCGGCGATCGCCCAATCGTCTCCCGCCCGCCCGACCGCGGCGAGCCAATTCGCCGCAGCGGGCTCGAGCAGCGCATCCTCCGTCAGCGTGCCCGGAGTCACCAGCCGGACGATCGCGCGCTCGACCAAAGCTTTCGACCCGCGCGCTTTCCGCGCCTGCGCCGGATTTTCGGTTTGTTCGGCGATCGCGACTCGGTGGCCGGCGCGGATCAGGCGGGCGAGATAGGCCTCGGCGGAATGGACCGGCACTCCGCACATCGGGATCGGCTCGCCCTCGGACTCGCCGCGCTTGGTCAGCGCAATGTCGAGGCAATTGGCGGCGACCCGGGCATCGTCGAAGAACAGTTCGAAGAAATCGCCCATCCGGTAGAACAAGAGCGCGTCGCCGGCTTCGTCCTTGAGGCGCCGGTACTGGACCATCATCGGGGTCGGTTGGTCGGCTCGGGCCATGGCTGGTGACTAGCCCTCTTCGTCATTCCCGCGAAAGCGGGAATCCCGCTTCTTGCTCATTTACGTAGCGGGGCCCCCGCCTTCGCGGGGGTGACGATTGGAGGTGTTAGTGGCTAAAGCCCGGCGCCAGGGAGCAAGGCATGTCCGAAAGCAACGTCAAATTCTCGGAGGCCGAGGCGATCGACTTCCACGCCCGCGGCCGGCCGGGGAAGATCGAGATCATCGCCTCCAAGCCGATGGCGACCCAGCGCGACCTCAGCCTGGCTTATTCGCCGGGTGTCGCGGTGCCGGTGCGGGCGATCGCCGAGGACCCGGGCCAAGCGTACGAGCTGACCGCCAAGGGCAACCTCGTCGCGGTGATTTCGAACGGCACCGCGATCCTCGGGCTCGGCAATCTGGGAGCGCTGGCCGCCAAGCCGGTGATGGAAGGCAAGGCGGTGCTGTTCAAGCGCTTCGCCGACGTCGATTCGATCGACATCGAAGTCGACACCCAGGATTGCCAGCGGTTCATCGAGTGCGTCGAATTGCTCGCCCCGAGCTTCGGCGGGATCAACCTCGAGGACATCGCCGCCCCCGACTGCTTCGTCATCGAGCAGGCGCTGAAAGAGCGGATGAACATCCCGGTGTTCCACGACGACCAGCACGGCACGGCGATCATCACCGCCGCCGGGCTGATCAACGCCTGCTTCCTGACCGGCCGGACCTTCGCCACGCTCAAGGTGGTGGTCAACGGCGCCGGCGCCGCGGCGATCGCCTGCACCGAGCTCATCAAGGCGATGGGAGTGCGCGGCGACAACGTCATCATGTGCGACCGCAAAGGGGTGATCTTCAAGGGACGAGACGACGTCGACCAGTGGAAGTCGGCGCACGCCGCGGACACCGACGCGCGGACGCTGACCGACGCACTGCAGGACGCCGACGTGTTCCTCGGGCTGTCGGCGGCGGGAGCGCTCAAGCCCGAAATGGTCGCCGGCATGGCCAAGGATCCGATCATCTTCGCGATGGCCAATCCGGACCCGGAAATCACTCCGCCCGAAGCGCGGGCCGCTCGGCCCGACGCGATCATCGCCACCGGCCGCTCCGACTATCCCAACCAGGTCAACAACGTGCTCGGCTTCCCGTTCATCTTTCGCGGAGCGCTCGACGTGCGAGCGACAGCGATCAACGACGAGATGAAGATCGCCGCCGCCAACGCGCTTGCCGAGCTGGCCCGCGAGCCGGTCCCCGAAGAGGTCGCCGCGGCCTATGGCGGGCAGACCCACAGCTTCGGGCGCGACTACATCATCCCCGCGCCGTTCGATCCGCGCCTGATGGAGGTCGTCGCCTCGGCCGTCGCCGAAGCTGCGATGCGCACCGGCTGCGCGCAAAAGCCGATCGCCGACATGCTGCTGTACCGCCAGCAATTGCGCGCCCGGTTGAACCCGACCGTCGCGGTGATGAGCCTCGCCTATGAAGCGGCGCGCGCGAACCCCCGGCGCGTGCTGTTCGCGGAGGGCGAGGAGCCCAACGTGCTGCGCGCCGCCATCGCCTTCAAGGAAGGCGGCTATGGCACTCCGGTGTTGGTCGGGCGCGAAGACGTCTACGACATGCTGAAGGAGCTCGGGGTCGACAATCCGCGCGACTATGAAGTGCTCAACAGCAAGAATTCACCCTTGGTCGGGCGCGCGGTCGATTTCATGTACGCCAAGCATCAGCGCCACGGGATGCTGCGCCGCGAGATCGAGCGGCTGGTCAACCAGGACCGCAACTATTTTACCGCGGCGATGCTTGCGCTGGGCGAGGCCGACGCGATGATCACCGGGACCACGCGCCCGTTCAGTCAGTCGCTTCGCCAGGTGCGGATGGTCATCGACGACGAGCCCGACGCGACCCCGTTCGGCATCAACA
>CAYSHL010000018.1:0-36112 GCA_964430865.1 uncultured Sphingomonas sp.
GGGCGCCGAAGCCGATCGACTTGCCCTGCAGGCGGTCGGCGATGATCTTCTCGAGACCCGCGAACGCGCCGCCGCAGATGAATAGGATGTTGGTCGTGTCGACCTGCAGGAATTCCTGCTGCGGGTGCTTGCGGCCGCCTTGCGGCGGGACCGAAGCGGTCGTCCCTTCCATCAGCTTGAGGAGCGCCTGCTGGACCCCTTCGCCCGACACGTCGCGGGTGATGGACGGGTTGTCCGACTTGCGGCTGATCTTGTCGATCTCGTCGATGTAGACGATCCCGCGCTGGGCCTTCTCGACATTATAGTCGGACGACTGGAGCAGCTTCAGGATGATGTTTTCGACGTCCTCGCCGACGTAGCCGGCCTCGGTCAGGGTCGTTGCATCGGCCATCGTGAACGGCACGTCGAGGATCCGCGCGAGAGTCTGCGCGAGCAAAGTCTTGCCGCAGCCGGTCGGGCCGATCAGCAGGATGTTCGACTTGGCGAGCTCGACGTCGGTGCCGGTCTTGGCGCCGTGGTTGAGGCGCTTGTAATGGTTATGGACGGCGACCGAGAGCACGCGCTTGGCGCGGTTCTGGCCGATCACATAATCGTCGAGCACCTTGCAGATTTCGGCCGGGGTCGGGACCCCGTCGCGGGTCTTGACCAGCGCCGACTTCGATTCCTCGCGGATGATATCGTTGCACAGCTCGACGCATTCGTCGCAAATGAAAACGGTCGGCCCGGCGATCAGCTTCCTGACCTCATGCTGCGACTTGCCGCAGAACGAGCAGTAGAGAGTGCTCTTGCTGTCGCCGCCTGAAAGCTTGGTCATTCCAATCCTATCGTCCGGCCTCGGCCGCCCTGTTCGTGGAGCGGCATGCTAGCCATCTTTATTGCACAATCAAACTCTCGGGAGTCTTAACATCGCCCGCCGAGCCGATAGCTGTTCCATTTCAGGAATATGGCTTGCGGGAGGGGTTGCGGCAAGGCCTCCTATCCGAAGCCTAGCCGCCAGGCGTGCCGAGCGCCTCCAGCGCCTCGTGCATCGCATCGCGGAATTCAGGGCGGTGATAGATGTCGTTGTGCCCGGCGCCGGCGATCGTCCGGTCGAACGCCAAATTGCCGACCCAGCGGCGCAGCCCGTCGGTTCGCGCCGGCGGGATGATCGTGTCGTGCTCGGCAGCGACGATCGCGGTCGGCACTTTGCTGCCCTTGAGCGCGGCGGCCGCGTCCATCTCGTGGCGGAACAGCGCCCCGACCGGAAGGTACGGGTAATGGCCGCCGGCGACCGCTTTCAGGGAATCAAAGGGCGTGACCAGGATCAGACCGTCGAGCGGGCGTTGGCTGGCGAGGTTCGCGGCGACCCCCGTGCCGATGCTGAAACCGACGGCGATGGTCCGCTTCGGGCGCAGTTTTGAGACGGCGAAATCGTAAACCTTGGGCGCATCCTCGAGCAACGCCGCCGCCGAGGGCGAGCCGGTCGAGGGCCGGTATCCGCGGTAATGGAAGGCGACGATATCGGCCGACGGATAAAGCTCGTGGAGGTAGGTCGCCGCGTCCTCGCTGTTCCAGGCATTGCCCGCGAAACCAAGCATCAGCGTGCGCTCTTTCGACGGCGCCCCGGACGGCGCGATGTGGACCCCGTGCAGCTGGTTGCCGCCGGCAACCGGGAGGGTGACTCGCTCCGCGCCACGCGGGAGCGGGCCCGGCGAAGCCACCGCGTGGGTCGGGAAGATCGCCTGGGCCTGGAACTCGAACATCACGAGCAGGAACGCCGCGAATGCCAGGAGGGCCGCACCGGCAAGCTTGAGCAGTGCCGATTTAGCCGGCGAACGCGGCATTGATCGCCGGGGTCACCCGGTCGACCGTGTACGGCTTCTCGATCAGCGGCACCGAGGCGAACTCGGGCGGCGGCGGGTCGACATGGCCGCCGCTGGCGATGACGAACGGGACGCCCCGCTCGCGCAGCCGGCTGGCGACAGGCCACACGTTCTGGCCCTTCAGATTGACGTCAAGTATGGCGAGGTCGAACCCGCCCTTTTCGACCTCCGCCATGGCTGCATCGACGCTATCGCAGCTGGCCGAAATCGAATGGCCGAGCGATTCGAGAAAATCCTCGAGCATCATCGCGATGAGCGGCTCGTCTTCGACGATGAGGATGGAACGCGACCCCGACATAGCCGCATCGAATAATCGACCGGACCACAAGCGCAACGATTATTTGGCGGCCAGGGCGCGCCGGGTGGCTTCCGCAAGCTCCTGAACCGAAAAGGGTTTGGGCAGGAACGCGACATTGTCGATGTCGATCGAGTTGCGCAATTGCTCCTCGGCATATCCCGACATGAAGAGGATTTTGAGGTCGGGCCGGGTCTTGCGGGCTTCGCGAACCATGGTCGGGCCGTCCATCGCCGGCATCACCACGTCGCTGATCAGAAGCACGATCTCCTCGCCTTTCGCGAGCACTTCCAGCGCTTCCTCGCCATTCTCGGCGGTGATCACCGTATAGCCGTGGCGGGTCAGCGCGCGCTCGGCGACCCCTCGGACCATCGGCTCGTCCTCGACCAGCAGCACCGTGCCGGTCCCCCACAGCTCATGCTCCTTGGGCTTGGCGGCGCGGCGAGTCTTGCCGGCGGTGGCATCCTCGCGGTGGACCGGCAAATAGATGACGAAGCGAGTTCCCTCGCCGACCTTGGAATCGGCGAAGATGAAGCCGCCCGACTGCTTGACGATGCCGTAGACGGTGCTGAGTCCGAGCCCGGTACCCTTGCCGACTTCCTTGGTCGTGAAGAACGGCTCGAACACCTTGCCGAGCACCGCGGCGGGAATGCCGCAACCGTTGTCCGTCACGGATAGCGCGCTGTAGTCGGCGACCGGCAGGATTTCCGAGCCCAATTCGGCGACCTGATCGGCCCGGACCGCATAGGTCTGGATGGTCAGCGTTCCGCCGCCCCCCGAAGCCATCGCGTCGCGGGCGTTGACCGCCAAATTGACGATCACCTGCTCGAGCTGCCCGGGGTCGGCGCGCACCGGCCCGAGATCGCGCCCGTGCTTGACAACCAGCTTGACCGTCTCGCCGAGCAGCCGCTTGAGCAGATGCGAGACCTCGGACACGACATCGGGCAGCTGCAGCACTTGCGGCCGAAGGGTCTGCTGGCGCGAGAAGGCGAGCAATTGCCGGGTCAGGCCGGCGGCTCGGTTCGAGTTCGACTTGATCTGCTGAATGTCGTCATAGTCGCTGTCGCCCGGCGTGTGCCGCATCAGCATCAAGTCGCAATGGCCGATAATCGCTGTCAGGATATTGTTGAAGTCGTGCGCTACGCCGCCGGCAAGCTGACCGACGACCTGCATCTTGGTCGCCTGGGCGATCTGGCGCTTGAGCTTGGCTTCCTCGCTATTGTCCTTGAGCAGCAGCAGCACCGCCGCGTCGCCAAGCCCGCGAACCCCGGCGACGGTCAGCGCGACCGGCTCGGACTTGTCCTTGGCTAGCCGCACCGCGAGGTCGCCCGACATCGCCGGCCCGCGGGCGTTGCGCCGCACCGCGTTGGCGACCGGCGCCTTGTCTTCCTTGACCACCAGGTCGCCGGGATAGCTGGGCATCCCCGCGCCCTTGATCCCGGCGGCGACCCGGAAAGCGCGGTTCATCGTCAGGAAGCGGCCGTCGCGATCGACCAAGGCGAGGCCGATCGGGAGGATTTCCAGCAACGCCTGGAGATCGGCGGAATCGAGCACTCCGCTTTCGTGCCCTTCGACGAGCAGGAATGTCCCGCCACCGGTCTCCTGCCGCGGATCGGCCGGGATGTGGACGACCTGCAACGGCCGGGCGGACTCGCCGTCGGCGACCAGCCGCGCTTTGCCCTCTTCGGTGAACTCGACGAGATCGGCAAAGCGCAGCTTGTCCGAGTCCTCCTCGTTGGTCACCGCCCGGCTGGCGAACGAGCGGTTGGCGGCAACCAGACCGCCGTCTGAATCAACCAAAGCGGCAAGCAGGCCGGCGCCGGCCAGCCGCTCGCCAATCGGTCCGGCAATGAGCTTGGCGGCGACGGTCATCGGGTCGGCCGCCGGCGGCTTCGGGAACCGCCACATCAACAGGTCGCCGCTGGAACCGACCCGCTCCGCTTCGACCGCGGTCACCCCCGAGGCGGTCGCAATCCCGGCCGCGCAGCCGCCGCCGTCGCGCCCGGCCATCGTCCGCACCAGTTGCAGCGACAGCGCCGAATCCTCGTCACTGCCAAGCTCGAGCGGCGGGCAGGCGCCGAACCGGTCGCGATAGGCGCTGTTGGCGATCAGCAAGCCGCCGTCGCTGTTGGTCAGCGCGGCCGGCTGGCGGCTGAGCCCGAGCGTCGAACCGATGACCGAATAGTCCGGGGCCAGGTTCAGCACGCCGGCCTGCGGGATCGCCGGCGCGGATCGCTTGTCGGCAAGCTTGACCGCGACCGCTCCGACCAGCCCGGCGACAACGAAGGCGCCCGCGACGAGCGGGTAACCAAGCAGCCAGGCGAGCAAGGCTCCGGTCAGGGCCGCCCCGCCGACCAGCGCCGGCACCAGCCAGCGCGTCGCTCCGTCCAGCGGAGTCAGATCGGCGGAAGGCAGCTCCTGGTGAAGCAATTACCAGATCCGGACGCGGTCAGGCGGAGCGAGGTACAGCTTCTGGCCGGGCTGCACACCAAAGGCCTCATACCAGGGGTCGAGGTTTCGAACGACCGCGACCCGCTGCTCGGACGGCGAGTGAGGATCGGTGATCAGGCGCTGGCGCAGATTGGCTTCGCGGTAATTGCGGCGCCACACCTGCGCCCAGCCAAGATAGAATCGCTGATCGCCGGTAGTGCCTTCGATCACCGGAGCCTCACGCCCGCCGAGCGACGTGCGATAAGCGTCATAAGCTACGGTCAGCCCCGCCAGGTCGCCGATGTTCTCGCCCAGGGTGAAGTCGCCCTTGATCTTCGCGCCGGGGAAAATCTCGTAGGCATCATATTGCGTCACGAGCTGCTTGCCGGCGGCTTCGAAGGCCTTCAAATCGGCCGGCGTCCACCAGTCGGCGAGACGCCCCAACTCATCATATTTGGCGCCCTGGTCGTCGAAATGGTGGCTGATCTCGTGGCCGATCACGGCGCCGATGCCGCCATAGTTGAGCGCCGGATCGGCATTGGGATCGAAGAACGGCGGCTGCAGGATCGCCGCCGGGAAGACGATCTCCATCATTCCGAAATTGGCGTAGGCGTTGATGGTCATCGGGGTCATGCCCCATTCCCACTTGCGGACCGGACCACCGAGCTTGCCGACGGCATATTCATGCTCGAACGCCGCCGAGCGCACCGCATTGCCGAGCAAATCGTCGCGGCGGATCTCGAGCCCTGAATAATCGCGCCACTGGTCGGGGTAGCCGATCTTGGTGGTGAAATTGGCGAGCTTGGCGCGGGCGCGGGCCTTGGTCTGCGGAGCCATCCACGAAAGATTGTCGATCCGGCGGCCCATCGCCGCGACGACGTTGCGAACCAGCTCGTCCGCCGCGGCCTTGGTTTCAGCCGGGAAGAAGCGCTGCACGTAGAGCTGGCTGACCTGATCGGACAGCGAGCCGACGGTGAAGTTCACTCCGCGCTTCCAGCGGGCTTCCTGCTCCGGAGTGCCGGACAGCGTCGTGCCGTAGAAAGCGAAGGCTTCCTTGTCGAAAGCCGCGGGCAGATAGGCCGCATAGCCGTCGAGCGAACGCACCAGCAGCTGGTCCTTGAGGACGCCGAGCGGCGCCTTGCCGACCAGCGCCGCGATCCCCGCGATCGCGCTCGGCTGGGCGACCAGGAGCTCGCTCACATTCACTCCAAGGCCCGCGAGCAGCGGCGCGAACCGGAAGCCCGGAGCGCGCCTTTGCAGCTGGGCCAGGGTCATCTTGTTGTAGGTCTTGGTCGCGTCGCGGCTTTCGACCTGGGTCCAGTGGACCCTTGCGACCTTGGTTTCGAAATCGAGGATCGCCTTGGCGCGGGCGGCGGCGTTCGCCTCCCCCGCCAGAGTCAGCACGTTGGTCAGATGCTCGACATATTTCGAGCGAATGCCGGCCATGCGCGCGTCGCTGCCGAGATAATAATCGCGGTCGGGCAGGCCGATGCCGCCCTGCACCATCGTGTAGGCATATTGCGTGTTCACCTTGTCATCGAGGCCGATGAAGCTCGGGAACGGGTGGCCGATGCTCATCCGGTCGGCGGCGGCGTAGAGCGCCGGCAGATCCGCCTTGCTGTTCACGGCCTTGATCTGATCGAGCCACGGCTGGAACGGTGCGAGGCCCTTCGCTTCCACCGCGGCTTCGTCGAGGTAGCTGGCGTAGGCCGCGCCGATCTTGCTGCTGCTGTCCTTGGCCGCTTCCTCGATGATCTGGCGGGTGCGCTCCTTGGAAACGTCGTCGAGCTTGGTGAACATGCCATAGTTCGACTTGTCGGCCGGGATCGGCGTGTTCTTCGCCCAGGTGCCGTTGGCGTATTCGTAGAAATTGTCGCCCGGGCGGACAGCGGTGTTCATGCCCGCGGTGTCGAATCCGAAGCTGCCAAGTTCCGGTTTCGGCGCCGGTACGACTTCGACCGCTGTGGGGCGTTCAACCACGGGCGCGATTTCGGCCGGCGGCACCGTCCGCGCAGCGCATCCCGCAAGGGCGGTCGACGCCGCCAGCAATACGATCACTCGAATCATCTCAATCCCTCCAGCAAACCCCAATGGGGCGGGCCTTGCCGCGAACCTTTCCCCGCGCGCCACCAGCTTCCGACAAGCGGCCGACTGTAACCGGCCAACGCCCCGCTTCGCGGCGCGTCACCCATGCTTTCGGAGCAGCCGGCCCTGCTCGCGCTTCCAGTCGCGCTCTTTCTCGGTGTCGCGCTTGTCGTGCATCTTCTTTCCGCGGGCGACCGCCAGCTCGACCTTCGCCCGGCCGCTGCCGTTGAAGTAAATCGACAGCGGCACGATCGTCAGCCCCTGGCGGGTCACCGCCCCTTGCAGCTTGGCAATCTCGCGGCCCTTGAGCAACAATTTCCGGGGCCGGCGCGGATGGTGGTTGAGCCGGTTGCCGTGGCTGTATTCGGGGACATGGCTGTTGATCAGCCACAGCTCCTCGCCCTCGACCGCGGCGTAGCTTTCGGCAATCGAGCCCTCGCCGCCGCGCAGCGACTTCACTTCGGTGCCGGTGAGCTCGATCCCCGCCTCGAGCCGCTCCTCGACGAAATAGTCGTACCGCGCGCGCCGGTTCTCGGCGACGACCTTCTTCTTGTCGAACGGCGGCGGGAGTGGCTTGGCCATGGGCTCGGCTTAGGTGAGTGTCTCCCCTCCCTGCAAGGGATGGGGGAATCAGGCGAGCCCGGCATGCGCGAGTGCCGCGTCGACCGCCTTGCGCGACGCGCCCGACGGCTCGGTCAGCGGCAGGCGCAGCTCGGTCGGGAAGCCCGTGCGGACCTTCGACAGCGCATATTTGGCTGGGCCGGGCGACGCGTCGCTGAACAGTGCCGCGTGTAGCGGATAGAGCCGGTCCTGAAGCTCGAGCGCCTGGTCCCAGCGGCCCTCGCGCGTCGCTTCCTGGAACTCGGCGCACAATTTCGGAGCGACGTTGGCGGTGACCGAGATGCAGCCGACTCCGCCCATCGCGTTGAAGCCGAGCGCCATGTCGTCGTTGCCGGACAGCTGGCAGAATTGCTCACCGCAGGCGAGCCGCTGGGCGGTCACCCGGGCGAGGTTGCCGGTCGCGTCCTTGACCCCGACGACGGTCGGCAGGCGAGCGACCTCGGCCAGCGTCTCAACCGAGATGTCGGCGACCGTCCGCGACGGCACATTGTAGACGATGATCGGTAGGTCCGAAGCCTCGGCCAAGGCGCGGAAATGCGCCGCGATGCCGGCCTGGCTCGGCTTGTTGTAATAAGGCACGACGACCAGCGCCGCGTCGGCGCCCACCTCCTTGGCCGCGGCCATCCGCTCGATCGACGCGGCAGTCGAATAACTTCCGCAGCCGGCGATCACGGGCACCCGCCCCCGCGCCTGCTCGACGGCCAGCTCGACCACCCGCCGGTGCTCGTCGGCGGTCAGCGTCGCGACTTCGCCGGTCGTCCCGCATGGCACCAAAGCGGCGCTGCCCTCGTTAATTTGCCAGTCAACGAGCTGGTTAAATGTGTCTTCCGCGACACTCCCGCCGACAAACGGCGTTACCAGCGCCGGGATTGACCCAAAAAACATGAACTTAAGTCCTCCCGGAGGATTCACATCGCAGGCGAAGTCTGCTCTGTTCAGCGCCTGATAAGGACGGCGACTGCATGATGTCCAGCATGAGACGAGCCGCTTTTCTGCTTCCGCTGCTGGCAATGGCCGCGTCGAGCTCGGCGCAGGCGCCGCTGCAGCAGAGCTATCGCCCGGCATATCGGCCCGCTCCGACGGTCAGCGGCGATGTCAGTTGGGCAATCGCCGACTGGCGCCGGCTGCGGCAGGCCAGCGGCTACAGCTTCGGCGAGTTCGCGCGCTTCGTGAACGCCAACCCCGGTTGGCCGGGAGAATCCACGCTGCGCCGAAACGCCGAGCGCGCGATCCGGCCCGGCGAGAATCCAGCGACGGTGCTGGCCTTCTTCGCAAGCACTCCTCCGGCGACCGGCAACGGCTATGCCGCGCTGGCCGACGCACTGCTCGCCAGCGGCCGCCAGGCCGAAGCCCTCGCCGCGGCCCGCGAGGCCTGGGCCTCGAGCGAGCTCAGCGCGACGTACGAACCGGTCGTCCACGCGCGCTATGGCGCGCACTTCACCCGCGCCGACCACGACCGCCGGGTCGATGCCTTGTTGTTCGACAAGAAAGCCAGCGACGCCTACCGCTTCCTCGGCTTCGTCAGCCCGCATCGAGCCGCTTCGTTCGGCGCCCGGATTGCGATGCAATCGCGGTCGCCCGACGCCGAACAGCGCTACCAACCGCTGATGGCGAACGTCACCAGCGACGCCGGGCTGATGATGGACCGGGCGCGCTATCTTCGCGACACCGGCCTCGAACAAGCCGCTCGGCAGCTTTTTGCCCGCCCGCGTACCCTCATCCATCGCCCGACCGACCCGGGCCGCTTCTATGAAATGATGCTGCTCCTCGCCAACAGCGCGGCGTCCGACCGGCAGTGGCGGCTCGCTTACGACATCGCCCGGCAGGTCGACGACGTGTTCCCGGCCGGCACGGACATCAGCCTGAAGCCGCTCGGCATCCGCGACGATTATACCTCGCTGACCTGGCTGGCGGGCACTGCGGCGCTCGACGCGCTGGGCCGGCCGGCGGAAGCCGTCGCGCACTTCTACCGTTATGCGCAGGGCGGCCGCTCGCTGCAGGTCGAAACCAAGGGCTTTTACTGGGCGGGGCGCGCGGCGCTGGCGGCCGGGCGGGCGACCGAGGCGGCGACCTATTTCCACCGCGCCGCCGCCTACCCCGAGCTGTTCTACGGCCAGCTGGCGCTCGAGCGGATCGGCCGCTCGGTAACGGCGCCGCCGATGACGGCGCCCATCGTCAGCGATGCGCAGCGCGTCGCGTTCAGCGGCAACCGGCTGGTCCGGGCGACCCGGCTGCTCGGGCAGCAAGGCAATCGCTCTGAGCAGACCCAGTTCGTTCGCGCGCTCTCCGAATCGCTTCAAAACGACACCGAGCGGGCGCTGGCGATCGAGTTCGGCCAGCAGATCGGCCGCCAGGATGTGCCGGTGTGGGTATCGCGGTCGGCGCGGACCAAAGGCTCCGCCTTCTACGTCCGCCAGGCCTACCCGACGCTGGCGAGCGCCCCGGCCGGGCGGCTGTGGGCGCTGACCCATGGCATCACCCGCCAGGAAAGCTCGTTCGACCGAAGCGCGGTCAGCCACGCCGGGGCGCGCGGAATGATGCAGCTGATGCCGGGCACCGCGCGCGAGCAGGCGGGGAAGATGGGCTACGGCTACGACTACGGCCGCCTGACCGGCGACCCGGCCTATAACGTCATGCTCGGGTCGGCCTACTTCGGCCGGCTGCTCAACACTTGGGACGGCAACGTCCCGCTTGCCGTCGCGAGTTACAACGCCGGTGCCGGCAACGTCCGCAAATGGGTCCGCAACTACGGCGACCCGCGCCAGACCGACGTCCTGCGCTGGATCGAGCGGATCCCGTTCTCGGAGACCAAGAGCTACGTCCAGCGAGTGATCGAAAACAGCGTCGTTTATGATTCGATGCGCCCGGCGCAGAGCCCGCAATCGGCGATGCACGTGTCGCGCTATTTGGGAAAGAACCGCCCGGGCTGATATCCGGCCCGGATGGCCGACTCCCCGCGTTTCATCACTCCGCAAGGCTTCGCCCGGCTGCGCTCCGAATATGACGAGCTGTTCGGAGTCGAGCGGCCGAAGATTGTCGAGGTAATATCATGGGCGGCATCGCTCGGCGATCGGTCGGAAAATGCCGACTATCTCTACGGCAAGAAGCGCCTGCGCGAGATCGATCGGCGCCTGGCGCATTTGGCGCGGGCGATGAAGGCCGCGAAGGTCGTCGACCCGGCAAGCCAGGCCACCGATCAGGTACGGTTTGGGGCGACCGTCGAGCTAGCCGACGAAGATGACAACCGCCGCGTGCTGACGATCGTCGGCGATGACGAGACCGATGCGACCGCCGGCATGATCGGCTGGAACGCGCCCTTCGCCCGGGCACTGATCGGCGCAAAGGTCGGCGACGAGCGGACGGTGCGGCTCCCGAACGGCGAGAAGAGCTATGAGGTAATCACGATTGCCTATCCGCGCTGATGTGCTCCTGCGAAAGCAGGAGCCCAGTACTGGGTCCCTGCCTTCGCAGGGACACATTCACCCCTGATCAACCACCCGAATCGACAGCTCATTGAGCTGCTTGTCCGCGACCGGCGCCGGGGCGTTCATCATCAGATCCTCGGCCTTCTGGTTCATCGGGAACAGCACGACCTCGCGAATATTGGGTTCGCCGGCGAGCAGCATGACGATGCGGTCGATGCCGGGCGCCGAGCCGCCGTGCGGCGGGGCGCCATATTTGAACGCGTTGATCATCCCCGAGAAGTCGCGGTCGACCTCGGCGCGAGTGTAGCCGGCGATCTCGAACGCCTTGTACATGATGTCCGGCCGGTGGTTGCGGATCGCCCCCGAGCTCAGCTCCACGCCGTTGCAGACGATGTCATACTGCCAGGCGAGGATATCGAGCGGGTCCTTGGTCTCGAGCGCTTCGAGCTCGCCCTGCGGCATCGAGAACGGGTTGTGCGAGAAGTCGATCTTCTTCTGGTCCTCGTTGAACTCGAACATCGGAAAATCGACGATCCAGCAGAAGCGGAACGAGCCCTTCTCGATCAGATCGAGCTGCTCCGCGACGCGGGTCCGGGCCAGGCCCGCGAGGCGCGCCGCTTCGTCTTCCTTGCCGGCGGCGAAAAACAGCCCGTCGTCGGGGCCGATGCCCATCGCGTCGGCGAGCGCATCCATGCCCTCGGTGCCGTGGTTCTTGGCGATCGGCCCGCCCCATTCGCCGCCTTTTCGGGTCGCGTAGCCGAGCCCCGCGAAGCCTTCGCCGCGAGCCCATTCGTTCATGTCGTCGAAGAATTTGCGGCTGTGGCCGGCGGTGTTCGGCGCCGCGACCGCGCGCACCACTCCGCCGCCCTCGACGATCTTGGCGAACAGCCCGAACCCCGAGCCGCGGAAGCGATCGCCGACGTCGTGGACCAGAAGCGGATTGCGAAGGTCGGGCTTGTCGGAGCCGTATTTGAGCAGCGCCTCCTTGTAAGGAATGCGCGGAAATTCGCCCGCCGGAGTCACCGACCGGCCGTCGGCGAACTCCTGGAACACGCCCGACATCACCGGCTCCAGAGCTGCGAAGACGTCGTCCTGGGTGACGAAGCTCATTTCGAAGTCGAGCTGGTAGAATTCGCCGGGCGAGCGGTCGGCGCGGGCGTCTTCGTCGCGGAAGCACGGCGCGATCTGAAAATAGCGGTCGAAGCCGGCGACCATGATCAATTGCTTGAACATCTGCGGCGCCTGCGGGAGCGCGTAGAATTTGCCCGGATGGACCCGGCTCGGGACGAGATAATCGCGCGCCCCCTCGGGGCTCGACGCGGTGAGGATCGGCGTCTGGAACTCGGTGAAGCCCTGGTCGATCATCCGCCGCCGGATCGAGGCGATCACCGCCGAGCGCAGCAGGATGTTGGCGTGGATGCGATCACGGCGAAGGTCGAGGTAGCGGTACTTGAGCCGGATATCCTCGGGATAATCCGCCTCGCCGGCGACCGGCATCGGCAGCTCGGCGGCGGCCGACTGGACGGAAACTTCGCGCGCAACAACCTCGATCTCGCCGGTCGCGAGCTTGGCGTTGACCGCCCCGCCCTCGCGCTCGACGACTTCGCCGGTGATCGTGACCACCGATTCAACGCGCAGCGAATCCAGCGTCTTGAGCGCCTCGCTTCCGGCGCGGGTGACGATCTGCGTCAGCCCATAATGGTCGCGCAGGTCGACGAACAGCACTCCGCCATGGTCGCGCTTGCGGTGGATCCAGCCCGACAGCCGGACGGTCGAGCCGACGTCGGCGGAGCGAAGCTCGGCGCAGCTATGGGTGCGGTAGGCGTGCATTCTGATCTCTCTTCACCTCGTCATTCCCGCGAAAGCGGGAATCCCGCTGGCCACAGAAAGAAGCGGGACCCCCGCGTGAGCGGGGGTGACGAACTTTGGGATTTCGGAGCGCGGCGCTTCAATCCCAGTTGTCACTTTGTCAACCCGAAGCCAGCGGCTATTGCCCGTGAGACTCATGCGAATTCACCCGCTCATTACCAAGACCGACGATCTCTCAAAGCTGGTCGACCGGCTGTCGAAGCACCCGTTCATCGCCGTCGACACCGAGTTCATGCGCGAGAACACCTACTGGCCGATCCTGTGCCTGCTGCAGGTCGCGAGCAGCGAGGAAGCGGCGGCCATCGACCCGCAGGCGGACCTCGATCTGTCGCCGATCCTCGACTTGATGGTCGAGAACAAGGACGTGCTGAAGGTCTTCCACGCCGGCGGGCAGGATTTGGAGATCATCCACAACCTGACCGGCAAGGTGCCGAGCCCCTTGTTCGACACCCAGATCGCCGCGATGGCGCTCGGCCACGGCGAGCAGGTCGGCTACTCGAACCTGATCGAATCGCTGCTCGGCCACAGCCTCGACAAGGGCGCCCGCTTCACCGACTGGAGCCGGCGGCCGCTCGACAAAAGGCAGATCGACTATGCGATCGCCGACGTCACCCATCTGGCGACGATTTTCCCGCGCATGGTCGACCGGTTGCGCAAGAACGGCCGCGGCACTTGGCTCGACGAGGAGATGGAGCGGCTCGCCGACCCCTCGAGCTTCGCGTTCGACGCCCAGGACGCGTGGAAGCGCCTCAAGCTGCCAAGCCGCAACCCCGCGGTGCTCGGGCGGCTCAAGGCGCTGGCGGCGTGGCGCGAAAATGAAGCGCGTGGCAAAAATCTTCCTCGAGGACGAATCGTCAAGGACGACACGCTGGGCGAGCTCGCGGTCCATCCGCCCAGGAGCCAGGACGAGCTCGGCCAGGTGCGCGGCCTATCGGCGGGCTGGCGGTCGAACGATATCGGCGCCCGGCTGATGACCGCGCTCGCCTCGGCCAAGCCGCTCGAGCCGCACGATCTTCCGGACCGCGAGCCCAAGCGGCCGGGGCTGACGAAGGAGGGCGCGCTGGTCAGCGACCTGCTCAAGCTGCTGCTCAAGATCCGGGCCAAGGAAGCCGGAGTGGCGCCGCGGCTGATCGCCCGCGCCGACGAGCTCGAGGCGCTTGCGGCCGGCGTCCGCAACGGCCTCAATATCCTGTCGGGCTGGCGGTTCGAGGAGTTCGGCCGCGACGCGGTCAACCTCGTCGAGGGGCGCATCGGCTTCGCGATCGAACACGGCAAATTGAAGCTCAGCCGGGTCGTGGAGGAGAAGGTCGATGCCTAAGCTCGGTTTGCTGGCGCTGACTTCACAACGGCTGACCGTGCAACTTGATGAACAGGGCCGCATCGCCTCCGCCAAGTGCGGCTGATTACTCCCGCGAAATCAGGTTCGCCTCACCCAGCGCCCGGCGGATCGTCGGCAGGCTGAGCCGCGCCCGCTCGGCGATGGCAAAACGGTCGACCGCCTCGACCGCCCGCTCGGCCGCCCAATAATCGCGCTCGAGCCGCTCGACCATGAAGCGCAGCGCCTCGCCGGGGACGTGCAGCCCGCGGTCGGCGAACAGCAGCTCAATGAGCCGGGCGAACAGGAAATCGTCGGGCAGTCCGATCGTCGCGACCGGAGTCACTGCCAGGCGAGTACGCAGGTCTGCCAGCCGCGGCTGCCACTGCGGCGGAACGGCGTCGGTCACCATGATCAGCGGCCGGCCGCTGTCCTGGGCGTCGTTCCACGCGTGGAACAGGGCTTCCTCATCGCCGCGCTCGGCACCGTCGAACAACCGCCCCCCGACCCGCTCGACGAAGCTCCGGGCGAGCAGCGTCCGGCCCGAGCGGCGCGGCCCGGTCCGGATGGTCGCCTTGACCGGCCACATGCACCATTTGCGGAAATGGTCGAACGCCTCGCGGTTGGCGTCGGACAGGATCAGCCGCGAATCGCCGGCGCTCTGCGGCCAGTCGAGCGGAAGCGCGATCTGGTCGGGGCCGCTCTTCATTGCGTGTTGGTCGCCGGCTGCGGCGGCTGAGGCTGCGGCTGCGGCTGGACCACCGGCGGCGGCGGCGGCATCGGCGGCGGAGGCCCTGCCCCGCCTGAGATGCGGACGATCGTCCCGCCGTAAGCCGCCGACCAGCCGCGCGCCATTAGCGCCGTCGCCATCTGCGCGCCGCTGCCGCGATAGCTGACCAGGATATAGCTGATCCCGGTCGGGTTGATGCTCTGCGGAGTGACCTGCTCGATGCCCGGCAGGGTGCGCAGATGCGCCATCGCGAAATTGTAGGTGTTCACGTTGTTGGCGACGATCTGCACCTGGAAGGCAAAGGCCGGCTGCTGGGCCTTCGGCGGCGGCGCGTCCTCGACCTCCTCGACCGGCAGCGGCGGCGGTTCGGGGATGTCCAGCGTCGGGTCGCGCTCCAGTGCCCCGGCCGCGAACGCCGTCATGAACAGCTCGTCCATCCGCCGCACCCCCTCGGCCATCATCGCCGGTACCGCCTCGCCGTTGGCGGCGGTCAGGCTGAAGCCGCCGACGATCTCGTTATCCGGCCCGTGGCGGGCGATGAACCGCGCCCGCGCCGGTCCGCCCGGATAAAGGCGCTGCAGCTGGACCTCGGCGACCAATATGTCGGCGGCGCCGTAAAGATCGACGATGTTGCGCCACCAGCCGCGCCCCGGGCGATCGGTTTGAGCCGCGTTGACCAGCAAGGGGTCGACGTTCATGCCGCTGACCCGGACGTAATCGATGGTGCTCTGCGACGTCCGGAACTGGGCCCAGGCGCGCTGCCAGCTATTGCGCAGCTCGACGCTGGTCGCGGTGCCGCCGCTGACGGTGACCGGGATCAGCAGCATCGGCGGCGACTGCCGCCGCTCGCCGCCGACTCCGAGCATCTCGCCGGAGCGGGCGCGGTCGAACAGGATGCCGAGGTTGGCGATGTAGCGGTTGGGGCCGATCTGCTCGCGCTCGACGGTGATCGAGCTGACCAGCCCGTCAAGGGTCGAGTCCGGCAAATTGGGAGCCTCGCTTGCCGGACGCTTATGGGTCTTCGCCCACAGCGCGCGGAATCCCTGGCGCTGGGCGATCCGCCAGCCGGCAAAACGGGCGCTGGCGGCGTCCGGGCCGGCGACGTCGACGTGGATGCCGGTAATCTCGAGCGTGCCGGAGCTGTCGATGGGCAGAATTCCGCGCTCGCCGCTCTCGAGCTGCGCGTAAAGCGCCCCCGACAGCATGGCGAGGGCGAGAAACAGCAGGAGTGCGGGGAGGAACGTCCGGCGGAGCATTGCGGGGGCTTTTGGCGACAACGGCGTGGAAATCCAAGCGGCTTGTCTCTACGGGCCTCGACCGTGACCCGAAAGCCTCTGACCTATGCCGACGCCGGGGTGTCGATCGCCGCCGGCAACGCTCTCGTCAAGGCGATCGGGCCGCTCGCCCGCTCGACCGCCCGGCCGGGTGCCGACGCGGAGCTCGGCGGGTTCGGCGGCCTGTTCGACCTCAAGGCCGCCGGCTACCGCGACCCGCTCCTCGTCGCGGCCAACGATGGCGTCGGCACCAAGCTCAAGCTGGCGATCGAGCTCGGCCGGCACGACGGAGTCGGCATCGACCTGGTCGCGATGTGCGCCAACGACCTCATCGTCCAGGGCGCCGAGCCGCTGTTCTTCCTCGACTATTTCGCAACTGGGAAACTGGACGGAGAGGTCGCTGCTGCGGTCGTCGGTTCGATCGCCGAAGGTTGCCGTCAGGCGGGCTGCGCGCTGATCGGCGGCGAAACCGCGGAAATGCCGGGGATGTACGCTAACGGGGATTACGACCTCGCGGGGTTCTGCGTCGGGGCGGTCGAACGCAACGGGGTGCTGACCGGCGAGCGCATCGCACCGGACCATGTGATCCTCGGCCTGGCGAGCTCGGGCGTGCACAGCAACGGCTTCTCGCTGGTTCGGCGCATCATCGCCGAACGGGAATGGGACCTCAACCAGCTGCTGCCAAGCGGTCAGACCCTGGGCGAGACGTTGATCGAGCCGACCCGGATCTATGTGCGATCGGTGCTGCCGGCGGTCCGGTCCGGCGGGATCGACGGTATCGCGCATATCACTGGTGGCGGTTTTCTTGAGAATATTCCGAGAGTTCTGCCGGATAATTGCCACGCTGTGATACAAGTCGACCAATGGGAATTGCCGCGGATCTTCGCGCTGCTTCAGGAAGGCGGCGAGGTCGCGGCGGCGGAGATGGCTCGGACCTTCAACTGCGGCATGGGCATGGTCGCGATCGCCGCCGAGGCCGAAGTCGAAGCCGTTGCTCGGGCGCTCGAACAGGGCGGCGAAACCGTGCACCGCATCGGTTCGATCGCGGCGGGCCCGCGCGGCTGCACCGTCCAAGGTCGTGCCGGCTCGTGGGGCTCGACCGAGGCCTGGACCGCCAGTCACCATGGCTGAACGCGCACGGGTCGCGGTGCTCATCTCGGGGCGCGGGTCGAACATGGCCGCGCTCATCTATGCCGCCCGGGCCGAGGATTGCCCCTATGAGGTAGTGCTGGTCACTGGCGACCGCCCCGACGCACCGGGGCTGGACCTCGCCGAAGCCGAGGGCGTCAATGTTGCGCGAATGCCTGCGGGCGGCGACAAAAAGCAGCTGTTCGCCGCCCTCGACGCGGCGCTTGTGGAAGCCGACGCCGACTTGATCGCGCTGGCCGGCTTTATGCGCATCATCCCCGACGACTTCCTCCAGCGCTGGGAGGGCAGGATCGTCAATATCCACCCCTCGCTCCTTCCCCGGCACAAGGGGCTCGGAACCCATGAGGCGGTGATCGCGGCGCGCGAAAAAGTGACCGGCGCTTCGGTGCATCTGGTCACTCCGGACCTCGATTCGGGCGAAGTCCTCGGCCAGGTCGAAGTGGCGGTGCTGCCCGACGATACGCCGGGGACGCTCGCCGAACGCGTCCTGATCGCCGAGCACCAGCTCTATCCCCGCGTGATCAGCCAATATCTCGGCCGCGCCCGCGACTTCGACTGGATCACCGGCCGCGTCGGGGAGCTCGCGCTGGCCCTGCCCGAAGCGCGCTTCCAGACCAGCCATGGCTCTCCGGGCTGGAAGGTCGGAAGCCAGAGCAGCGGCAAGTTCTTCGCCATCATGTGGAACCGCCATCACGGCGAGGAGGCTGTCGGAGTGCTCGTGAAATGCAGCGGTCAGGACGAGATGGGCCAGCTGATCGAGGCCGAGCCGGACCTCTACTTCCGTCCCGCTTATTACGGCCCGTCCGACTGGATCGGGATCAAGCTCGACCGCCCGCGGGTCGATTGGGACCATGTTGCCGGCTGGCTTCAGCGCAGTTGGCAGGCGATGGCCCCGCCCCGCCTGACCAAGCTGCTGAAGGTCGCCGACGAATTCTAGTGGCGGGCCGGCCGGATCAGCCGACGATCTCGTCGGGCTTGAAGAAGAAGTCGATCTCGATCGCGGCGTTCTCCGGGCTGTCCGAGCCGTGGACCGAATTGGCCTCGATCGATTCGGCGTAGGCCTTGCGGATCGTGCCCTCGGCGGCGTCGGCCGGGTTGGTCGCGCCCATCACTTCGCGGTTGCGGGCGACGGCATTTTCGCCTTCGAGCACCTGCACGACCACCGGCCCGGAGGTCATGAACGTGCACAAATCGTTGTAGAACGGCCGCTCGCGGTGGACCGCGTAGAAGCCCTCGGCCTGCTCGCGGGTCATTCGGATGCGCCGCGAGGCGACGACCCGAAGCCCCGCCTCCTCGAGCATCTTGGTGATTGCACCGGTGAGGTTGCGCCGGGTAGCGTCGGGCTTGATGATCGAAAAAGTGCGTTCGGTCGTCATGGCCGAGCGGTCTCCTGGAATTGAGGTGGCTGGAATGTGCGGCAGCGCCTAGCCGCGCCCGCCGAGCGGGGCAAGGCTTAGCCTTTTTCAACCCAGCGGCCGTCCTCGTCCTGGGCCCAGAAGCGGCGCTCGACCCCTTCCCGCCCGGCCAGCAGTTTCCACGCCAGCCGAGCGCCTTCGAGCGCGTCCTCGTCGAACAGATAGAAGGCGCGGTCGTAGCTCAGCGCCGCCTCGCGCCACTGGCCGTCGGCGATCAGCATGTTGCGGGCCAGGTTCGGCGCGTCCGGGCTGGTCGACAGCAGAATCGGCTGGCGCGCGTCGTCGGTGCCGCCGGCCAGCGCGTGGGGAAGGAAGCTGGCCGAGCCCTGGTCCCACAGCATTCGGTCGAGCCGGGCGAGCAGGGTCTCGTCCTCGGCGACGATCAGCAGCCGCGAATCCCGCGCCAAAAGCTTCTCGGCAAGGCTGGCGATGACCTGCTCGAACGGGGTCCGGCCAAGCTGGTAGAAATCGACCTGCATCACCGCGTCATTGCGAGGAGCGCAGCGACGCGGCAACCCAGCGAAAACAGGAAACTGGATTGCCGCGCTTCGCTCGCAAAGACGAATCCTAACCCTCAACCGTGTCGGCGACGAACTGGTCGAGCAGCCGCACCCCGAAACCGGTCGCGCCTTTGTCGAACGTGGTCCCGGCCTTGTCCGACCAGGCCATCCCGGCGATGTCGAGGTGCGCCCAGCGGACTCCGTCGTCGATGAAGCGATGGATGAACTCGGCGGCGGTGATCGCTCCGCCCTCGCGCGGACCGACGTTCTTCATGTCGGCGATCGGCGAATCGATCAGCCGGTCGAAGCTCTCGTCGAGCGGCATCCGCCACAGCCGGTCTCCGGACGCCTGCGCGGCGGCAAGCAATTGTGCCGCGAGCTTGTCGTCGGGCGAGAACAGGCCGCCGAACTCGTGGCCGAGGCTGACCACCATCGCGCCCGTCAGAGTGGCGAGGTCGACCAGCGTCGTCGGCTTGAAGTTGCGCTGGGTGTACTCAATCGCGTCGGCCAGCACGAGCCGGCCCTCGGCGTCGGTATTGATCACTTCGACCGTCTGGCCGGACATGGTGGTGACGACGTCGCCCGGGCGCTGGGCGTTGCCGGACGGCATGTTCTCGACGAGTCCGCAGACGCCGACGACATTGACCTTGGCCTTTCGCAGCGCGAGCGCCTTGAGCGCTCCGGCGACCGCGCCAGCGCCGCCCATGTCCCATTTCATCGCTTCCATGCCCTGGGCCGGCTTGATCGAGATGCCGCCGGTGTCGAACGTCACGCCCTTGCCGACGAAGGCGATCGGCGCGTCGCCCTTCTTGCCGCCGTTCCAGCGCAGGACCAGCAGCCGCGGGTCGCGGACCGAGCCCTGGGCGACCCCGAGCAGGGCGCCCATGCCGAGCTTCTTCATCGCCGCCCCGTCGAGCACCTCGATCCCGATGCCGTGGTCAGCGAGGTGGCGAACGCGTTCGACGAAGCTCTGCGGGTAGATGATGTTGGCCGGCTCGGTGACCAGCTCGCGGGTCAGCTTGACGCCTTCGAGGACCGGCTGCCAGCGCTGCTCCCAGCGCCGCTGCGCCTCGGCCCCCGCGCCGACGATGGTGATCCCGGCCAGAGTCGGCTTCTGCTTGTCTTTGAGACGCGTCCGGTAGCGGTCGTATCGCCAGCCGCGAAGCGACGCCCCGAGCGCGACCCTGGCCGCGGCGTCGGCATCGTAGCTGAGGCCCGTCAGGTCGATCACCGCATGCTTCTCGCCCGAAATCAAGAGCCGCGCGGCCATCGTCCCGCCGAGCTTTTCGGCCGCCTCGGCGGGCGTCGAGCCGTTGCCGGTGCCGACCACCAGCAGCCGCCGGACGCCGCCTTTCGCCGACAGGAAATGCTCGGCCGCGGTTGCCGCCTCCCCCTCGAAGCGCTGGCGGGTGAGAGTCGCCTCGACACCCACCCGGTCGTCGCCCAGCCGCTCGAGCGAATCCCGCTTCTTGCCGGCGACTGGCACGACCAGCGCAAAATCACCGGCTGGAAGGCGGTCGGCGAAACGAATCTGCATGAACATCGGTCCTTGGAGGAGGGGTTTGGGGCGGCTTTAGGGCGCGTCCGCCGAAAGGCAAAGCGGGGCGAAGCCAAGCCGCTTCTCCGCCATTGCGATTGTCGCGCGCGGCGCGAGGTGCGATAGCAGCCCAAGGCAAGCCAGGTGAGCGGCGGGGACAGTTTTGCGTAGACGAATGGTCTGGTGGTCGGCGCTGCCGATGGTGCTCGGAGTGCCGGCAGCCGCGCTCGCCCAGCCCGCTGACCTCGATCCGACGCCCGCACTCTCCGAATCAGGCGACGTGGTGGGCTTCAGCGCCGACCAGGTCAGCTACGACAGCGAGAACGAGATCGTCACCGCGGCCGGCCAGGTGCGCATGTCGCGCGACGGCAATTACCTCGGCGCCGACCGCGTCAGCTGGAACCGCGGCACCGGCGAGGTCCGCGCCGAGGGCAATGTGGTTGTCGTCAGTCCCGAAGGCGACAAGCTGGTCGGCGACAGCGTCGTCCTCACCGACAGTTTGCGCGACGGAAGCATCGAGAATTTGCTGGTCGTGCTCGAAAGCGGCGGCCGCATCGCCGCCGCCCGCGGCACCCGGACCGGCAACGTCACCGCGCTCGACAATGCGATCTATTCGCCGTGCCCGGTGACGGCCGAGAGCGGCTGCCCGCGCAACCCGAGCTGGTCGATCACCGCCGCGCAGGTGATCCACGACCCGGGGCGGAGCCAGGTGCGTTTCCGCGGCGGCCGTCTGCGCTTGTTCGGAGTGACCCTGCCGCTGCTGCCGATCTTCAGCGTCGGCACGGGTGGCGAGGGTGGCGGGATCAGCGGCTGGCTGGTGCCCGACATCAGCGTCTCGTCGCGTAACGGGCTCGAGCTTGCCTTCCCTTATTACCGCCGCTTCGCGTCGAACCGCGACCTCACCGTGACCCCGCATCTCTACACCCAGAGCGGGCCGGCGCTCGAAGCCCGCTACCGCCATCTCGACCGCATCGGCGCGTTCCAGATCGGAGCGTTCGGCACCTACAGCCGGATCGACGATCCCGACGTCGATGACCTGACACCGGACACCAAGCGCGGCTTCCGGGCTTATTTCGAGGGCAATGGCAAGGCGCAGTTCAACCCTCTGTGGAGCCTGACCGGCTCATTCCGCGTCGCGACCGACAAGACCGTCACCCAGCGGTACGACATCACCCGCGACGACCGACTTCGAAGCTTCCTCAATGCCGAGCGGATCACTCCCGACAGCTACATCAGCATCGCCGGCTGGGCGTTCCAGGGCCTGCGCGTCGACGACGTCCAGCGGCGGATCCCGATCGCCTTGCCGGCGATCGATGCCCGTTTCCGGCTCGATCCGCCGATCCTTGGCGGCAATATTGAAATCCAGGCAAACAGCCTGGCGATCCTCCGGATTGACGGCCAGGACACCCAGCGCGCGTTCGTCAGCGGCCGTTGGGACGTTCGGCGGCTGACCAACTGGGGCCAGCAATTGCTGTTCACCGCCTTCACCCGCGGCGACGTCTATCACACGGTCCAATCGCAGACGACCGAAGTCCCGATCTACCGCGGCACCGAAGGCTGGCACGCGCGCGGCATCGGCGCTCTCGCCGCCGAGGTCCAATGGCCGTTCGTCGGGCTCGCGTTCGGCGGCTTCCAGCGGCTGGTGCCGAGGGTCCAGCTGGTGCTGACCCCGCCAACCCCCAACCTCTCCATCCCCAACGAAGACGCCCGGGCGGTCGACCTAGAGGACAGCAATCTGTTCGCCCTCAACCGCTTCCCCGGCTACGACCGCTGGGAGGACGGCTCGCGCATCACTTACGGCGTCGATTGGGCGCTCGACCGGCCGAACCTGTCGATCACGACCAATGTCGGCCAAAGCTACCGGATTCGCCGGCGGCCAACCATCTTCCCGGAGGGAACCGGGCTGTCCGACCGCTTCTCCGACTTCGTTGGCCGGACCCGCGTCCGCTATGGCCGGCTGATCGACCTCACCCACCGGTTCCGAGTCGACAAGAACAGCCTCGCCGTGCGCCGGAACGAGCTCGACCTCACCTTCGGCACCGAGGAAACCTACGCTCAGATCGGCTATCTGCGCCTCAACCGCGACATCAGCGCCGAAATCGAGGATTTGCACGACAAGGAGGAACTTCGCGTCGCCGGCCGCTGGAAGTTCCACCGCTATTGGTCGTTGTTCGGAGCCACGGTCCTCGACCTCACCGGCCGCGACGAGGACCCGCTGTCCCTCGCCGACGGTTTCGAGCCGGTGCGCCAGCGGCTGGGCGTCGCCTATGAGGACGAATGCCTGGAGCTTGGCCTATCCTGGCGGCGCGACTATGAGCGCGTCGGGGACTTCCGAAAGGGGAGCACTTTCGCGCTTCGGATCGCGCTGAAAGGGCTTGGCCGCTAGGCTGAAAGAGAGTGACCGCTAAGCCTGCGTTCAGCGGGCGTGGATAAACGGCAACGGGCTTTAGGCACTGTTTAGCAAGGGATTTGACGATCGTGGCAGCAGGTTCTGGATTTTTGTCGACGCGGGCTCGAATCGGAGCTGCCGCCGTCATGTTGGCGGTTGCCGGAACGGCCCTTGCGCAGCAGGCCGCGGATGAGCCCAGCAGCACCTCGGCGTTGAGGCTTCCGGAAAATCCGCAGCTGTTCGGGTCGGCGATGCCGTCGGTCATCAAGGCATCCGCGATCGTCAACGGCGAGATCATCACCCAGACCGACATCGACCAGCGGCTGGCGCTGCTGGCGATCGCCAACGGCAGCCGCCTGCCGGCCGACGAGCTGGACCGGCTTCGCCAGCAGGTTCTGCGCAACCTGATCGACGAGACGCTGCAGATCCAGGCCGCCAAGCAGGCGGAGATCACCATCAAGCCGGCGGATATCGACCGCACGCTGGCAAGGGTCTCGTCGAACACCAAGCAGTCGGTCGAGCAGCTGACCGCGATGCTCGAAGCCAATGGCTCGTCGATCAGAACGATGCGCCGCCAGATCGAAGGCGAGATCGCCTGGACGCGGCTGCAGCGGGCGAAGATCGAAAGCTCGGTCAGCGTTGGCGAGGACGAGGTCAAGGCGGTTCTCGACCGGATGAACGCGGCCAAGGGAACGCAGGAGTTCCGGGTCGGCGAGATCTTCCTGTCCGCAACCGCCGGCAACGAGACCCAGACGCTGTCGAACGCCAACAGAATCCTCGAGCAGCTGCGCAACGGCGCGTCCTTTGCCGGCTACGCCCGCCAATATTCCGAGGCCTCGACGGCCGCGGTCGGCGGCGACCTCGGCTGGGTGCGCCCCGAGCAGCTGCCGGAGCCGATCGCCGCGCAATTGCGCGCCATGGGCCCGGGGCAGGTCAGCCAGCCGATCCCCGTCCAGGGCGGCTTCTCGATCGTCGCCGTGCAGGACACCCGCAAGATCCTGACCGCCGATCCGCGCGACGCGGTGCTGACCCTGAAGCAAGTGTCGATCGGCTTCCCCAAGGGCGTCAGCCGCCAGGCAGCCGAGCCGACGGTCGCCCGCTTCGCCGACGCCGCCCGCAATGTCGGCGGATGCGGCGGAGCCGACAAGATCGCCGCCGATTTCAACGGCGAGATGGTCGAGAGCGACCAGGTTAAGATCCGCGACCTGCCGCCGGCTCTCCAGCGGATCATGCTGCCGCTCCAGGTCGGCCAGTCGACCCAGCCGTTCGGCTCGATCGAGGAAGGCGTGCGGATCCTCGTCATCTGCGGCCGCGACGAGGTCGATGCCACCGCTCCGACCTATGACGAGGTGTTCAGTCAGATGAACGAGGAGCGCATCAACCTGCGCGCCCGGCGCTACCTGCGCGATCTTCGGCGTGATGCGGTGATCGAATTCCGGTAAGGCCCGCGCGATGACGCGCAATTCCGAACGCGTGCGATGACGCGCTTTGCGCCCGGACCGCTCGCAGTCTCGATCGGCGACCCGGCCGGGATCGGCGCCGAGGTCATCGCCAAATGCTGGGACAATCGCGGCCGCTTCGAGCTGCCGCCGTTCGTCGCCATCGGCGACCCGCGCTCGATCGAGGCGGTGTGGGACGGGCCGCTGGCGATCATCGACGACCCGCAGGAAGCCGATTCCGCGTTCGACGTCGGCCTTCCCCTGATCCAGCTCGCCGCGGCCGACTCCGACACTCCCGGCCATCCGAGCGTGGCCGGAGCGCATTGCTCGCTCGATTCGCTCGAGATCGCGGTCGGGCTCGCGCGCTCGGGATCGGCGGCCGCGGTCGTCACCGGACCGGTGTCCAAGGAGCAGCTCTACGCGATCGGCTTTGCCCACCCGGGCCAGACCGAGTTCGTCGCCGAACGCTGCGGGGTCGCGTCGGCCAACGTCGCGATGATGCTCGTCGGGCCGACCCTTCGAACCGTGCCGGTAACCACCCACCTGCCGCTGGCCAAGGCGGCGCAGGCGCTGACGACGGCGCTGATCGAATCGCGCGGCCGGGCGGCGCTGCGCGGCCTGCAGCGCAATTTCGGCATCGAGGACCCGCGGCTGGCCGTGGCGTCGCTCAACCCGCACGCGGGCGAAGGCGGCACCCTGGGCCGCGAGGAGATCGAGATCATCGAGCCGGCCGTTGCCGCGCTCGCCGCCGAGGGCTGGCGAGTCACCGGCCCCCACCCGGCCGACACCATGTTCCACACCCAGGCGCGGGCCCGCTACGACGCCGCCTTGTGCATGTACCACGACCAGGCCTTGATCCCGCTCAAGGCGCTGCATTTCGAGGATGGCGTCAACGTGACGCTCGGTCTGCCGATCATCCGCACCGCCCCCGACCATGGCACCGCGTTCGACATCGCCGGCCAGGACCAGGCGGATCCGCGCGCCATGGCCGCGGCAATCCGGCTGGCCGCGCAGTGCGGAGTCCATCGGTCGCCGACTGAATGAAGGACGCGCCCGAGCCGCTTCGTGACGTCATCGCTCGGCACGGTCTCCAGGCTCGCAAGTCGCTCGGGCAGAATTTCATCCTCGACCGCCAGCTGCTGGCCCGGATCGCGGCGGTGCCGGGACCGCTCGAGGGCCAGACCGTCTATGAAGTCGGGCCGGGCCCGGGCGGGCTGACCCGGGCGCTGCTCGAAGCCGGAGCAAACGTCGTCGCGGTCGAGCGCGACCGCCGCTGCCTCCCTGCCCTGGCCGAGCTGGAGCGGGAATATCCGCACCGGCTCAAGCTGATCGAAGGCGACGCGATGCGGATCGACGAGCGCGCCGAGGCCGGCGACGGCGCCCATGTCGTCGCCAATCTGCCGTACAATGTCGGGACCGCGCTGCTGTTGCGCTGGCTCGGCGGTGACTGGCCGCCCTGGTGGCGCTCGCTCTCCCTGATGTTCCAGAAAGAGGTCGCGGAGCGCATCGTCGCGCGGCCCGGCACCGAGCATTACGGCCGCCTGTCGGTCGCCGCCCAGTGGCGGGCTTCGCCGAGGATCGCGCTCAGCGTCAACCGCTCGGCGTTCGTGCCGCCGCCCAAGGTCACCTCGGCGGTGGTCCACATCGTCCCCGCGGATATGCCTGCCGGTGTGAGCCCACGGACCATGGAGCAGCTGACCGAGGCCGCGTTCGGCCAACGCCGGAAGATGCTACGGTCGAGCCTGAAGGCGCTTCCGGGCGCGCTCGAAGCGCTCGACGAGTTGGGAATCAACTCCGAACGCCGCGCCGAAACCCTCGGCGTCGAGGAGTTCGTCGCGGTCGCGAGAGCGCTGACTTAATTGGTCTTGGGGCTGGCCGGCGGCTTGATCGAGGCGACCGCGGTCGGCCCGCGGCTGATCGCCGCCGTCAGCGTCGCGAGCTGCCGGCACCCGCTCGGGCACAGCTTCTGCAGCTTGGCGAGATTCTCGCGGGCGCGCGGAACAGCGCCGAGCTCGACCATCGACTCGCCCTGGACGGCGAGCGCATCGAGATCGCGCGGCTCGAGCGCCAGCGCCTTGTTGGTGAATCGGATCGCCTGGCCGAACAACTTCTGCTTCTGGGCGACGCGCGCCATGATGACGAAGGCGGCGCGGTTGCGCGGATCGACCGCGAGCGAGGCTTCGAGCGAATCGTCGGCCTCGACGAACTTCCCGGCGGCGAGGAACGTCTCGCCCTGGCGCATCAGCTCGATCGAGCGCGGATTGATCTGATCGTCGGGCTTCTGGCTGGACACCGGCGCTGCAAGCGTCGCCGCGGCCAGGCCAACCAACATAATGCGGTGCAGCAGACGCATCATTTTCTCCGTTTCGCTCGCCCGGCCACTAACATGGTCGGGCCAGTCGCGCGATGAAAAAGCCATCGGTGCCGTCCTGTCCTGGGACCAGGAGCCGTCCGATACCGCTCAAACGCCCCGCGTCGATAGGTGTTGCCTGTGCAACCCAGGATGAACGGCGCTCGAGGAAAGCGGCGGCTTGCGCCTCGCCTTCGGCGGTCAGGATCGAGCACACCGCATAGACCAAGGCGCCGCCCGGCTTGACCAGCTCGGCGCCGATGTCGAGCAGGCGCGATTGCTGCGCGACCAGCCGCTCGAGCCGCTCGGGCGACAGCCGCCAGCGCCCCTCGGGGTTGCGGCGCCAGGTGCCGCTGCCGGAGCATGGCGCGTCGACCAGCACGATATCCGCGGTGCCCACCCAGTCGGCGAGGCCTTCGAGCTCGCGCGGCGTGTCGAGCAGACGGGTCTCGATCGCCGCGCCGGCTTTTTCGGCGCGCGGCGGCAGCTTCGACAATCGCGAGCGATTGGTGTCGGTCGCAAGGATCTGCGCGCCCGGAGCGGCGGCGGCGAGCGCCAGCGACTTGCCGCCCCCGCCGGCGCACAAATCGACGATGCGGCTGTCGGCGGCCGGCGCACAGGCGAGCGCGATCAGCTGGCTGCCTTCGTCCTGCACTTCGACGAGGCCGTCGACGAACGCGGGGTGATCGTCGACGCGCGTGTCGGGCGGCAGGCGCACGCCCCACGGGCTGACCCGGGTCGGGACCGCGCCGGGGAATTGGCCAAGCATCTCATCACGCTTCGCGCGGGCGACGTTGACTCGCAGGTCGAGCGGAGCGCGTTCGAGCAATGCCGGCCATTCGGAGCGCTCGATCAACGGCGACACCGCGGATTCGAGCCAGCTTGGGACCACCGCGGCCGGGCTCGCCTCCTCCCTGTCGGCGACCGGCGCTGGCCCGCGGACCTCGCCGAACAAGGGCAGCAGCTCCGCGTCGTCCTGCGCCAGTCCGACGATCGCGGCGCGTCCGCTTGCGGGCCGTTCCGCCGACCGTCGGATTGCCCGGAACACCAGCTCACGAACTGCTCGGCGATCGCCCGATCCAGCATAGCGGCGGGTCTTGAAATAGCGCGTGACGATCAGGTCGGCCGGCGGCCCATTGTCGCGGGCGGAGGCGATGATTTCGTCGAGGATTTCGATCGCCGCCTGCAGCCGCGCCGCGGGAGTCATGGCCCTCCTCCCCCTCCCGCCCCGCGGGAGGGGGTCGGGGGGAGGGCCTGTGCGAAGTGCAGCGGTTGCAAGACAGGCCCTCCCCTCAATCCCCTCCCGCAAGCGGAAGGGGAGGATTTAACGCGTCGGATAGTTGGGCGCCTCGCGGGTGATCGAGACGTCGTGGACGTGGCTTTCCGACAGGCCAGCGTTGGTGATGCGGATGAACTTCGCTCGCTTCTGGAGCTCGGCGATGCTGGCCGATCCGGTGTAGCCCATCGCCGCCTTCACCCCGCCGACCAGCTGGTGAACAATGTCGCGGACCGGGCCCTTGTACGGCACCTGCCCCTCGATCCCCTCGGGCACCAGCTTCAAATGATCGCGGATGTCCTGCTGGAAATAGCGGTCGGCCGAGCCGCGGGCCATCGCCCCGACCGAGCCCATGCCGCGATAACTCTTGTAGGTCCGGCCCTGGTACAGGAACGTGTCGCCCGGCGCTTCCTGAGTGCCCGCGAGCAGCGAGCCGACCATCACCGCCGACGCTCCGGCCGCGAGCGCCTTGGCGATGTCGCCGCTGGTGCGGATGCCGCCGTCGGCGATCACCGGCACCCCGCTGTTCGCCGCGGCCCCGGCCGCCGCCATAATTGCGGTCAGTTGCGGCACTCCGACTCCCGCGACGATGCGCGTAGTGCAGATCGATCCGGGGCCGATCCCGACCTTGATCGCGTCGGCGCCCGAATCGATGAGAGCCTTGGCCGCGTCCGCCGTCGCGATGTTGCCGGCGACCACCTGGACCGAGTTCGATAGCGTCTTCATGCGCTGGACCGCGGCTCCGACGTCGGTGTTGTGGCCGTGGGCGGTGTCGATGACGATGCAGTCGCAGCCGGCGTCGATCAGCGCTTCGGAGCGGGCGAACCCGGAATCGCCGACGGTCGTCGCCGCCGCGACCCGGAGTCGGCCTTCGCTATCCTTGGTCGCGAACGGCGCCGCGACCGATTTCTCGATGTCCTTGACGGTGATCAGCCCGACGCAATGATTGTCGCCGTCGACCACCAGCAGCTTCTCGATCCGCCGCTGGTGGAGGATCCGCTGCGCCTCCTCCTGGCTGGTGCCGAGCGGAACCGTGGCGAGATTGTCGCGGGTCATCAGCTCCGACACCGGCTGCTTCGGGTTCTCGGCGAAGCGGACGTCGCGGTTGGTCAAGATGCCGCACAATTTGCCCGATTTCTCGACCACCGGGATGCCGCTGATGCGGTTGGTGGTCATCAGCTCGAGCGCTTCGGCCAGGGTCTGGTCCGGGCTCATGGTGATCGGGTTGACGACCATCCCGCTCTCGAAGCGCTTGACCGCCCGGACCGCGGCCGACTGCTCGTCGACGGACAAATTGCGATGGAGCACTCCGATGCCGCCCAGCTGCGCGAGCGCGATCGCCATGTCGGCCTCGGTGACGGTGTCCATCGCCGACGACAGCAACGGGATGTTGAGCGGAATGGCGCGGGTCAGGAAGGTGCTGGTCTCGGCCTGGCTCGGAAGCACCGAGGATTCGAGCGGCTGGAGGAGGACGTCGTCGAACGTCAGCCCGAGGGGAATGTCGAAGCTGTCGTCGGGGGCGGCCATATCGGCCCATGCCAAGGAAACGATGATTCGCCAAGTGCGGCCGGCGCGGGGACGGCCATGGCTTGAACGACCGCAGCGAATCGCTTAGGTCGCCGCGGCGGACCGGGCCCCTCTGGCGATCATCCATTGATCGTGATGTCGGACCGCATCGGGTGAGCCCGGTGCAGTTTTTTTACGGCCCTGCCTGTCCTGCACCTGCCGTCCGATCCGGTTGACCCAGCGCTTGGCGCTGCTTCGGAGGCTGATCGATGGACGGGCTACTGACCTTGTTTTCCGACCCCGCGGTGTGGGCGGCGTTACTCACTTTGCTGGTGATGGAGGTCGTGCTCGGCATCGACAACCTCATCTTCATCTCCATCCTGTCGAACAAATTGCCCGAGGCACAGCGCCAGAAGGCGCGCCGCATCGGCATCGCCTTGGCGTTGATCATGCGGCTGGCCCTGCTGTCGACCATCGCCTGGCTGGTCGGGCTGACCGCGCCGGTGTTCGATCTCGGCTGGCAGGGCGCTCCGGGCTACCAGGGCGAGCCGAGCTTCGAGACCGAATTTTCCTGGCGCGACCTGATCCTCATTGCCGGCGGCCTGTTCCTGCTGTGGAAGGCGACCAAGGAAATCCACCATGTCGCCGATCCCAAGACTGACGACGGCGTGTTCGACACCGATCGCAAGGCGCTGACCTTCGGCGCCGTGATCGCCCAGATCCTGCTGCTCGACCTGGTATTCTCGGTCGATTCGATCCTCACCGCGGTCGGCATGACCGACCATTTGCCGGTGATGGTCATCGCCGTGGTCGTTGCCGTGCTGGTCATGCTGCTGGCCGCCGATCCGCTGGCCAATTTCATCCGCGACAACCCGACCGTGGTTATGCTGGCGCTCGGCTTTTTGCTGATGATCGGCGCGGTGCTGATCGCCGACGGCTTCGGAGTCCATGTCCCCAAGGGCTATATCTACACCGCCATGGCCTTTTCGGCCGGGGTCGAAGGGCTCAACATCTGGGCGCGCCGGCGACGCGAGAGGGTCGCGCGAGCCGGCTAGCGCCCTGCCCGCTCGAGCAGCCTACGAGCCGCGTCGACATGCATGCGCTCGATCATCGCGTCCTCGAAGCGCTCGGCGCCACCGGTCGCCGCGTCGAGCAGGCGGCGGGCGCGGTCGATTTCCGCCTCGCCCGGCGCGAACGCCGCGTGGCAAAGGGCGATCTGGTCGGGGTGGATCAGGCTCTTGCCGTCGAAGCCGAGCCCATAGCCCTCCTCCGCCTGGGCCATAAAGCCATCGGGATCGTCGAGGCCGTTGAACACTCCGTCGAACACCGCGATTCCGGCAGCGCGCCCGGCAAGCACGATCGACTGCAACGCCATTTGCAACGGCCCGCGGCCGGCGTCGGGCGGCAATCGGAGGTCGGCGGATAGATCGTTGGTGCCGGCAATCAGCGCCGCGGCATCCTTCGCGATTTCAGGTGCGGCAAGCACTCCGGCCGCTGTCTCGATCATCGCCAGCACTTCGCGCTGCACCCCGTGCGCGGTCGCTTGAATCGCTTCCGCGCTGTCGGCCCTCGGCAGGACGGCCAGGTCGGCGTTGGACTCCCTGACCGCCGCGACATCCTCGTCGTACCAATCGCTGGCGATCCCGTTCACCCGGATGGCGACCGGCTTCGGCCATGGCTCGCGAACCGCTTCAACAGCCGCCGCGCGGGCCTCGACCTTGTCCTTCGGTTTCACGGCATCCTCGAGATCGAGGACGACAAGATCGGCGCCGGCCTCGCGCGCTTTGGCGATGGCGCGCGGGTTCGACGCCGGCAGGAAGAGGATCGAGCGGATCGCAAAGAGGTCGAGCGTCATGCCGATTTCTCTTTCACGCGGCCTCCGACCGTCGCATCATAAGCGAACATCAATGGAGTGCGCACGTGGATATGTTGACGACCTTTATGATTGCGATTGCCGTCCTGGCGCTGCTGTTCGTGATGATGGGCGTCAAGATCGTCCACCAGGGCTTCCGCTACACCATCGAGCATTTCGGCCGCTTCGTGCGGGTCGCCCAGCCCGGCTTCAACTTCGTCCCGCCCTTCTTCTATCGGGTCGGGCACAAGATCAACGTCATGGAGCAGGTCGTCGACATTCCCGGCCAGGAGATCATCACCCGCGACAATGCGATGGTCGCGGTCGACGGAGTCGTGTTCTTCCAGGTGCTCGATGCCGCCAAAGCCGCCTATGAAGTCAGCGATCTCTACACCGCGATCATGGCGCTCTCGACGACCAATTTGCGCACCGTGATGGGGTCGATGGACCTCGACGAGACGCTGTCGAAGCGCGACGAGATCAACGCGCGGCTGCTGGCGGTGGTCGATCATGCGACCGAGGCGTGGGGGGTGAAGATCACCCGGGTGGAGCTGAAAGACATCCGGCCACCCGCCGACATCGTCAACGCGATGACTCGCCAGATGAAGGCCGAGCGCGAAAAGCGGGCGGCGATCCTCGAATCCGAAGGCATGCGCGCATCCGAGATCCTGCGCGCCGAAGGTGAGAAGCAGGCGAAGATCCTTCAGGCTGAGGGCCTCAAGGAAGCCGCGTTCCGCGAGGCCGAGGCGCGCGAGCGGTCGGCCGAGGCGGAAGCCAATGCGACCCGCTCGGTCAGCGACGCAATCGAGGCCGGCAGCGGCCAGGCGATCAATTATTTCGTCGCCCAGAAATATGTCGAGGCGCTCGGCAAGTTCGCCACCTCGCCCAACGCTAAGACGATCCTGTTCCCGGTCGAGGCGACCCAGCTGATGGGCACGCTCGGCGGCATCGGCGAGCTCGCCCGCGACGTGTTCGGCGACCAGGCACCGGCGGCGCGGCCGACGCCCAAGGCCAAGCGCGAGACCACGGCCAGCCGAGGCGCGCCTGGAGCGCTGCCGGGCGTCCCAAGGATCGAAGGCTGATGCTCGACAATCTGGAGCCCGGCTGGCTGTGGATGATCGGCGGCGTGCTGCTGCTGATCGCCGAGATCATCGCGCCGGGATTTTTCCTCGTGTTCATCGGCGCCGCGGCTCTCGCGACCGGCGCCTTCGCCCTGCTGTTCGGGCTCGGCACAGCGTCGCAGCTCGCCCTGTTCGCGCTCTACAGCCTGATCGCGGTGATGGTCGGGCGCCGCTTCTATGCCAACGCCGTCGTGAACAGCAGCGACCCGTTCCTCAATGACCGCTCGGCGCGGCTGGTCGGCAAGGTGGTCACGGTGGTCGAACCGATCGATGCGCACAACGGCCGGGTCCGGGTCGGCGACAGCGAATGGAACGCTCGCGGCGGTCCCGCGTCGGCCGGTGAGAAAGTCCGGATAACCGGCGTTGACGGCAACTGCCTGACGGTGGAAGCCGAGCGCATCCTTCCTCCTGGGTAAAGGGAGCCCGATCCTTGTTCCTCGACCTGCTTTCCCGCCGCGAGACGCTTGCCGCCCTCGCCGCAAGCGCCGCTTTGCCGCTCGTCTCAAGACCCGCGTTCGCCCAATCCGTACCGGCGAGCGACGCCAATGCGGCGGCGCTGCTTGACTCGATCGCGGAGAATCTGCTGTGGCTGTCGCCCGAAAGCGCGACGTCGCTCGGCATCGACAAGGACAAGCGCGCGCCGCTTCGCTCGCGGCTCAGCGACCGCTCGGGGATCGGGCAGCAGCGGATCGCCCAGACCCTGCGCGCTGACCTTGCGCGAGCCAACGCCATCGACACGTCGGGCCTGTCGCACTCGACGCGGACCAGCGTCGAAGTCGTCCGAAGCGCCTATGCGGTGGCGCTCGAGGGCTTCCAGCTCCCTTATGGCGACGTCGCCGTCGGCGGCTGGCGCAACACGCCCTACGTCGTCATCCAGAATGTCGGCGCCTATCTCGACGTGCCGCGGTTCCTCGATTCCGATCATCAGATCGAAAACGCCGCCGACGCGGAAGCCTATCTGGCGCGCCTGGCATCCTACCCGCAGCAGCTCGACAACGAGCTCGGGCGGGTCATCATGGCCCGCTACAAGGGGCTGATTCCGCCCGGCTTCCTGCTCGACAAGGCGCTCAACCAGCTCAAGCAATCCGCCACGGGCGCGCGCGAAGGCGGCGGTCTGGTCGAATCAATCGAGCGTCGCACGCGCGAGAAGAATATCCCCGGCAATTGGGCCGAGCGGGCGCGCGCCATCGCCCAGAAGCAGGTGGCGCCGGCGCTCGAGCGGCAGATCGCCGAGCTGACGCTGCAGCGCCGGCTGGCGACCGAGGCGCCCGGCATGGGCGCTCGGCCCCACGGCGATGACTATTACCGCTGGGCGCTAAAGGCCTCGACGACGACCAATATGTCGCCCGAGGAGGTACACCAGACCGGCCTGCGCGAGCTTCGCGAGCTTCAGGGGCGCATGGACCCAATTCTGCGCAGCCTCGGCTACACCAAGGGTTCGGTCGGCGAGCGGATGCAGGCGCTTGGGCGTGACCCGCGCTACAAGTTCGCGCCCGGCGACAAGGGGCGCGCGGAAATCATGGCGTTCATCCAGGATCGCCTGCGGATCATTCGCACCAAGCTGCCGCAGATGTTCAACACGATGGTCAAGGGCAACCTCGAGGTCCGGCGGCTGCCGCCCGAGGAGGAGCCCGGCGCTCCCGGCGCTTATGGCGGCGCCGGCTCGATCGACGGCACGATCCCCGGCAAATTCTGGATCAACCTGCGCACCACCGAGCTGCACACCAAGTTCGACCTGCCCGATCTCACGCACCATGAGGCGATCCCCGGGCACGTGTGGCAGGGGGAATATTCCAATAAGCTGCCGCTGATCCGCACCTTGCTCGCGTTCGGCGCTTATTCGGAAGGCTGGGCGCTGTACGCGCAGCAGCTCGCCGACGAATTCGGCGCCTATGACGATTTCCAGGCCGGGCGCCTCGGCTACCTCCAGGGAATCGCCTTCCGCGCTTGCCGGCTGGTGGTCGATACCGGGCTTCACGCGAAGGGCTGGAGCCGCGAGCGCGGAGTGCGCTTCTTCGTCGACGAAAACGGCTCCAAGGCCGAGGAAGTGGCGAGCGAGGTCGACCGCTATTGCAGCTGGCCGGGCCAGGCGTGCGGCTACAAGATCGGCCACAGCGAGATCAACCGCCAGCGCGACAAGGCGAAATCGGCGCTCGGCGCGCGCTACGACATCAAGGCGTTCAACGACGCGGTGGTGATCGGCGGCAACGTGCCGATGGACGTGCTGGCCAAGAACGTCGACGAGCACGTCCGGGCCGTGCAGGCCTAGCTCACAGCGCCGACTTGCAGACACCATCCCAGTTGCGCGAGCTACAAATCGATGTCCCACGCGTTCCCTGTTCGAAGGGAAAATACAGGGAATCGGCCATGAGGACCAAGAGCCATATCGCTCATAGGCGACAGTATCGACGGATTGGGCTGGTCATCGCTCACGACGACCTTTGGGCGGAATGATGTCTGCACGCGGAGCCTCTAGTCCAAGATGTCGAGAAAGGACTTCCCTCAGACGCTCTAGCTCTGTTTTGCTAATTGGTTCGTCGAACTTAACTCCACGCTCACCATCAGCTTTCCAGACGATCCGGCCAAACAACTCAACATCGCCTGCCTTGAGAAGTACATCTTGCCCAATTTCGGGAAGTGCCATCCCGTGCAGCCGGCATCCTATTTGTGAGACGTCAGCCAGCAGAGAGACCCGGGTCTGTTCCACCGAGTACAGCGAAACCGGCAGATTCATTCGCTCCCGTAGGGCACGCCGCCGACCTGTCGGCCCATCCGTTCGCCTGCCAAAGCCCGTCTCATCGGGCATTTGAACTCTCCTCGAACAGACAATACTCGCATTAATTAGGAAAATCATTCACTCAAATGAGGCGGTCGTCTACGCTCGCGTACCAACAAGCGTGCGGCAGGACCTTGAAGGTGATGATCCGCCTCCGGTGGAAACCCGACATTACGGCGACCCAAGGACGCATTCTATAGCCGCCAAAATAGTAGTAACTGGCATATTCACTCCAGAATGAAGCTTAATCTTAACCATTTTGAGTGATTAAGCGGAAGATTGCCAAATGGGAGCAATCGGATGTCCGCGAGAGGTCAGCTGTGATTGTCTTACAAGGCGTGAGCCGGTGCCAATTTTCAGGTATTGCCGATCGCTGCCTCGCGGTTTCCGCGGTCTTGGCAATCACGGCGTTCTTCGCCGCGCCAGGAGAGCTTGCAGCGCAGGTGACTCCGAATGTGGGGTCCAGCAGTGTTGCCGCAGCCTGCCGCCAACGAATTACAGCGGGCTCGAATCGTTTTGCGTGCGGCTCCAGCTCCATTGCAACAGGAAATCAGTCCACAGCAGTCGGTGTCGGTGCTCAAGCAACTGGCAATGCGAGCTCCGCCATTGGTGAAAACGCTCAAGCGACAGGTGCCAATTCCGTCGCACTGGGCCGTGCCTCGGTTGCGAACGTTGCAAATGTCGTGTCGGTCGGAGCCGCGGGTGCGGAACGAAGGATCGTCAATGTCTCAGCGGGAAATGTTGCCGCTGGCAGCACCGATGCTGTCAATGGTAATCAGCTTTACATCACCAACCAAAATGTAACAGCACTACAAAGCGCCGACGCCACGCTGCAGTCGAACATCGACGCCGAGGCCGCCACCCGCGGCAGCGCCGACGCCACGCTGCAGTCGAAC
>CAYSHL010000019.1:0-30716 GCA_964430865.1 uncultured Sphingomonas sp.
CCACGCACCCGTAGCTCAGCTGGATAGAGTACTGCCCTCCGAAGGCAGGGGTCACAGGTTCGAATCCTGTCGGGTGCGCCACACTCTGCGGGAGGCTCGCAATGGCGAAGATCCTGTGCGTTCTTTACGACGACCCGATCGGCGGCATGCCGTCCTCCTACCCGCGCGACGACCTGCCGAACATCGAGCGATATCCGGACGGGCAGACCCTGCCGACTCCCAAGGCGATCGATTTCCAGCCTGGCGAGCTGCTCGGCTGCGTGTCGGGCGAGCTGGGCCTTCGCGAGTTTCTCGAAAGCGCCGGCCACACGCTGGTCGTGACGTCCGACAAGGACGGCCCCGGCAGCGAATTCGAGCGCGAGCTGGCCGACGCCGATGTCGTCATCTCGCAGCCGTTCTGGCCCGGCTATCTGACCGCCGATCGAATCGCCAAGGCGAGCAATCTCAAGCTCGCGATCACCGCCGGGATCGGCTCCGACCATGTCGACCTCGCCGCGGCGATCGACAAGGGCATCACCGTCGCCGAGGTCACCTACTGCAACTCGATCAGCGTCGCCGAGCATGTCGTGATGATGATCCTGAGCCTCGTGCGCAATTACCTGCCGTCGCACGAGTGGGTGCTAAAGGGCGGCTGGAACATCGCCGATTGCGCGGCCCGGTCTTACGACGTCGAGGGAATGCACGTCGGCACTGTCGCCGCCGGACGCATCGGCGGCGCAGTTCTGCGGCGCCTGAAGCCGTTCGACATGCATTTGCATTATTTCGACCGCCACCGGTTGCCGGCGGAGGTCGAGCAGGAGCTTGGAGTCACCTGGCACGACAGCGTCGAGGACATGATCGCGCAATGCGACGTGGTGACCATCAATTGCCCGCTGCATCCCGAAACCGACAATCTGTTCGACGCCGCGATGATCGGCAAAATGAAGCGCGGCGCTTATCTGGTGAACACCGCGCGCGGCAAGATCGTCGATCGCGACGCGGTCGCCGCGGCGCTGGAGAGCGGCCAGCTCGCCGGCTACGCGGGCGACGTCTGGTTCCCGCAGCCGGCGCCGCGCGATCACCCGTGGCGGACAATGCCCAACCACGGGATGACTCCGCACATCTCGGGCACCTCTCTGTCGGCGCAGGCACGCTACGCGGCCGGCACCCGCGAGATCCTCGAATGCTTTTTCGACGGCCGGCCGATCCGCGACGAATATCTGATCGTCGAGGGCGGCCGCCTGGCCGGCACCGGCGCGCACAGTTACAGCCCGGGCGACGCCACCGGCGGTTCCGAGGAGGCGGCGAAGTTCAAGGCGGACACGGCCGCCTGAAGCCTGGGCGCCTGAAGCCTGGGCGCCTGGACTATTTCTTGTCCTCGCCCGGGATCGGCGTCTTCGTCCCCAGCGCTTCCTGCACGTAGAGCCGCTTGACGAGCACGTAGGACACCACCGTCAGCGGCGCCGCGAAGATGATGCCGATGACCCCGAACAGCATCCCGAAGGCGAGCAGCGAGAACAGCAGCACCACCGGCGGCAGATCGACCGCATATTGCTGGACCAGCGGCTGCAGCAGATTGCCCTCGATCTGCTGGACACCGATGTACAAGGCGACCGTCCACAGCGCCAGCTCCGGGCTGACGACCAATGCCAGCAACACGCCAGGAATTGCCGCGAGGACCGGCCCGGCGAATGGAATGAACTCGAGCAGTCCGGCGAGCAGCCCGAGCGCAAGCGCGGACGGAACTCCAATCAGCCACAGGCCGAGGCCCGTCAGGAGCCCGACAAGGACCATCGCGAACAGTTGCCCGCGAAGCCACAGCCGAAGCGCCCGCTCGCTGTCGATCATCGCTTCGCCGACCAGCGCGCGCTTGGCCTGGGGGACCAGCTTGATCGCTCCGATGCGGTAGAAATTGGGCTGCGCGGCGAGGAAGATGCCACCGAAGACGACGACCAGCGTGTCGGCGATGCCGCCGCCGACCGACATCACGAACCGGCCGATGCCCCCCGCGCCGCCATCAGGCTTGCCACCATCGACCAGCGCGCCAAGCGGATCGCCGAAGCCCATGTTCTCGACGCGCGCCTGCAGCGACCGCCATGCATCGGGCAGCGCCTTGCTCAGCGACGCCACCTGGTCCGAAATCTGGCCGCCGAAGACAAAGACGATGCCGGCGAGCGATCCGAGGATAAGGATGATCGACAGCGCCACCGCAACTCCGTCCGGCAGTCGCGCCCACTTCTTGATGACGTCGGCGAGCGCCCGGAAGACGGTGGCGACGACCACCGCCCCGAACAGCATGATGACGACGGTCCGCAGCTGCCACAGCAGGAATGCGACCGCGACCAGCGCGATGACGATCAGCACTCGGCGGATGAATGGCCGGTCGCCGTCGGGCTCGCGACGCCCGGTCACGCCTGCGGCCAATTCTGAATGATCTCGACAAACCGGGTCAGCCAGGCGTTGGTCTGGTGGCCGTCAACGACGCGGTGGTCGATGGTCAGGGTGACGTAGGCCATCGGCAGGATGACGATCGCGTCGTCGCCGTCGACCTCGCGCACCGCGACTCGCTTCTCCAGCTTGCCGATGCCGAGGATCGCCGCCTGGCCCTGGTGGAGGATGATCGGCGCGGCGAGCAGCGAGCCCGACACGCCGTGGTTGGAAATGGTGAAGCTGCCGCCCGACACATCGCCGCCGGTCAGCTTGCCGTCGCGGGCACGTCGGGTGAGGTCGTCGAGCTTTTCGCCGATCTGCTCGAGGCTCAGGCTGCCCGAGTCGCGCACCACCGGCACCACCAGCCCCTTTTCACCCAGCGCGGTGCCGACGCCGATGTCGATCGTCGGCGAAATCGCGATCCGGTCCTGCTCCCAACGGCCGTTGATTGCCGGCGCCGCCGCCATCGCCTCGGCCGCCGCCTTGACGATGTAAGCGGTGTAGCTGAGCTTGACGCCCTTCTGCGCCATCGCCGCCTTGTGCGCGGCGACCGCCGAGAAATCGGCTTCGAACACCGCGGTCACGTGCGGCGCCTCGGCAACGGCGCGGACCATGTTCTCGGCGATCTTCAACCGCATTCGGTCGTGGGCGATGTCGCCGGTCGCAGGTGCGATGCCGAGCGCGCGCTCGACATCCTCGCGAGTAATGCGCCCGTTGCGCCCGGTTCCGGCAATGCGCGCAGGGTCGATGCCATGCTGCCGGCACGCCCGGCGGACGGAAGGGGAGAGCCGCGTTTCGACATCCCCGTTCCCCGGCGAAGGCCGGGGCCCAGGAGCGCCGGCAGGCGCTAAATTTGCGGGTGTGTTGGAAGGCTTCCCCTCCTGGGCCCCGGCCTCCGCCGGGGAACCGCTTGAATCGATTCGCCCCAGCAGCGCCCCCGGCACCGCCTCCGCGTCGGTCTCCAGCAATATCTCCGCCAGCACCCCCGCGGCCGGGGCCGGCACCTCCTGAGTCACCTTGTCGGTCTCGAGCTCGACCAGCGGATCGTTCTCCGCAACCACATCGCCGACCCGCTTGAGCCAAGCGCGGACAACCGCTTGCGTCCCCTCCTGCTCGTCCGGAACCAGGATGTCGATCACGCTCAAAAGCCCACCAGCCGGTCGATCTCGGCGCGGATCCGCTCGACCGAGGGCAAAGCGGCTTCCATCAGCGTCGGGTGATGCGGGCTCGGGATGTCGGGCATGGTCACCCGGGCGACCGGCGCATCGAGGTCGAGAAACGCCTCGTCGGCGACCACCGCGGCGATCTCGGCCCCAAACCCGCCGGTGCGCAAATCCTCGTGGACGATCAGGCAGCGGCGTGTCCGCGACACGCTGTCGAGCACTAGTCCGCGGTCCCACGGCATCAGCGTCCGCAAATCGATGACGTCGGCCGACACCCCGTCCGCCGCCGCCTCGCAGCGCGGCACCATCGCGCCCCAGGTGACGATGGTGATCGCGTCGCCCTCGCGCACCTTCTTGGCCCGCCCGAACGGAAGCACATAATCGTCGCCCGGCCACGGCCGACGCGCCCACGCATCGTCGAGCATTGCCCGATGCTCGAAGAACAGCACCGGGTCGTTGCCGCGCAGCGCTCCGCGCAACAGCCCCACCGCGTCCTCGGCATTGGACGGCACCGCGACTAGCCAGCCTGGGTTGTGGACGAACTGCACCTCGTTGGTCTGACTGTGCCACGGGTCGCCGCATTTGAAGAATCCGCCGGGCACGCGCAGCACCAGCGGCGCGGCGAAGCGGTTGTGCGTCCGCCAGCGCATCGTCCCGCAATCGTTGATCTGCTCGGTCGCCGGCTCGGCATATTTGCGGAACTGGATTTCGGGCACCGGCATCAGCCCGGCCAACGCCATCCCGACCGCCCGCCCGACGATGCCTTCCTCGTTGAGCGACGTGTCGAACACCCGCGCCCGCCCAAACTTCTCTTGCAGCCCGAGCGTCACCGCGTGGACCCCGCCCTTGGGCCCAACGTCCTCGCCGAACACGCACACGCGCGGGTTGGCCGCGAGCTCCTGGTCAAGCGTCCGACGGATTGCGGTCACCATGTTGATCCGCTGGCCGTCGGGCTTCGGCTGGTCGGTCGAGGGCGGCAGCGAAAAACCGTGATTGTGCTGCCCGCCGACCTGCTGCAGCTCGCCGTCGAAGAAGACGTTGTCGGTGACCCGCTCGGGGCTCGACACGCCGCGTAATTCCGCCTCGGCCACCGCGGCCGCAACCGTCGCCGCGGCGTCCGCTTCGAGCCCGTCCCAATCGAGCGAGGAAGCAAACGCCTTGAGCTTCGGCAGCGGGTCCCTCGCCCACTCGGCCTCGATCTCCGCCTCGCTCTTGTAGCTTTGCGTGTCTTGGAAGCTGTGGCCCTCGAGCCGCGGCATGGTCAAACGCAGCAGCGCCGGAGCCCGTTTGGTCCGAACATGCCGGACCGCCTCGGCGATCAGCCGCGCCGCTTCGTCCGGCACGGTGCCGTCGCCGTTGAAGATCGTCAGGCCCGAAAAACCGGCGAGGTTGGCGGCGATGTCCTTGCCCGGAGTCTGATATTCCGACGGCACCGAGATGCCGTAGCCATTGTCCTCGATGTAGATAAGTAACGGCAATTGTTGCGTCGTTGCAATCGTTAGCGCCGACCAGAATCCCCCGGTCGCGCAGCTCGCGTCGCCGCCCAGCACCACGGCAATTGCATCCTGTGGCCCCTCGCCAAGCACTTCGGCCTTGTAGGCGATCGCCTGTGCCCATCCGGCGGCCGGCGTATATTGCGCTCCGACCCCGCCGCACATCGGCAGCGCATGCGCGCCGCCGGGGTTAGGAAAATTGAACACGACGCCGATGTCGCGGCCGTCGGAATAGCCGCCCGCCAGCCCCATTCCCGAGCCCAATGCGTCGGCCAGCGGCACCCCCAACGCGAGCAGCAGCGGCCGCGACCGGTAATAGCCGCACGCCGCGTCGCCGTCCTTGAGCTGCAGCCCCAGCAGCACCTGCGCGAGATCATGACCGCGCGCCGAAAATTGGTAGAGAATCTTCTTTTGCGGGACGAGCTCCTGCTCCTCGACCCGGTCCATCTCGCGGCTGGTGAGGACGAGGCGGGCGACCTCGCGCCAGTCGACATCGGTGGCGGTCCGGCTGGCATCGCGTTCCGCCATGCGCAGCTCAGCCATCCAGTGCGGCGACGACCGCGGCGACGAACCGGTCGATCGAATGGTCGGCCATCCCGACGACATTGAAGCGGCCGCTGTCGGCCATGTAGATCGCCTCGCGCTCGCGCAGCGCCAGCACCTGCTCGAGGCTCAGCGGAAGCATCGAGAACATCCCGAACTGCCGGCCGATGAACGCCAGGCGCGGGTCGGCCGCGGCGATCCGCTGGCGGACCCCGTTGATCCGATCGCGCATCGCGTCGAGCTCGACGTGCCAGTCGGCCGTCAGCTGCGGGTCGTCGAGGATGATCCGCACCGCCGCGGCGCCGTGGTCGGGCGGCATCGACCACATCTCGCGCGCTCGCTGGAACACATGCGCCATCGCCCGCGCCGTCGAATCCGCCGAACCGGTCTTGACGAACAGCGACCCGACGCGGTCGCGATAGACGCTGAAATTCTTGTCGCAGCTCTGCGCCACGAGCACCTCGTCGCACGCCGCCAGCAGCCCGCGCAGCCCGGCCGAGTCTTCCCCCAGCCCGCGGCCGAAGCCCTGGTAGGCGATGTCGACGAACGGCAGCAGCCCGCGTTTCGCAACGAACCGGGTGACCTCGGCCCATTGCTGCTCGTCGAGGTCGGCGCCGGTCGGATTGTGGCAGCAGCCGTGGAGCAGCACGACGTCGCCCTCGCGCGCGCTACCGAGCCCCGCGAGCATTTCCTCGAACCGAACGGTGCCGCTGTCGCGGTCGTAATAGGGGTATTCGGCGATCTCGAGGCGGGTGCCGCGAATCAGCGGGCGATGATTGGGCCAGGTCGGAGTGGTGACGAACACCCGGGCGCTAGGGTTTGCGGTCGCAATCAGCTCGAAGCCCAGCCGGAGCGCTCCGCACCCGCCTGGAGTCTGCACTCCCGCGATCCGCTCGTCGTTCGCATGCGGCCCAAGCAGGATCGGCCGGATGAGCTCGGCGAAGCGCTTGTCGCCGGCGCTTCCGAGATACGCCTTAGTCGACTGCGTCTCGAGCAGGATCCGCTCGGCCTTTTTCATCACCTTGAGGATCGGCGTCTCGCCCGCCGCGTCGCGGAACACCCCGACCCCGACGTCGATCTTGTCGGGCCGCGGATCGGCGTTGGCCATGGCGATCAAAGCAAGCAGCGAATCGCTGGTCACGGGAGGCAGGTCGGCAAGCCCTTTTGCCTTGGCGTGGGTTTCGCTCAGCATTGCAGTTGCGCTTAGCGCTTCCCGTTCCCCGGCGAAAGCCGGGGCCCAGGGCGGTTCGAAGCAGCGCTTACGCGCTCCTGGGCCCCGGCCTTCGCCGGGGAACTAAGCGTCGTAATCGACCGCGACGCCCTCGCCGACGGGCACCGACTGGCAGGTCAGCACATAGCCGGCCGCGACCTCTTCGTCGGTGAGGCCGTAGCGCGCCGCCATCTCAACCTTGCCGCCGGTCACCTTGGCCCGGCAGGTCGCGCACACGCCCGCCTTGCACGCAAACGGCGCCGGCAGCCCCGCGGCGCGCGCGCTGTCGAGGATATTGCCGGCCGTGAACTCGACCTTGCGGGTGCGCCCGTCGAGAGTCACCGCGACACTCGCGCCCGCCGCTTTGGTCTGCAAATCGGCGATCTCGCGCGCCACGGCTTCCGGCGGCCGGTCGGCGGTGAACCGTTCGATGTGGATCCGCTCTTTGGCGACTCGGCGCTCGAGCAGCGCCGCTTCCGCTGCATCCATCATCGGCCCGGGACCGCAGATGAACCATTCGTCGATACCGCTCGCATCGCCGATCAGCTGCTCGATCGCGCTGCCGCACATCTTCTGGTCGAGCATGCCGTTGAATAGCTCGACGTCGCCCTCTTCCTCGGCGAGGAAATGGTAGAGCTCGAAGCGGCCCATGTAGCGGTCCTTGAGGTCGGCCAAGGCGTCAAGGAAGATGATCGAGGAACTGTCGCGGTTGCCGTAGAACAAGGTGAACCGGCTGCCCGGCTCTTGCTTGAGAGCGGTGCGGACCAGCGACATCACCGGGGTAATCCCCGAGCCGCCGGCAAAGCCGACGAAGCGGCGCTGCTTCGACGCATCGAACTCGGTGGTGAAGCTGCCGTGCGGCGGCATGACGTCGAGAGTATCGCCCGGCCTCAGATGGTCGCCGACCCAGTTGGAAAAGACCCCGCCGGCGATCCGCTTGACGGTCACCATCCAATCCTGCTCGTCCGGAGCGGTGCACAGCGAATAGTTGCGGCGCACCTCCTCGCCCTTGATTTCCGCCTTGAGCGTCAAATGCTGGCCGGCCCGGAAGGCGAATTTTTCGCGAAGCTCGGGCGGGACCTCAAAGCGGATGGAATTGGCCTCGCTGGTCTCGGGTACGATCTCGGCAACCCGAAGCGCGTGGAAATGTTCGGCCACTCTACCAGGTCGCGTCGGGATAGGTGCGCGGCAGGAACTGCATCACCGCGAGGATATGGCCGAGATGCTCGCTGTGGTGCCCGCGCCGTCCACCGAGGATCGGCCGCTGGTCGGCCGGCACGTCGATCTTCGCGTCCGCCAGCACCGCGTCGATCGCCGAGCGATACTCCGCTTCGAAAACCCGCGGATCGGCCGCCACGCCGCGCTCGATCAGCCCCTCGAGCAACTCGTCGACTTCGAACAATTCCGGGACAAAGCGCCAGCACCAGTCGAGCCCGTCACGCATCCGCCGAGAGCTCTCCTCGGTCCCGTCGCCGAGCCGCACCGTCCATTCGGAAGCCAGCTCGCGGTGATAAGCGACTTCCTTGACCGCCTTGGCCGCGATGTCGCGTAGGAAGGCGTCGCTGGACTCGGCCAGCCGCTCGTAAACCAGATGCTGGTAGGTCGAGAACAGGAGCTGGCGAGCGATCGTCTGCCCAAAATCAACGTTGGGCTGCTCGACCAGCAGGCAATTGCGGAAATCGAGCACGTCGCGGTGGAACGCGAGCTGGTCCGCATCGCCGGCCGCGCCGAGCAAAAGCGTCGCCTGCCCGATCAGGTCGAGCGCCACGTTAGTCAGGCTCAAATCGACCTCGAGCGCCGGCGCATGCCCGCACCATTCGCCCAGCCGCTGCCCAAGGATCAGCGCGTCGTCGCCGAGCCGAAGCAGATAATCGAAGCGTGGGTCCAGCTGTTCCCCGTCGAAGGCCGGGGCCCAGGAGCGCGCAAGCGCTGCTACCGCAGCGCCCTGGACCCCGGCCTTGGGTCCCATCAAAGTATTACTTTGATGGGGTCCCTTCGCCGGGGAACGCCGCGTCATATGTGCTTCACCTCGTCGGGAATGTCATAGAATGTCGGGTGCCGGTAGATTTTGTCGGCGGCGGGCTCGAACATCGGCCCGGCCTCATCGGGATCGGACGCGATGATCTCGGCCGACGGCACCACCCACAGGCTCACGCCTTCCTGCCGCCGCGTATAAGTGTCGCGCGCGTGGCGGAGCGCGAGCTGTGCGTCAGGAGCGTGAACGCTGCCAACGTGGCGATGCGCAAGGCCGTTCTTGGCACGGACGAAAACCTCCCAAAGCGGCCAGTCACCGCTTGGCTCGCCGCTCACGCCGCCGCCCTGGACTGCCGCTTCGCTTCGTGAGCCGCCGCCGCCTCGCGAACCCAGGCGCCGTCGTCCCACGCCGCGCGCCGAGCCGCCATGCGTTCCCTGGCGACCGGCCCTTCACCGCGCACCACCGCGTAGAACTCGTCCCAGTCGACTTTGCCGAAGTCGTAGCCGCCGGCGCCATCGTTCTTGGCTTCGTTCCATTTGAGGTCCGCGTCCGGCACCGTCAGCCCGAGGAAATCAGCCTGCGGGGCGGTGATGTCGACGAATTTCTGCCGCAGCTCGTCGTTGGTGTCGCGCTTGATCCGCCAGCGCATCGATTGCGCGGTGTTGGGGCTGTCTTCGTCGGGGGGACCAAACATCATCAGGCTCGGCCACCACCAGCGGTTGAGCGCGTCCTGCGCCATGCGCTTCTGCTCGGCCGTGCCGTTGGCCAGCGCGATCATGATCTCAAAGCCCTGGCGCTGGTGGAAGCTCTCTTCCTTGCACACGCGGACCATCGCCCGCGCGTAGGGGCCGTAGCTGGTCCGCTGCAGCGGCACCTGGTTCATGATCGCGGCGCCGTCGACCAGCCAGCCGATCGCGCCGATGTCGGCCCAGGTCAGCGTCGGATAATTGAAGATCGTCGAATATTTGGCTTTGCCCGAGTGCAGCGCCTCGATCATCTGGTCGCGGCTCGTCCCCAGAGTCTCCGCCGCACAGTACAAATAGAGCCCGTGCCCGGCTTCGTCCTGGACCTTGGCCAGCAGGATCGCCTTGCGCCGCAACGACGGCGCGCGGGTGATCCAATTTCCCTCGGGCAACATGCCGACGATCTCGCTGTGCGCGTGTTGCGAAATTTGCCGGACCAGCGTGCGGCGATAGGCCTCGGGCATCCAGTCCTTGGGCTCGATGAACTCGTCCGCCGCGACCCGCGCCTCGAACGCCTCGAGCAACGCGGGGTCTTCGATCGACTGGACGCTGGCGCCCTTCTGAAGCTCGGTCGTGTACATGCTCGCCTATCTAGTCCTTGGGGGCGTAACGTTCAAACTTCGAGGACCGCTCCACCCACAATCCGCGAATAGCCGGTGAACTCGGCGATCGGGCGGCCCTCGGCAGTGCGCACCGCCACCCGGCACACGCCGCTGCGGCCGGCGGTCGACAGCTCCTCCGCTTCCGTGATCAGAGTCTCGCCTTCATTGGCGCTTCCAAGGAAGACGATCGAAGCCTGCGCCGCGACCGCTTTTTGGTTCTTGCCGTTGCACACGTAGGCGAAGGCCGTGTCGGCGAGCGCGAAGACCATCCCGCCGTGCACCGTCCCATGCCCGTTCAGCATGTCGGGCCGAACCGCCATCGACAGCCGCGCATAGCCCACTCGCGCCTCCTCGATGACGATATTCCACGCCGGGCCCGTCCCTTCGGCGGCCAGCATGCCCTGGGCAACGCGCGCTGCGAGTTCGTCAGCGTCCATTAGCCCCGCCCTACCGTCATGCTGAACTTGTTTCAGCATCCATTTTCATGGAGGGCTGCGCGGGTCTCGGATATGGACCCTGAATCGAGTTCAGGGTGACGGCGGAGGGACCATGAGCAGCTGCCCCAAATGCAACGGATCGATGAGCGAGGGCTTCATTCTCGACCACGGCGACTACGGCGCCGGCCACGTCGCCACCTACCAGGCCGGCCCGCCGCAAAAAAGCTTCTGGACCGGCCTCAAGCAAGACTCGAAAGCGCAATTCGCGATTACGACCTTCCGTTGCAGCCGCTGCGGCTATCTCGAGAACTACGCCAAAAGCTGATTGGAGCGCGGACGTGACGGACTTCGAGACCATCCAGTTCGAAATCACCGGCGGGATCGCCCGCATCACCCTCAACCGGCCGGACAAGCTCAACAGCTTCAACGTCGCTATGCACCACGAACTGCGCGAAGCGCTCGACACGCTCGGCGACGCGCGAGTCGTCATCCTCACCGGCACCGGCCGGGCATTCTGCGCCGGCCAGGACCTCAACGAGCGGGCGGTCGCGTCCGAGCATCCGGTCGACCTTGGAGTCACGGTCGAGACTTGCTGGAATCCGCTGATCCGCCGGCTCACCGACCACCATCAGCCGGTCATCGCGCGGGTCAACGGAGTCGCCGCCGGCGCCGGCGCCAATGTCGCGCTCGCCTGCGACATGGTGATCGCTGCACGCTCGGCGAAGTTCATCCAGAGCTTCACGCCAATCGGACTGATTCCCGACAGCGGCGGCACCTGGGTGCTGCCGCGGCTGGTCGGCCAGGCGCGGGCGCTCGGCCTGGCGCTCAGCGCTGAGCCGTTGTCGGCCGACTTGGCTGCCGAATGGGGACTGATCTGGAAAGCGGTCGACGACGATACGCTGGATGCCGAAGTCGACGCGCTCGCTTCCAGGCTGGCGTCGCTGCCGCCGCTCGGGCTCGCCGAGACCAAGAAGATGATCCGCTCGACCTGGTCGCGGACTCTCGACCAGGAGCTCCAGGAGGAGCGCAACCAGATGCGCCGCCTCGGCTTCACCGCCGATTACCGCGAGGGCGTCGCCGCTTTCCTCGAAAAGCGGACGCCGACTTTCACCGGGCGCTGATCAAACCGCCACCAGCTCGGCGAACTTGTCGAGGTCGATATTGCCGCCCGAGACGATGCAGACGATCGGCCCGTCGCCCGCGTTGCCGGTCAGCGCCGCAGCGAGTGCCAAGGCTCCCGCCCCTTCGGCGATGGCCCTCGCTTTCTCTGCGATCAGCCGCATCGCGGCGCGTGTCTCGTCGAGCGAAACGACAATGGATCCGTCGACCAGCGGCTGCATCCGCTGCCACATCCGCTCCGTAACGCTCTTGCCGCCGGCGCCGTCGACGAACGACGCGGTCCAGTCGGCGAATTTGCTCGCGCGGCCCTGGCTGAGCGAAAAAGCGTAGGGCGAAGCGGTTTCCGGCTCGGCGCCGATAATCCGCACGTCCGGGCGCAGCGCCTTGATCGCGCTTCCGACGCCGGTGATGAGGCCGCCGCCGCCGATCGCCGCGATGACCGTGCGCACATCCGGCGCATCCTCGAGGATTTCCAGCCCCATTGTGGCGTGGCCGGCGATGAAGCCGTGATTGTCGAACGGGTGGATGAAAGTTCCCTCGGCGCCCGCGAACGCGTGGCTTTCCGCCGCCCGCCAAGCGTCTTCGTAGGACACCGGGATGATCTTCGCGCCGAGCGCGCGCATCCGGTCGAGCTTGGTCTGGGGCGCGGTCTCGATCGCCACCACCGAGCATGGAATGCCCGCAGCCCGAGCCGCATAAGCGACACCCTGTCCCGCGTTGCCGGCGCTGATCGTCCACACGCCGCCGGCGCGCTCGTCTGCGGACAGCAACGCGACGGCGTTGGCCGCGCCGCGAATCTTGTAAGCATTTGTGGGCTGCAGATTCTCGAGCTTGAGCCGGACATCCGGCCCGCCGGGCCCGAGATCGAGCTTGACCAACGGGCTGCGCAGCACCGTCCCGGCAATGCGCTCCCGAGCCGCCTCGACATCCGCGATTGCGATCGGCCGCACCGGATCGATCATTCGAAATTCTCCCGCGCGTTTCTTCTAGAGGGGCGCGAAGAAGACTCAACAAATGCTCAACCGCGCGGCGCGCCCAATCCCCTTTCGACCGCGGCCATTGGCTCGCCGAAGAATTGGGTGACGGCGCCAAACGCCACCATGCACCCGGCCGCCGCAAAGATCGTGATGCAGATGAACTCGAAGGCCCGTGACGATTGCCGGCTTCGCTCGAACGACTCCTCGTGCGCCCGGCTCGCCGACCGCCGCTCGACGTTTCGAGCGGCACCCGCACCGGCTTCATCAACCGGCTCGGCGCCACCCGGTGCAGCCAGGATTGCGTCGACATCCAGCCGCTCCTGGCTTTCGATCCCGCAGCGATCTTGCTTGCTCCACATGACCCGGCCGATGATCACCCGGCTGCCGCGCCGAAGCTCGAGATAGGTGCCGCGGGGCGGTGCGGCGGAGACCTGAATCATCAGCCCGCGCGACGAAATGTCACGAATGCAGATGTCGGCCCAAGCCGCGCCGACGCGCATGCGCGCTCCGGTCAGCGCCTTGCGACGAGGCTCGCGAGGCTTCAAGCGTTGGCCCACCCTGTTTCGCCAGTGAACCCCTGCGGCCCGCTGATGCGCCCGTGTAGCCGCCGCACCTAGTCGCGTGCTTACTCGTCAGACCGAAATGGAGCCTTTGCCGCGGACCTTGCGCGCCACTTCGCGGGCCATCCGGCCGAACGGCCAAGGACTGAAAGCAGCGACCGCCATTGTTTGGTTTTCGACCTTTCCGCTCGCTTGGGCGGCGTGGTCCCACGGCGCGAAGCATCGCTCGCGGCGAACAGCAGCTCCTCCTGCTGGAACGGCTTGGCGACATAGCCATCCATCCCGGCCCGCCGGAAAGCACGAATATTGGCCGGAATTGCGGTTGCTGTCATAGCCACGATGGGAGTCTGTCCGGCGGGCCCCGGAAGACCACGGATCCTGCCGGCTGCGGTGAACCCGTCCATCCGCGGCATCTCGATATCCATCAGGATAAGGTCGTAGGGATGGGCTTCCATGGCGGCCACCGCCTCGATGCCGTCGTTCGCGATATCGACCATATGGCCAGCCCCGCGGAGGATGACGCAGGCGACTTCCTGGCTGATCGGCAAATCCTCGACGAGCAGAATGCGCACACCGGCGCCGTTGATCGGGCCGGACGATTTCTGCGGTGTCACCGCTTCCGAGACGTCGATGCCCATGCCGGTTCCTCGATTCTTGCTTCGCGAAGCGAAAAGCGGAATGGCTCCGCGATGAGCTCGCAGCGATCCTTCTTGGGACTAGTTTGGAAGGAATTGACGGGACCTTGGCCTAAGGTCCGCATTGGATGCTAAGCCCTGCGAAGCCATGAAAACCGCCCAGCTCCTCAACTACGCGCGCGACGGCTGGATCGCCGGCGAAGGCCAGCTCGCCGAGCTGCCGAGCGCGATCGACGGCTCGCCGGTCGCCTTGACCGGCAGCGGCGGGCTCGATTTCGGCGGAATGCTCCGCCACGGCCGCGAGGTCGGCGGCCCGGCGCTGCGCAAGATGACGTTCCACGAGCGCGCCCGCATGCTCAAGGCGCTCGGCCAGGCGATCATGGCCCGCAAGGAAGAGCTGTACGAGCTCAATTACGCCACCGGCGCGACCCGCAAGGACGGCTGGATCGACATCGAGGGCGGTGCCGGCACGCTCTTCTCCTTCTCGTCGAAGGGCCGCCGCGAGCTTCCCGACGGTTTCGTCCTCCTCGACGGCGCGCTAGAGACGCTGTCGAAGAACGGCACCTTCATAGGCCAGCACATCTACACCTCGCTGCAGGGTGCGGCGGTGCACATCAACGCGTTCAATTTCCCGGTGTGGGGGATGCTCGAGAAGCTGGCGCCGACCCTGCTCGCCGGCGTTCCGGCGATCGTCAAACCAGCCAGCTCGACCGCTTATTTGTGCGAGGCGGCGTTCCGGGTAATGATCGAGGCCCAGGTCCTGCCGCCTGGCGCGATCCAGCTGATCGTCGGCGGGGTCGGCGACTTGTTCGAGCATTTGACCGGCCAGGATGTCGTCAGCTTCACCGGCTCGGCCTCGACCGCGCTGAAACTGCGCTCGCATCCGACAGTCCAGCGCGAGTCGGTCAGATTCGTCGCCGAGCAGGACAGCCTCAACGCCTCGCTGCTCGGCCCCGACGCCGCGCCCGGGACGCCCGAATTCGACCTGTTCGTCAAGGAAGTCGTGACCGAGATGACGGTCAAGGCGGGCCAGAAATGCACCGCGATCCGCCGCGCCATGGCGCCCGCCGAGCATCTCGACGCGCTCGAGGCGGCGTTGCTCGAGCGGCTCGGCGCGTGCCAGGTCGGCGACCCGCGCGACAAGGCGAGCGGCATGGGCGCCCTGGTCAGCCTCGCCCAGCGCGACGACGTCCGCGGCCAGATCGCCAAGCTGGTCGGCGGCGGCGCGCGCATCGTCTCTGGCGACCCGCAAGCCTCCCCGGGAATCGCCGGCGGCGCCTTCATGCAACCGATCCTGCTGCGCACCGACGATCCGTGGAGAAACGCCGCGGTGCACGATGTCGAGGCTTTCGGCCCGGTCTCGACCGTCATGCCCTATCGCGACCTCGACGACGCCATCGCGCTGGCCAATCGCGGCATGGGCAGCCTGGCGCTTTCGCTGTTCACCCACTCACCCGGCGCGGCGCGCGATTTCGTCCGCGGCGCCGCCGCGTTCCACGGCCGGATGCTGGTCATCGACCGCACCAACGCCGCCGAATCGACCGGCCACGGCTCGCCATTGCCCGTGCTGGTCCACGGCGGACCGGGTCGTGCCGGCGGCAGCGAGGAGATGGGCGGCGTGCGCGGGGTCAAGCATTACATGCAGCGCACCGCCATCCAGTCGTCACCGGCGATGATCGCGGCAATCACCGGCGCCTTCATCGACGGCAGCCCCAAGCGCGATGTCGCCGTCCACCCCTTCCGCAAGAAAATGAGCGAGCTAACCATCGGCGACACGCTGAAAACCGCCAGCCGCACCGTGACGATCGCCGACATCGAGCATTTCGCCGAGTTCACCGGCGACAAATTCTACGCCCACATGGACGAGGAGGCCGCCAAGGCCTCACCGATCTTCGAGGGCCGCGTCGCCCACGGCTATCTGATCCTGAGCTTCGCCGCCGGCCTGTTCGTCGATCCCGATCCGGGACCGGTGCTGGCCAACACCGGCCTCGAGAATCTCCGCTTCCTGACCCCGCTCTACCCGGGCGATGCGATGCGGGTCGAGCTCACCGTCCGCTCCAAGTCGCTGAAAAGCGAGGACACCGGCGTCGTCCGCTGGGCGGTCGAGATCTTCAATCAGAAGGACGAGCTCGTCGCCACCTACGACCTGCTGACCGAGAACGTTCCGTAACCGCAGGAACGTCGCTCTCCTCCCGTTCGTTCTGACCGCACATTCCCCGCAAGGAGACGAACGATGAGAATCAGCGATGTGATGACTCGCGACGTGGCGACAGTCCGCCCCGACCAGACGGCGCGCGAAGCGGCCAACTTCATGCTCAACGCCGACGCCGGCTCGATCCCGGTGACCGAGGGCGACCGGCTGATCGGCATGATCACCGACCGCGACATCGCGGTTCGCGGAGTCGCGCTGGGCCACGGCCCCGACACTCCGGTCAGCGAGATCATGACCAGCGGCATCATCTGCGCGCGCGAAGACGACAGCATCGAGGATGTCGCCAGCAAGATGAGCGAGGCGCAGGTGCGCCGACTGCCGGTGATCGACGACAGCGAGAAGCTGGTTGGCATCGTCAGCCTCGGCGATCTCAGCCGCGAAACCGAGGGCGAAACCGCTCACCACGCGCTCGAAGGCGTCAGCGCGCCGGGCGGCCAGCACCAGCAGTAAAGCGATAAAACCCTCACCCTCCCACCGCTGCGCGGCGGGTCCCTCCCTCTCCCGCGCGCGGGAGAGGGTCAGGGTGACGGCGTCGACTTAACCCCCTCTCCCGCGCGCGGGAGAGGGTTGGGGTGAGGGTCTCGGCTTAACCCCCTCTCCCGCGCGCGGGAGAGGGTTGGGGTGAGGGTCTTCTTCTAGCGGCTGCCCAGCTCGGCGATCGTCCGGTCGACCAGACGCTCGTCGGCGCCTGGGTCGTCGCGCTCGGCGATCAGCCGCGCCGCCGCCCGCGCCGCGGCATCGGCGGCGGCGGCACGGAGCTGCTTGACCGCGGTCCGCTCCTCGGCGGCGATCTTGTCCTCGGCCATCCGCCCGCGCCGCTCGATCAGCGCCTCGGCGTCGCTTTTCGCCTTGGCGACGATTTCCGCGCCCTCGCCATGAGCGCGCTCGATCACCGCCGCGGCCTCGGCATCGGCCGACTTCGCCTTCGCCTCATATTCCGCCTTCAGCGCTTCGGCTTCCTTGCGCAGCGCCTCGGCCTCGGCGAGCTGGTCGCGGATCAGCGCGATCTTTGAATCGAGCGCCTTGCCGATCGCCGCCGGCACCTTCTTCCAGGCGAGGATCGCGAACACCACCAGCATCGCCAGCCCGATGAACATCGGCGCGGTCAGGCCGAACGCGGTCGGCTCGGCATGGGGCGCGGCGCCGGCGTGCTCGGTCGTGGCGACGGGTTCAGCCATGAAGCTCGGCCTTGACCGCCGCGGCCGCCTGGGCCTTGTCGACCTTGGCGCCGGTCAGGCGGGTGACCAGCTCCTGGGTCGCCTCGACCGCCGCTTTCTCGACCTCGGCCCGCGCGGCTGCGGCCGCCGAGCGAATCTCCGCTTCCGCCGCCGCGACTTTCTTGGCGATCTGCTCGGACGCGGCGCGGACCTTGGTTTCGGTCTCGAGCGCGCTCGCCTGCCGAGCTTCGCGGGTCAGCGTTGCCGCTTCGGCCCGGCTGGCATCGATGCGTTCGCGGTACGCGGTTTCGATTTCCTCCGCCTCGGACCGGGCCGCCTGGGCCTTGGCCAGATCGTCGGCGATCGTCTTTTCGCGCAGCTCGACCGTCGACTGGATCTTCGGCACCATCCCCCGGGCGATGCCGAAGTAGATGATTCCGAACACCAGCAGCAGCCAGAAGACCTGCGAGAAGAAGATCTCGGAGAGCTGGTTGATCTGGGGCATTGGCTCGGCGCTTCGTGAAATTAGGCGCTGGGCGGCGCGTAGAGGATGATCATCGCGACCGCGAACGCGATCAGCCCGAGCAGCTCGGCGGCGGCGAAGCCGATGAACAGCCGGCCCTGCTGGCCGTCGGCGGCCGCGGGATTGCGAAGCGCGCTCTCGAGGAACGAGCCGAAGACGTTGCCGACGCCGATCGCGGCGGCGCCGACGCCGATCGCGGCCAGCCCGGCGCCGATTACCTGTGCGGAAGTGAGATCCATGTGAAAAGCTCCTTTAGTGAAGGTTGATCGCGTCGTTGAGATAGAGCGTCGTCAGCAGCGCGAACACGTAGGCCTGGATCGCGCAGACCAGCAGCTCGAGCGCGGTGACGAAGATGATGAACAGGAAGCTCAACAGGCCGACGCCAACGCCCATCGGACCGCCGTTGAACCCGGTGACGATGAAGCTTCCGAACACTTCCATCAAAATGTGGCCGGCGATCATCGCCACGAACAACCGCAAGCCGAGGCTGAACGGCCGCACCATGAACGAGATGAACTCGATGGCGGCGATCAGCGGCACCATGACCTTGGGCGTGCCGTGGGGAATGAACAGCGAGAAAAAGTGTAGCCCGTGGCGCCAGAAGCCGACAATGAGCACGATCGAGAAGCTCAGCACGGCGAGCACGCCGGTGATGCTGAAATGGCTGGTGGTGGTGAACTGGTGCTGGCCCGGGATGATCGACAGCGGGAACAGCCCGAGCAGGTTCGCGGCGAGGATGAACACGAACAGCGAGAAGATGTAGGGCATGAACTTCTTGCCCTCGGGCCCGATGTTCACCTTGACCATGTCGTCGATGAAGCCGGTCAGGCCCTCGACCGCGACCTGCCAGCGATTGGGGACCAGCTGGCGCCGCATGCCCATCGCCATGAAGCCGTAGATCACGGCCAGCGCGATCAGCAGCCACAGCGAGCTGTTGGTGAAGCTGAGGTCATAGCCGCCCACCTTCAGCGGGAGCAGAGGCTCCACGGTGAACTGGTGCATCGGGTCGATCTTGCCTTCGGACGCCACTTGAATTCGCTACCTCTTCAAGAATTAAGCGCCCGGAGGCGTCTTCGAAATCCGCATCACGTTGCGCACACCGACGCCGAACCCGAAGAACAGCATCAGCAGCGTCAGCAACGGAAAGGTCTCGCGGCCGGCCAACCCGGCCAGGCTGTCCAGACCCCATCCGATCACCGCCCCGCCAACCGGCGCGCCGACCAGATGACCGAAGGCTTGCTGCGCGATCCGGATGCCCGGGCTCGGCTCTCTGACTCCGGTCCGCTTGGCCTCCGCCGCCTGCGCCCGTTCGAGCCGCTCCTCGAGCGAATCGAGCCGTGCATCCGGTGGAAGCTTCGGGTCCTCCTCGGTCTCGTCCGTCGCCATGCTTCTTCCCTGTGCGTCGCCCCGGCCTTGATTTGGGGGCAAGTGAAGGTCGAGGAACATGGCGGCGATCAAGCCCGCCAAGGCGCGGCTCCTTTATGAACCGGGCCGCCGATAGTCAACCGCGGCGGCGGGTTTTAAAGCCCGATCAGCGGCAATATTGCGGGATCGGCGCGGGCTGGCCGGGCGCCCGCACCCGCCACTGTCCGTCGACCAGCATATAGGCCTGCCCGACCTGCACCCGAGCCAGCAACTGGCAGCCGGCGGCAATTCCAACCTCGTTCGGCGCGACCCGGCGGCTCGCGGCCAGATTGCTGTAGAGCGCGCGCCGGCGGATATTGATCGCGCTGACCTGGCTCCGAACCACCGCGGAAGGCGAGCCCGCCAACCCCATATAGCCATCGAACCGTTCGCCGACCTGCCCGGCCTGCCGGGCCGCGTCGACTGCAGGAGTCTGGGCGATCGACGGCACAGCCACCGCCATCATTAACGCCGCTGCAAGGACCAGGAGCCGGCTCATTGCTGTTTCGGGCCCTCGGGCGCGTTCTGCGGGAAAGCCTGCGGGTTCTGCCGGATCAGCTGCTCGACGTCACGCTGCATCCGGACCAGCACCTCCTGCCGGATGTCGACGTTGAGGTTGATCTCGATCGGCTTTTCCGGAGCGTTGACGGTGACGCAGCCGGCGACCGGCAGGGCCATCGCCGCGCCCAGCGGGAGCATCAGGAGAGATTTCGATCTTGCCTTGGTCATGGTCGTTACTCGCTTGGCTGTGGCGGTTGGGTGGTGACTTCGTTTGCCTCGATCGGCGAGGTCCGGGTCTGGTCTTCGTCCTTTCGAATCGTGCGGGTTTCGGTGACGATCCCGGGAGCGTCGAGCGGGAACGGCATCACGGGCTCGATGACGGTGGTTGGATCCTTGAATCCCTTCGCCATCTGGATGAGCGCCCGGAACGGCCCGCGGACGTTGAGATTGACCCGCAACGGGACCTTGCGGAGCGCGCCGCGCACCATTCCGGCGACCAACCCGCCTTTGTTGCCGAGCGAAACCTCGTTGATCGTGAAGCGCGTGGCGAATTCGCCGGCGAGGTCGCCGTCGAGCCGGATGATCATCGAACGGTAGCGGATGTTGCTGAGCAGGTCGAAGGCGACTCCGACCATCATCCCGGCCTCGGGCTTGGTGCCGTTGTAGCGGAACTCGCCGCCCGGCGGCCGCGAATCCAGCCGCGCGCCGACCAGCCGGCCGCCCTCGACGTCGAAGATCATCGGCAGGACTCCGTCGAAGGTGCCGGTGATCATGATGCCGTCGAAACCGAGGCCGTCGATGAAGGTTTTCGCATCGAATCCGACCAGCTCGAACGTCAGGCGCTTGGAGCTCGGCCGGTTGAAGTTGAGGACCGTCTCGCGGAGGATCAGTTGGCCGCCCATGAACGGCCACTCGCCGCGCTCGATCTTGACCAGCTGATTGGGCAGCAGCTGGTATCGGACGACCCCGTTCTCGACCAGAATACCGGGGTTGATCGAGCCGATGGTCGCGGTCTGGCCGGGCGCGGTCTCGAGGGCCAGCAGGTCGCTGAAGCGGACCGTGGTCGTCAGTCCGGTGACCGGCCCGAACGGCGCCGCGAGATCCATTCCGGCGGTCGAGAACTCGCCGCTGGAGGTGACCTTGCCGCCGCTGCTCCAGTTGATCCGCCCCTGGCCGGTGACGGTACCCTGGACGACCGCGACGACGCCTTCGGTCAGCCGCGTCAGCTCCTCGGGCTGCAGGCCCTCGCCGAAGCGGATGCCCGGAACGTCGAGCAGGGCCTCGCCGGCTCCCGTCGACAGCCGATGCTCGACTTTTACATCGGTGACCTTGGCTCCGCTCGCCGGGTGATTGAGCGTCCCGCCGGCGCGCACCATGTCGTTGGCGAGAGTGAAGCGGACGTTGTCGCTGCGCAGCGGGTAGAAGCGCGGCTCCGGCGAGCGGTCGGCGACCATCATCCCGCCATCGACGGTGAGGTCGCCTCGATAGACTCGCCAGCGCCCAGCGATGTCGCTCATCGCCAGGGGGACGTTGCCGATCGTCGAGCTGCCGCCGGCGAACGTACCGGTGACTCCACGGCCGCCGAAACTGCCCTCGAGGCGGCGGGCGTCGAAAATGATCGGCGCTGTCGGCCGCCCGAGCCGCAGCGCGACCGCCTCGAGGTTGAATCGCTGGCCCTCGATGCGCCCGCTCGAGGCGGCGACGCGCAACGGCGAATTGCCGAGACGGCCCTGCAGCACCGGGTTCGAAAGCCGGGCGCCCCAGCGCGCCGAGCCGCCGGGCGCTTGTGATACCATCGCCGGGCCGATCGGGCATACCGGCAAGCGCGTCGGACCGAGCTGGAGCTGCCGGAATTGCAGTTGCGCCCAGCTGATTTCGGCGCAGGCGGTGCCAAAGGCGACTCCGCTGCGGCTCCCGAAGCGGCCGGTCAGCGGCACTCGCAACGCCCGCACCCTGCCGTCCTCGAACGGACCATCGGCCAGCATCACCGTGCTGACCGCCGTCGAGCCGTCTCTGGTGGCGTTGAAGCGGATCGGGGCGAGCGCGAGCCGCGACTGGCCGACTCGGTACGGCGCGATCTCGGCGACGCCGCTCATCGGCGCGCCGCTGCGCGGCTGGCGGATATCGACCCGGCCGGTCGGCAGGCCGCCGCCGGCCATCTGGATGATGCCGTCGACCCGAAGCCGGTTGCCCGGCCAATAATAGGTCACTCCGTCGCGGCCCGACACGCGCGCCTGGGCGCCGTTGGGAGCGGTGACTTCGGCGCTTTCAATGCGGACCGCGCCGCCGCCCGGGAAGTTGACGACGCGAATCTCGCCGTCGGCATCAAATTCGCTGGTCGTGCGGCGGATGGCGTTGCCGATCGCCGTCGCGACCGCCCCCACCGGAGTGCCTTGGGCAGCGGCCAGCGCAGCCGTAACCGGGGCGAGCATCGACGGGTCGAGGGTCGCCCCGTTCGCGGCGTAATCGCCGACCATGACGAACGTGCCGCCCGTCATCCCCAGCCGGTACCGCCCCTTCAGCCGAGTCCGCTCGGCATAGATGGTCGCCAGGCGCGAGCGCTGGGCCGCCAGCCGTACCGAGCCGTAAGTCGCGTCGGGGTTGCCGCGGAAGGTCAGGTCGCCGACGAACGCCGCCAGCCCGTTCTCACCCGCGACGAGGCTCGGGATCGCCATCCGGCCGCGGCCGTCATAGGTGGTGAACGCCTCGTTGAAGCGGCTGTTGATGTCGAACCTCGGCTGGACGATTTCGAACCGGCTTTTCGGGCAGACCAGCCGCGCGACCTGGAGCGGTCCCTCGACGTGCGGCCGGCGCGCCTCAACTTGGACCGCGACATTAGCCTTGAGGCCGACGATCTCGCACTGGCCGGGGACAAAGCGCGGGCTCGCGGCCGCCATCCGCCCCTTGAAGCCGCCGCTGAGATTGCCGGCGCCCTGAAGCGCGATTCCCAAATGGCCGAACGGGGTCGCCAGGCTGATGCTGCTGTCGGCGACGTCGAGCACGAAATCGGGCAGCTGGAACGGCTTGTCGCTCGGCGGCGGCAGCAATTTGTCGATCTGGCCCCAGCTCACCTTGCCTTTGACCAGCCGGCCGCGAAGCCGGACTCCGCGGGCGACGACTCGATAGACCTCGACGCTGCCGTTCCACTGGATGCGCGTCTGAATCTGCGCGTAGCGGGCGGTGAGATCGGGCCGGCGCGGGTCGCCGATGACCAGATTGCTGAGTTGCTGGGTGCGCAGCCCGACCCGGTCGAGCCGGTACGTCGCCTCGACACCCCGCCGGTCGAACTCGCGCTCGAGGAATTCCGTGGCGATCGGCCGCCGGGCGACCCACAAAGCGGCGAGCGCGACCAGCAGCAGGATCAGCAGGCCGATGCCGACGATCATGAACGCGCGGCGCCCGCGATAGCGTCGCACGCGGACGATTTCGGAGCGCTCCTCGGGGAGCGGCCCCTCTCGGTCGATCGGCCTGTTCACCATTGGCTTTAACTAACCCGCGCCGCGCAGCCCCGTTCCGTATCCGGCACGACCGCCGCCGTTCGAATCGCGCATGTTGCTTTCCAGTCGCGGTGAACTGTGGTTCAGTGATCCCCTGCTCGGCAGTCGCGACGGGAAGGCGGCATGCGGAGCTCAGTCACGACCATCGCCGACGACGGCATCGGCCACCGGGGGCGGCTTCGGCAGCGGCTGTTCGACGGCGGCCCCAAGGCGCTGCTCGACCACGAGCTGGTCGAATATCTGCTTGTGCTGACAATCCCGCGCGTCGACACAAAGGAACAAGCCAAGCGGCTGATCAACCTATTCGGCGGTATCGGGCCGTTGCTTGGCGCCAGCGCCGAAACTTTGAAACGCGAAGGCCTTAGCGATGCAACGGTCGGCGCCCTGAAAATCGCCGAAGCGACCGCCTTGCGGCTGCTCGAAACGCGCATCGAGGGCCGGCCTCTGCTGTCGAACTGGGAAGCGCTCGGCGATTATCTCCAGGCGGCGATGGCCCATTCGGCCGTCGAGGAAGTGCGCGTCCTGTTCCTCAACGCCAAGAATCTGCTGATCGCCAATGAGGCGATGTGGCAGGGCTCGGTCGACGAAGCCTCGGTCCATGTCCGCGAAGTCATCAGCCGCGCGATCGCGCTTGGAGCGACGGCGATCATCATTGTCCACAACCACCCGAGCGGCGATTCCACACCGAGTACCCAGGACATCCGGCTGACCCGCAATCTGGTCGAGGCCGGCAAGCACATGAAGATCATGGTCCACGATCATGTCATCGTCGGCTCGCAGGGCCGCACCAGCTTGAAAGCGCTGGGGCTGATTTAAGGCGCGACGGGCATCACGATGACGTCCCAATGGTCCTCAAGCAGCGAGAAGCGCCGAGTCTCTTCCGCGGTGAACTTGGCCTTGTCGGGGTAGAGGCGAGCTTCCGCGTCGGCGAACGCCTTGTCGAACTGGCTCCCAAGCACGGCCGCGGCTGCGTCCCGGTAGGTCACCGTGACCCTCAAATCCCAGCGAACCCCGCCGGCGAGGTGAGTGTAAGGTTCCTCCACCTCCATCTTGAGCACGAAGCCTTGCTTCTGCATCTCGCGCATGATCGGCGCATGATTGCGCTCGTAGAGGCGTTTAAACTCTTCCTGGCTGCCCCATTTGATTCGGTAATAATATTCCGCAGTCACGCTGCCTGCGGAAGGCGCGGCATCGACCCGCTGAGCGACGGCCGGAGTGGACATGGCCGCCAGCGCCAACGCCGACCAGAGTAGATGCTTCATCAGGCCCCCCCTTTTGTTCGGGGGCAGTCCTAAGCGCTCCGGTTGCGCCGCTCAATGATGTGAACCAGAAACACACAATTGGTGCGGCCTTCGGAACTCGCCGGTCAAAGCAAAGTTAAGCGAAATATGGTATTTTTCCTGTTCGTCGCCGCCCAGGCCGCCGCGCCGGCGGACATCGAGTTCCATGCCACGGTCAAAGCGCGCTCCCTGACGATCCAGAAGCAAGGGACCGCCGAGCTCCAAATCACCGCAAACGGGCAAAACCTGGTCTCGGTCGAAGCGCCCAGGGCGAACGGGCAGAAGCGGATCAACAACCCGGTCATCAACGTCGACATTGAGGGGCGCATTGCCGACCCAGGCTCCGCGCCCCAGCCCGAGACACCGCCGACCAACGAACCGCAACGATAACAACAGGGAGAAGAACATGCGTGGGACCTTGATTGCCTCGGCCGCCGTCGCGGTCATGGTCATGGCGACTCCGGCCGAGGCGCAGACCCGGCGCGCGGTTCAAGCCCAGCCCGGGGTATCGACCCAGCTTGCCCAGCAGGTCACCGCCTCCGGCGATCAGCCCGACGTGCTGCTCGACATCCCCAATCTGAGGGTTGGAGAGCTGACCATCGAAGTCGCCAATCTCGAGGCTCACATCGCGCTCGATGCCCGGCTTGCGAACCTGCTGAAGCTGACGGCCGGAGCGGACGTCAAGATCGACCAGGTCAAGATCGCGCTGAAGGACGTTCAGGCGACCGCGACCCTGGTCGTTCGGCTCGACAATGTTCGGGCGATCATCGAACGCACCCTGCAGACGCTGGACAACAACCCGCAAATCGTCAGCGGCCTGCTCAACACCGTCGACAACACCGTTGGAACGGTTGGCGGAGTCGCCAACAACGCTGTCGGAACGGTCGGCGGAATCGCCACCAACCTGTTGCGCAACGGGCAAGTGCTCGACCTGGCCCGCGCCGGCCTGACCGAGGTCTCGCGGACCGCGAACGCCCAGGGCCAGACGGTCGTCCGCGCCCGGAACACGGCCGGCCAGCTGCTGGAGATCGTCACCGACACCGCGAATCGGGTCGTCTCCTCCCGGAGAGTGCCCCGCTAGGCCGGTTTAACGCGTGAGTTTGATGCGGCGCGGCGGCTCTGCTAGCCGCGCCGGGGATGGTTCCCCGCTACTCCCGCCCGCAAATGGCCGCCATCTGGTCGGCCGAGAACCGCTATCGCATCTGGTTCGCGATCGAGGTCTTCGCCGCCGAGGCGATGGGCCGCTCCGGAGCGGTCCCGGCCGAGGATGCCGCGAAAATCCGCGCCGCCTACGACGACAATGCGCTCGGCGAGATTGACATCGCGGCGATCGACGAAATCGAGGCGGTGACCAAACATGACGTCATCGCCTTCCTCACTTGGGCCGGAAGCAAGCTCGGCCCTGAAGCGCGCTGGCTGCATCAGGGCATGACCAGCTCCGACGTGCTCGACACTGCGCTGGCCGTGCAATTGAAGCAGTCGGCCGACCTGCTCATCGCCGATCTCAACGAACTGCTGATCGTGCTCAAGCGGCGGGCTTTTGAGCACAAGCTGACCCCGACCATCGGCCGAAGCCACGGCATCCACGCCGAGCCGACCAGCTTCGGCCTCAAGCTCGCGCAAGCCTATGCCGAGTTCGACCGGGGACGGGCACGCCTGGTCGCCGCGCGCGACGACGTCGCCACCTGCGCGATTTCCGGCGCCGTCGGCACGTTCGCCAACGTCTCGCCCGAGGTCGAAGCCCATGTCGCCGCCGAGCTTGGCCTCAAGCCCGAGCCGATCTCGACCCAGATCATCCCGCGCGACCGCCACGCGATGTTCTTCGCCACCCTCGCCGTGATCGCCTCGTCGATCGAGCGGCTGGCGACCGAAATCCGCCATTTGCAGCGCACCGAAGTCCTCGAGGCCGAGGAGTTTTTCGCTCCCGGCCAGAAAGGCAGTTCGGCGATGCCGCACAAGCGCAACCCGGTGCTCAGCGAAAATCTCACCGGCCTCGCGCGGATGGTTCGAAGCGCGGTCACACCGGCACTCGAGAACGTCGCTCTGTGGCACGAGCGCGACATCTCGCACTCGTCGGTCGAGCGGTTCATCGGCCCCGATGCGACGATCACGCTCGATTTCGCGCTGGCGAGGCTGACCGGCCTCGTCGACAAATTGCTGATCTATCCCGAGCGCATGCGCAGGAATCTCGACCGGATGGGCGGGCTCGTCCACTCGCAGCGCGTGCTGCTCGCGCTCACGCAAGCCGGCCTGAGCCGCGAAGAGGCCTACGCCCTCGTTCAAGGCCACGCGATGAAGGTCTGGGAATCGGACGGCGAGCAATCGCTGCTCGATTTGCTCAAGCAGGATCCCGCGGTCACCGAACGGATCGCTCCGGCCGAGCTCGACAACCTGTTCGACCTCGATCATCACCTGCGGCAAGTCGACACGATTTTCGCCCGCGTGTTCGGCCCGCAGGCCTAGCGCAACTTTTCGGGGTTGCGCGGCGCGATCCTGCGCTATGATGCGCGCGGGGGCCAGGGATGCCAGCGCAAGACGCCGAAACAGTTGATGACACCCGCGCGGCCGCCGCGGCCGGCCAGCGCGAGTCCGAAGACCTGCAGGTGCAGCCGGCCGGCTTCCTAATCCAGCTGTCGCTCGACTGGATCGTGCTTCGCGCCTCCGAGAACGTCGACGATTTCCTCGGCGAATCGCACGTCACGCTGATCGAGGAGCCGTTGAGCCGCTTCGTTCAGGCCCAGGCGCTTCACGATCTTCGCAACCTGTTCTCGCGGCTGAGCGGCTCGACGGGCATCGGCCGCGCCTATCGAGTCAGGCTGACCGACGACCGGCCGCGGTTCGACATCGCCTTCCAGGTCAGCGACGGCCGGGTCCTGCTCGAAGCCACCCCGAGCCCCGAAGGGGGGCTTGGAGAGACAATCGGATCGGTCGGCGGGCTGATCGAAAGCCTCGGCGGCAGCAGCGGCACGGCGCTCCTGGACGCCGCGGCGCGGCGGATGCGCGCACTCACCAGCCATGACCGCTGCACCATCGTCTGCGGCGACCGCACCGCCCACAGCAGCCGCGCCGCGGCGGCCATGGACGCGGAGGCGGGACCCGACCTGCCGGCCATCGTCGCCGACAGCGGAGGCGCCCCGGTGCCGATTTTCCCGCGCCGGCCGAACGATAAGTCGATCGCCCGCGCGCTGCTCCGCTCGCCGTCAGCGGAATCGCTGAAGGCGCTGCGCGACCGCCCGATCGGCTCGGCGATGACCATTCCGCTAAGCTTTGAAGGCCGCCCGACCGGCCACATCAGTTGTGAATCCCGCTCACCGCGCCAGCCCAATTTCGAGCTCCACGCGGCCGCCGAACTGTTCGCCCAGATGCTAGCTTTGCGCCTCGAAATCGACCGCCTGAGCGGCTAGCTTCCGAACGACTCCCGGACCCGCTGGAAGAAGCTTTTCGCCGCCGGGCTCTCGTCGCCGGTCTCGGTCTTGCGGAATTCCTCGAGCAGCTTCTTCTGCTTGGCGCTCATGCGCCGCGGAGTTTCGACGAGGACCCGGGCGACCAGGTCGCCGCGGCCGCGGCCGTTGAGCACGCTCATCCCGGCGCCGCGCTGGCGAAGCTGCTCGCCCGACTGGATTCCGGGCGGGATCTTGATCTCGATCTTCGCTCCGTCGAGCCCCGGCAGGCTGATCGATCCGCCGAGCGCGGCGGCGGTGAAGCTGACCGGGCACTCGGCGATCAGCATGGTCCCTTCGCGCGCATAGATCGGGTGCCGCTTCATGTGGACAAAGATGTAGAGGTCGCCGCTGGCCGCGCCCCGCACACCCGCCTCGCCTTCGCCCGACACCCGGATGCGGGTGCCCTCGTCGACTCCGGCGGGGATTTTCACCGACAGGCTGCGGCGCTTGAGCGCCCGGCCTTCGCCGTCGCAATTGGTGCAGGGGTCGGCGATCACTTCGCCGCTTCCGCGGCAGTTCGGGCAGCCGCGCTCGACGACGAAAAAGCCCTGCTGGGCGCGGACCTTGCCGGCGCCACCACAGGTCGAGCAGGTCTGCGCCCGGCTCTGCCCGCGGGCGCCGCGGCCCTCGCACGAATCGCACTTGGCGAGGGCTTCGATGGTGACGGCTGATTCCTTGCCCGCGAACGCTTCCTCGAGCGTCAGCTCGAGGTCGTAGCGCAGGTCGGCGCCGCGGGCGGCGTTCTGCCGCTGGCCGCGCGGGTCCATGAACTCGCCGAAGATCGACGAGAAGATGTCGGAGAAGCCGTCGAAGCCGCGGCCTCCGAAGGGGTCGCCGCCGTTCTGGAACGCGGCCTTGCCGAAGCGGTCGTAGGCGGCGCGTTTCTGCGGGTCCTTGAGGCACTCATAGGCCTCGCTGATTTCCTTGAAGCGCGCTTCCTGGTTGGTGCAGCCGCCGTGCCGGTCGGGATGGCATTCCTTGGCCAGCCGACGGTACGCGGCCTTGATCGCGGCGTCGTCGGCGCCGCGCGGCACTCCCAGCAGGTCGTAATAGTCGGCTTCAGCCATGACGATTTCCGCCGGCCGTCACCTTACGCCTTCGGTTCCTCGTCGACTTCGGAGAATTCGGCGTCGACCACCTCTTCCTCCGCCGGCGCCGCCTCCGCGGTCGTCTCGGCGCCCTCGTCCCCCGGCTGCGGCTGCGCCTCGGCCTGCTGCTGCTCGTACATCGCCTGGCCGAGCTTCATCGCCGCCTGGGTCAGCGCGTTGGTCTTCTCGGTCATCGCCTCGGGGTCACCGCTCTCGACCGCCGCCTTGGCCTCGGCGATCGCGGTCTCGATCTCCGTCTTGACCTCCGGAGTCACCTTGTCGCCGTGCTCGGCCAGCTGCCGCTCGGTCGAGTGAATCAGGCTGTCGGCCTGGTTGCGGGCCTCGGCCTCGGCGCGGCGCTTCTTGTCCTCGTCGGCGAACTGCTCGGCTTCCTTGACCATCTTCTCGATGTCGTCGTCATTGAGACCGCCGGACGCCTGGATCCGGATCTGCTGTTCCTTGCCGGTGCCCTTGTCCTTGGCGCTGACGTTGACGATGCCGTTGGCGTCGATGTCGAAGGTGACCTCGATCTGCGGCACTCCGCGCGGCGCCGGCGGGATTCCGACGAGGTCGAACTGGCCGAGCATCTTGTTGTCGCTGGCCATCTCGCGCTCGCCCTGGAAGACCCGGATGGTGACCGCATTCTGGTTGTCGTCGGCGGTCGAGAACACTTGGCTCTTCTTGGTCGGGATGGTGGTGTTGCGGTCGATCATCCGGGTGAACACGCCGCCCAATGTTTCGATTCCCAGCGACAGCGGAGTAACGTCGAGCAGAAGAACGTCCTTGACGTCGCCCTGCAGCACTCCGGCCTGGATCGCCGCGCCCATCGCCACCACTTCGTCCGGGTTGACGCCGGTGTGCGGCTCCTTGCCGAAGAACTCCTTCACGACTTCGCGGACTCGCGGCATCCGCGTCATTCCGCCGACCAGCACGACTTCGGCGACGTCCTTGGCCTCGATGCCGGCGTCCTTGAGCGCCTTCTTGCACGGGTCGAGTGTGCGGCCGATCAGGTCCGCGACCAGCTTTTCGAGGTCGGCGCGGGTGATCGTCTCGACCAGGTGCAGCGGCGTCGTCTGCCCGCCTTCCATGCGCGCGGTGATGAACGGCTGGTTGATCTCGGTCGTCGCCGCCGACGACAGCTCGATCTTGGCTTTTTCGGCGGCTTCCTTGAGCCGCTGCAGCGCGAGGCGGTCGCCGCGCAGGTCGATGCCTTCCTTGGCCTTGAACTTGTCGGCGAGGTAATCGACGATCTTGGCGTCGAAGTCCTCGCCGCCGAGGAAGGTGTCGCCGTTGGTCGACTTCACCTCGAACACGCCGTCGCCGATCTCGAGGATCGAGATGTCGAACGTGCCGCCGCCAAGGTCGTAGACCGCGATCGTCTTGCCGTCCTGCTTCTCGAGCCCGTAGGCGAGCGCGGCCGCGGTCGGCTCGTTGATGATGCGCAGAACTTCAAGGCCCGCGATCTGGCCGGCGTCCTTGGTCGCCTGGCGCTGGGCGTCGTTGAAGTAAGCGGGCGTGGTGATCACCGCCTGGGTGACCGTCTCGCCGAGATAGGCCTCGGCGGTTTCCTTCATCTTCTGGAGGATGAAAGCCGAGATCTGCGACGGCGAATAGTCCTTGCCGCCGGCCTGGACCCAGGCGTCGCCATTGGGCCCCTTGACGATCTTGTACGGGACCAGCTCGGTGTCCTTCTTGGTGATCGGGTCGTCGAAGCGGCGGCCGATCAGGCGCTTGACCGCGAACAC
>CAYSHL010000020.1:0-29552 GCA_964430865.1 uncultured Sphingomonas sp.
TACCCGCGGTTAGACGGAAAGACCCCGTGCACCTTTACTGCAGCTTCAGAGTGGCTGTGGGAAACAACTGTGTAGAATAGGTGGGAGGCTTTGAAGCTTGGGCGCCAGCTCGAGTGGAGCCACCTGTGAAATACCACCCTGTTGTTTTCTACTGTCTAACCTCGCACCGTTATCCGGTGCAGGGACCCTCTGTGGCGGGTAGTTTGACTGGGGCGGTCGCCTCCTAAAGAGTAACGGAGGCGCGCGATGGTGGGCTCAGGACGGTTGGAAACCGTCTGTTAGAGTGCAATGGCATAAGCCCGCCTGACTGCGAGACTGACAAGTCGAGCAGAGACGAAAGTCGGTCATAGTGATCCGGTGGTCCCTCGTGGAAGGGCCATCGCTCAACGGATAAAAGGTACGCCGGGGATAACAGGCTGATAACCCCCAAGAGCTCATATCGACGGGGTTGTTTGGCACCTCGATGTCGGCTCATCACATCCTGGGGCTGGAGCAGGTCCCAAGGGTTTGGCTGTTCGCCAATTAAAGTGGTACGTGAGCTGGGTTCAGAACGTCGCGAGACAGTTTGGTCCCTATCTGCCGTGGGCGTCGATACTTGAGAGGAGTTGCCCCTAGTACGAGAGGACCGGGGTGAACATGCCTCTGGTGGACCTGTCGTCGCGCCAGCGGTGCAGCAGGGTAGCTATGCATGGACGGGATAACCGCTGAAAGCATCTAAGCGGGAAGCCTCCCTCAAGATAAGGTTTCATCGAGCCGTGGAAGACCACCACGTTGATAGGCCGGGTGTGGAAGCGCAGTAATGCGTGAAGCTAACCGGTCCTAATTGCTCATTTCGCGCTTGAGAGTCCCACCATCATCGACAGTCCTGTCCCGAGTTTATCGAGGGATCTGCTGTTGATGGTCGAAAGATCTCAGCTAGATGACGCCGAATACTCAACCCAAGTGCACGATTTCTAGAATTCGACAATGCGCCGGCCCCATAGCTTGGTGGCCATAGCGTCCGTGACCCACCCGATCCCATCCCGAACTCGGCCGTGAAACCGGACAGCGCCGATGGTACTACTGCCTAAGCAGTGGAAGAGTAGGTCGTCGCCAGGCTTTGAAGCCGGCGCTTTGTCGAAACCCATTCGCAATTTCATTCAAAGCCGCTGCCGGCTAGTCCGAGCGGCGGCTTTGTTGTTTCGGGCAAAAGGCCGAACGAAGCGTCAGCTTCGCAAGGCCGAACGGCCGCCCGGACCCCGGCCTTGATCCGGGGGAGGATAGCCAAGTGGGCGGATGCCCACGCCGGCGCCTGAGGCCAAGCATACAGTGTCGCGGGGTGGAGCAGCCCGGTAGCTCGTCAGGCTCATAACCTGAAGGTCGTAGGTTCAAATCCTACCCCCGCAACCAACGTCAAATCCTTAGTGAGCGAAAGCGAGCTTAGGGTTTGCGTTGCCCCGGACCTGATCCGGGGCCCAATTCGCGATTCTCAGCAGCCCGTTCACCGGTCCAGCAATCCCCCGGATAGCGCGCACATTGGCCAGGGACTGACGAGATTGCCGGTGGGCGAGGCGCCTCGCTGAGCGCGTTTTCGCGCTTGAACATTGGCGGCTTGGGTCCGCTTGCGACCCATTGCGGACATTCGCCGCGGAAAATCTGGGCAATAAATGCTGTTGCTGATAGCGTTGGATATTCAATAGGATACACTCGCCAAGGAGGGTCGTCATGGGCGGCAAGCTTCGATTGACCATCATGGTCTTGATGGTGAGCGGGTCGAGCGTCGCGACGGCGGCCGACACCCTGAAGTACGCAGCCCCGCCTGCGTGGGTTGTGCCCGTCACAGTTCCGACCTCGCCGAACGCGCCCCCCAATGCACCGGCCGCGATCCTCCTGCAGGATCAGCAAATGGCAATCGAACCGGGCAAGATCACTGCCTACACGGAAACTGCGGTCAAGATTCAAAATTCCCAGGGCCTGGCGGTCGGCAATCTGTCGATCCAATGGCAGCCCGCGACGGATAGCGTAACCGTGAACAAGCTGGTGATACGCCGTGGCAGCCAGGTCATCGATGTTCTCAAATCGGGCCAGACCTTCACGGTGGTCAGGCGCGAATCGAACCTCGAGATTGCAACGCTTGACGGCACGCTAACCGCGAACATTCAGCCGGAAGGCCTGCAGGTCGGCGACATCGTCGACCTGGCGACGACCGTCGAACGCGTCGATCCGGTTCTCAAGGGCCATATCCAGACGAAGTTCGCGGACTGGAACGGCATGCCGATAACCTTGGGGCGAGCGCGCATCAGCTGGCCGAAGTCGATGAAGGTGCAGATACTCGGTTCGACTGGCCTTCCGCCGCTTGTCCCGAAGGTGCGCGACGGTATGGCGCTCGTCGAGCTGTCGCAGAGCAAGATCGAGCCGCTCATCCTGCCAAAGGACGCGCCGGCCCGGTTCAAGACCGGCCGGTTGGCCGAGGTGTCCGATTTCGGTTCCTGGTCGGAAGTCGCCGAGCTGATGGCTCCCCTGTACCGCGAAGCCGCGGTCGTGCCGGCCTCCGGGCCGCTCCGGGCGGAGGTGGAGAAAATCCGGAAGGCGACCAACGATCCAAAGGCTCGTGCCGAGCAAGCTCTCCAGCTGGTCCAGGACCGCGTCCGTTACGTCGCTCTCCTGATGGGCCAGGGAGGCTATGTCCCGGCTTCAGCGGAAAGCACCTGGTCGCGGCGATTCGGCGATTGCAAGGCCAAGACTGCGCTGCTGCTCGCAATCCTTCACGAGTTCGGAATCAACGCAGAAGCGGTCGCGGTCAATTCGAGCTTCGGTGACGCTATTGCCGATCGGCTGCCGATGGTCGGCCAGTTCGACCATGTGCTGGTCAGGGCAAGCATCGCCGGGAAAACCTATTGGCTAGACGGGACGCGGACGGGGGACCTGGCGCTGGATTCGATCGATACGCCGAACTTCGGCTGGGGACTGCCGCTGGTGGCTCAGGCGGCGCTCGTTCGAATCGTGCCAGGGCCACTGCAGCAGCCGGAATTGGCAACCCAGCTATTCATCGATGCCCGCGAAGGCGTCTACGTACCGGCGCCGGCCCGGGCCGAGCAGATCTACCGCGGCGACACCGCCGTTATGCTCAACGCAGCTTTCTCATCGATCGGCGGGTCGCAACTCGACGAGGTTCAGCGGGAATATTGGAAGCGTCAGTACGACTTCATCACGCTGAAGTCGGCCGGCACTCGCTTCGACAAGCTCAAGCGCGAACTCCATTTGTCGATGATCGGCGAAGCCAAGCTCGAATGGGACGATGGATGGTTTTATGTTCCGGGCTCGACCATCGCCTTCGAACCCGATTTCGAGCGAACCGCCGGTCAGTTCCGCGACGCGCCCATCCAATTGAGCTATCCGTCGTTCAACACGACGCGGGTCGAAATTCGTCTCCCGCCCGGCTTCGTATCTGGCCAGGCGGAGCCGAAGCTTCCGGTGCCGATACGCGAAACTCTCGCGGGCAACGAATATTCGCGAACAGTTTCTTTTGTCGATGGTGTGATGAGGCTCGAGGCCAGCGAGCGTTCCATCGTGCCTGAAATTCCTTACAAGGAAGCCTTGGCCGCGCAGGGCCGGCTGAAAGCGCTCAACGACGAGGATGTGCACCTCAAGGTTCCCTCTTCCTACCGGCCGACGTCGAAGGACGTCCAGGCAAGTATGGCGGCGAAGCCGCAGTCCGCCCAGGCGTTCATCGACCGCGGCGTGATGCTGCTGAAGCAGAGAAAATATGACGAGGCGATCGCCGACTTCTCCGAGGCCGTGAAACTTGACCCCAAGAATGCCTGGGCTTTTGCCAATCGAGGCCTGACGCGCGTCTGGACAAATGATCATGCCGGCGCGATCCCCGATCTGGCGGCCGCCGAGGCTATTCAGCCCAACAATTCGGTCCTTCTCCGGGCACGCGCGCTGATGGCCGAGCAGAAGGGCGATTACACCGCGGCTTTGGAGGCCTATTCGAAGGCCCACGAAGCCGATCGGACCAGTGATTTTTCACTGCTCCGCCGCGCCGGCATCCACATGCGGCTCGGCAAGTATGATCTCGCCATGAAAGAGATCGAGACGATCCTCGGACGCAGCCCGCGGGACACCTCGGCGCTGGCGCAACGCGCACTACTCCACGCCAACACAGAAAACTGGTCCGCCGCCGAGAAGGACGTCGCGACCGTGCTGGCGGCCGACCCGAAGAATCCCGAGGCGCTCCTCGCCAAGGCTGGGATCGCCATGTCGCGCAGGAACTATGATCAGGCCCTTGCAACCGCCGAGCAGATACTCGCGATCGACCCGGACAATCATATGGCTTTGGCCATGCAGGCCCAGCTGCTCAAGCGATCCGGCAATCAGGACCGGGCCAGAAAGACGCTCGACGAGGCAATCAATCGCCGGCCCAAGGATGCAACTACCCTCCTCAATCGCGCCCATGCAGGCATCGAAGCGAAGGACTTCGAGGCGGCCGACCGCGACATCGCGGCGGCCTTGGCCGCTGAGCCGAACAACCCGTACGCACTCCAGGCAAAAGCGTCGGTTGCGCTGGCCCGCGGCGACTACAAGGCCGCCGTGGCCGCGCTGACGAACGCGCTGAGTCGCTTTCCGACCAATGGGCCGATGTTGGCAAGCCGGGCATCAGCCTATCGCGAGCTGCGCGAATACGAACGAGCCCTGGAAGACACCGAGGCCGCACTACGCACGGGGCTCGTGTCGCCGCAGCTGCGCCTGCTCCGGATCAATATTCTGGTTGTGCAGGGACAGCTGGAGCGCGCTGCAGCGGAAACCGACCTGCTGGTGAAGGAGAATCCGACGGCGGACTACGCGCTGGTTGCAGCTGGCAAGGCCTATTCCACGATGGGCATGAAGGACCGCGCAATGGACGTCTTCGCCAAGGCTCTCGCCATCAAGCCAATGAGCTACATCTACGTCAACCGGTCGCAGGTAAGGCCGTTCGCCGATTTTGCCGGCCGCCTGTCCGATCTCGACGCGGCATTGAAGCTTGAACCGACCGATCCGTCTGCTCTGGGGCAGAAGGCGGAGCTGCTGCTGAAGCAAGGCAGGCCAGCCGAGGCCATTGCGCTGTACGACCAAGCGATGAAGACCGAACTTGACCCGGACGATTGGGCGCTCAGCCGGGCGATCGCGCTGTACAAGGCCGGGCGAACTGCCGAGGCCAACCGAGCCTTCGATGCCGAGCGCTCGAAAGCGAAGACTTCGTCGGATTGGAGCCGGCTGTGTTGGGGCAAGGCGGTATTCAACGTCCTGCTGAAATCGGCCTTGCAGGATTGTGAGCGAGCGCTCCGGCTCGATCCGAACAACAGGTCGATTTCTGAAAGTCTGGGTCTGGTTTACCTCAAGCTCGACGACCGCGACGCCGCTCTGAAGGCTTATGACAAGGCGGTTTCGGAGCGCAGCGGAGCGACCGCTCTGATGGGACGGGCAATCGCATACGCTCGAAAAGGCGACAAAGCGCGAGCTGCATCGGACGCCGCTCAGGCCCGCAAGTTGCGACCTCGCGTCGACGATATGTTCGCGGAATATGGCCTCGCGTCGGATTTGGTGTCGCTGCGATAAGTAGGGTGCCTACTGCCGCCGCGAATGTGCGCTTGCGACCCATTGGCGCGGATCTTGGTGATCACCGGAATCATTCGTTTCCGGCGCAATTCGGTGCAGAGATAGTAATAGTCGTAATTCGGGGTCTCGACCCGAACCGCCTCTTCGATGTTCCCCAAGCTGCGGCGCGCTGTGACTTTCGGAGTCGCCTCGCTTGTAATCCAGCGGTAATTGAGCCGTCGTTCGTCTGTAAAATATGGCGTCTAGGTTCCCTTGGTTTGCGGAGAGGGAACAGATGTTGGCGCACGGCGAAATCGATCGGGCCGAATCGGGATCGCCCACGCGTGCGATGCTCATTTCTACGGTGTCGTCAGCCGATTCGCTTCGCGTCAGCTTGGAACATTCCGCATTTGACGTACACTACAGCCGGCCGGGGCCTAATGCGGTTGCCTCTGCGCTGCGCGCTCGTCCCCAGGTGGTGCTCGTCGATTGCCGGACGAATGAATCCGACGCCATTGCGCTGTGCAAAAAGATTCGTGCGATGCCCGAGCTTTCGTCCGCCCTTCTGGTTGTCATCACGCGCGACGAACAAAACGATTTGCGGTCGCAGGCGCTGGCCGCCGGCGCGGACGAATGCTTTGCCGAACCACCGACGATCGCGGAGCTGAGGGGCTGCCTTAAAGCGGTAAGGGGCCGGATCGAGGATGCAGCGCCACGGGAAGTTCTGAGGTACGCGGACCTGGAGCTGGATCTGAGAAGGCACCGGGTGCGCCGCGACGGATCGCTCATCTGGCTTTCCGCATTGCAATTGCGGCTGCTCAAGTTCCTGATGGAGAACCCCGCCGTCGTGTTCACCCGGCAGGAATTGCTCGAAGCCGTGTGGCGGGACAAGAAGTTGGAGGAAGGCACGGTCACCGTCGGTATTGTCCGACTGCGGCGCGCTTTGAACTCGACCGGCAGGCCCAACCTGCTTCGGCAGGTCCGGGGATTCGGTTACGCGCTGGACGCGGATTTCGACAGGTAGACCGCGGGGCAACAGCCATTTGCCTTGTCATTTTCAGGTAAGCTTTGTCTCACATCCCTGTCACGCACTCCTGCTAGCTGAGTCGCGCAAGGCGCCGAGCGGATCTCGTCAGCGTCCTCAAGCACCGATTTTCAAAGGGGAGTAATCCGTGGGAAGTTCAAGCACGCTGCGTAACCTATTGCTGCTGACCAGCGCCATGGCGCTTGCCGGATGCGGAGGCGGAGCGGATGACATTGGATCGCCTGGTGAAGGCGTGGTTGTGGTGCCGGGCCCCGGGACGGGCGGACCGGGACCAGGGCCCGGGCCGGCTCCGGGCACGCCCGCAGACGCTTGCCCGGCCGGGACCACCGACGCCGGAGTGATCGCCAACCGCCGTAACTGCCGACTGCCGGCCCAGATCACGAATCTCTCGCTGCCCAATGCGGCTGGTGTGATCTATTCCATCAACGGAAGAGTCGATGTCGGCGTTGACGTTGGCGGCGCCGGAGGGGCGCCGGGGGGCCAGTCCGGCCTTCTGACCATTGCCGCGGGCGTGGAGATTTTCGCCGACACCCAAGCAACCTTCCTGGTCGTCAATCGCGGTTCTCAGATTGTCGCAAACGGAACGTCGACTAATCCGATCATCTTCACTTCGCGCCAGAATGTCGAAGGCACGGCAACTGACGCCAGCGACAATCAATGGGGCGGCATTCAGCTGCTCGGCCGCGCACCGATCAGCAATTGCAACAGCGCGGTCCCGGGCGGCTCCGCCCAGTGCCAGCAACAGGCGGAAGGTACGAACGCCCCCGCGCTCTACGGCGGTGCCCTCGCTGCCGATAGCAGCGGCACCTTGCGCTACGTTCAAATCCGCTACTCCGGTTTCTCGCTTCAGCCCAACGCCGAGCTCCAGGGTCTGACGACGGGCGGCGTCGGTTCGGGAACGACGATCGAATACGTGCATGTGCACAATAGCGGCGACGACGGAATCGAGATCTTCGGCGGCACGCACAACATGAAGAACATCGTCATCACGGGCGCCGACGATGACACGCTCGATACCGATTTCGGCTACAAGGGTTCGATCCAGTTCCTCATCGGAATTCAGCGTCCGCAGTCGGTCAAGCCAAACACGGGCGACGCGATGATCGAGGCCGACTCGCCACCGGAAGTGCCGGGCGCCGCGGACTTCGTGCCGCGCCAGAATACACGCCTCGCCAACTTCACCTTTGTCCAGACCCGGACCGGCCGCTCGGCCATCCATCTGCGCGGGGGGACCGATTACACTCTGATCAACGGCGTGGTCGTCGGCCCCACCTACTGCCTCGACGTGGACAATGCCGAGACCGTGCAGACCAGCGGCCCCGACGAAGCCGGTCCGCCGGTCATTCGATCGGTCGCGTTTGATTGCGGGACGTTTGCGGCCGTCGAGAATCCCGAAGATGATTTCGAGAACACCGCGATCAACGCGAGCGGCAATACCGGCAACAATCTGGACTATACCAACACGCTCCAGAGCTTCTTCATCAACGGCCCGAACGAAGCGAACTACACGCCGGTAGTGACGAACTTGTCGACGATCAGTCCGTTCTTCACGAACACGACGTACATCGGCGCCGTCCGTGACGCGAACGACACCTGGTATCGCGGTTGGACCTGCGACAGCGGCTACGTGAGCTTCAGCAGCAACCAAAGCTGCCTTGTGGTTCCCGCCTGATCCGAGGGAACAAGGGGCGGCGAGCGTATCCGCCGCCCCATTTCCTTACCTGCTCTTGGGAGCCGCAAACTTGAGTTGGTCAGCCAACCGAATGGGATAGACATGTCCAGACTTCGCCGCATTAACCGCCTATTGCTTGTCTCCAGCGCGTTCTGCTCCGCGCCTGCCCTGGCGCAGGCGGGCGCCGCGCCGGCACAGCAGACTCCGCCGTCGGTGCCTGTTGATCCCGCCCCGGCGGGTGCGGCAGAGGATCCTCCGCAGCCAGTGGAAGAGGAGGTCCAGGTCTCCGCACCCGGCGCGGATTCCGGCGAGATTATTGTTCGCGGTTCGCGCAACGTCGTTCGCAGCGCCCCGGAAGTGACATCGGTGCTGTCCGCAGGTGATATTGCCCGAACGGGTGAGGGCGATATTGCTGGCGCCCTCCAGCGCGTTACCGGGCTTAGCGTTGTCGGCAACGGCTTCGTCTACGTCCGCGGACTGGGCGATCGCTATTCACTTGCCCTCTTGAACGGCCTTGCTCTCCCATCTCCGGAGCCGCTCCGTCGCGTTGTGCCGCTCGATATCTTTCCTACCAGCGTGCTGGCCAGCGCAGTCGTCCAGAAAAGCTATTCCGTGAATTATCCGGCCGAGTTCGGCGGGGGCGTCATTAACCTGACGACCTCGACCATCCCGTCCGAGACGTTTTTGGGCATTGGCGGCAGCGTCGGCGGGAACAGCGAGACCACCGGCAATCTAGGATACACATATTACGGCAGCAACACCGATTGGCTCGGGTTCGATAGTGGGACGCGCGACATCCCGCGGCCATTGCAGAACGCCATGAATTCCGGAGCCGCGATCAGCGAAGGTTCCAGCTTCACGCGTGAAGAGATCCAGGGGATCACTGCGAGCTTGGCTAACAGTCGCACTACGGTGGTGCAGACCAATAGGGATATTTCGCCCAATTGGGGTGCCGACCTCAGCGGCGGGACGGCCTTTGACCTTGGCTCCGCCCGGGTCGGGGTGCTCGCTAGCGCCGGTTACAGCAACAGCTGGCGTACGCGCGATGCGATCCAACAAACCCAGCTTGGCAACGGTATCGGCACCGATTTTCGCGCCGTGCGCACCGACCACCGGATTGTTGCCAACGGCCTGCTTGGACTTGCCGCCGAGATCGGCGAGCACGAGCTGCGGTGGACGAACCTCATTATTCGCGACACGCTGAAGCTTGCGCGGCTGGCCGAGGGTTATGACATCCAGCTTGGTGATCCCCTCGAAGATGGTCCGGCGCAGCAGATCAATCAGCGCACAGCCTGGTTCGAACGCCAGCTGATCAATTCACAAGTGGTTGGGGAGTTCGATTTCGGCAATTTTGAATTTGATGCCCGCGGTGGCTACGCCAATTCGCGCCGCGACGCGCCCTATGAGCGCAACTTCAGCTACGCCTATAGCGACGAAGCCGAAGATTATATCAACACGCTCACCGCCAATGCGCAAACCGCGACTGTGTCGTTCAGCGAGCTCACCGAGGACGTGTGGAATTTTGCTGGCGACGTCACTTACAAAATCCCGAATATCGAAGGCGTGACGGTTTCCGTGGGCGCTGCCTATCTTGATACCCACCGTGTCTCGAGCCGCCGCGATTTCGCATTCCGCCCGGCGGACTCCGTCAACCTGGCGGTTGCCCAGCAGCGGCCCGACTATCTCATCTCAGATTACAACGTTTATACCTACGACATCCTGCTCGTCGAAACGTCGGCGCTCGGCGGCATTGCCGAGTATGAAGGCGACCTCAATGTGCTCGGCGCCTACGCGCAGGCAACTGTCGACATTATGTCCGGCCTGCGGCTGAGCGGCGGCGTCCGCTACGAGAAAGGCAAGCAGTCGGTAACCCTGGTCGACCTGTTCGACGAAGGCGGGCTGCCGCAAACGCCTGCGATCAGGGAGGACTATTTCTTCCCGGCGGCGACACTGACCTGGACCATGCGTCCGGAGATGCAATTGCGGCTCCACGCCTCAAAGACCCTCGCGCGTCCCCAGTTCCGCGAACTCGCTCCCCAAGCCTATTTCGACACCGAATCCGATCGCCAGTTCTTCGGTAATCCGTTTCTGACAGACAGCATGCTGACCAATGCCGAAGCGCGCTACGAATGGTATTTCGGATCGCAGCAGCGATTGAGCGCGGCTGCCTTCTTCAAGCATATCGATAAGCCGATCGAAGCACTGGCGACCTTCACCGGGGGCGCGTCGCTCCTCACCACCTTTGCCAATGCGCCCTCCGCCCGACTCTACGGCGTCGAGTTTGAGGTTCAGAAATATTTTCCTCTAACGGCTGTTGGGGTGAGCAGCCATCGGCTGGTGACGATTGGCAATTACACTTTGTCGGAATCAAAGATCCGCGTGAAGGATGGCGACACAACCATCCTCAACGATCTGCGCGGCGAGCGTCCCGCTACCGAGGTCTTTAGAAATGGCGACGCGCTGACCGGCCAGTCGCGCCACATCGCCAACTTCCAGCTTGGAGTGGAGAAGATCGACAGCCTGCAGCAGGCTACGTTGCTGCTCAACTATTCCTCGCCCCGGGTAAGCAGCCGTGGCCCTAGCTCGGGCGAAGCACGGCAGGAGGACATCGTCGAGCGTCCGGGGCTGACGCTCGATTTCGTGGCTCGCCAGGGCCTCAAGCTGCGCGGCCGTGAAGCTGAACTGAAGTTCGAGGCGCGCAACCTGCTGGGCACCGCCTACCGCGAAACCCAGGATCTTGAGGACGGCGGCCGGTTGAACATCAACCGCTACGACCTTGGCACCTCATTCTCCTTGTCGGGGTCCATCAAATTGTAGCGGCCTCGCTCAAGATTTCGTCTTTCGGACATGCGGAGGGTGGATTGTAAGCCGGCGATCAGCGGCGAGTAATGCCTCTGTCAAACTGCTGTCATTCGACTGTAACTCCCGACTGCCAATCGTGGCTGGGGAGGCCACGAGTCGCACTGTGATCCGCACATTGATGGTTGAGCGCTGGTCGCTGTTCAGGCGATGGCTGCCAACCGATGTCTATTTGTGGCTCAAAGCCATCCTTCTCGCAGCGATTGCGATGCAACTCGCACGTCTGCTGTGGGCCGTTTTCACGCCGGTCGGCCCAATGGGCCCCTGGAGTCCCGCGCAGGCTCGCTTTCTGTCGCCGCAAGCCCAGTCGGCCGTTCTTTCGGCAGTCGATCCATTTTATCGCAACGGCCCGTCCGCGGCATCGGTCCAGGCGACGTCGACCGTCAATCTTCAGCTGTTCGGAGTCCGCGAGAACCGGGGCTCAGGCGACGGCGCCGCGATCATTGGCGCACCTGATGGGGAGCAGGGCAGCTTTGCAGTTGGCGAAGAAGTGGCGCCCGGAGTTCGCCTCTCCGCGGTGTTCTTTGACTATGTCGTGCTCGATCGCGGCGGGCGGAAGGAAAAGCTATATCTGGACCAGTCGAAGGCGCCTGAACTTGTTTCCGGGACTCCCGCGCTCGCCGCGCCAATGTCCGCAGCGGCTCCCACGACCGGTCAACCGCTCACTGTTAGCGCCGCCCGGCAGGCGTTCAGCTTGTCGCCGCGCCAGCAAGGCGGGAGAGTCACCGGTGTCGTCGTATCGCCGGGCCCCAACCCAGCGCTTTATCAGGCCGCCGGCTTTCAACCTGGCGACGTGATCATCGCGGTCAATGGAGCGCGGATCACCTCGCAGACCGATCTCATCCAGCTCCAATCAGGTCTCGTTCCCGGGGCACGTCTCTCATTCATGGTCGAACGCGGCGCCCAAACCGTCCCGATTGCACTCAGCCTTGCAGGAAACCAATGAAGTACCGCGTACTTATCGCCGCTGCATTGTTGGCGTGCTCAACCGCTGTCTCGGCTCAGTACAGCATCAACATGCGTGAGGCCGACGTCCGCGCGTTCGCTGCCGATGCGGCGCGGGTGACCGGCTTGACCCTCGTCGTCGATGGCCGCGTCAACCAGAAGGTTTCGGTCGTCACCCAGCGCTCGCTTTCGCGCTCTGAATATTTCGAGGTGTTCCTGTCGACCCTGCGCGCCAACGGCCTGGTCGCGATTCCCATTCGCGGCGGCTACCGAATCCAGCCGCTCGATGGCGCCGCAACCCAGGCGAGCCGTGTGACGAGCAATAGCCGTTCGCGTAACCAGTTCGTCACCGAGATTGTTCGCCTCCGCTCCATCGAAGCGACCGGGGCGCTGGAAACCGTGCGACCGCTTGTCAGCCAGCAGGGTTCGGTCACCGCGAACAAGAATGCCAATAGTCTGGTGATCGCGGATTTTGCCGACAATGTCGCACGCATCCGGCAGCTGCTGCGCCAGATCGACCGGAATGTCGCGGTCGATGAGCCGTCGACCCAGCTTGTCTATTTGCGAAACAGCGGCCCGCGCGAAATCGCGACTTCGCTTCAACAGCTGGCCAGCGGCGGCTCCAACGACGGCGGTTCGCCGGTTACTGTCAGTGCAGTCGACAGCGCAAACGCCGTCGCCATTCGTGGCGCGCGTTCAGCGGTCGACCGCTTTGCTGGCCTCGCGCGCGAGCTTGACGCGCGTGCCGCCGGCGCTGCCGAGATCCGCGTTTATTGGCTCGACCATGCCGATGCCGAGCAATTGCTTCCGGTGCTTCAGCAATTGGTCGGCCAGCCAGTTACCATGACATCGCCGGCGCCGGATTTCATCCGCACGCAATCGGGCGAGGGCACCGGCGCGGGCCCGGCGCAACAGGCGGCTGCGCCGGCCCCGGTGCAATCGAGCAATACCGGGATCATCCGCAGCGGGCCGGCGGTCGTGACGCGCTACAGCGGCACCAACGCGATCATCGTCGCCGCCAACAGCGAGGCGCAGCGCCAGCTTGGCGAAGTCATCCGACAGCTCGACACGAGGCGCGAGCAGGTGCTGGTCGAAGCGATCATCGTCGAGATTGGCGACAACGCGGCCAAACGCCTTGGCGTGCAATTCCTGCTGGCCGGCAAGAATGCGCCATTTGCGGCGACGAATTGGTCGAACGCCCAGCCCAACATCTTTACCGTCGGCGGCGCCATCGCCAATTACGAGCTCGGCCGCCAAACCACGACCAACACTGACGGCACCGTCACCACCACCTATGACAGCCCGCTTGGTCAGGGGGTCACCGACGCCGCGGTGCAATCGATTCTCGGCGCAACCGGCGGTTTTGGCGGGGGCCTGATCCAACTCGGCAAGAACGCTTTGTTCGGTGCGATCATCAACGCAGTGAAGTCCGACACCGAATCCAACTTGCTGTCGACGCCATCGATCATGACGCTCGACAATCAGGAAGCGAAGCTCCTCGTTGGGCAGGAAGTGCCGGTCACCACCGGCGAGGCGCTGTCCGGCAATTTCGACAATGCCTTCCGCACGGTCCAGCGGCAGAACGTCGGCATCCAGCTCGACGTCAAGCCGCAAGTCAATTCGTCGGGATCGATCAAATTGTTCATTCGGCAGGAGGTGTCGAGCGTCGCTGGCCCCGTTTCCTCGCGGTCGAGCGACCTCATTATCAACAAGCGCGAGTTCAAGACGGTGCTGACGCTCGACGATGGCGAGATCCTCGCGATCGGCGGCCTGCTCGACGAAAACGAACGCAAGACGATCGAAAAGATTCCGTTGCTCGGCGACATCCCGGTCGTCGGCAATCTGTTCAAGTCGCGCTCGCGCAGTCGGACCAAGACCAATCTGATGGTCTTCATTCGCCCGACGATCGTCCGCAACCGGGCCGAAGCCCGCCAGGTGACCGCGCAGCGCTACGGCTATATCCAGCAGGAGCAGCAGCGCCGCAATCCTGACCAGGAACCGTCGATCGACAGCCTGCTGCGCGACTATATGGGCGCGGTTCCGCCGGTCGCGCCGCGGGTGCTGCCCAACGACGTCACCTACCGCCCGGCGCCGCTGCCGGTGCAGCCGCCCCGGCCGCAATGATCATTCGCACCCAGCTTCGCGACGAGGTCGCCGCGGTGCCGGTGGGACCGCTCGCGACGGACGACACCGTCGCGGCCGACGCGGCGGCGATCGAACAGGCGCCCGACGATCTGCCCGCGGTGGAGCGGGAGGTCATTCCGATCACGGCAATCCTCGACGTGCCTTATGCGTTCGCCCGGGCGCATGGCGTCGTCGTCGTGCCGCGCGAGGACGACGTGCTGGAAATCGCCCTCCGCGAAGGGTCCGACCCGCGAGTCCTGCTTGAAGTGCGGCGGCATCTCGGCCGTTCCTTCGATCTGCGGACCGCCAATGCCGAGGAGTTCGATCGTCTGCTCCAGGCGCGCTACGCGATCGACCAGAGCGCTGCCGGCCTCGCCGGCGCGATCGACGATGGCGACGAGCTCCAGGCCCTCGCGACCGGCATTCCGACAGCGGAGGATCTGCTCGACAGCGCTGACGACGCGCCGGCGATCCGGCTGATCAACGGAATCATCGCCGAAGCCGTCCGGCGCGGGGTCAGCGACATCCATGTCGAGCCCTATGAAAGCGGGTTGATCGTCCGCATGCGGATCGACGGCATCCTCAAGGAAACATTGCGGATGCCCGCCCATGTCGCGCCCGTCGTGGTCAGCCGAATCAAGGTCATGGCGCGCCTCGACATCGCCGAGCGGCGCGTGCCGCAGGACGGGCGCATCGGCCTGACGCTTGGCCGCAAGACGCTCGACGTGCGCGTCTCGACGCTGCCGAGCCGGGCCGGCGAGCGGGTCGTGCTCAGGATCCTCGACAAAGACTCGGCCGGACTGTCGCTGGAGTTGCTCGGCATCGACGGGCCATCCGAGAAAGTCCTTCGCGACGCGCTGGCCGAGCCCAACGGGATCATCCTCGTCACCGGGCCGACCGGCTCGGGCAAGACGACGACGCTCTACGCCTGCCTGCAGCATTTGAACGACGGTAGCCGCAACATCCTGACGGTCGAGGACCCGGTCGAATATGCCGTCGATGGAGTCGGCCAGACGCAGGTCAATTCCAAGGTCGGAATGAGCTTCGCCGCGGGGCTTCGCGCAATCCTGCGGCAGGACCCCGACGTCGTGATGGTCGGTGAAATCCGCGATCGCGAAACTGCCGACATCGCCGTCCAGGCGTCGCTGACCGGCCACCTGGTGCTGTCCACCGTCCATACCAACGACGCGGTCGGTGCGATCACGCGGATGCGCGACATGAAGGTCGAAGCCTTCCTGCTCGCATCGTCAATCCGCGCTGTAATCGCACAACGGCTGGTTCGGCGCTTGTGCGAGTCGTGCCGCGAATCGACCGACGCCGACAGCGGCACCGCGGCCTTGCTGGGGTTCGAGCCCGGAGTGACGATTTATCGCCCGCGAGGGTGCGGCCAGTGCGGCCAAAGCGGTTTTAAGGGCCGGCTCGGAGTGTTCGAGGCGGTGCGTGTTGATTCAACGGTTCGGCAACTGATCAACGCTGATGCCGACGAAGCGGAGATTGCGCGCCATGCGTTCCGCGCCGCGCCGAACCTCGCGGCGGCAGCGCGCGCGCTGGTGCTGGCCGGCAAGACGACGCCGGAGGAAGCGATCCGCATCACGCGCCGCGAAGATGAAGGCGCCGATGCCTGATTTCGCTTATGTCGCGGTCGACCCGCGCGGCCGCGAGAAGCGGGGCACGGTCAGCGCCGCCAACGACCAGGCCGCCCGCGCCGGGCTCGAAGCGCGCCGCCTCTATGTCGTGCGCGTCGCTCCGCAGGCGCATTCCGCGGCCGGTGCTCCGGCAGCCCGCGCATCCTTCCAGTTTCGCCAGACCCGGCTGAATGCCAAGCAGCTGACGCTGTTCACTCGACAGCTGGCGACGATCAGCGCGGTCAGCCCGCTCGAGGAAGCCTTGCGGACGATTGTCCGGCAAAGCGAGCAGCCCCACGTCCGCGCGATCATCGCCAGTGTCGCGGACGGCGTCGTCGAAGGCCGCCGGCTGGCCGACGCGCTCGCCCGCCAACCCAAAAGCTTTTCCCCCTTATACCGGGCGATGGTGTCCGCCGGCGAAAGCTCCGGCGCCTTGCCCGAGCTTCTCGAGCGGCTTGCCAAGCTCCTCGAGCGGCAGGCCGAAATGCGCGGCAAAGTGCTTTCGGCGCTGGCCTATCCTGTCGTCCTGACGGTCGTCGCAATGGCCGTCGTCGCCGCCTTGATGATCGCCGTCGTCCCGCAGGTCGTCGAGCAGTTCGACGACGTCGGCCAGCAACTCCCGCTGCTCACCCGAGTCATCATGGGGCTGAGCGCATTCCTCGCCGGTTATTGGTGGGCGATCCTGCTCGGCCTCGGGCTCGCGGCGGCGGCCGGCGTCTGGGCCTTGCGAGACGAGTCGCTCCGTCTGCGCTTTGACCGCCGAGTGCTTCGCCTGCCGTTGCTGGGGCGTCTGATCCGCGACCTGCACGCGGCGCGCATGGCGCGGACCTTGTCGACCATGATCGAGAGCAGGCTGCCGCTGATCGAGGGTCTCAAACTGACTGCGGGTACGCTCCACAACCGGGCGCTTCGAGCAGCGGTGTTGTCGATGGTCGATTCGATCCGCGGCGGCGGCAGCCTGTCCGGGGCTTTCGCCCGAGCGGGCATTTTCCCGCCGCTGTTGGTCTATCTCGCCGCCAGCGGCGAGAGCGCCGGCCAGCTCGATTCCATGCTCTCCCGGGCCGCCGATTACCTCGAGCGCGAGTTCGACAATTTTACCGCGACCGCGCTGTCGATGCTGGAACCGGCAATCATCGTGCTGATGGGCCTGGTGGTGTCGACCATCGTGCTCGCGATCCTGCTGCCAATCCTTCAACTCCAGACTTTGATCGGACGGTAAGCCATGCTGCTGCGCATTCTGTTTCGGCTGTTGACCGACTGGTCCTGCTACGCGCGGGACCAGGCCCACGCCGGTGAGCTCGATAAAAAGCGAGAAGCCGGCTTCACCCTCGTCGAGCTGATGGTGGTGATCGTCATCATCGGCCTGCTCGCGACGGTCGTGGTCGTCAACGTCATGCCGAGTCAGGACAAGGCCATGTCGACCAAGGCGAGCGCAGACATAGCGACGCTGGAACAGGCGATGGAAATGTATCGGCTCGACAATCTCACTTATCCCAGCGGCAGCGACGGCCTCAACGCCTTGGTCAGTCCGCCCCCGACGCTGGGCCAGCCGGGCCGCTATCGGCCGGGCGGCTATATCAAGAAGCTGCCCCAGGATCCGTGGGGCAGGCCGTATCAGCTCGCCACGCCGGGCAAGACCGGGCCCTTCGATATCTACTCGCTGGGCGGCGATGGCGCGCCGGGCGGGGAGGGCGAGGACGCCGACATCTACGGCGGGCAATGATGATCGGGATACCGCGCAACGGGTTCACGCTCGTCGAGCTGATGATTGTCATCGCGGTGATGGCGGTGATGGCGGGCGCGGTTGCGATGACGGTCGGCACCCCTGGCGGCGGCCCCTCGGCGGGCGCCGCGCGCTTCGCAAGCCGTGTCGCCGCGGCGCGCGATGAAGCGATCGTAAGCGGCCGGCCGATCAGTGCCTGGGTAGCGGCGTCGGGCTACGGCTTCGACCGGTTTCAGGACGGTCGCTGGCAGCCGCTCTCGGCTGCGCCGTTCCAGAACGATAACTGGCAGCCGGACACAGTCGTCGTGTTCTCGGCCGGAACCGAGACGCGCGGACGGATTCGGTTCGACAACCTGGGCGTGCCCGATTCCGCGGCAAGCGTGAGGCTTAGCCGCGATGGCCAGACCGCCGAGGTGCGGGTGGCCGCCAACGGCGACGTCACGGTGAGTTGATGGCGATGCTTTTCCCTAGACGCGAAGCCGGGTTCACTCTGATCGAGATGCTGGTTGCACTTTCAGTTTTCTCGATCGCGGCGCTCGCCTTGCTCCGGCTCGACGCATATGCGGTCGCGACCGCGGCGGAAATCGACGCGCGCATCATGGCGGGCCTCGTCGTGCAGAATGAGGCGGTGCTTGCAGCGACCGATCCCGGGCCTGTGGTGCGCGGCACCACGGCGATCAGCGTGACCAATGGGGGCCGCCGCTATGCCGTGCAGCGGAATGTCTCGCCGACCGCCGACGGGCGACTCGTACGCATCGACCTAGTCGCCGTCGAGCAAGGCTCGACAGGACGGGCGATGCTGACGATGATCAAGCGCGTCCAATGACTGGGGTTTCTGCCGATCGCCCCTCCGACACCGGCTTTACCCTTGTCGAAATGCTCGTTGCGCTGACGATCTTTGCGCTGCTCGCGGCGGCTGGCATTGGCATCCTGCGCGCAAGCGTCGATACGCAATCGGCGGTCGAGGAGCGGCTCACCGAAGTCAGCGCGATTGCGCGGCTGCACGCCTTGATTGCCAGCGACCTTGGTCAAGCTGTGGCCCGACCGACGCGTGGTCCGGGGGGCGAACGGCCAGCGTTCCTGGGCGAGCCGGGCTCGATGCAATTGGTTCGCGCCGGCTGGTCCAACCCCGACGGCGAAGCGCGCTCGAGCCTGCAGCGGGTTGGCTGGCGCCTCGAGCCGCAGGGGCTGGCCCGGACCGGGTATCGCCGGCTGGACGGTGGCGGCGATCAGCCGAACAACGGCCAGGCCGCGATCGTCCTGAGGTCGCTTGAGCAGGTCGCTTTCCGCTATCGTGGCTTGTCCGGCGATTGGACCTCGGTGTGGCAATCGAGCGCGCAGGAGCCGCTTCCGACGGCGGTCGAATTGTCCGTCCGGCCAAGCGGCCAAGCGCCAGTCGTAATGGTCATCGCTTTGCCGCCGCGTGGATCCGGGCAACCGCCGCAACCGGTGCAGCCGCCCCAGCCTGGGGGTGCCGCATGAAGGTCCCTCCAGAGCAGCGCGGCGCGGCGCTTCTGACGGTGCTGCTGCTCGTCGCGGTCATGGCGACGGTCGGCGCCACGGTGCTTGACCGAATCGGGCTCGCGACCCGGCTCACCGCCAATGTCGGAACGATGGCGCAGGCACGGGCCTGGCTTGGTACCGCCGAGCTGCTTGCCGTCACGCGCATCGAGGATCTGCTCGCCGCCGATCGATCGCAAACCACGCTGGCGGGCAATTGGTTGGGGGTCGAGCGAAGCATCGCTCTGCCCGACGGCGCGACGGTGCGCGCGAGCGTTGCTGATGGCGGCAATTGCTTCAACCTCAACGGGCTGGTCGAACAGCAGCCCGACGGACGGCTGGTCGAGCGGCCCCGCGGCCGCGAACAGTTCGTCGGCCTGATGAGCGTCCTCGGCATTGCGCCGGGCGAAGCCGAACGAATCGCCAGCTCGGCCGCCGATTACATCGACAGCGATTCGGTCCCGCTGTCGGCCGGAGCGGAAGACGGGGCCGGTGCGACGCCGCCCAACCTGATGATGGCAGATGCGAGCGAGCTGCGCGCCGTGGCAGGGGTCACCGCACGCCACTTCGGAATGCTCGGCCGCTGGGTCTGCGCCCTGCCGTCCGATGATCCGGCCGAAATCAACGTCAATACACTGCTGCCTGAACAGGCCCCGCTGCTTGCAATGCTTGCGCCCGGCGTTCTCGACGTTGCCCGGGCGCGGGCGCAGCTGAGCTCCCGGCCGGCGGACGGTTATGGCAGCGTTCTGCAGTTCTGGAACGCGCCCGCGCTTCGCGGCCTGGCAATCCCTGCGGCGGCGAGCGAACAGGTCCGGGTGAAGACGAGCTTCTTCACCCTTCGCGCAATTGCCGGGACGGGCGACGTCGAGGCTCGCGTCAGCGCCTTAATCGACGCGCGTGCCGTTCCCGCCAGGATCATCCAGCGGCAGTGGGGCGAAGCGAGCTGACGATGACCGACGCGCTGGTCTTTTCACTGCCGGCAGTGCCGGACGTTGCGCAGCCCGAAGCGCATTGGTGGCGGGTGGTCGACGGTGTCATCGTTGCCCGCGGCGCGGACAGGGCCTGGGTCGGCCAGGCGGTCGGCATTGAGGCCAACGGCTTGAGATTGATTGGCCTTGCGCCGGCTGTCTCGGTTAGGCTGGCATTGGCCGAAGCGAACCCCGCGGCTAACACGCCCCGCCAGGCCGCGGCCGTCGCAAGGGTCGGGGCGATCGAGCAAAGCCTGGGCGATCCGGAGACTCTGCACGCCGTAAGCGTCGCCGTGCCCGGCGGCGAAGGCGCGCTGGTGACCGCCATCGTCGCCAATTCAACGATGCTGGAATGGCTCGACTGGGCAAAGGCATTGGGAGCGGACCCCGATCATATCGTACCCGCTGGAAGCCTGCTGCCGGTGGGAGAAGAGTGGGTCGCGGCAACCGTGGGCGCCGAGCATCTCGTCGGGCGCAGAGACCTCGTAATTCCCAACGAGCCGGCGCTTGCCCAAGCCATCGTCGCCGATGCCGAGGTCAAGGAATTGCCGGCGGACGTTATCGAAGCGGAGCTAGCGGCCATGGCCGTTACGCCAATCCTGGACCTTCGGACCGGGCGGTTTGCCAAGCGCAAGCGGCTGGTCATCGACCGGGATCGCATCCGCGAGCTCGTCGTGCTCGCCTCCCTGATTCCCATCGTCACGCTGCTCTGGGCGATTATCAGCATTGTTCGCCTGGATAACGCGAGCGATCGGCTTGATGCCGAAACCTTGCGCATCGCGCAGTCCGTCGTCGGACGGCCGGTCACTCTGGAAACCGCCGAGGCGGACATGGTCCAGCGGCAGGGCACCAGCTTCGGGCCAGGGCTCTCGCCGCCACTTGCTGCGCTTTACCAGGGACTGCAGGCCGAAACGGCGGTCAGCTCAACGCAAATCGGCTATCGCGGCGATGGCACCTTGTCCGCGACCTTGGCGGCTCCAACGGTCAACGAGATCAACCGGCTCCTGATTGCGCTGCAAGCGGACGGATACCGGATTACCGCGGTCCCGCGGCAGGGTGCCGACGGCCGGGCGATGGTCGACGTCACGGTCAGGAGCGGGCCATGATCATGACGATACGCCAATGGTATGTATCTCGGTCCCTACGGGAACGGCGGCTGATCCTGATCATGCTCGGCATCGCCTTGCCGCTGCTCGTCTGGCTGCTCGTCGTACTGCCCCTAAGCCGGGCCTATGACGAGGCACTGGAGCGGCATCTCGAGGCGGTCGACCGCAACGGGCGCGTGCGGGCCCTGGCCGAGCCGAATCGCGAAGAGCGGCCGGCCGTGCCGGTGCTTGCCGGGGGGCCTGACCTGTCCCTCATCATAGCAGAGAGTGCGACGCAGGCTGGCCTTACGCTTGACAGTAATACAGCCGCTGGCCCGGACGCCGTGAGCATATCGATCGCTCAAGCCCGCCCGACTGCAGCCGTTCAGTGGCTGCGCGATTTCGAGCTGCGCGGCATTCGGGTGGAGGATCTGCGGATGGCTCCGGGTGCGGACGGCACGGTGTCGCTCACCGCGCGACTGGTCAGGAACCGTTGATGAAGCACGTTTGGACAAATTTGACGCTTCGTCTTCGTCCGGCAATGAAACCGCGGTGGCTGGCGTGGACGCTGGGCATATTCGGCCTGGCGCTGATCGCTTTCTTCCCGTTGCGCGTGGCGCTCGGGATGTCCGACCTCGATCGGATTGGATTTACCGCGCGCCAGGTTGGCGGCACCATCTGGTACGGCAGGATTGGCCAGCTCCACCTTCGCTCGCACCCGCTCGGCACCTTCGAGGTCCAGCTCGATCCATTGGCGCTGCTGATTGGCCGCGTCAGCATGCGATTCAATCGGATGGACGACCCGCAGGGCATGCTTGAAGGGCGGCTGGTGGCGGGGCTCGGTCGCGGCGTCAAAGAAGCAAGCGGGCGGGTAGCCACCGGGGGCATGTTCGCGCCGCTACCAATCGACGCGCTGGACCTCGACGATTTGACCGTGGTTTTCCGCAACGGGGTGTGTGTCCAAGCAGCGGGCCGGGTGACGCCCGTCATGTCGGCCCCTGTGCCCGGTCTGCAATTTGCCGGACTAACCGGGACGATGCAGTGCGATGGCGAACGCGCGCGCGTCGAGATGGCAAGCGCGTCGGGAGCCGAAAGAGTGGATTTCTATGTCCATTCGTCCGGCCGTTACCGCGGCTGGCTCAGCGTCCGGACGACGTCACCTGAAGTCAACGCGACTTTGTCGGTGCTCGGATTTCGGCCATCTCCGCAGGGACTGACGCTAACGGTCAACGGCCGCTTGTGACCCTGATTCTTGCCGTCATGGGCGCGCTGAGCGGCGCGATCATTGGCAGCTTCATCGCAACGCTCTGCGTCCGCTGGCCGCGGGGCGAACAAGTCACCGGCGGCCGGTCCCGGTGCGATGGCTGCAGCCGCCGATTGGGACCGCTCGAACTCGTGCCGATTGTCTCGCACCTTGCGTTTGGCGGCAAATGCCGAACCTGCGGCGCGTCGATCAATTCGCTGCACCTTAAGGTTGAGTTGACCGCAGCCGTAATCGCTGCCGCGGCTTTGGCGTTGGCACCCGGCGCGCGGGGGGCGGCGATCGCGCTATTTTGCTGGATGCTGCTCGCGCCGGCCATTCTCGATGCCCGTTTTCATTGGCTGCCCGACCGGCTGACAGCCGCCCTGGCGATTGCCGGCCTCGCCGCAGGAGGTCTCTTGGCGGGTGTTCCGCTGTTTGATCGCATCGTCGGCGGCGTCGCGGGTTTTTTCGTCCTGGCGGCGTTGGCGATGGGTTACCGGCGGATGCGCGGGCGGCAGGGCATGGGTGGCGGAGATCCCAAGCTACTTGGTGCGATCGGCCTGTGGACCGGGTGGGCAGCCCTGCCTGCGATCCTGGTGATCGCTTCGTTCGCCGGGCTCGCGTGGGCGCTTCTCCGGCGAAAAGGACCGTCGGAGGCGGTCGCCTTCGGGACTCTTCTCGCGCTGGGAGCTTTGATCTGGTCCTTCGCCATCCTCCTGTTCCCGGACGTGAGCTGGATCGGCGGAGCGCCCGGCCCGATGAAAATTTAGGACGATTGGCTGGTGGCCACCGCCGAAGCCAGCCGGCTGCCGTCAATTGCCAGCAGCTGCCGCAGCCGGGTCCGAATGGCCGCCAGTTCACCGCCGCCCAATGCATTTCCGACGGAGTGTCGCGCGCGCAGCGGATCCACTGCGCGCCCACTCTCATGAATTTCATAGTGCAGATGCGGGCCCGTCGAAAAACCGGTCGACCCGACATATCCGATCAGCTGACCCTGCCGAACCCGCGACCCGGGATAAGCGACGATCCGGCTCATGTGGGAATAGCTTGTCTGCAGCCCGCCACTGTGCACGATGCGAACCTGTCTTCCGTGCCCGCCATTCCAGCCGGCCCCGGTCACCTGTCCGTCCGCCGCGGCGACGATCGGGCTGCCCCAGGCGGCGCTGACGTCGACGCCGCTGTGAAAGCGCGCAAAGCGCAGGATTGGATGAAAGCGAGTACCATAGCGCGAGCTGATCCGACCCGTGACCGGCCAGGTCAGCCCGGCCGCGTCGCCCACGCCGCTATCGGCATCGAACCAGCCGGGCCGCCCGACGATCGTACCGTTAACCAGCTTGATGGCCGAGCCGTGCTTGCGGTCGATGCCCGCGTAGAGAAGCGGGCCGATCTGGCTTTCGCCAGTGGACGCGCGCCGGTGCGCCATGACCAGGTCGAATTGGTCCTCGGGCGCCAGCTGTCCGTTTTTCTCGAGTCGCGTCGCAACCACTTTGGAAAATTCGGCGGCGGCGGCGGGCGGCACGCCCCGAGCGCGCATCGACCAGTACAATCCGGCTCCGCTTCGTCCGCGGAAACGTAAAGGGGTGGCGTCGACGGAGATATTTTCCCGCTTGAGCACCAGCTCGCCGGTTCGCTCTCTGGTGACCGCAAGCTTCAACCCGAGATCCGCGCGTAACGTCAGTTGCAGGAGGGGGCGTTCGCCCGTCCCATTCCTCGGACCCAGGCCGATACCGATTTCGGCCCTGGGAGCGATCCCCCGCGGCAGGGCCGCTGTCATCAAGGCTTGCGCCCGCGCCGCCTCGCTCGACGGGGCGCCCGCGCGAGTCAGCACCTCGCCGATGGTGTCGCCCGGCCGGAGCCAGACGGAAAGCTCCATGGCCGGCGGGGCGGAGGGAGGATCGAGCGTGCTCGATTGCGCGGTGAGCGGAGTCAGTCCCGGTAATTGTTGTGCCGGCATACGCGCGGACGGCGGGGGGCTAGAGGGGACCCGCGCGGCAACAGGCTGCACCCATTGAGCGAAGACCATAGCCGCTGCGCCAGCGGTTAATAGCGCCGCCGTCGCGCGAGCGCTCCGCGGCACGCGGACAATGATTCCGAAATCCGGATCGATCGTCGCGCTAGTCCGCCGCGTGGATGCCGAGTGGTGAAGCAATTGAGCCTGTTATCCGAGTTCGCGTGCAGGAACTCGCTCGGCGAGTCCTGACGATGACCCGACTTGCTTCGCGCTTTATTGTTACGCGCTAATGACAAATGGCCTTTTCGTGCGCGCGAAGCTGATGGGCTCAATCCGCGCAATGCCGTCCTACGCGGCCCACGCCCCCCATTTGAAGGACTCGCCGTCGCGTGTCCTCGGCTTAGCGCCGCGCGAGGCTAGCATTCAGCGCCCGCATCGCTCGCCGGGCGGCCTGGCGCGAACTGATTTCTTCGCCGTCGGCGAGGATGAGCTGGACTTCGTCCGCCTCCAAAGCGCGCTGGAACATTCGAGCCGCCTGATCCTGGCGTCCGGTTCTGGCCAGCACGACCCCAAGGTTAATCAGGCGCGCGGGATCGTCCCTGGCGAGAAGGTTTTTGGTCCGCAATTGGGACTCAGCAGTCGGATAATCCGCCTCGACGAGCGCGTTGAATCCGAGCGAGCCTTTTGGATACTCGATTTCGCTTGGCTCGGTGGCGGCAGCTGGAGCCGCGGATATGGAGCCGGCGACGAGCCACAGGAAAAGATGTGAATGCATTCGTCATCTCCCTTCTCCTGTGCAATCTATCACTTTCACGAGTTTGCAACAAATCTGTCACGAAAGAGCCTTGGGCCGGTAAGACTCCGCGCATCGCCGAAACACATTCTCCGGCGGATCAGCGGGCCGCGGAACGGCGCCAGCCCAGGCAGCGCCACCAGCATCGACAAAGCGGCGCCACCTGCATCCACGCCCTGTCGCCGCGGGACCGCTCGGCTATGTGAATCGTTCACCTTCGATGGCCAACTCGAATCCGCCAGCACCGATGGAAGCGTTGCTCGCCGCGGAGCTCCCGGACGGCGCCGGCTGGCAGTACGAGCCCAAGTGGGACGGCTTCCGCTGCCTCGCTGCCCGCGACGGCGGGGCGGTCGAGCTGACGTCCAAGTCGGGCAAGCCGCTCGGCCGCTATTTCCCCGAGGTCGTCGCGATGCTGGAGGGACTCAAGGACAAGCAATTCCTGCTCGATGGCGAGCTGATCATTCCGCTCGGCGACGCGCTGTCGTTCGAAGCGCTGCAGCTCCGCCTTCATCCTGCGGAAAGCCGGATCCGCAAGCTGTCGCAGCAAACCCCGGCGGAATTCATGCTGTTCGACCTGCTGGCGATTGGCGGCAAGCCGCTCGCCGGCCGCGCCTTGTCGGAACGGCGCCAGCAGCTCGAACGCTTCCACGCGAAGCAGCGCGTGCCGGGGCTGCTGCTGTCGCCGGCGACGACCGACCATAAGACGGCGCTGCGCTGGCTCGAGCGCAGCGGCGGAGCGCTCGACGGAGTCATCGCCAAGCGCACGACCCAGGAATACCGGCCCGGCGAGCGCGCGATGATCAAGGTCAAGCAGCAGCGCACCGCGGACTGCGTCGTCGGCGGCTTCCGCTACGCCGAGAGAAAGCGTGAGGTCGGTTCGCTCCTGCTCGGCCTGTTCGACAGCAATGGCCTGCTCCACCACGTCGGCTTCACTTCCGCGCTGAAGGCCGAGGACCGGCCCGCGCTGACCGAGAAGCTGGAAGGGCTGGTCGGCCGGCCGGGCTTCACCGGCAACGCGCCGGGCGGGCCGAGCCGATGGGCCACCGCCCGCTCGGCGGAATGGCAGCCGCTGCGCCACGAGCTGGTCGTCGAAGTGCGCTACGACCAGGTCACCGGCCGCCGCTTTCGCCACGGCACCGGCTTCCTGCGCTGGCGGCCGGACAAGGCTCCGAAGCAGTGCACCTTCGACCAGCTCGCGCCCGAGCTGCGCCCGTCGGAGCTCGCGGAGCTGTTCGCGGCATGAGCCTGTCGTTGCGAGGAGCGAAGCGACGCGGCAATCCAGCCAAAACAAGAAACTGGATTGCTTCGCTGCGCTCGCAACGACGATGACTGATCTCTTCAACGAGCCGCTTATCGCCGGTCTGCAATACCGCGAGGATTTCATCAGCGGCGCGGAGGAAGCCGAGTTGCTCGATCGGCTGGGCGCGCTCGATCTCGCGCCGTTCCGCTTCCACGGCTGGCTCGGCAACCGCAAGACGCAAAGCTTCGGCTGGCGGTACGATTTCGACGACGCCAGCTTCCGCCCGGCCGACCCGATGCCCGACTGGCTGCTGCCGTTGCGCGACCAGGCCGCGGCATTCGCGGGCGCCGACCCCGACGAGATCGCCCACGTCCTGCTCGCCCGCTACGACCCGGGCGCCGGCATCGGCTGGCACCGCGACCGCTCGGTGTTCGACAATGTCGTCGGCATCTCGCTGGGCTCGCCCGCGACGCTGCGCTTCCGCCGCCGCAAGCCCGGCGGGTTCGACCGGGCCAGCCTGACCGTCGACCCGCGCTCGGCCTATCTGCTCACCGGCGAGGTCCGCCACGGCTGGGAGCACAGCATCGCTCCGGGCGAGCGGCTGCGATTCTCGATTACCTTTCGCACATTGTCCGAGCTCGGCCGCAGCAAAGCCGCGGCTCAGCGCATTTCGTAGCCGGCCAGGCACTCGGCAACCCAGCGCGCGGCGGTCAAGGCGCTGAGGTCGGTCGAGTCCAGTGGCGGGTCCCATTCGGTCAAATCGATCACCCGCACGCGCGGATCGCTCGCCAGCTTGCGCACCGCGGCAAAGAAATCCGTCACCGCCATTCCCCCCGGCCGTGCGCCGGGCGCCGCCGGAAACTGCGACCGGTCGATCACGTCGATGTCGCAGTCGATGACCAGCGCGTCGCAATGCGCGACATGGTCGAGCGCGTGCTGGATGGCTTGCTCGACGCCCTCGCGGCGCACGTCGCCGGCGGTGATGACCAGATTGCCGGCTTGCTCGGCATCGCGGTGCATGGCGGCGCTGTTGGCGAAGCTGGCGAGGCCGACCTGGGCGATGTTGGCTCCCGGCAGCCCGTCCTCGATCAGCGCCCGCACCGGGTTGCCGTTGCTCAGTCCCTCGTCCGTGTCGCGCATGTCAAAATGGGCGTCGAGGGTGATCAGGCCGATCTCGGCAAGCTCACCGCCGAGGCCAAGCACCGCCGGTCGGGTGATCGCATTGTTGCCGCCCACCAACAGCGTCAGCGCATGCGCCCCGGCGCTCTCGCTAACCGCGGCGCTCAACGGCTCCGTCGCCTGCTCGATGGTCATCCCGGCGATATCGACATCGCCGCGGTCGGCGACCCGCGTCGCGAGCTCGCGCCCAGTCTCGACGTCATACCGTCCAATCCGCTTCAGCGTCGCACGCAACAGCGCTGGAGCAAGGTCGCAAGAACCGGCCGTCACCGACCCGGCGGCGAGCGGCGCTCCGAGCAGCCCGACCGGCGCAGCGCCGCCCGGCGACACCAGCAGCTCGGCGAGATTTGGCCATTTACCCACGCTTTGACGGTAACACCGGCGCTGCCCTAAGGCGATTCCGACATGTGGGACCGCCTCCTGATCGACTGCCATGTCGCGACCATGGACCCGGCCCCCGGCGATCCCCTGGGCATCATCCGCAACGGCTCGATCGGCATCCAGGACGGCAAGGTCGTCCGCGTCGGCAAGCGCACCGAGCTCGCCGGCTTCAAGGCCGCCGAGGTTGTGCCATTGGGCGGCGCCTGGGTCACGCCCGGCCTGATCGACTGCCACACTCATCTGGTGTTCGGCGGCAACCGCGCCGACGAGCATGCGCTCCGTCGCTCGGGCGCGTCGTACGAAGAGATCGCCCGGGCCGGCGGCGGAATCGCTTCGACGGTCGCCAAGACCCGCTCGGCTACCGAGCCCGAGCTGCTCGAGAGCGCCCGCGTTCGCTTGCAGGCACTGATGGCCGGCGGGGTCACCACCGTCGAGGTCAAGTCGGGCTACGGCTCCGACACCGACTCGGAGTTGCGGTTGCTCGGAATCGCGAAACTGCTCGGCGCCACCGAGCGCGTGCGCGTCGTCGGAACCCTGCTCGCGCTGCACGCACTGCCGAAAGGCCGCGACCGCGCCGAATTCGTCGCCGAGGCGATCGAGCGCACCATCCCCGCCGCCGCCAAGGCGGGGCTGGCGAGCAGCGTCGACGCCTATTGCGAGGGCATCGGCTTCACCCCGGACGAGGTCACGCGCCTGTTCAAGGCGGCCGCCGACCACGGCTTCCGGGTCAAGCTGCACGCCGAGCAACTCTCCAACCAGAACGGCGCCGAGCTCGCGGCGGGGCACCGCGCCTTGTCGGCCGATCATCTCGAATATCTCGACGAGGCGGGCGCCAAAGCGATGGCCGAGGCCGGCACCGTCGCGGTGCTCCTGCCGGGCTCCTTCTATGCGCTCCAGGAAACGCGCAAGCCGCCCGTGCAGCTGCTGCGCGACCACGGCGTCCGCATCGCGGTCGCGACCGACTGCAACCCCGGCACCTCGCCCTTGCTGTCGCCAACGTTGGCGATGAACATGGCGTGCACTTTGTTCGGACTGACGCCCGAGGAGTCGCTGGCCGGGATGACGATCAACGCCGCGCACGCGCTCGGCCTGCAGCGCGAGATCGGCACGATCGCGCCCGGCAAGGCCGCCGATCTCGCCGTGTGGAACCTCGAAAGCCTGACCGAACTCGGCTACTGGATCGGCCTCCCCGGCCCCGACCGCCGCATCTTCGCGGGGTTGGACGCTTGACCGATCGCCGCGACAACAGCCGCCGAATCCGCGCGCGCCGGGGCAGCGACATCGTCGCCAAAAGCTGGGCGACCGAGGCCGCGGTGCGGATGCTGATGAACAACCTCGACGAGGAGGTCGCGGAGGATCCGCAGAGCCTCGTCGTCTACGGCGGCATCGGCCGCGCGGCGCGCAACTGGCAATGCTTCGACGCCATCGTCGCGACCCTCGAACGGCTCGAGGAAGACCAGACTTTGCTGGTCCAGTCGGGCAAGCCGGTCGGAGTCTTCCGCACCCACCGCGACGCGCCCCGCGTCCTGATCGCCAATTCGAACCTGGTGCCCAAATGGGCGACGTGGGAAATCTTCAACCAGCTCGATCGCGCCGGCCTGATGATGTACGGCCAGATGACCGCGGGCAGCTGGATCTACATCGGCACCCAGGGCATCGTCCA
>CAYSHL010000021.1:0-27030 GCA_964430865.1 uncultured Sphingomonas sp.
ATCGGCCCGAAGAAGGTCGAGTGGACGCCCATCGCGAACAAGGCGGCGAGCAGCAGCGGGATATTGTGGAACAGCAGCCCGGCCGCTCCGACGATCATGATCAGGATTTCGGCCGTCTTGACGATCCGGACGATGCCCGCCTTGTCGTTGGCGTCGGCCAGCTGGCCGGCCAGCGCCGACAGCAGGAAGAACGGCAGGATGAACAGGCCGCCGGCGATGGCGCTGAACGTCGCCTCCTGCTCGGCGTCGCGGTAGATGCCGTAGATCACCAGCATGACCATCGAGGTGCGGAACAGATTGTCGTTGAACGCGCCGAGGAACTGCGTCGTGAAGATCGGCAGGAAGCGGCGGGTGCGGACGAGGTGGAGCGCGTCGTGCATCAGCTGATTCGATCCGCGGCCTGAGCGGCCTTGACGATTGCGGGCAGCGCCTTTGCGTCGAGGCGGATTACGCCCGCGTCCTGTTCGCCGATCGACCGAATTGTCGCTCCGGAATTGTCCCAAATCCAGGCTTGGTCCGCCTGTGCGAGGAACCATTCGAGCTGCTCAAGCGAGCGCCAGTACCGGGTAATGATCTTCTCTTCCGGGACTCGATGACCGCCTCGCTTTACCCGGATTTGGACGCGCTCAATGTTGCGCTGGGGACTATCGAGAATGACGTAGATCAGCTGGAAGACGTAGCCGAGTTTTTTAGCGAGAGTCACCAAGCGCCTGTATTTGGGCGTCGACAGCACGGTTTCGACGCCGACCGTGTGACCGGCCAGGATGGATGTTTCCAGCCAATTTTCGATCCGCCGGACAGCCTCGATGTTCGTCTCGTCAATCGGCTTTCCCTCGCTGCGCGCAATCTGTTGGGCTAGGCGGTCGGGATTGATGATCGTAAAATTGCGACCGGCGACAACTGCGTTGGAGGCCTCGTAGGCACTGCTTTTTCCAGAGCCGTTCGGACCAGCAATGATCAGCAGATGCGGGGAGTCAGTTCTGGTGCGGCTCAACGTCGGCGGCCCCGATCACGCGCCTGTTTTCTTTGCGAGCCTTGTTTACCGCACTCTGGAAGGCTTTCGTGAAATCGGTCGCGAAATCCTCGCTCGCCACATCGAAAAAGTAAACGGTCGCGTAGGTGCCATCATTCTGGCGCACTCTTCGGTACCGGGCCTTGCGCCGACTGGCTCGCCTTTTCCGCTGCTGATCCAGCTCGGTTACAATCAAGGGCACCGCCGCATCTCCTCTTGCGAACCCACATAAGGTCGGTGGACAGCTTTGGCAAAGGTGGAGCCAGGCAACTTTCCGCTTACGTTCGAGGCCCGCCTATGCTCATCCCGCGCCGCGCCAGCAGCATTGTGCCGACGATGCAGCCGGCGAACAGCATGCCCTCGAGCGCTCCGGTGACGGCCTGGGTGAGGGGACCGAAACCGCTTTCGCCGAGCAGGCTGCCGATTGGATCGAGGCGCAAGCGAGAATCGGGGAAATGATGGGCGAGCAGGTCGAGGCTGCCGCCCATCAGGCGTCCGCCGAGGAGTGGGATGAGGATTCCAGCCGCGCCCCCGGCCAAAGCGGCGTAAGCGGCGCCGCGCCGGGGCGAAACCTCGCCGGAATTCGCGAGCCAGTCGCCGAAACCGACCGCCCCGCCGAGCATTGCGCCCTCGGCCGCGCCGGTGATGTCGCCCGGCGATTGGCCGAGGAGCAAATGGAACGCGTCGAGGCCGAGCAATTTGACCACGCCTCCAACCAGCATCCCGCCGAGCGCTCCGCCGGCGATCGTCCACAGCGACGAGCGGGCGAGCGCCGCCGCGGCGATTCCGAAGCTGACGCCCGCGCCGCCCATCAGCGCCGCGGCGATGGTCAGCCACATCAGGACCAGGAGCACCGAGGCCGCACCCACGCTGGGGGCCAGCGGCTGCGACGCGCCGGCAAAGCCATAGAACAGGCCGCCGATCAATCCCGCGACGCCCGCGCCGATCGTTCCTGCGCCGCCGATCATTAGCAGCCGGCGCCAGGGCTGGTCGCTTGCCACCACCGGAGCAGCGGACCCGTCACCGACGTCGACCGGGGCGATGAAGCGGTAGCCGTGCTTGGGGACCGTCTCGATGAAGCGTGGTTTCGCGGCGTCGTCGCCGAGACGGCTGCGGAGGGTCTTGATGCATTGGGTGAGCGCCTCGTCCGTCACCGGGACTCCACGCCACACCTCGTCGAGGAAACGGTCCTTCGAGACCAGCCGGCCCGCCTCGCGGACCAGCAAAGCGAGCGCGTCGAGATAGCGCGCGTTGAGCTCGACCGGCGCACCGTCGCGCGTCAGCTGGCGGTCGCCGGGATCGAGAATGAAGCGCTCGAAGCGAAAACCGCCGGGATCCATATTTCAGCGAAACCTCAGGAGTTGCTCATGCCGCTCACCGCGGCCTGTGCCACTCTCAAGCCTCATTGATCAATGGAGGCAAGGCATGGCGGATCGGGTCGAGGACAGCGGCGGGCGGGGCTGGAGCCCGTGGCGAATCGCCGGCTGGAGCATTCCGGTGCTGCTGCTGATGCTGCCCGCGGTGGCGATGCAGTTCACCTCCGAAGTCGACTGGTCGGTCGGCGATTTCATCATCGCCGCCGTGCTGTTCGGAAGCGTCGGCCTGGCCTTCGAGCTCATCGTGCGCACCTCCGACAGCCTCGCCTACCGCTTCGGCGCCGGGCTCGCGGTCATGGCCGCCTTCCTCACCATCTGGGTCAACGGAGCGGTCGGGATGATCGGGTCGGAGGACAATCCGTACAACCTGGCGTTCGGCGGAGTGCTGCTCATCGCGCTGATCGGATCGGTGCTCGCTAAATTTCGGGCCGCGGGAATGGCTCGGGCAATGGCCGTGGCCGCGGTCGCTCAAGTCGCGGCCGGAGCGCTCGGCATGACCATCGACCCGCGCGGCGCGGTGTTCAGCATCGGCTTCGGAGCGCTGTGGCTGCTGTCGGCCGCCTTGTTCTGGAACTCGGCCAGCGAGCAATCGGCCAAGGGCTGATCAGCCGCGCTGTTGCCGCCGCGCCAGTTTGGCGTAGAGGCGGCGCGAGATGCTGTCGCTGCCGAACCTGCTGACCCTGTCGCGGATTTTCGCGGTGCCGATCCTGGTGTTCCTGCTGTGGCGGCCGTTGCCGATCGATTATGCGATCACCTTCGTCCTCTACTGCGTTGTCGGCGCCACGGATTATCTCGACGGCTATCTCGCCCGGGCGCAGGGGCGGATCTCGAGGCTCGGCCAGTTCCTCGACCCGATCGCCGACAAGATCATGGTCGCGGCGGTAATCGTCATGCTGCTCGCCTCGCGCCGCGCCAACGGCGAGCCGCCGATCATCCAGGACCTGCACGTCATCCCGGCGCTGATCATCCTGCTGCGCGAGATCATCGTCTCGGGGCTTCGCGAGTTCCTCGCCGAGGTGCGGGTCGGGGTGCCGGTCAGCGCGCTCGCCAAATGGAAAACGACGCTGCAGCTGGTCGCGCTTGGAGCGCTGATCCTCGGCGGCGCGGTCCCGGCGCAGCCTTGGGTGCACAGCGTCGGCCTCGCCAGCCTGTGGGCGGCCGCGGCGCTGACCCTGCTGACCGGCTACGACTATCTGCGGATCGGCCTGAAGCATATGGATTGAAGTACCCTGCGAAAGCAGGGGCCCAGTGCTCGTTCGCTGACTCTTGAGGACGAGCGGATCCGTGAAGCCAGGCTTCGTCTACATCATGGCCAATCGCGTTAACGGCACGATCTACACTGGCGTGACGAGCGAACTCATTCAGCGAGTATCCCAATACCGCCGAGGCCTGAGCCCGGGCTTTGCGCGAAAATATGGCTGCAAGCTGCTGGTCTGGTTCGAGGCGCATGACGATCTGCAGGAAGCCAGGTTGCGGGAGCTGCAGATCAAGAAGTGGAAGCGCCAGTGGAAGCTGGAGCTGATCGAGAAGGACAACCCGGATTGGCTGGACCTATTCCCGACCCTGTTGTGAAGTCGCGGCAGCGGAGGAAGGTACTGGACCCCTGCTTTCGCAGGGGCACGCTGCGGCCACTAATCGATTTTCCTCGTCGCTGTGACCAAGTTTAATCGTTTCCGTCGCTTGACGCGCGCGCCTAGGGCACTGTCACACGCTATATTGGAGGCAGGATTATGGACGCGAAGACCGGCGAATCGATGGGTTGCCCAGTGGACCGCCCCAGCACTGTCCGCTCGCTGCTCGGCCGCCAGAACAAGGACTGGTGGCCCGAATCGCTGCCGCTCGACATCCTCAACCAGGGCGGGCTGTCGCCCGACCCGATGGGCGACGAGTTCGATTATGCCGAAGCGTTCAACGCGCTCGACTACCAGGCGCTCAAGAACGACCTGAAGGCGCTGATGACCGACAGCCAGCCGTGGTGGCCGGCCGATTACGGGCATTACGGGCCGCTGTTCATCCGCATGGCCTGGCACGCGGCAGGCACTTACCGGACCGCCGACGGGCGCGGCGGCGCCAATAGCGGGCAGCAGCGCTTCGCGCCGCTCAATAGCTGGCCCGACAATGGCAATCTCGACAAGGCGCGGCGACTGCTGTGGCCGATCAAGCGCAAATACGGCAAGAACATCAGCTGGGCCGACCTGTTCATCCTCGCCGGCAACGTCGCCATTGAAGACATGGGCGGGCCAATCTTCGGCTTTGGCGGCGGCCGCAGGGACGTCTTCGAGCCCGAACGCGACATCTACTGGGGCAACGAGGAGCAGTTTGTCGGCCAGGAAGGCAACAAGACCCGCATCCTACCCGAAGAGCAACTGGAGCTCGAGAACCCGCTGGCGGCGATCCAGATGGGCCTCATCTACGTCAATCCGGAAGGGCCAGGCGGAGTCCCCGACCCGCTGCAATCGGCGCGCGACATCAAGATCACCTTCGAGCGCATGGCGATGAACCATGAGGAGACGGTCGCGCTGACCGCCGGCGGCCACACCTTCGGCAAGGCGCACGGCGCCGGCGACCCGAGCCTGGTCGACGCGGCGCCGGAGGGGGCGGACATCACGCTCCAGGGCCTTGGCTGGGCGAGCGCCCACGAGAGCGGGTTCGGCGAGCACACCATCACCAGCGGCATCGAAGGGTCGTGGGTGAACACTCCGACGCAATGGTCGGAGAATTATTTCCGGCTGTTGCTCGACTATGAATATGAGCTGGTCCGGAGCCCCGCCGGCGCGCAGCAGTGGCAGCCGATCAACCAGCGCGAAGAAGACATGGCGCCGGCCGCCCACGACCCGTCGAAGCGGGTGCCGACGATGATGACGACCGCCGACATGGCGCTTCGCGAGGACCCCGAATTCAGGGTGATCTCCGAGAAATTCCGGCGCGATCACGAGGCGTTCAAGGACGCCTTCGCGCGCGCCTGGTTCAAGCTCACCCACCGCGACATGGGACCCAGGGTCCGCTACCTCGGACCGGAAGTGCCGGACGAGGATCTGATCTGGCAGGACCCGGTGCCGGAGGGAAGCACGCCTTCAGACGCGGACGTCGCGGGCTTCAAGGACAAGATCCTCGGCGCTGGGTTTACCGTCGGCCAGCTGGTCAAAACCGCCTGGGCGTCGGCCTCGACCTATCGCCGGTCCGACCATCGCGGCGGCGCCAACGGAGCGCGGCTGCGGCTCGAGCCGCAGCGGAGCTGGGCGGTCAACGAACCCGAAGAGCTCGGCCGCATCCTCGCCAAGATCGACGAGCTGCGCGGATCGCTGTCGATGGCCGACGCGATCGTGCTGGCCGGCACCGCCGCGGTCGAGAAGGCGGCCAGGGATGCCGGCTTCAACGTCGAGGTGCCGTTCACCGGCGGCCGCGGCGACGCGACCGAGGAATGGACCGACGTCGACAGCTTTGCGGTGATGGAGCCGGCGGCCGACGGCTTCCGCAACTACCTCAAGACCAAGCATTCGGTGCGGACCGAGGAGCTGCTGCTCGACCGCGCCTCGCTGCTCGGTCTGTCGGTGCCGGAAATGACGGTGCTGCTCGGCGGTTTGAGGGTGCTCGGCGCCAATTACAAGGACGCGCCGGAGGGTGTGTTCACCAAGCGCAAGGGCCAGCTGACCAACGACTTCTTCGTCAATCTGCTCGACAACGACACCTTCTGGAAGGTGGTTGACACCAGCGCCGACGAGGAGTTCATCGGCTACGACCGTGCCAAACAAAGCGGGGGCGGCAAGCAGGAGAAGTGGCGGGCGACACGGACCGACCTCATTTTCGGCTCCAACAGCCAGCTGCGCGCGGTCGCCGAGGTCTATGCCGAGAAGGGCCACGAGGAGAAGTTCGTCCGCGACTTCGTCCACGCCTGGACCAAGGTGATGAACGCCGATCGCTTCGACCTGCCGCAGAACAGCGACAGCGTCGAGCCGATCGGGATCGCCGAACCGGCTATGGCGAAATAGCGGCGGGCTCGGTCAGGCCGGGAATCACCCTTCGGCTGATTTGCCGAAGGGTGTCGGCGAGCAAGCGGAATTCCTCCTCGCGCGGGCTCGACCGCCGCCAGGCGAGAGCGATCCGCCGATAGTCGTGGTCGGAGCGCAGCGGCCGGGCCTCGACCCGTGTGCCGTCGAGGATGCCGGCCTCGATCGCCATCGACGGGACGAAGGTCAGGCCAAGGCCGTTGTCGACCATCTGCACCAGAGTGTGGAGCGAGGTGCCCATCATCGCCGCGTCGGCGCGCAGCTCGGGCCGGTTGCAGGCCGACAGCGCGTGGTCCTTGAGGCAGTGGCCGTCCTCAAGCAGCAGCAGCCGGTTCTCGTCGATCGCCGCGGCTTCGACTGCCGCACCCGGCGGCGCCTCGCCGCGCGGGAAGGCGACGAACAGCCGGTCATCGAACAACAGCGCGACGTCGACGTCGCCGCACGCGTAGGGCATCGCCAGCAGCACGCAATCCAACTGGCCGCGGTGAAGCGCGTCGCAGGCCGCCTGGCTCGCTTCCTCGCGAAGGAATATCTTGAGGCTCGGCCATTGCTCGCGAAGCTGCGGAAGCATCGCCGGCAGCAGGAACGGGGCGATGGTCGGGATGACGCCCATGCGCAGCTCGCCGTGGAGCGGCTGGCCCTCGGCGCGGGCCATGTCGGCGAGCTCTTCGGCCTCGCGCAGCACCCGGCGCGCCTTGTCGGCGATTTTCGCGCCTAGCGGAGTGAAGCGGACGACCCGCCGGGTCCGCTCGACCAGAGTGACCCCGACCAGCGTTTCGAGCTCGCGAAGGCTGGCCGACAGCGTCGACTGGCTGACGAAGCAGCTTTCGGCCGCCTTGCCGAAATGGCCATAGTCCTTGAGCGCGATCAAATATTGCAGCTGACGGATGGTCGGGAGATAGGTCGTCATTGGCGCTTCCGATCGATTCCGCCGGATTAAGCGCCTCCGGCGATGAAAGCCAGCGTCGGTTCTAGCTGAGCGCTCGGTACAGCGCGTAGGTGCTGGTGATCGTCACCAGCGCCCCGACGACGGTCAGCAGCAGGTCCGGATTGACGCGCTTGGCGATCCACGCGCCGAACGGCGCCGCCGCGACCCCCCCGATCAGCAGCCCGAGCGTGGCGATGGTAAACGCCTCCCAGCCGAGCGCCGCGATGAAGGTCGCCGAGATGGTGATCGTCAGGAAGAATTCGGCGGTGTTGACGGTGCCGATGGTCTTGCGCGGGTTGCTGCCCTGGACGAGCAGATTGGAGGTGACGATCGCTCCCCAGCCGCCGCCGCCGGCCGCGTCGAGGAAGCCGCCGGCGAGCCCGAGCGGAGCGACGACTTTCGGAGTCTTTTCGGTGTGGCGGTGCATGACGCCGCGGTAGAACAGATAGATGCCGAGCGCGGTCAGATAGGTGAGAACGAGCGGCTTGGCGGCATCGGCGCTGATGTTGGACAGCAGATAGGCACCGGCGACTCCGCCGATGACCCCCGGAATGACGATCCGGCGGAACAGCGGCCAGTCGACGTTGCCGTGAGCGACGTGGCTGATGCCCGAAACGCCGGTGGTGAACGTCTCGGCGGTGTGGACCCCGGCCGACGCGGCCGCCGGCGGAACCCCCATGCTGATCAGCAAAGTGGACGAGATCTGCCCGAACGCCATGCCCAGCGCGCCGTCGACCATCTGGGCGGCAAAGCCGATCGCGACGAACGGCAGCAGGACCGCCGGATCAGCCAGAACGGATTCGAATATCTCGCTCTCCACCGCTGTTTGAGGCGCGCGATTTGCCGAACCGCGGACCGCGCGGCAAGCGAAACCGCAGGTGCCGGCTTCGGACCGGCTGGCATTTCGGGCGGCTCACACCTAAATTGCCGGGCGAAGAGCAAGGGGATCGAGTGATTTCGGGGCTTGTTGCCTATCTGGATTCGGTCAAGGCCCGCGACCCGGCGGCGCGTTCGCGCTGGGAAGTCTTGCTGTATCCCGGTGTGCTGGCGCTTGGCATGCATCGCATCGGCCACTGGCTGTACGGCGGCCGGCTGTTCTTCCTCGCCCGGATGCTCAATCATCTGGCTCGTTTCCTGACCGCGATCGACATCAATCCGGGCGCCAAGATCGGGCGGAATTTCTTCATCGATCACGGCTTCGTCGTCATCGGCGAGAGCGCCGAAATCGGCGACGACGTGACGATGTACCAGGGCTCGACGCTGGGCGGCACCAATCCCACGTCCGGCATCGCGGGCAAGCGGCACCCGACGCTGGGCAACGGCGTCATCATCAGCTCGGGCGCGCAGGTGCTCGGCCCGATCACGGTCGGGGACGGCGCCAAGGTCGGCGCCAACGCGGTCGTCACCAAGGACGTGGCGCCGGGCGCGACGGTGGTCGGAATTCCCGCTCGACCGGTGCCCGTCGACACGGTTCACTTCAGCCCGGGTTTTATCCCTTACGGGACTCCGTGCGGCGAGGACGTCGACCCTTCGCGGGCCGGAATCGCCGAGCTCGAGCGCGAAATCGCCGAGCTGCGCAAGGAGGTTGAGTCGCTCAAGCGGCAGCGCCAACCTTCCGGCAAAGAGCCGGTCCAGAAGGCGAAAAGCGCTTGAGTGTTGTCGCGCCGTTCCCGAACCCCCGGGACCGGCGCCTGATCGCCAGCTTCGACCGCCGCGAGCTCACCCGGATCCTCGATCTCTACGGCAGGATGGTCGCCGCCGGTCATTGGCGCGATTACGCGATCCGCTTCTCAGCCGACGTGGCGGTGTTCGCGGCGTTCCGGCGAACCTCCGAGCGGCCCGAAATCCGCATCGAGAAACGACCCGCGCTGCGTTTGAAGCAGGGGGCCTTCGCCCTGGTCGGAGAGCATGGCCAGATGCTCAAGCGGGGCCAGGAGCTCAACCTTGTCCTGGCCCCGATCGAGCGCCGGCTGATGCGCCTTGTCGACTAAGCGGCCGCCTGGGGAGCAGCGGCCGAGCGATTGACGATCGGCAGCCGCTCGCGAAGTCCCTCGGGCAACGGCCGAACCAACGCCGACCGAGCCTGGCTCCAGAAAGCCGACAGCAGCAGCAGCGACGAGCCGACGACCAGCGCAGTCAGGGCCATGTTGAGCTCGACCGCTCCGAACCGCTCGAGCAGGTCGGACAGCGCCCACAGCACGTAGGCGAGCGCCGAGACCAGCAGCGCCCGACGGTCGATCGCCAAGGCGGTGATGCCGATCACCACGTAGAGCAGGACGACGATCAGCCCTTCGCCGATGGTCGCGCTGCCATCATTCAGGCCGAGCAGAGTGAAAACCGGGTGGACGATCATCGGCGCGGCCAGCAGGTGAAGCCAGAAGGCGACGTCCGAACGGCGGGTGATCCGCGCCCGGTCCGACCCGTCCCACCACATCGCGAACAGGAAGGTACCGATGCCGAGCATCAGGACGAAGCCGAGGATCAGGTCGCGGGCGTTTTCAGCGGAATCACCGAGCGCCGCGATCAGCAGCCCGACGGCGATCGCCGCGACTGCCGCGGCGCCGGCGGCGACGGTGATCGGGACCCGGAAGGTTTTCCAATGAAGCCAGGCCGCAGCTGCCGCGATTCCGCCCGAGACGGCGGCGAGGATACCGGCAAGCGGGACGTTGTTGTCGAGCTGCTCTGGGCCGACCGCAAGGACGAGCGTGAAGGCCGCGGCCGCGAAAACGCTGCCGACGAACGCCAGCAGCAGAAGGATCGACGGCAGCGCCATGCGCCGCCTGGCGGTGAAGAACAGGGCCAGCGCCCAGGACGTGGCGGCGACCGCCAGCGGTCCGAGCGGCGAGGGGCCTTCGCCGTCGATCGAAAGGCCGAGGCCAGCGCCGATTCGCTGGCCGATCCAGGCGACCGAGAACAACAGGATCGCGGCGGCGATGGCGACGAAAATATCATTGAATCCGGTCAGCAGCCGGAACTGCTCCTCATCGACGGTCGGGGACGAGTGCTGGCGCTCGATGTGCGCCCGCAGCGACGCCGCCGCCTCGGCGCTGATCGCGCCCGCGGCAACCGCTTCGTCGAGTTCGTTCTGGCTGTACATTCGCGATCCTCCTGTCGCAGAGCCGGTAGATCAGGTGTGTTATCTTGTCAATACAGTAGCACACTCCCGTCGCGGCTGGTAAGCGCGGGCAAATGTGCAATTTGTACAGCATGACCGCGACCGTCGACGAGCTTCGGCGGCTGTTCGGGCCGTTCGACGGCGACAAGAGCAATCTGCCGCCGTTCGACGAGATCTACCCCGGCTACCAGGCGCCGGTGCTGCGCCGGAAACAGGACGGCGGGCTGGCTCTGGACATGATGAAATGGGGCTTTCCGGGGCCGGCGTCCGCGGGCTCGAGGCCGATCACCAATGTCCGCAATTTGAGCAGTCCGTTCTGGCGCAACGCGCTTGGCGATCCGGGGCGCCGCTGCATCGTCCCGGCGACCAGCTTTTGCGAGTGGACCGCCGAGCCCGACCCCGAGACCAAGCGCAAGGCCAAGGTCTGGTTCGGGCTCGCCGAGGAGCATCCGCCATTGTTTGCGTTCGCCGGAATTTGGCGGCCGGGCGAAGACGGGCCGTACATGGCGTTCCTGACCTGCGAGCCGAACGCGACGGTCGGGGCGGTGCATCCCAAGGCGATGCCGGTGATGCTTCGTCCGGACGACACGGGACGCTGGCTGGACAGCGAAAGGGAGGACGCCTGCTCGCTCGCGCAGCCTTTCGCGGATACAGCGATGCGCCGCGTGAGTTAAAGCGATCGACACAGGAGGGAAGCGATGGCGAAGAGAGCAACTCCGGCAAGCACCGGGACAAAGAAGCGCACCCGCGCGGCGGCCAAGCCGAAAGCCAAGGCCGCTACTCGCAAGCCTGTAAGCGCGGCCGGCGCGGACCGCCGCAAGGCCTCGGATCGCCGCAAGCCGTCGGATCGCCGCAAGGGCGATCGCCGGACGGGTGACCTGACCGCGGCCGACGCTCTGTTCAAGCTGATCGAAAGCCCGCTGGTCGCCGACCTGCTGGCGGTCGGGGCGACGGCGGCGCTGGCCGCGATCGCCGAGAGCCGCTTCAGCCGCCGGGACGATGTCGGCCGCAAGTCGAGCAAGGCGCTCAAGACCGCGGCCAAAGCGGCGGCGGCGGCGATGGGTCGTCGGCTGACGAGCGAAGTCGAGGCAATCCGCAATTCGTCGAAGGCTAAGGGCGCCGCAAAAGCGTAAGCCTGGCGCGGCCGACGTCGCGCTCGGCATCGACCGTCCAGCCCCCGGCATCGACTTTCTCGCTGCGCGCGGTTTCGACGGTCATCCAGCCGCCGGGGGCGAGCCACTCGGCGTTGGCGACGGCTGCGACCACGGCGCTGCCGGAGCCGGGCGCGTAGGGCGGGTCGGCGAACAACAGGTCGAACGGCTCGAATTTTGGCAAAGCGAGCGCCGAGCCGCCGAGGATCTGCACGCGGTCGAGCGCTCCGAGATCGGTAGCATTGGCGCGGATTGCGGCGGCGGCCTTGGAGTCGTTTTCGACGAAGCAGGCGAACGCCGCGCCGCGCGACAGCGCCTCGAGCCCGAGCGCCCCGCTGCCGGCGAACAGGTCCGCGACGCGCAGGTCCTCGAACGAGCCGAGGCGGCTGGCGAGCATCGAGAACAAGGTCTCGCGGACCCGGTCGGCGGTCGGGCGGGTCTCGAGGCCGGGCGGGGTGCGGAGCCGGCGCCCGCGCCATTCCCCAGCGATGATCCTCACCAAATCCTCCCCGGGACGGGGAGGTGGCAGCACGCAGTGCTGACGGAGGGGGCCCCCTCCACCACGCCGCTGCGCGTCGCGGTCCCCCTCCCCGTTCCGGGGAGGAATGTCACGCCAGGCTCCGCCGAAAATGCGCGAGCTCGTTGCGGTCGACTTCCGCGACGGTTCCCGGCTCGAGCCCGGCGAGGTCGAACGGGCCGTAACCGGTGCGGATCAGCCGCGACACTTGCAGGCCGAGATGCTCGAGCACCCGGCGAACCTCGCGGTTCTTGCCTTCGGCGAGGCTCATCTGGATCCAGCAATTGCGGCCGGTGCGGCGCTCGAGGTTGGCGTCGATCGAGCCGTAGCGCATGCCCTCGACGGTCACGCCTTCCGACAAGTCTTCGAGCTGGGCTTGGGTGATCGTGCCGAATGCGCGGGCGCGGTAGTGGCGGACGACGCCGGTGCTCGGCAGCTCGAGCTGGCGCTTCAATTCGCCGTCATTGGTCAACAGCAGCAGCCCCTCGGTCATGAAGTCGAGGCGGCCGACCGGGATCAATCGCGGCAGGCCCTTGGGCAGGCGGTCGTAGATCGTCGGGCGCCCTTTCGGGTCGTGCTCGGCGGTCAGGCTCGCGGGCGGCTTGTAGAAGCGGAACAGCCGCGGCGCCGAGGGCGGGCGCACCGGCTTGCCGTCGACGGTGACCCCGGAAAGGTCGTCGAGCAGCGTTGCCGGAGTCGTCAGCACTTCCCCTTTGACCGCGACCCGCCCGTCGGCGATCATCCGCTCGACGTCGCGGCGCGAAGCCACCCCGGCGCGGGCGAGCAGCTTGGCAATCCGTTGCGGGCCGGTCTCGCGCGGCTCGGGGCGTTTTGATATCGCCCGACTTTGGCCGCGCCGCCGCGGCACTCGATCAGTCTTCGTTCGTTGCGGGGACAAGGCATGGTCCTTGGGAAATTCTGGATGCTGTTCGGCAAGCGCAAGCGGATCGTCAAGCGGATCCTCGTCGTCGAGGACGAGCCGCTGACGGCGTTCGACAATGAGACCATGCTCAACGACGCCGGTTATGAGGTGGTGGCGACGCTCGACGGGTTCGACGAGGCGCTCGAAGTTCTCGAGCGCGAGGAGATCCATTTGATCCTCAGCGATATCCGGCTGCGCAGCCATCAGACCGGGATCGACCTCGCGGCGGAGGCGAAGAAGCGCGGAATCCCGACCCTGTTCGCGACCGGCCATGAAATCCCGGATGCGGCCCAGGTCGCCATCGGCTGCTTGAGGAAGCCGTACACGGAGCGCCAGCTGCGGGCGGCGATCGACAGCGTCGACCGGCATCTTGGCGGCCACAAGGTCCGGGCGCCGGACGGCCTCCAGCTCTTCATCATCGAGCAAGGTTGAACCCGGCAAGCATTGCCCACTGTTCAGCCGCCGATCCGCTGCTAGTTTGGCGGCCGATTGGCAATTGGAGGGGCGTGGCATGGCGACAGCGACAGCGACGGGAACGGTCGACCAGGCCCCGAAGGGCCTGGGCCTGCTCAAGACCGCGCTGCGCAACCGCAAGACCGCCATCATGCTCGTGTTCGGTTTTGCCGCGGGCCTTCCGTACACGCTGCTGATCGGAACGTTGAACGCGTGGCTCGGCGAGTGGGAAATCGATCTCGCGACGATCGGCGTCGTTTCGTGGATCGGGCTCGCTTACGCCTTCAAATTCCTGTGGTCGCCGCTGGTCGACCGGGTTCGGCTGCCGGTGCTCGAGCGCTTCGGCCGGCGGCGAAGCTGGCTGTTCGTCTGCCAGGCCCTGTTGACCGCGACCTTCTTCGGGCTGGCGATGTCCGACCCGCGCCTGGCGCTCGGCTGGTTCGCCTTGGTCGCCGTGATCGGAGCGTTCGCCTCGGCGACCCAGGACGTCGTCATCGACGCGTGGCGGATCGATGTCGCGGACGAGAAAGCACCGGTCGAGATCCTGTCGGCGATCTACCAGTTCGGCTACCGGATCGCCGCGCTGATCGGCGGCGCGCTGGCGCTGGTGCTGTCGGAGCGGGTCAGCTGGCCGATGGTCTACGCGATCATGGGCGGGTTCATGGCGCTGACCCTGATCGCCACCGCCATGGCTCCGGACACGGCGCGGACCGAGAAAGACATCGAGGAAACCGCGCTGCGCAAAGCGGGGGCGATCGATCCCAAGTGGCGGATGATCGGCCTGGCGATCGTCGGGGCCGGCTGGCTGTGGGCGATCTGGACGGTGGCGGCGTTCATGATCCGGGTGGTCACCGCCTCTCCCGACGATCCCAACCCGCCCGCGGTCGGCGATTTCACCAAGTCGATGGGCCCGCTGATCGTCGCCGCGACCGTCATCCTGCCGGCGATTGTCGCCGCGGTGTTCAACTGGTGGCGGTCGCGCGGCGAGCACGTCATCGAGCACGACCTCGAAACGCCCGACGCCACGGGCCGCGCGGCCGATCATGCCTATTCCGCGCTGGTCCTGCCGCTCGAGGAGCTGGTCAAGCGGATCGGCTGGGGCGTGATCATCGTCCTCGGGCTGATCCTGACCTACCGGATCACCGACAATATCTGGGGATCGTTCGCTTTCCCCTTCTACCTTCAGGAGCTCAAATATACCGGCGATGAGGTCGCGTTCGCGTCGAAGATCTTCGGCGTCTTCATGACCATGGCCGGGATCGCCATCGGCGGCATCTTGTTCGCGACGCTCGGCCGGATGCCGACGCTGATGATCGGCGCGATCGTCGCCGCGGCGAGCAATCTGCTCTACGCCGACCTCGCCGCCGGCGCCCCCAATATCGATGCGTTCGCTCGCCTGTTCGCGCTCGACAGCTTCGGTTCGGACTTGCGGATGGTGCGGCTGCTGATCGCCATTTCGGGAGAGAATATCGCCGGGGGGCTCGCTGGGGCGGCGTTCGTCGCTTATCTGTCGTCGATCACGTCGCGCGAGTTCAGCGCGGTTCAATATGCCTTGCTGTCGTCGTTGACCTTCCTCATCGGCTCGCTGGGCCGGGCGGCGATCGGCGAGCGGATCGACGCCATCGGCTACGCGCCGGTGTTCCTGTTCACCGCGCTCATCGGCCTGATCGCGGTGGTTTTCGTCGCGCTCGAATGGATGCGAACCGCCTGGGCGGGGAGGCGTGCGGGTTCGGGGCCGGTGCTTGCTGCGGACGCGGCCAAGGCCACCGAAGGGGACACGGCCTGACATGATCTTCTATCTGGCGATCATCGCCGTGCAGGTGTTCTGCGTCGTCGATGTCATCCGCCACGGCCGCAACTCGCTATGGATCATGGCGCTCGTCTTCCTGCCGGTTGCCAGCACGATCGCCTACTTCATTGTCGAGGTGCTGCCGCGCATGCAGCACAACCGCCATATCCGGGACGCTCGCCAGGCTCTGGTCGAAAAGATCGATCCGGAGCGAGAGCTGCGCGCGGCTCGCGAGGCGCTCGACATCGCGGATACGGCCGCCAATCGAATTCGTGTCGCCGACGCGCTTTCCGACCTGGGCCGGCACACGGAAGCCCTGCCGCTCTACCAACGCGCAATTGGCAAGCGGGCCGACGTGCACCTCACTGAAAAGCTCGCGCGGTCGCTCTTCTTGACCGATCATCCGCAAGAAGCGCTCGAAACATTGGACTCGCTGCCGGCGGTTTCGGCGCAGTCCGACCGCGATCGACTGAACCTGCTGCGCGCGCGCATCCTCGAGGAGCTCGACCGCAACGAAGAGGCGTTGCCGATCCTCGCGGACGTCAGCGAACGGTTGCCGGGAGACGAAGCGCGCTGCCGATACGCGGCGTTGCTCCTGAAAATGGGCAAGAAGGGCAAGGCGCGGCTGGTGCTGGAGGACGTGGAGCACCGCCTGAAGCGGGTTAATCGGCAGCGCAGCGCAGCCGAAGCGCCCATGTACGATTGGGCGATGGCCGAGCTGGCTAGGCTCCGCGGCTGATCAATCGGGCGGCTGGCCGTTGAGGCGGAGGATTTCGCCGACCAAATAGAGCGAGCCCATGACGATCGCATGGGTATCGGCATCGAGCTCGCGCAGGATCGCGAAGCCCGCCTCGATGGTCGGGGCGGCAAGGCTGTCGGTGCGCCCGAACAGAGTGTCGGCCGCCGCGGCGAGGGCTTTGGGCGCGTGGTGGTCGTGGCCGGGGATGGGCAAGGCGATGAACCGCTCGATCAGGCCCGCGAACGGGGCGAGGATGGCTTGCGGATCGCGGTTGGCGAGGATGCCGGCCATCAGGATTGGGCGGCTGGTGGCGAAATATCGATCGTACGCCGGGCGGTTGGCGAGGAGCTTCGCGCCCTGCGCATTGTGGGCGCCATCGATGATCACCGGATAGCGCAAGCCCTCGACCAGTGGCCCGGCGAGGCGGTGGAAGCGCCCGGGCCAGTCGAAATGGTCGCCCGACCTGGCGGCATCGAAGCGCGTGACCGCCGGCTGATGGCACAGCATGGCGGTCGCCAGCGCCCAATTGCCGCGCTGAAAACCGCTCGCCGCGGCCGGCATCTCCAACGCCTTCCCCGAGCTGTCGTTGTAGAATTTCGGGCCATGGTCCTGGTCGACGTAATAATCATAGCCGTAGCGGATCAGCGGGGCGCCGACTTCGGCGGCGCGCGCCGCGACCACTGTCTCGGCCGCCCCGTCGTTTTGCGCGGCAAGCACGAGCGGGACTCCCGGTTTGGCAATCCCGGCCTTTTCCAGCGCGATCTGCTCGACCGTGTTGCCGAGAATATGGGCATGATCGATGCCGAGCGCGGCGATTCCGGTGACGACCGGGTGGACGACATTGGTGGCGTCGAGCCGGCCGCCAAGGCCGACCTCGACAAGAGTGGCGTCCGCCGGCGTGCGCGCGAACGCGATGAAGGCCGCCGCGGTCGCGACTTCGAAAAAGCTCGCTTCGAGTCCTTCGCCGGCATCGATAACCTGCTCGAGCAAAGGAGCGAGCTCGCGGTCCTCGATCAACCGGCCGGCGACCCGGATTCGCTCGTTGAAGCGCACCAGATGCGGCGAGGTGTAGGCATGGACGGTTCCGCCCGCCGCCTCGATCGACGCGCGCAGCCAGGCGATGGTCGAACCCTTGCCGTTGGTGCCGGCGACGTGAAACACCGGCGGCAGCTGGTCCTGCGGGTCACCGAGGCGGGCGCAGAGCGCGCGGATTCGCTCGAGGGTCAGTATGTCTCCCGCAGTCGACGCCTTGGGCAGCCGGTCGAGCTGCGCCTGGACCGCGGGGTCGGTAGAGGTCGCGAAATCCATCAAAGCCCCTCCCGCTGGCGGGAGGGGTTCGGGAGGGCCTGTCGGGAGCTGGTGCGGGAGTTGGACAGGCCCTCCCCCCAGCCCCCTCCCGCTGGCGGGAGGGGGAGTAGCGTCACGCCGCTTCGCGCTCCGGCGCGAGATAAGCGACCAATTGCGACAACCGCTCGCGCAGCTGGTGGCGGGGCACGACCATGTCGATCATGCCGTGGGCGAGCAGATATTCGGCGCGCTGGAAGCCCTCGGGGAGTTTTTCGCGGATGGTCTGCTCGATCACCCGCTGGCCGGCGAAGCCGATCAGCGCGCCAGGCTCGGCGAGCTGGACGTCGCCGAGCATCGCATAGGACGCGGTCACTCCGCCGGTCGTCGGGTCGGTGAGGACGACGATGTAGGGCAAGCCGGCTTCGCGCAGCTCAGCAAGAGCGACGGTGGTGCGCGGCATTTGCATCAGCGACAAGATGCCTTCCTGCATGCGCGCTCCGCCGGCGGCGGTGAACAGCACGTAGGGGCATTTGCCGGCGATCGCGGCGCGCACTCCGGCGACGAACGCGGCACCGACCGCGATGCCCATCGATCCGCCCATGAAAGCGAAGTCCTGGACCCCGATGATCACCGGATTGCCGTCGAGGTCGCCGCGGGCGTTGATCAACGCGTCCCGCTCATCGGTCGCGGCGCGGGCGGTCTTCAGACGGTCGGTATAGCGCTTGCTGTCCTTGAAGCGCAGCGGGTCTTCGCGGACTTCGGGGGCGGGAAGCAGCTCATAGCGCGCGGAATCGAACAATTGCTCGAAGCGAGCCCAGGGGCCGATCCGGTCGTGGTGGTCGCAGCGCGGACAGACCCTGAGGTTGTCCTCCCATTCCTTGAGGAAGACCATCGTCCCGCACTTGACGCACTTGTGCCACAGATTGTCCGTCGACTGCCGCTTGGGCAGGAAGGGAATGCCTTTGCGAACCCGGCTCAGCCAGCTCATGGACGTCCTCGTTGCATCGCGCGGTTCCGCTAGGCGCTGGAGCGAACCCTTACAAGGTCGCGGCGATGCTTCGGACCGCGGCGGACGGGTCTTCGGCCTCGGTGATCGGGCGGCCGATGACCAGGATCGAGGCGCCGTCGTCGACCGCCTTGCGCGGGGTGACGGTTCGCTTCTGGTCGGCGGCACCGCTGTTTGCGGGGCGGACTCCGGGAACGACGAAGAAGCCGCCGGGCCAGGCCTTGCGGGCGGCCGCGACCTCCTCGCCCGAGCAGACGATCCCGTCGAGGCCGGCGCTCTGCGCCAGCGCGGCGAGGCGCGCGACCTGGTCGGCGGGGCTGCCCTTCACTCCGGCAGCGGCGAGATCCTTGTCGTCGAGGCTGGTCAACACGGTGACCGCGACGACCTTGGTCTCAGGCGACGCGGCCGCCTTGGCATTTTCGAGCATCGCCTGGCCGCCGGCGGCGTGGACGGTGAGCACCGCCGGATCGAGCGGCCGAAGCGCCTGCACCGCCTTGGCGACCGTGTTGGGGATGTCGTGGAGTTTGAGGTCGAGGAAGATCGGAAGCCCCAATTCGCCGAGCTCCGCGACCCCCGAGGGACCATGTGCGGCAAAGAATTCGAGGCCCAGCTTGAGCCCGCCGGCGACGCTTCGGACGGCTTTCGCGATAGCCTTCGCACGGTCGAGATCGGCCGTGTCGATGGCGACGTAAATCCGGCTCATATGACCGGAGGTTCGTCCGCGATAGCGGCCGCCGGTGTCGTCGCGGTGGCGGCCTGCTGCCGTTCCTGCGCTTCGACACGCCGCCGCATCGCCCACAGCCGCGCGCGCTCGATCAGGAAGGTCGGCAGGAACCCGATCAGGAACATCACCGCCATCAGGACCGGGACCTTGATGTCGGCCTGGATGTCGCCCCACAGGTTCAAGGTGATGTCGGTCCAGTTCGCCTTTGCGAACAGCGCGAGGATCACCGCGAGCAGCACCCAGAACAGGGTCTTCAGAAATTGCATCGGCGAAGCTCCCGTGGCGCGCCTTTAGGCGACGGGCGCCGCAAAGGCCAGCAGCGGCGGCGTTCATCGCGCCACGGAATCGGCTCATCGCACTCTGCGGTCCGCGCCGTTGAGGCGGGCCGCCGCAGCATCCACAGAAGGCGCGGGTGGGGAGACCGCGATTTGAAGAAGCGCCACAAGTTCGGGCTAGGTGCGTTGGCGCTGCTGCTTGGCGTCGGCTGGTCGATGACCCTGCCGTCGCCGCCGCCCAAGGAACCGGCGATATCCCCGACGCAAGCGCGTCTAAAGTTCGCCGCGGTTGCCCCGTCCGCGCGCCGCGACATCGATTATGCAGCACTGGACGCACGACTGAAGCGGCTGGCACAGGAGCGGCCGGTCGTCGGCCTCGCGGTCGGGATCGTCGAGAACGGCCGGATCACCTTCCTCAGCGGCTATGGCGAGACGCTCGCCGGCTCGGGCGAAAAGGTCACCCCGGACACCGTTTTTCGCTGGGCGTCGGTGTCGAAGGGAGTCGCGGCGACGATGATCGCCAAGCTGGCCGAGGAGGGCAAGCTCAGCTTCAGCTCGCCGGTGAGCCAATATGCGGCGAGCATGAAGCTTCCCGGCGGGGTCGAGACTCGGGCGACGATCGGCGACATGCTCAGCCACCGGCTCGGGCTGTACCGCAACGCCTATGACAATAAACTCGAGGAAGGGCAGGACACGCGTTTTCTTCGGCAGACGCTGGCGCAGCTCAACCTGATCTGCCCGCCGGGCACCTGCTGGAGCTACCAAAACGTCGCCTACGACGGCTCCTCGGAAATCGTCGAGAAGGTGACCGGCAAACCCTACGCCGAGGCGCTTCGGGAGAAATTGTTCGACCCGATTGGAATGAGCAGCGCCAGCGTCAGCCGCGACGGCCTGGTCAGCTCGAAAAGCTGGGCGCGGCCGCACAACGCCGGGCGAAAGCCGCTGGAGGTGCTCGACACCTATTACCGGGTTCCGGCGTCCGGGGGAGTCAACAGCAACATCAAGGACTTGGCGCTGTGGATGCTCGCCCAAATGGGCCAGATGCCCGAGGTCCTGTCGCCGCAGCTGCTGCAGACGATCCACGCGCCGCTGGTCAAAACGCCCGGCGAGCGGCGGCGCCTGCGCAAGTTCCTCGAGCGGTTGGGCCAGGCCGATTACGGATATGGCTGGCGAAGCTACGATTATGCCGGCCACCGGATCGTCGGCCACCGTGGCGGGGTCAGCGGCTACCGGTCGCTGATCCTGTTCGACCCCGAGCGCAAAGGCGGCGTCGTGGCGATGTGGAACAGCAATAGCAGCCAGCCTGGCGGGCTCGAGTTCGAAGTCATGGACATGCTCTACCGGCTGCCGTTCCGCGACTGGATGGAGCTCGACAGTTCGCCCGGGCGAGCCGCTCCCCCGGAACCTGCCGACGCCGACGACAGCTCGGCAATTGCCGCGGCGAGGTCCACCGGCGCGCGCGGCTAGCTCCCAATTAATCCCTGCGATCCTAGGAACATGTGGGCCGCGCAGCGGGTTCTCCCGGCACTGAACCAGGAGAATTCGCATGCCCGAGACAAATCAACAGGACGCAATCGCTTTGCTCAAGCAGGACCACCGGACGGTCGAGGAATTGTTCGCCCAGTTCGAGAAGGCCAGCGGCGAGGGCCGCAAGCAGAAGCTCGCTCAGCAGATCTGCCTCGAGCTGTCGGTCCACGCGACCATCGAGGAAGAGATTTTCTATCCGGCCTGCGAAGGCAAGGTCGAAGAGGATTTGCTCAAGGAAGCCTATGTCGAGCATGACGGCGCCAAGGTGCTGATCGCCGAGATCGAGTCGGGCGACGGCCAGACCGACGACTTTTTCGACGCCAAGGTCAAGGTTCTCCAGGAGCAGATTGAGCATCACGTCGAGGAAGAGGAAAAGCGCATGGAGGGCCTGTTCAGCCAGGCGCGCCAGGCCGGTCTCGACATGGATGCGCTCGGCCAGCAACTGGCGCAGCGCAAAGCGGAGCTGCTCGAAACCTACAAGTCGTCCGGCCTGCCCAAGCCCGAGCTGACGACGATGAGCGCGACGCCCGCCTGACTTCGGAAACCGATGACGACCAGCAGCTCGAAGCTGACGCGGACTGCGACCTGGTCGTCATCGGCTCCGGCACTGCCGGCCTGACGCCGCTTGCCGATGGCCAGCATGGGGAGTGAACCGGCCGCTAACCAATTCTTCAGGTGATCTGGGTTAGGATCGCTCGCGACGAAAATGAGATTGGGATAGTGGGCCGAATTCCTGGGCAAGTACCGCGGACGCACCGCATCGAGGTCGCGCACGACGCGACCCTGGTGCTGGCCGACGGCTCAGAGCACAAGGTCAGGATCACCGACGTGTCGAAGGGCGGCTTCCGATTGCAGACCGGCGCGACGGTACCGATCGGCGAACATGTCTTCCTTCGAGTGCCCCGCTACGGCGACTTTCCGGCACAGATCCGCTGGGCCCTGGGCACCGACGCCGGCGGCATCTTCCTCGAGACCGTCGACCTTCCGACCGCCTGACGGCGGCGTCCGGTCAGGCGCCGATCAGCACCGGCGTGCCGACGCCGGTCACCGTGAACAACTTCGCCGCGAACTTGCTCGGCAGCCGGATGCAGCCGTGGCTTGCCGGATGACCCGGGTTATGGCCCGCATGGAGCGCGATCCCGAAGCGGTCGATGCGCTGCATGAACGGCATCGGGGCGTTGTCGTACTTGCGGCTGCGGTGCATCGGCTTCTTCTCGAGCACATTGAAAATGCCGGTCGGTGTCGGGTTCTCGGGCGCCCCGCTCGAGACCGTGGTCACGGCCATCAACGTGTCGCCGCGATAGAGGAAGGCGAGCTGGTCCGAAAGGCTGACGACGACGCGCTCGGCGCCCGCGCTGTCGGGAACGTCGCGCCACAGATATTGGCCGGGCCGAAGCTCTTTCGGGCCGAACGCTTCATACATGTCGTCACCGGCGATCGCCGCGGCGCTGGCCGCGGTCATCTTCGCTTCGTAGGTCTCGATCGCAGCCGCGGCCGGAGTCGACGGAACTCCGAGGGCGAGCACACCCGATGCGGCCAGCGCAAACGCTAGCTGTTTCATTTTACAGGCTCTTTTTGCTATTGACTTTTGCCTGCTCAATGCCTGCGCACCGAGTCGGGTTCCAAAAAACTGATGCTGCTCAGTTTCGGCCTTTTCGAGGTGAGCGGTCGAGGGCCCGCGCCAACGCCAGTGCGTCACCTGCTCCAGCGGATGAGGCGGTGTTGTCGAAGATGCACCAACGCTCCGTCGCCTCGGGTGAACTCGTCAGCTCGGCGGCATATTTTTCGATCCGATCGAGATAGCTGGAGCGGTAGACGACCGGCGAACCGTGCAGCCGCCAATAAGCCAGGCCCCGCCAGCCGCCGGGCCGAGCGGCGGCTTCGCAAATCGCCGGGTCCGCGGCGACGCGGGCGACCCGCAATTCGCGAAGCAGGGCCTCGGCCTGGTCCGTGAACCAGGTGGCGTTGCGAGGTTCGCAGACGAGCGCCGCCGGACAGCGGGCCGACAAATCCCGAAAGAAGGCCGACGCAATCGCCGGGTCGAGCTCGAGCTTGGGCGGCAGCTGGACCAGCAAGACAGAGAGCTTGTCGCCCATGACAGCCGCTTGCGCGACGAATTCCTCGAGCAGCGCGCCGCAATTGGCCAGCTTCGCCTGGTGGGTCACCGTCTTGGGAAGCTTCACCGAGAAGCGGAAATTTGAAGGCACGCTGTCGCGCCAGCGCTCCCAAGTGGATAGGCGGTGCGGCCGGTGGAATGAGCTGTTGATCTCGACGGCGTCGAAGCGGGCGGCGTAGCGTTCGAGCGCCGTGCCTTCGGCGGGAAACTCGGCGGCGATGGCACGCGGTATGCTCCAGCCGGCGGTGCCGATTTTGATCGTCATGCCCGTGCAACGCCCGTTACTGACCGGCGATGCCGCCGCGCCGCGAAACTTTCGATGCCATCGTTCTCGGCGCGGGCGGGGCGGGGATGATGTGCGCCGCGGTCGCTGGGCAGCGCGGGCGCCGAGTGCTGCTGATCGACCATGCCGACGCTCCCGGGAAGAAAATCCTGATTTCGGGCGGCGGCCGGTGCAATTTCACCAACATCCACGCCGGCCCGGACAATTTTCTGTCGGCCAACCCGCATTTCGCCAAATCGGCGCTGCGCCGCTATACGCCGGCGGACTTCATCGATCTGGTCGACCGATACGGCATCGCCTGGCACGAAAAGACGCTCGGCCAATTGTTCTGCGACGGATCGGCGCGGCAGATCGTCGCCATGCTGCTCGCCGAGTGCGCGGCGGGCGGGGTCACTCTCAAGCTGGGCGCACCGGCGAGCAGCATCGATCATGCCGACGGGCGCTTTCGAGTGACTGCCGGCGACATGGTGGCGGAGGCGCCGGCACTGGTCATCGCGACCGGCGGACCTTCGATCCCGAAGCTCGGCGCGACGGGCTTTGCCTATGACCTCGCGCGGCGGTTCGGGCTCAAGGTCGTCGAACCGCGGCCGGCGCTCGTCCCGCTGACGCTCGGCGGCGAGCAGGTGCTGTTCCGCGAGCTCTCGGGCGTCGCCGCCGACGTCGTCGCGCGCTGCGGCAAGACGAGCTTCCGCGAGGCGGCCCTGTTCACCCATCGCGGCCTGTCCGGCCCGGCGATCCTGCAGATTTCGTCTTACTGGCGGCACGGGCAGGAGATTGTCATCGACTTCCTGCCCGATGCCGAGCGCGGATGGTTGCCGGCCGCAAAACGCGCGCGGCCGAAAGCGAAGTTCAAGACCGTCCTCGGAGAGCTTCTTCCAGCGCGGCTGGCGGACAGGCTGAGCGAGCGGATGGGCCTGGACGGCGACCTCGGCAACATTTCCGACAAGCGCCTCGACGACGCCGAGCGCATACTCGCAGACTGGCGCTTTCTGCCCAACGGCAGCGAAGGTTTCGCCAAGGCCGAAGTCACCGCCGGCGGCATCTCCACCGCCGACCTGTCCTCGCAGACGATGGAGGCCAAAGGCGTCCCCGGCCTCTACGCGATCGGCGAAGCGGTCGACGTCACCGGCTGGCTCGGCGGCTATAATTTCCAATGGGCGTGGGCGAGCGGCTGGGCAGCCGGGCAGGCGGTCTAAGTGCCGTCATTCTTGAAATAAGTCGGCGTGAGTACCTGCGCGAACGAATACGATACTGCCCGCTTTGCCGGCTGACTCGTCGATCTCGTAGATCAGGAGAAAATCGCCGCCGACTTGGCACTCGCGATAGCCGGCCCATTCGCCCTTGAGCGGGTGGTCCAGCCATTCGCGGCCGAGAGGCGCGTCGTTCGCGATCAACAGGAGCATCACCTCTTTGAGGCGGCCCAGGTCGTACCGGCCCGATCGCGACAGCCGCTCATAATCCTTCCGGAATGCCTTCGAATAATCGGAGCTTCTGGGAAACGGTGCCCGTTTCGCAGCAGCTTTAGCCATCCAGGCTGGCGATCAGGTCGTCACCCTTGTCGAACCGAGCCTGACGAGCTCGGAGGATCGCGTGGGATTCCTCCATTGCGGCCCGCGTGGCTGCGTTGGGCACCTTGAGCTCGAGCGGAAAAGCCTGCTCGGCGATGATCCGGCGATAGAGAAGCCGCACGGCATCGGATGCCGAAAGGCCGATCGCTTCAAGAACCGCGTCGCCCTGAGCTTTGGTTTCCTCATCGATCCGGGCGCGGAGCATTGCACTTTGAGCCATGCATGCGATGTATCCCATACGGGGAACAAAATCAAGTCATCCGTAACCACAAACCTGCCCGAGGTGCGGATCCGTCCAGACACGCGATAATCCGAGCTAATCTGCGATCAATCCGTGCTGACGAAGCTGTCGAGGACCTTTTTGCGGCCGGCGTGCTCGAAGTCGATCTCGAGCTTGTTGCCTTCTTGTCCGACGATGGTGCCGTAGCCGAACTTGCCGTGGAAGACGCGCTGGCCGAGCGACAGATCGTCGCGGCCCTTGTTGCCGAGGCTGACGGCGGATGCCCGGGCCTCGATGATCCGCTCGGGCTGAGTGTTGAAGCGGCCGGCCGACGCCCGCTGCCAGCCGGGCCCGCGGGTACTGGCGCGATTGCTTTGCGCCGCGGCGAGGTGGGCGAAGGGGTCGGAGCGCTCGTTCCATTGCGCGCGCCACAGGCTTTCGCCGCCGGTCATCGTCGTCTCTTCCTCGATATGCTCCTTGGGCAGCTCGGCCAGGAAGCGGCTGGGCAGCGAGCTGGTCCATTGGCCGTAGATGCGGCGGTTGGCGGCGTGGAGGATGGTCGCCTGCCGCCGGGCGCGGGTGATCGCGACATAAGCCAGGCGGCGTTCCTCCTCGAGGCTGGCGAGCCCGCCCTCGTCCATCGCCCGCTGCGAAGGAAAAACGCCTTCCTCCCAGCCGGGCAGGAACAGCCGGTCGAACTCGAGGCCCTTGGCGGCGTGGATGGTCATGATGGTGACCTTCTCGCCCTGCCGGTTCTCGTCATTATCCATGACCAGGCTGACGTGCTCGAGGAACGCGCCCAGGCTTTCATATTCCTCCATCGCGCGGGCCAGCTCGGTGAGGTTCTCGAGCCGCCCGGCGGCCTCGGCGCTGCGCTCGGCCTGGAGCATCGCCGTGTAGCCGGATTCTTCGAGGATGATGCGGGCCAGCTCGGGGTGGGGCAGGGCCCCTCCACCACCCTGCGGGCGGTCCCCCTCCCCTGCAACTGCAGGGGAGGATGCCATGCCGCGCCAGCGGAAAATGTCGGCGACGAAGCGGCCGAGGCTGCGGCGCGCCTGCGGAGTTAATTCGTCGGAGTCGAGCATTTGCGCGGCGGCGAGCAGCAGCGGCTGGCTGGTCGCGCGAGCAAAGGCGTGGATGCGGGCGACCGCCTTGTCGCCAAGGCCGCGCTTGGGCTGGTTGACGATGCGCTCGAAGGCCAGATCGTCGGCCGGCTGGGCGATCAGCCGCAGGTAGGCGAGCGCGTCGCGGATCTCGGCGCGCTCGTAGAAGCGGAAGCCGCCGATGATCTGGTAGGGCAGGCCGATGGCGATGAAGCGCTCCTCAAACTCGCGCGTCTGGAATTGCGCGCGGACGAGGATCGCGACGTCGTCGAGGCTGCCGCCGGAGCGCTGGTAGCTTTCGATCTCGTCGCCGACCCGGCGCGCTTCCTCGGGGCCGTCCCAGACGCCGATCACCTTGACCGGCTCGCCGTCGCCGACGTCGGTCCACAACGTCTTGCCGAGCCGGCCGCTGTTGTGCGCGATCAGCCCCGCGGCCGCGGCGAGGATGTGCGAGGTCGAGCGATAATTCTGCTCGAGCCGGATGACCGCGGCGCCGGGGAAATCGCGGTCGAAGCGCAGGATGTTGGCGACCTCGGCGCCGCGCCACGAATAGATCGATTGGTCGTCGTCGCCGACGCAGCACAAATTGCGGCGCGGGTCGGCGAGCAGCTTGAGCCACTCGTACTGGCCCTGGTTGGTGTCCTGATATTCGTCGACGAGGATGTATTTGAACCGCTCGCGGTAGGCGGCGAGCACGTCGGCCTGGGTGCGGAAGATGACCAGCATGTGGAGCAGCAAGTCGCCGAAATCGCAGGCGTTGAGCGTCTTCAGGCGGTCCTGGTAGGCGGCGTAGAGCTCGGCGCCGCGGCCGTTGGCGAAGATCTCGGACTCGCCCGGCTCGACTTGCGCCGGTGTCCAGCCGCGGTTCTTCCAGCGGTCGATCAGCCCGGCCAGCTGGCGCGCCGGCCAGCG
>CAYSHL010000022.1:0-26523 GCA_964430865.1 uncultured Sphingomonas sp.
GGGACGCCGGCCGCAGCTTCGCGGTCGTTGCCGCCGAAGTGAAGAAGCTCGCCCACGATACCCGCGCCGCGACCAGCCAGATCGCCCTCACGATCGGCGAGCTGACCCGCGAGGCCGGCGCCGTCACCTCCGAAATCAAGACCGGAGTCGAGAGAAGCCGCGCCGCCCAGACCGGCTTCGGCCAGATCAGCGACACCGTCCGCGAAGTCTCCGAGATCGTCGGCATGGTCGATCGCCAGACCGAGGGCATCGCGCACTCGACCAACATGATCCAGACCAGCGTCGACCGGGTTAAAGCCGGGCTGACGGATTTCGCCGGCGACGCCCGCGACAACGGCACGCAGCTGCAACAGGCGCAAAAACGGCTCGCTCACCTCGAGCTATTGTCCAACACCATGCTCGACACGCTCGCCAATTCGGGCGCCGAGATCGACGACACTCCGTTCATTCTCAAGGCGCAGGAAGCGACCCGCATCGTTGCCGCCGCCATCGAGCGCGGGATCGATTCGGGCGAGGTCGCGCTCGAGGACGTCTTCGACCGCGATTACCAGGAGATCGCGGGGACCAACCCGCAGCAGTACGACACCCGTTTCTGCCCGTTCGCCGACAAGCACGTCCAGCCGGTGCTCGACCGCATCAAGGCCTCGGACAGCCGGATCATCGGCTCGGCGATCGGCGACATGAACGGCTATCTGCCGACCCATCTGTCCGAACGCAGCCTGCCGCAGGGGCCCGACCCGGTGTGGAACGACGAGCACTGCCGCAACCGGCGGATCCTGATCGACGACACCACCCGCAACGCGCTGCTCAGCGACCGCCCGGCGACCCTGGCGACCTACCGGATGGAGCTCGGCGAGAAATTCATCCCGGTGAAGAACGTCTTCGTGCCTTTGTACATCAAGGGCCGGCGCTGGGGGAATTACGAGCTCGCCTACCGCGACGACTAGCCTGTATCCCTGCGAAGGCAGGGATACAGTCACTAGACTCCTGATTTCGCAGGAGCACTTTGCTTAGCTTCAATAGTCGGCGCGGGCGCTGGAGCGGGCTTCCAATAGATCGAACAGCGCCCGGTGCTGGAGCAGCAATTGCTCGCCGCCGAACGCCAGCGCACGGGCGCTGGCCGGACTCTCCGACGCTCCTTCGACGACCTCGAGGAGCGAGGCCTCGTCCGGCAGCGAGGGGGCAGGGCGATCGAGCCCGGCACGATTCGCGGCGCGATCGAGCAAGCGGCGGATTGGCGACCAGTCGCCGACCAGCGCGGTCGCCGCGCCGAGCGCGCAGCCGTGCCGCTCGGACGAAGCGAGAATTTCGAGCGCATGGCGCTGGGCCATCAGGCTGGCCTCGGTTTCGGCGGCTCCGGGAGTGCTTGGGATCGGGCCGACCGCGGAAGTCAGCCGGACGAGATACAGCCGCTCGCGCTCGAACGCCTCGGAAGCCTGCGCGAACCAGGCGCGGGCGTCGTGGTCCGGGCTGCCCGTATAAGCGAGCTCGATCAGCCCGGGGTGGCGGCCGTGAAGGCTGCACAGCAGATGGACGGCGTCGGCGAGGTCACGGCCGGAATGCGGCCCCGAGCCCTCGATCAGCGCCTGGAGATGCGGATGGCGCACACAGCCATTGTCGTTGACGCGCGCGAAATGCGCCTCGGCAACGCGGACCGACCCTGACGGGACCGGCTCGCGGTCGACGGTCCGACTGCTCGCCATTCGCTTCCCACTCCTCAACCGGCCCGACGCGCCGAGCCTTAGCCAGGGACCCTAACGCAAGGGCGTAAAGACGAGGTTTATGCCGACTTAGGCTTTCGTTCGCGGAGGTTAAGGTCGGGTCGAGGGCAGCTCAGGCGGCGAGCGAGGGCTCCGAATCCTCATTGTCGGCGGCCGGAGCGGCGGGATTGGCCGCCGCTTGCTCGGCGACCGACTCCCGAACCGGGTACAGCCAGCGAGCCAGAGCGACTCCGGCGCCGAGCGCCAGATAGGAGCCGATCACCATCGGCGGGTTGAAGTAGAACAGCCCCGCGAAGGCCAGCCGCAGGAACAGCGGCCGGATGCCCAGGTCCTGGCCGAGCGCCTCGCAGACGCCAAGGATGGTGTCGCTGCGGAACGGCAGCGCCGGCTCCGGCTCGTGGACGGCGGCCTGCGGGACCTGGGTGGCGGCGTCTTTCGGGTCGAGTGCGACGAAGGCTGACATTGGTGACTCCGGTGGAATGTGTTTGATGCGGTCTATTGAGCAAGAGCCGTGCCAGAACAGGAAAGTCTCCGCGTTCCAGTGGCTTAGCGAATGTCAGCACCTTGGCGTCGCGGCGCGGTGGCGGGATCCGCGCTGAATGTTGGCGAATGCCGCCAACCGCCGCGGCGCCATCCATGTAAGGTGGCGCCCCGAAGCCCGGGAGTGCCCAAAGCCGCTGAATAGGTATGCAAAAATGCAGAAGCTCTCGTCGGCGTGTGCCTCTCCGCTTTTGTCCGCTTATGCTTAATTTTCTCCAAGCCATGTCCGCTCACCAGCCGCTAACCGCGCCCGATTAAATTCCGACTCAGCAGCGCCGATGACCCCCGTCTGACGGCCTGCCGGAACGAACCGGAAGCCCTGCCTCCTCGCTTCCCTGCGGCAGGGCTTCCACCGTTCCCCACGAAGCCCACTCGACCCGGAAAGTCGCAAAAGTCGCACTACTCGCGCGTGAGGATCCAAATTCGGTCGGTGAAAGGGGTAAACAGGCTGCTGCTGCATCGTGCAGCTTAAGTCACAGATGGGCGCCTGTAGGACAGCGCTTTTTACGAGCCGCTCAGGAATAGCCTCGGGCTTTGGCCTGGCTGCGGACGCAATCGAACAGCCGGACGGCGCCGTCGCGGGTCGGCGCGGACGCCAGCCCCGCCGCGCACCGGGCCGCGAGGGCGCCGGTGACTCCGGGCCGCTCGGCCGCGAAGCCGCGCGCCCAGTGCAGCGCCTCCTCGAGCTGCGGATCGTCGACGTCGAACCCGCCGATCGTGAAGGCGGTGACGAGCAACCCGGTCATGGCGGCACTCGAAACGGCGCCCAGCATGCGAAACATCAAATCCCCCTGCGCAAGGGGCCTCTTGATAAGCGCAGATTGTGAACATTGCGTTTTCGCGGCGAGCGCAGGAGGTTCACCGCGCAGTCGAGGGACTGCGCTCCCACTTTGACCGAAGCTTGAGGCCTCAGAGCCCCGAGCGGTTGTCGGTGGTCGAATATTCCTGGGCCTCGCCGCTGGTGTCGACTCCCGCCAGCTTATAGAACAGGCACAAGCTCAGCAGCGCGGTGATCAGGAGATAGGCGGCGACCACTCCGACGACGATCTGCGCGGTCCCTTCGAAGACTCCGACGTACGCCAGGACGGCGAGCCCGGTGGCGACGACCGTCCGAACGGTCCGGTCCTTCGGTCCGACATTCTTGTCCATTTTGCGATACCCCCTTGGTGAATGCGTTTTAGGTTGTGAATCGGCGCAGTCCAAGTGGGAAGAGGTGAGGGGCGTTTGTCGTCCACCGCGTTCCCCGGCGAAGGCCGGGGCCCAGGGCAGCGGGAACCGCTGCTCCGCAGCGGCCTGGACCCCGGCCTCCGCCGGGGAACAGATTGTGTTAGGACCAGTGCGATGATGACGACGACTCTTTTACTTCTACTAGCCTTCGCCGCGGCTGCTTCACCTGAAGGCCAAGACCAGGCCCAGGGCGGAATGACGGTGCAGAACTCGCCGCCGCCGCGGATCATCGCCGTTCCATCCACCCCATCGCCGCCCGGTCGAGCGGTGCCGGCGCCGCCGCCCGGCCCGCCGCCGCCGTTGCCGGCGATCGCCGAGCCCCCGCGGGCGAAGACTCCGCTGCAGGCCCTGATCTCGGTCAACGATTACCCGATGAGCGCGCTCGCCAACCGCGAGGCTGGGCGCGTCGAGTTCCGCCTCGACGTCGGGCCGAGCGGCCGAGTCCACGGCTGCGCGATCACCCGCTCAAGCGGCTCGACCGCGCTCGACTCCACCACCTGTCGCATCCTCCGCTCCCGCGCCCGCTATACCCCGGCGCGGGATAGCAGGGGGATGCCGGTGGGGTATGCGGTGGAATACGGGGTGGAGTGGCGGCTGCCGGAGAGGGACGGGGAGCGGGGGTAGGTTGTCTCGGCCGAGCGCGGCCCGTCTCCAAATTTATTTGACCCTGCGAGTATCGATAAGTGTCTTAGCCGGCGGGATCGACGAACGTTGCTCTATCAACTGCTCAACACGTTTCAACGTAAGCATTGTCTCTCTGGCGTTCCTATGCGGAACCATCGCTGTTTTGGCTTGGTCCAGAAATTCGCCCGCATTGGCGCTGCCTGCCAATACGGCCTCGCGAGCTAGGTAGACGCGTGCTCGCGCGCTCATTTCAGAGTGACCCGCTTTGGCCAGTCCGTCGATGGCCTCACGATAGGAAGCTACCCCGCTGATTTCGTCACCCGTTCGGAACGCGAGCAGTCCTCTGTTTGCCGATGCGAAGTGACGCCACCATTCATCTTGAAGAGCGCCGATCCTCTCCAGCATGGCCTTGGCCTCTTCGAAGCGGCCACCGGAAGCCAGTGCAAAGGCTGCCGCATTCAGCAGTGACGGAGCGTGGGGCCGGAGTTCCAAACCCTTCAGCGCAAGCCAAGCTGCTGTCTCATACTGCTCGATGAAACCCGCAGTGGCAGTACCGAACTCATACGGTCGAATGGAGAACGGGTCAGCTTTTGCCCATGTTGTGCACACGCTGGGCACGTACTTGAAATGGCCCATGCGGTGGAGATGAAATGCGAGTGCCTCCGACGATTCTAGCGTGGAACGTAACCGCGCCAACGGGACAAGATCTGACCCTAAGTCAGATGCTGCCCATTCACCCTGTGCCAACGAATTGCCCGTCGGATCACGCAGGCTTTGTGCAAAGTTTTTCTTCGCCCTTTTTCGATTTCCGCTGAGAAGTTCTTGAGTACCTACGGCTCCGGCTAGCTCCGTAACCTGCCTAGCTGGCAAGTCTTTTTGCTCGAGCATAATCAGACCGGTTTTGAGAAATTTTGAACGACGGTCCGCAACCTCCGCCAACGCGATCTCAGAAGCAATCAACCACGGATCACGTCTGGTTGCATCATTGCGTGCGACTAGATCATGAGCCCGCTCAGGATCATTTTGATGAAGGTATAAGCGGGCAGCCGACCGCAACACATGTCGGTTATGAGGAGCTAATGCCAAAGCAATCGCCATCGAGCGACCTGCCGCTGTAGAATGGCCGCCAATGGTCTGGTGGAGTGACAACTCGACCCAGGCAAGGGGGTCTCTTGGGTGAAGTCTGGTGTAGTGACGTGGCTGGATCGACTGCGATGGTCGAACAACTGCATCTGACGGTACCTCTTCGCCGTGTCCCGTTCGTACCAATAGGGCCGCCGCTTGTTGGCGAATGAGGGGCGCAGCAGTATTGTCGATAGTCACTAGCCTACGCGCTGCTGCAACGGCGTCGTTTTCGCGCCCTTCGACTATAGCTGCTTCGACGAGCTCGGCTGCCGAGATCAAGTCGGGTGCAAGTCTCCAACGCTCTAAGCGCGTCAAGAAATCGCTGCCGACCGGTTCATCTAAGGTATTGCGGGATCGCATTGCAGGGACAGCGAGCTCTTGTGAATCGAGCGTGGCGGACAAGCTTCGCCAACGTGGTACGAGCCTCCGGCCTTGAGTATTGGCTTCAGTAATCATGCCGCCGCTTTTGTAGACCTCATCCGTATGGCTAGTCGTTTTGCGGCAAGATCCAGTTGTGACACATACCGTTCTAGAGAGTACTGGTTTGCCTTTCCGATTCCTTTCGGATGGCCACGGTAAGCAATATCGGGATCACAAAGGTCTTGAATAAGCTGAATTACTTCATCGCGCACGATCTCATCAACGAGCGGCCGAAGGTCTGAAAGGGCTTTCGAGAACGCACTTTGCAGGTAGGGGAGCACCTGTTCGTAAGTGCCACCCCAATTCTTGGGGTGCTGATGGCGGTCCAAATGAGTCAGCAGTAGTGCTGTCATGTTCACGCCGGAGAAGAGAAATGCCGCCAAGTTACCCATCATATAGAGATCACACCCAATGCGGCGGGGGATGAAATCACCGTGCAGATAGCCATAAAGCAACTCGGGCGGAGAGTACGTGTGATCACCAGCGATTTTGTAGTCGTCGTGTCGGGCGGCATGACCTCGCCGTGAAGCGCGTCCAAAATCGGCAATCTTAAAAGCACCATCCCCATAGGTCAGGACGTTCGAAGGCTTCATGTCCTGATGGGCTATCATTTCACGATGGACTTGATGCAGGCCCAAGCAGACGTCTTTTAGCGCCCTCATGCACCACAAGACGTCAAACCGCTTCTTCAGATCCATCTGTACGCGGACGTCGCCGGTAGCCATTTCAAAGACCATGTAAAATACACGGCCTTCCATTTGGGGAAGTCCGGGAACCTGTACGCTTCCGTGTTCAATCGCGAGCACCACATTTGAAAGCCGGCGCTCCCGACAATGGGACAAAACGTCCCGCTCGTGATTGTAAGCTTCCACCAGAATTTGAATTGCTTCAGCCGTGTCCACGCCTGGGTCAAAGGCCGGTGTGAAATCAAATGCCTTCAAGAACCCAACGCGGTTTCCATTCCGAACTTCGTAGCTATGGGAGAAGGTCCCCCCAGTTGCATACGGATTGCGCGGCAGTTGACGAACGACCTTCCAGCTGTTTTCGAGGTCAAGTCCCTGAAGCCGCTCAGCCGCTGACATGTGCTTCAGCTCTTTTGTCCGCACGCGTCAGTGACAGCAGTTCTTCCACGAGATGGCGTCCCTCTCTGGTGAGGTGCAAAGCTCGTTTCCGGGGATCATTTAAACTGATGCGTTGGTCAATTAGGGGTTCAAAGGTGGTGAGCGCCTCGCTCTGATAGCGACCAAGCAACATTGCCACATATCGGCTGACGGATTGCTGTGGCGCGCCCGTTCTTTCGGCAAGCTCCGTGACAGAAAGGCCATCCTCAAGACCAATTGTCAGCAGGCAAATTAGTGCTGGCAAGCCGAGGTGCTCAGTCCCCCGGAGCACTTCAATTAAATGCTTGAGCCGCCGATCTTCCTTCGATCTTGATTGTGAGTGTGAACTCATATTCGGGTATATACTCATCCACGAATACGATTACAAGTCGCGAGCGAGGAAATCTCCTATTGGTCGAGGAAGGAGCGCATCTTCCTGCTTCGGCTCGGATGCTTGAGCTTCCGCAGCGCCTTCGCTTCGATCTGCCGGATGCGTTCGCGGGTAACGGAGAACTGCTGGCCGACCTCTTCGAGCGTGTGATCGGTGTTCATGCCGATGCCGAAGCGCATTCGCAGCACCCGCTCCTCGCGGGGCGTCAATGACGCCAGCACCCGCGTCACCGTTTCCTTGAGGTTGCTCTGGATCGCGGCGTCGACCGGGATGACCGCGTTCTTGTCCTCGATGAAGTCGCCGAGGTGGCTGTCTTCCTCGTCGCCGATCGGCGTTTCGAGGGAGATCGGCTCCTTGGCGATCTTCATCACCTTGCGGACCTTCTCGAGCGGCATCGACAGGCGCTCGGCGAGCTCCTCGGGGGTCGGCTCGCGGCCGCTTTCGTGGAGGAACTGGCGGGAGGTGCGGACCAGTTTGTTGATGGTCTCGATCATGTGGACCGGGATGCGGATGGTCCGCGCCTGATCCGCGATGCTGCGGGTGATCGCCTGGCGGATCCACCAGGTCGCGTAGGTGCTGAACTTGTAGCCGCGGCGGTACTCGAACTTGTCGACCGCCTTCATCAGCCCGATGTTGCCTTCCTGGATCAGGTCGAGGAACTGCAGCCCGCGGTTGGTGTATTTCTTGGCGATCGAGATCACCAGGCGGAGGTTGGCCTCGACCATTTCCTTCTTGGCGATGCGGGCCTCGCGCTCGCCTTTCTGGACCTGGTTGACGATTCGGCGGAACTCGCCGAGCGCCATTCCGGTCGCCTGGGCGATCTCGCCGATTTCACCGCGGATGCGCTCGACGGTGTCGGCCTCGGCGACCGCGAAGGCGGCGAACTTCTTGTCGATCTTGGACGCGCGCTTGAGCCAGCTGTCGTCGAGCTCGGAGCCCATGTAGCTTTCGAGGAACGCGCGGCGGGGCACCCGGTGGCGCTCGGCGAGGCGCAGCATTTGCCCTCCGAGAGCCGTCAGGCGGCGGTTGTACGAGTAGAGCTGGTCGACGAGATATTCGATCTTGCTGGCGTGGAACTGGACGCTCTCGACCTCGCCGGTCAGCTGCTCGCGCAGCTTCTGGTATTTCTTCTCCTCGTTGGCGGGATAGTCCTGGCCCGAGCCGAGCGCGTCGAGGCGGGCCGCCTGGAGCTTGGCGAATTTCTTGTAGAGCGAGGTGATCGAGGCGAACTTGTCGAGCGCCTGCGGCTTGAGCTGCTCCTCCATCTGGGCGAGCGACAAAGTGTTGTCCTCGTCGTCGTCCTCGACCGCGACAGGAGTGCGACGTTCGATCAAGTTCTCCTCGTCCTCGTCGACCGCCGCCGGCTCCTCCTCGGGCTCTTCCTCCTCCTTGAAGGTTGGGCCGGCGGACGCGGCGCTGATCTCGCCTTGCTCGCCTTCGGCGCCTTCCTCGGCGCCGGCGACCTGCTCGGCGGTCGGGCCCTTGGACAGCATCGCCTCGAGGTCGAGGATCTCGCGCAGCTGCATCCGGCCGTCGTTGAGCGCGTTCGACCATTCGATGATCGCGTTGAAGGTGATCGGGCTTTCGCACAGCCCCCAGATCATGATGTCGCGGCCGGCCTCGATGCGCTTGGCGATGGCGATCTCGCCCTCGCGCGAGAGCAGTTCGACCGCGCCCATCTCGCGCAAATACATGCGGACCGGGTCGTCGGTGCGGTCGACGGCTTCCTTCTTGGTCGCCGCGGCCGGGCGCGGGCCGCCGTCGTCGAGCGGATCGACCTCCTCGTCGGGCTCGGGCTCTTTCTCGTCTTCCTCGTCGGCATCGTCCGCGGTCTCGACGATGTTGACGCCCATCTCGGAGATCGCCGACATGACGTCCTCGATCTGCTCGGACGACATCTGGTCCTGCGGCAGCGCCTCGTTCAATTCTTCGTAGGTGATCACCCCACGCTTCTTGGCGCGGGCGAGCAATTTCTTGATCGACGCGTCGTTGAGATCAATCAGCGGAGCATCGCCGCTGTCGGCGATTTCGGCTTCGGATGTTTCTTGTTTTGCCATGTGACTCTTATTGTACTGCCGCCGCTTAGTCGGTGCCGGTAAGCGACGCCAGCCGTTCCTTGACCTTCTCCCGCGCCGAATGGAGCCGCCTCTGCTCCTCGAACGCCTGTTCCTCGCCGGCCTTTAAACGCTCGGTCGCCTCGGCAAGTGCCACGCCGATCTCGCCGTCGGCCGACAGCGCCTCGATCGCCTCACCCAGGTCGCGCACCGCCCGCTCCGGGTCGGAGTCGCTCCGAGTGAAGGAAAATCCGATTCCGCCGGTGCCGCGCGCGGCTTCGAGGTCGGCCGCGGCGCCGGCTATTGCCAATATGGTGGCGAGGGTCGCGCGATCAAGCGCGGGGTGAGCGAAGGCGGCGTTGACGAGATGATCGCGAAGGCGCGCGGTGCGGGCGTCGGCGATGGGCAAAGCGGCGAGCTGCTCGCAATGCGCGGGCAGGGCCTCCGGGTAATAAGCAAAGCCGAGGATCAGCGCGCGGGCGGTGGCCCGGTCGATGCCGCCGGCGCCGATCGCCCGCGCGGTGTCGCTGGCCGGCGGGTCGGGCGGGGTGAAGCGGGAGCCGGGCCGGAATGGCCCTTTGACGAAGGGGCGGGACTGCCGCTGCGGAGCGATCTCGCGGTCGAAGCGGTCGAGCCACTGGTCGCGGTACAAACGGCGAAGCGCGGGCTCGCCGATCGCCTGGCTGTGCTCGATCAGCCGCTGGCGAAGGCCGGCGCGGGCTTCGGGAGTGGCCAGGGGCGCCGCGTCGCGCTCGTGGCGCCACAGCCGCTCGTCGAGAGGCTCGGGCCGGGCGAGCAGCGCCTCAAACGCGTCCTTGCCGCCGCTGCGCACAACGTCGTCGGGGTCCTGGCCGGGCGGCAGTTCGACAAAGCGCAGCGTCCGGTCGGGGCCGATGTGGGGAAGGGCGCGAAGCGCGGCGCGGACCGCGGCCTTGCGGCCGGCGCTGTCGCCGTCGAAGCACAGGATCGGTGCGCCGTCGAGCCGCCACATCCGCTCGAGCTGGCTTTCGGTGACCGCGGTGCCGTTGGGGGCGACGACCTCGGAGATGCCGGCGCGGTCGAGGGCGATAACGTCCATATAGCCTTCGACGACGATCAGCCGCTTCGCGGTTCGGCTGGCGGGGCCGGCGCGGTCGATATTGTAGAGCGTTCGGCCCTTGTCGAAGAGGGTAGTGTCGGGGGAATTGAGGTACTTCGGCTCACCCTCTCCGAGAATGCGGCCGCCGAACGCAATCACCCGCCCGCGCTGGTCGCGGATCGGGAACATCAGCCGGCCGCGGAAGCGGTCGTAGGTCTCGCCGCCGTCTTCGGGCTTGATCAGCATGCCGGTCTCGACCAGCGCCTCCTCGCCGAGATGGGCGAGCGCCTGCTTGAGGCGCGAGCGGCCCTGCGGCGCGAGGCCGAGGCCGAATCGGGCGATGGTCGCCGCGTCGATGCCGCGCTTGGCGAGATAGTCGCGGGCATTGGCGCCCTCGAGCCCCTGCAGCTGGTCGGCGAACCATTTCTGAACCGCGGCCATGACGTCGGTCAGCGAGGCGGCGCGCTCGGCCTGGTCGCGGGCGCGGGGATCGGGGGCGGGGACCTCCATGCCGGCGCGGCCGGCCAGCTCCTTGACCGCGTCCATGAACGGCATGCCGCGCGAATCGGTCAAAAAGCGGATCGCGTCGCCGTGGGCGCCGCAGCCGAAGCAATGGTAGAAACCCTTCTCGTCGTTGACCGTGAAGCTCGGCGTCTTCTCCTGGTGGAACGGGCAGCACGCCTTGAACTCGCGGCCGGCCTTGAGGAGCTTTACCGAGGGGGCGATGAGGGCGGACAGCGTCGTGCGGGCGCGGAGCTCGTCTAGGAAAGCGGGGGAGAGGGTCACAGGCCCTCCCCTTCGGCGCTGCGCGCCTCTTCCCCTCCCGCATTGCGGGAGGGGTTAGGGGAGGGCCTGTCATTCAGTGCTTGAGCGATAACGGCCGCGACACCTTCGATATTCCCCAGCACGTCGTTGTTCCAGAAGCGAAGCACACGATATCCCTTGGAGCGCAGGAAAGCGGAACGCGCCGAATCATAGCCTGCCTGTGAACTATGCTGCCCGCCATCCAATTCAATCACCAACCTGGCGGTGCGCGCGACGAAATCGCAGATGTACGGACCGATCGGCACCTGGCGGTTGAAACGTGTGCCGTTGAGCTTCCGGTTGCCGAGAACGGTCCACAGAGCACGTTCCGCTTTGGTGGCATTGTTGCGGAGTTCGCGGGAGCGCTGCGTGGGTAGGCGGTCGTAGGCTTTGTCCAAACAGGCCCTCCCCTTACCCCTCCCGCATTGCGGGAGGGGGATTCACCCCGCAAGCGCCTCTCGAACCAATCCACTTGCCCGCGCCGGTTCGATTGCGGTGCCGAGGCGCTCCTTCACCAGCCCCATCACCTTGCCCATGTCCTTCATCGAGGCGGCGCCGGTCTCGGCGACGATCGCCTGGATCGCCGCGCGGGCTTCTTCGTCGGTCATCTGCCGGGGCAGGAAGCGCTCGATGACTGCGATCTCGGCTTCTTCGGCGGCGGCGAGCTCCTCGCGCGCCCCCTTGCGGTACATCTCGACCGATTCGCGGCGCTGCTTGATCATTTTCTGGAGGACTTCGGTGACCAGCGCGTCGTCGTCCGCGGCCGCCGGGCCGGTGCGCGCCTCGATGTCGCGGTTCTTGATCGCCGAGGAGACCATCCGCAGGGTGCCGGTCGCGGCCTTGTCGCCGCTTTTCATCGCCGCGATCGTCGCGGCCTTGATGTCGTCGCGAATCATCGCGTCCCCGTTTCCATTGAGCGGAAAGGCCGCCCTAGCGCGCCGCAAACGGCTTTTACAGCGTTGACCTGAAGCCCCGCGGCCCCTAGCCATCGCCGCTTAGCGACATTGCTGCAAAACCGCCCGCGGAAAGGCTCCTCCAGCCCATGGCCGATGCTCGAACTGCGCCTGCTCCGCAACCAGTGGGCGCGACCGGAGTCGTGGTGTTCGCGGACGGGCGAGTGGCGTGGGGCAAGGGCTTCGGGGCCGAAGGCGAGGCGGTCGGCGAGCTGTGCTTCAACACCGCCATGACCGGATATCAAGAGGTGATGACCGACCCGTCCTACGCCCGGCAGGTCATCGCCTTCACCTTCCCGCACATCGGCAATGTCGGCGCCAACGACGAGGACGTCGAGGCGGCGGAAGCGCACGCGCTCGGCTGCCTGGTGCGCGAGGTGGTGACGAGGCCGAGCAATTATCGCGCGGCCGAGGATTTTGCGGGGTGGATGAAGAAGTGGGGGCGGATCGGGATTGCCGGGGTGGACACCAGGGCGCTGACCCGGCTGGTTCGGCGCGAGGGGCCGCCGACGATCGCGGTTGCGCACCGCGCGGACGGGCAATTCGACCTCGACGCGCTGCAGCGGATGGCGGCGGAGTGGCCGGGGCTCGAGGGCATGGATTTGGCCAAGGAGGTCAGCCGGCTGCAGGTCGAGCGGTGGACCGGCGGGAAATGGGCGTGGGGGCGGGGGTATGCGCTCGAATCCCCCTCCCGTTCACGGGAGGGGTTAGGGGAGGGCCTGTCTTCGGACGGTGCGGCGTCTCCGGACATGCCCTCCCCCGGCCCCTCCCGCAAAGCGGGAGGGGAGGATAGGCGCCCCCACGTCGTCGCGGTCGACTATGGCTCGAAGCGCAACATCTTCCGCAATCTGGTCGAGGCCGGGGCGCGGGTGACGATCGTGCCGGCCGAGGCGACCTTCGAGGAAGTCATGGCCCACGAGCCCGACGGCTTTTTCCTCTCGAACGGGCCAGGCGATCCGGCCGCGACCGGTGAATATGCGGTGCCGGTGATCCAGCAGATGCTGGAGACCAAGAGGCCGCTGTTCGGGATCTGCCTCGGGCACCAGTTGCTGGCGCTGGCGGTCGGGGGGAAAACCGCGAAAATGTTCCAGGGCCACCGCGGCGCCAACCATCCGGTCAAGCGCTTGGCGGATGGCCGCGTCGAGATCACCAGCATGAACCACGGCTTCGCGGTCGAGCGCGAGGGGTTGCCGGATAATGCGCGCGAGACCCACGTGTCGTTGTTCGACGGCAGCAATTGCGGCTTCGAGCTCACCGACCGCCCGGCGTTCAGCGTCCAGTACCACCCCGAAGCCTCGCCCGGCCCGCAGGACAGCTTCTATCTCTTCGAGAAATTCGTCGGAGCGATGAGGTGAAGGCCATCGCAACAAGCTTGATGGCGATGCTGCTGGCCGGCTGCGTCACAGCTCGGTTTCATTCGGAGGAGGAGCTGGCGACGGTCGGGCGTGATTGCGGGCTCGCGCTCGGCGAGCTGTTCCAGGACGAGAGCGAGAAGCGGCTGCTGTTCCTGTTCCGGATCCAGCCCAGCGCCGAGCAGCGCGCCTGCGTCACCCGCTGGGCGCGCCGCAACCACCTCAAGACCGTCATCGTCGAGGCGGCCAACTTCCCCGAAGAGAGCTGATGCCCAAGCGCACCGACATCTCTTCGATCCTGATCATCGGCGCGGGGCCGATCATCATCGGCCAGGCGGCGGAGTTCGATTATTCGGGGTCGCAGGCGGTGAAGGCGCTCAAGGCCGAGGGCTACCGGGTGATCGTTGTCAACTCGAACCCGGCGACGATCATGACCGATCCCGAACTTGCGGACGCGACGTACATCGAGCCGATTACGCCGGGGATTGTCGCCAAGATCATCGAGAAGGAGCGGCCCGATGCGCTGCTGCCGACGATGGGCGGGCAGACGGCGCTCAACACCGCGCTGGCGCTAGCCAGGGACGGGACCCTGGAGCGGCTGGGGGTCGAGCTGATCGGCGCCAACGCGGCGGCGATCGAGATGGCCGAAGACCGCTTGAAGTTCCGCGAAGCGATGGACCGGATCGGGCTCGAAAGCCCGAAGTCGATGATCGCGCACAGTTTAGAGGATGCTGTGGCCGCGCTGGAGACGGTCGGGCTGCCGGCGATCATCCGCCCGAGCTTCACTTTGGGCGGCACCGGCGGCGGGATCGCCTACAATCGCGAGGAATTCGAGACGATCGTCCGTGGCGGGCTCGAGGCGTCGCCGTCGACCGAGGTGCTGATCGAGGAATCGGTGCTCGGCTGGAAGGAATATGAGATGGAGGTGGTCCGCGACCGCGCGGACAATGCGATCATCGTCTGCTCGATCGAGAATATCGACCCGATGGGGGTCCATACGGGGGATTCGATCACCGTCGCTCCAGCGCTGACCCTGACTGACAAGGAATATCAGCGGATGCGCTCGGCATCGATCGCGGTCTTGCGCGAAATCGGTGTCGAAACAGGCGGTTCCAACGTCCAGTTCGCGATCGATCCGAACACCGGGCGGATGGTGGTGATAGAAATGAACCCGCGGGTTTCGCGGTCCTCGGCGCTGGCGTCGAAAGCCACCGGCTTCCCGATCGCCAAGGTCGCGGCGCGGCTGGCGGTCGGCTACACGCTCGACGAGATCGCCAACGACATCACCGGCGGAGCGACCCCCGCGAGCTTCGAGCCGACCATCGATTACGTCGTCACCAAGGTGCCGCGATTCGCCTTCGAGAAATTCAGCGGCGCCGAGGCGACCCTCAGCACATCAATGAAGTCGGTTGGCGAAGTGATGGCGATCGGGCGCAGCTTCGCCGAAAGCCTGCAGAAGGCGCTGCGCGGGCTCGAAACGGGGCTCACCGGCCTCGACCGGGTGCGGGCACTCGAAAACAGCGATCCCGCGGCGATCGAGAGCGCTCTGGCGCGGCCGACGCCCGACCGGCTGCTGGTCGCGGCCGAAGCGCTCCGCCAGGGCTTCACGGTCGAGCGGATCAACGCCATCGCAGGCTTCGACCCGTGGTTCCTCGAACGGCTGCAGGAGATCGTCGCGGCGGAAGAGACTGTCCGGGCGCAGGGCCTGCCGCAGGACGCCGCCGGGATGCGGGAATTGAAGGCGATGGGCTTTTCGGACGCCCGGCTGGCCGAGCTGGCGCTGCGATCGGCCAAGGCGCCGCGCGACATGAGCGAGAAGAGCGCGCGCGGGTCGGGGGTCGTCCACGATGCGCTGAAGGCGCTGACCGGCGGAGTGACCGAGGCGGAGGTGCGCGCGCATCGGCTCAAGCTTGGGGTACGGCCGGTGTTCAAGCGGATCGACAGCTGCGCGGCGGAGTTCGACGCGGCGACGCCCTATCTGTACTCGACCTATGAAGCGCCGCTGTTCGGCGAGGCCGAAGATGAGGCCGAGGTTTCGGACCAGCGCAAGGTGATGATCCTCGGCGGCGGGCCCAACCGGATCGGCCAGGGCATCGAGTTCGATTATTGCTGCTGCCACGCCGCGTTCGCGCTCGGCCGCGAGGGTGCGGGCTTCGAGACGATCATGGTCAATTGCAACCCGGAGACGGTCAGCACCGACCCGGACACCTCCGACCGGCTCTATTTCGAACCGCTGACCGCCGAGGACGTGATCGAGATCGTCGAGCGCGAGAAGGCGGCGGGCGAGTTGCTGGGGGTCATCGTCCAGCTCGGCGGGCAGACTCCGCTCAAGCTTGCCGCCGAGCTGCAGGCGGCGGGGGTGACGATCCTCGGCACCAGCCCGGACTCGATCGACCTGGCCGAGGACCGCGAGCGGTTCGCCAAGCTGGTCCAGCGGCTGGGGCTGCTGCAGCCGCCCAACGGTATCGCCCGGAGCCGCGACGAGGCGATCCAGGTCGCCGAGCGGATCGGCTATCCGGTGCTTCTGCGGCCGTCCTACGTGCTCGGCGGGCGCGGCATGGAAGTGGTCGACGGGCCGTTGCAGCTCGACCATTACATCGCCACCGCGGTCGCGGTGTCGGGGACCAGCCCGGTGCTGATCGACCGCTATCTGCGCGACGCAATCGAGGTCGACGTCGACGCGATTTGCGACGGCACCGCGGTCGCGGTCGCCGGAGTCCTCCAGCATATCGAGGAAGCGGGGGTGCATTCGGGCGACAGCAATTGCGCAATCCCGCCGCACGGGCTGTCGGCCAAGGTCATCGCCGAGATCGAACGGCAGACGGAGGCGCTGGGGCTGGCACTCGAGGTCAAGGGCCTGATGAACGTGCAGTTCGCGGTCAAGGAAGACGCGGTCTATCTGATCGAGGTCAACCCGCGCGCCAGCCGCACCGTGCCGTTCGTCGCCAAGGCGGTCGGGCGGCCAATCGCCAAGATCGCCGCGCGGGTGATGGCCGGCGAGCCCCTGTCGGCGTTCGAGCCGATCGACCGCGCGATCGGCCACATCGCGGTCAAGGCGCCGGTGTTCCCGTTCGCGCGCTTCCCCGGCACCGATCCGGTGCTTGGGCCGGAGATGAAGAGCACCGGCGAAGTCATGGGAATCGATAAGGATTTCGACATCGCCTTCGCCAAGGCCTTGCTCGGCGCGGGGATGCGGCTGCCCAACGAGGGCACCGCCTTCGTGTCGGTGAAGGATGCGGACAAGGACAATATCATCCCGGCGGTCGAGAAGATGCTTGAGCTGGGCTTCGCGGTCATCGCCACCGGCGGCACCGCCGATCATCTTGCGGCGCGCGGGCTGGCTGTCGAAAAGGTCAATAAGGTCGCGCAGGGGCGCCCGCACATTGTCGACCGGCTGCTCGACGGCGACGTCGACCTGGTGTTCAACACCACGGAGGGCTGGCAATCGCTGAAGGACAGCCATTCGATCCGCGCCACCGCGCTGGCCCGCAAGGTGCCCTATTTCACGACCGCGGCGGCGAGCCTCGCCGCCGCGCGCTCGATCGAGGCGGTCCGCGGCCATGCGCTTGAAGTTGCGTCGCTTCAGTCCTATTATTCCGCTTCCGAAAACTGATCCTGACAATCCGCTCCTCGATCCGCGAGCCGCACCGGCCGCGCAGGAGCCGGGTTTTGGAAGAAAGGCATTTTTTCAATGGCGACTGCCGACAAAGTGCCAATGCTGGCCGAGGGCCACCGCAAGATCGACGACGAGGTCCGGCACCTCAAGATGGTCGAACGGCCGGCGATCATCGAGGCCATCGAGATGGCGCGCGCCCACGGCGACCTCGCCGAGAATGCCGAATATCATGCCGCCAAGGAGCGGCAGGGCCAGGTCGAGGCGACCATCGCCGACCTCGAGGACCGGCTGAGCCGAGCGCAGATCATCGATCCCACGACCTTGTCGGGCGACAAGGTGGTGTTCGGTGCGACCGTGACTCTGATCGACGAGGACAAGAAGAAAATCCGCTACCAGCTCGTCGGCCAGACCGAGGCCGACGCCAAGGTCGGCCGGATCAGCTATAATTCGCCGCTCGGGCGGGCGCTGATCGGGCGTACCGTCGGCGAGGAGGTCGAAGTTTCGACCCCGTCGGGCGAGCGCTATTACAAGATCAAGGGCATCGAGTTCGTCTGAGCGGATCGCAGGCCATGCGAATCCCGCGGACGGCAACTATCGTGATCGCGGGGGTCACCGTGCTGGCCTGGCTGCTGGCCGCGGCGATCGGCGCCGGTGATACGGCCGCGGCGTTGTGGGGCTTCATCCCGGCGCGGTTCAGCGGCTTCGTCGAGCTGTCGGGCGCGATGCCCGCTTTCCTTACCCCACTCAGCTCGACCCTGGTCCACGGCGGCCTGTTCCACGTCGTCTTCAACCTGCTGATGCTGGTTTGGTGCGGAATGGCGGTCGAGCGCGTGCTGGGAAACGGCGCCTTGCTGCTGCTCTACGGGACCGGCGCCTACACCGCCGCGATCGCGCAATGGGCGGTCGACCCGGCCTCGCTCGTGCCGATGATTGGCGCCAGCGGGGCGATCAGCGCGGTAATGGGCGCTTTCGCCCTCAGCTTCGGCCAGGCCAAGCAAATCACCCGCTCACCGCGCCTCAACCGGGCGATCAACGCCGTTTGGCTGCTGGCCGCCTGGGTGGTGCTGCAGATGATGGTCGGGTTCCTGGCCGGCGGGCAGGGGGTGCTGCTGGCGACCCCCGCGCATGTCGGCGGGTTTATCGCCGGCCTGCTGCTGCAGCGGCCGCTGCTGCTGTGGCGCTACCGCTCGGCCTAAGCGCTTTCGGCTGCTGGCGCTGAAGCCGCCTCCGAATCCGGTTCGAGCAGCCGGTGGAGGTGGACGACGACATATTTCATTTCGGCGTCGTCGACCGTCCGCTGCGCCTTGCCGCGCCAGGCGTCCTCGGCCTCGGCGTAGCTCGAGTACAAACCGACGAGGTCGATTTTGTGGAGGTCGACGAACTCGAGCCCGCGGGGGTCCTTGACCCGACCGCCGAACACCAAATGCAGCTTGCTCATTCGCTAGTCCGGGCCGCGCTCACCGCCGCCTGGGCCGACACCTTGGCCGCATCGGACGCGCTCTCGAAGATCGAGCGCAGGGTCTCGGCGCCCTTCTCGCGGGTCAGTCCAAGCTCGGCGAGCCGCGACGTGCCCGCCTCCTTGGCCGCCTCGGCAGCGGCCTTCGCGCTGCCGGCCAGCTTGTCGCCAACCGGGCGCAGCAGCCGACTCTCGCTTTCGGTGCGGGGCAGGATCGCGGCCAGGATGGCCCCGAGCGCGAGCCCACCGGCGAGCGCGATCAGCGGCGAATCCTCGATCGCGTCGTTGGCTTTGCGCCCGGCCCCGGCGACGCTGTCGCGGGCGCCGTCATAAGCTTCGATCGCGCGCTGGCGGACGCCGCTCTCCTTGTCCTGACTGTTCTGGTCGGTCATTCGATCGTCTCCGTCGTTTTTGCTTTGCCTTTGGTCTTGCGTACGGCCTTTTTGGTCTTGCGCTTGGTGGTCACTCCGTCGGCAAGCTTGCCGGCCATGTCGATCAGCGGCTCGCGGGCGAGGAACAAGGCGATCGCCGCGACCACCCCGCTGGCAATCGCCGGCCGCCGCCGGACCGCATCGACCGCTTCCTCGGCAAGGTCGGCGCCCTTCGACTTGGCGCCTTCCCAGGCGTTCTGGGCGAGGTTGCCGGGACTAAAGCGCTCCTGAAGTTCGCGCGCCGTCTCCATCAGCCGAGCCCGGGCCCGCTCCGCCTCGATCCGCGCCGCCGCGACTTCGGGAGTGTCCTTGCTCATAGCCCGCGCTTCGCTTTGTCGATGCCGAACCAGGCGAGACCCGCCGCGGCACCCGCGAAGATGATGAATGCAAGCAGGCCGGCGAGGACCGGTCCCATCAGCGCCAGAAGGCCGAGGAAGACCGCGACCGCGAGGACCGTCACCGCCGCCTGCGCGAACAGCAGCGCCGCCCCGAGCAGGATCGCCGGGACCTTGAGGTTGCCGGCCTTCGCCGTGGCGATGGCCTTGACGACCCCGAGCTCGGCCTGCGCGTACGCCTTGCCGTCCTCGACGAGCTCGTGGACGAGCTCGCCGATCGGGCGTTCGTCACCCGCGCCGGACGGCGGCATCGCCGGATCGGTCGGCTTGAGCATCAGGCCTCGCGATCGCCTCCGCCGCGCCTGTCGTCGTCCTTGGCAAGGCCCGACTTGATCAGGCGAGCCAAAGCGAAACCGACGATGGCCGCTCCGGCGAGCGCGATTCCCGGGCTCTTGCGGACGAATTCGCGGGTGTCGTCGATCAGCTCGTCGGCATCCTTGCTGGCGATGCTGTTGGCGGTGTCCTCGATGGCGGTAGCGGCGCGGCGCGCATAATCGCCATATTCGGGGCCGAGGCGTTCATCGAGGCCGTCGGCGGTGTCGCCGACCAATTTGCCGACATTGGCGAGCGCTTCGGCGCCGCGCTCGAGGCCCTGGCCGACCAGCCCGCGGGTCTTGTCCGCCGCCTGGCTCGAGAGCTTGTCGCGGCCGGTGCGGAGCTTGTCGGCGATCGCGTCGCGGGTCGCGGCTCGCCCGGTCGTCGGCCGGGCGGTGTCCGGAGACGGCTGGCCGACGTCGGCGACCAGCAGCACGTCGCCCTCTTCGCCGGCCGGCGAAGTGGGGTTCGAAGCTCCGGAAATGATCTTGTCGGTGCCCTCGGGAAGCTCGCTGTTGTTGTCCTGCATGGAAAATTCCTCCTTCTCGGCCTCAACCCCGACCCGAACGCCTTCGTTCCGGCGTATGAGGGCGAAAGTTGCACGCCCTGACCCGAGCCATATAAGTGCGCTGCACCCCGATTTCATTATGCCCGCGCCAAGAAGGATTCCCATGACCGCGATCGTCGACGTCCACGGCCGCCAGATCCTCGACAGCCGGGGCAACCCGACGGTCGAAGTCGACGTGACGCTCGAGGACGGCAGCATGGGCCGGGCCGCGGTGCCCTCGGGCGCCTCGACCGGAGCCCACGAAGCGGTCGAGCTTCGCGACGGCGACAAGGCGCGCTGGGGCGGCAAGGGTATCGAGGGGGCGGTGCGCTCGGTCAACGGCGCCATCGCCGAGACAATCGTCGGGCGCGACGCCGAGGACCAGGCCGACGTTGACGTGGCGATGATCGCGCTCGACGGCACGGCCAACAAGGGCCGGCTGGGAGCCAATGCGATCCTCGGGGTCAGCCTGGCGACGGCGAAGGCGGCGGCGGAATCGCTGGGAATGCCGCTTTACCGCTATGTCGGCGGGGTCAGCGCCCATCTGCTGCCGGTGCCGATGATGAACATCCTCAACGGCGGGGCGCACGCCGACAACCCGCTCGACTTCCAGGAGTTCATGGTGATGCCGGTCGGCGCTCCGACCTTTTCCGAAGCGCTGCGCTGCGGGTCGGAGATATTCCATGCGCTCAGAAGCGCGCTCCACCAGCAGGGCCTCGCGACCGGGGTCGGCGACGAAGGCGGCTTTGCGCCGGACATCGGCTCGAACCGGCAGGCGCTGGATTTCATCCTGCAGGCGGTCGCGAGCGCCGGCTACAGCGCCGGCAAGGACGTGCTGATCGCGCTCGACCCGGCGGCGAGCGAGTTCTTCAAGGACGGCGCCTACGTGCTGGCGGGAGAGGACAAGAGCCTCAGCCCCGAGCAGATGGTCAATTATTTCGAAGCGCTGGTCGGCGATTATCCGATCGCTTCGATCGAGGATGGGATCGCCGAAGACGACATGGTTGGGTGGAAGCTGGCCACCGAGCGGCTCGGCAACCGGATCCAGCTGGTCGGCGACGATCTGTTCGTGACCAGCGAGCAACGACTCGCCGACGGGATCGCCAACGGAATCGCCAATTCGATCCTCATCAAGGTCAACCAGATCGGCACGTTGACCGAAACCATCGCCGCGGTCCGGCTGGCGCAAAGCTCCGCCTACACCGCGGTCATGTCGCACCGCTCGGGCGAAACCGAGGATTCGACCATCGCCGATCTGGCGGTCGCGCTCGGTTGCGGGCAGATCAAGACCGGCAGCCTCGCGCGCTCCGACCGCACCGCCAAATACAACCAGTTGCTGCGAATCGAGGAAGAGCTCGGCGACTCCGCGCGCTATGCGGGGCGCGAGGCGATCAAGGCCTATATCCCCGCCTGATCCACAGCTTTATCCACCAAAGCACTCTTTTCGCTTGCCTTCATGACGCCATCGTGATTCTTTGGAAGCGATGGGGGCCGCACAACGCACCAAGGGACTGATCCGCCGGGCGGCGATGCCGGCGCTGGCGCTGATCGTGGTCGGCAATTTTGCCGGCTATGCGGTCGCCGGGCCCAATGGGCTGCTCGCCTGGGGCGGCTATCACCGCGACCTCGAGGAGCGCAAGGCCGAGCTCGCCAGGCTCGAGGCCGAGCGCGCGCAGCTTCGCCACCGCTCGGCGCTGCTCGATCCCAAGAAGGCCGATCCCGACATGGCCGACGAGCTGGTCCGCCGCGACCTCGGGCTGGTCCGGCCCGACGAAGTCATCATCCCGCTCGAGTAGCGCCGCCGCGGTTGCCAGCAGGGCCGCGCTTTTCCTATAGGCCGTCGCTTGTCACGCCTCACGAAAGGCCACGCCTTGGCGCGTTCCGATAAACCCAAACCTGCCAAACCGGCGTCGAGCGGCGAGCGACCGCCCGAACCACAGCGCCACAAGGCGTCGAAGGACGAGCTGCTCGACCTCTACAAGCAGATGCTGCTCATCCGCCGCTTCGAGGAGCGCGCCGGGCAGCTTTACGGCCTCGGGCTGATCGGCGGCTTCTGCCATTTGTACATTGGCCAGGAAGCGGTCGCGGTCGGGCTGCAGAGCGCGATGACGGTCGGCAAGGACAGCGTCATCACCGGCTATCGCGACCACGGCCACATGCTCGCCTACGGGATCGACCCCAAGGTGATCATGGCCGAGCTCACCGGGCGCGCCGCCGGCATTTCCAAGGGCAAGGGCGGCTCGATGCACATGTTCTCGGTCGAGCACGGCTTCTACGGCGGCCACGGGATCGTCGGGGCGCAGGTCAGCCTCGGCACCGGATTGGGCTTCAAGCACCAGTACAGCAGCGACGGCGGCGTCTGCCTGACCTATTTCGGCGACGGCGCCGCCAACCAGGGCCAGGTCTACGAGAGCTTCAACATGGCCAAGCTGTGGAAGCTGCCGGTGATCTACGCGATCGAGAACAACCAATATGCAATGGGCACGTCGGTCGCGCGCTCTTCGTCAGAGCCGGATTTCTACAAGCGCGGCGAGAGCTTCCGAATCCCCGGCATCCAGGTCGACGGGATGGATGTGCTGGCGGTTCGCGGAGCGGCCGAGATGGCGCTCGAATGGACCAGAGGCGGCAAGGGGCCGATCATCCTCGAGCTCAAGACCTACCGTTATCGCGGCCATTCGATGTCCGACCCGGCGAAGTACCGGACGCGCGAGGAGGTGCAGGAATTCCGCGAGGGCAATGATCCAATCAGCAACGCCGCACGCGACCTGGCGAAACTGGGCGTCGCTGAAGACGAGCTGAAGGCAATCGACAAGCAGATCAAGGACATCGTCGTCGAAGCTGCCAAGTTTGCTGAAGACGCGCCGCTGCCCGACGCCAGCGAGCTGTTCACCGACGTGCTGGTGGAGAGCTACTGATGGCGACCGAGCTCACCATGCCCGCTTTGTCGCCGACGATGGAGGAGGGGACGCTGGCCAAGTGGCTGGTCAAGGAAGGCGATGAGGTGAAGTCCGGCGACATCCTCGCCGAGATCGAGACCGACAAGGCGACGATGGAGTTCGAAGCGGTCGACGAGGGGACGATTTCGAAGATCCTGGTGCCGGAAGGCAGCGACGGAGTGAAGGTCGGGACACCGATCGCGGTGATGGCGGGCGAGGGGGAGGATGGATCCAGCCCCTCTCCCCTCGAGGGAGAGGGAAAGGCTGCGCCAGCAGCCGCGGGTGAGGGAGCGACGGGCGAGAAGGCTACAGTGATGCCTGGCGCGCCGCCAGCAGCCGCCACCCCTTCACCCCCTCACCCCGCTCAGGCTGCGCCTGAGTCGCCCTCTCCCGCGAGGGGAGAGGGGCTGGAAGTGCCAGAAGGCACGGCGATGACGGCGACCAGCGTCCGCGAGGCGCTGCGCGACGCGATGGCCGAGGAGATGCGCCGCGACGAGCGGGTGTTCGTGATCGGCGAGGAGGTCGCCGAGTACCAGGGCGCCTACAAGGTCACGCAGGGGCTCCTCGAGGAATTCGGACCGCGGCGCGTGGTCGACACGCCGATCACCGAATACGGCTTTGCCGGGGTGGGCACCGGGGCGGCGATGGGCGGCCTTCGGCCGGTAGTCGAGTTCATGACCTTCAACTTCGCGATGCAGGCCATCGACCACATCGTCAATTCGGCCGCCAAGACCAATTACATGTCGGGCGGGCAGATGCGTTGCCCGGTCGTGTTCCGAGGGCCCAATGGAGCCGCGTCGCGGGTCGCCGCGCAACACAGCCAGAATTACGGGCCCTGGTACGCGTCGGTGCCCGGGCTGATCGTCATCGCCCCGTACAGCGCGGCCGACGCCAAGGGGCTGATGAAGGCGGCGATCCGCACCGACGACCCGGTCGTCTTCCTCGAGAACGAGCTGCTCTACGGGGTCAGCTTCGACGTGCCCCAGCTGGACGATTTCGTCATCCCGATCGGCAAGGCGCGGACGGTGCGCGCGGGCAGGGACGTGACGCTGGTCAGCTATTCGATCGGGGTCGGAGTGGCGCTGGAAGCGGCCGGCAAGCTCGCCGGGGAGGGGATTGAGGCCGAGGTCATCGACCTCAGGACGCTGCGCCCGCTCGACAAGGCGGCGGTGCTGGAGAGCCTCAAGCGGACCAACCGCATGGTGGTGGTCGAGGAAGGTTGGCCGACCTGCTCGATCGCCTCGGAGATCATCGCCATTTGCATGAACGAGGGCTTCGACGACCTCGACGCGCCGGTGATGCGGGTAACCAACGAGGACGTGCCGCTGCCCTATGCGGCCAACCTCGAGAAATTGGCGCTGATCAAGGCCGACGACGTCGTCGCGGCGGCAAGGGCCGTCTGCTATCGCTGAACCGGCCCGCGATCGGGACCTGGTGCGGCTGTATTGGCCGATTGAGCTGCGACCGGCCTTCGACGCGCTGTTCGACATCGATGACGCATTGGCGGCGGTCGTCGCGCGGGCGACCGAGCCCTCACTTGGGGCGATCAAGCTGGCCTGGTGGCGGGAGCGGCTTGAAGAGCTTGATACTGGGGAAATTCCCGCTGAACCGCGGCTTCGCGCAGTGGCCGCCGTCCTCCTGCCGCCCGGGGTTCGCGGAGCGGAACTCGCCGAGCTGACCGAGGGTTGGGCGGCACTGCTCGACGAGAGGCCGGACCCGGAACTCGTCTCAACTGGTGGCGCCAATCTGTTCGCGATCGCAGAGCGGCTGCTCGGCGCGGCCGACCCGCTCATCGAGCCCGCCGGGCGGCTCTACGGTCGCGTAAATGCCGCTCGCCACGGTCTGATGGCGATGCAGCCGGCAACGGATGAGCTCCGGCAGCTGTCCGCGCATCGTTTCCCGAAACGGCTCCGGCCGCTGACGGGGCTGACGGCGCTCGCGGCCCGGGATAGGAGGCGCTCACGACCCGAGCCAGAGGCGACGCCGGGCCGGTCGTGGGCGCTGATCCGGCACCGGATGACCGGGAAAGTTTAACCTAGATTGACTTTCGCCGTGCCGAAGCGCACCCCGATACCGCCGGATCTCCTCCGAGGAGACGCCCAATGGCGCGCTTCATCGCCGGGGCCGCGGCCTGCTTGCTGTTCGTCACCGGAGCGTTTCTGCTGTGGCAGGGCCGCGCCCAGGACGCGTCGATGCTGCCCGAAGCCCCGCCCGCGGTGGCCGGCCAGCCGTCGATGATCGTCCCCGCAAGCATTCCGCAAGCGCCCGAGGCGACTCCGCGGAGCCGCGAACAGAAGCGCTTTTCGCGCGCCGACAAGGACAAGGACGGCAAGGTCGCCAAGGAAGAGCTGCTGGCGCCGCGGCGCAAGGCCTATGCCAAGCTCGACTCCAATGGCGACGGCGCGCTGTCGTTCGACGAGTGGGCGGTGAAGACGCTGACCAAGTTCGGCGGCGCCGACAAGGACCGCACCGGCTGGCTGACGGCCGCGGAGTACGCCAGCACCGCCCCGCCGCCGCCGAAGCGGAAGAAGTGCGCTTGCTGAGCTTTCCCCTCCCGCAAGCGGGAGGGGTTAGGGGAGGGCCTGTTCTTCGACTGCCCGCTGTTGGATCGACAGGCCCTCCCCTCGATCCCCTCCCGCGAGCGGGAGGAGAGGAAGCGCGGTCAGCCACTCCGCCAGCGCGGCGCGGGCTCGGTCGGTGTAGGCTTTCTTGCGGTCGGCCTTGCGGATTCGTTCGGGGGGCGGGGGCATCAAGCCGAAATTGACGTTCATCGGCTGGTAGGTGGCGGTGTCGGCGCCGCCGGTGATGTGGGCGAGGAGGGCGCCGATCGCGGTCTCGACGGGCGGAGCGAGGACTTGGTAGCCGTATATTTCGGCGGCGGCGAAGCGGGCGGCGATCAGGCCGATGGCGGCGCTTTCGACATAGCCTTCGCAGCCGGTGATTTGGCCGGCGAAGCGGATGTTGGGCTTCGACTTCAAGCGAAGTTCGCCGTCTAACAGCTTGGGAGAATTTATGAAGCTGTTTCGGTGGATGCCGCCCAATCGCGCGAACTCGGCATTCTCCAAACCGGGAATAGTGCGGAAGATGCGGACCTGTTCGCCATGCTTCAGCTTGGTCTGGAAACCGACCATGTTCCACAGCGTGCCGAGCGCGTTGTCCTGGCGCAGTTGGACCACCGCATAGGGCCAGCGCCCGGTGCGCGGATTGTCGAGGCCCATCGGCTTCATCGGCCCGTGGCGCAGCGTCTCGGGCCCGCGCTCGGCCATCACCTCGATCGGCATGCAGCCCTCAAAGTAGGGCGTGTCGCGTTCCCAATCCTTGAAGGGCATCTTTTCGCCATCGACCAGCGCTTGAACGAAGGCCTTGTACTGGCCGCGGTCCAACGGACAGTTGATGTAATCCTTGCCGCCCTTGTCCCAGCGCGCGGCCATCCAGCAG
>CAYSHL010000023.1:0-25921 GCA_964430865.1 uncultured Sphingomonas sp.
AGCCGCGGTTCTTCCAGCGGTCGATCAGCCCGGCCAGCTGGCGCGCCGGCCAGCGCTTCTCGTCGAGATTGGCGGCCGAGATGAGCTGCTTGATGACCCGCAGCTGGTCGTCGGTGTCGAGGATCGAGAAGTTGGACTTGAGGCCGACCAGCTCGGCGTGGCTGCGCAACATCCGCGCCGCGACCGAATGGAAGGTGCCGAGCCACGGCATCCCCTCGATCGCCCCGCCCGAGATCGCCGAGACCCGCTCGCGCATCTCGCGCGCCGCCTTGTTGGTGAAGGTGACGGCGAGGATTTGCGAGGGCCAGGCGAGGCGGGTGGCGATGATGTGCGCGAGCCGGGCGGTCAGCGCCGCGGTCTTGCCGGTGCCGGCCCCGGCCAGCACCAGCACCGGTCCTTCGGTGGTCAGCACCGCCTCGCGCTGCGGCGGGTTCAGCCCTTCGAGATACGCGGGCTCGGGCGTTGCGGCGGGAGATTCAGGCACTTGGCTGGAGGTAGGGGCGGGCATCAATTCAGGCAATGCCGCCCCGATTTGCGCGCATCGCGGAGTTTCGACTGTTGTTCCCGATATCCCCGTTATCCACAGGCTTGGGCATCGATTATTTGCTTTGCGCGACTCGTGGCGCAGTGCATTGATCAGCGGGTGATCGGGACGGCGGTCGCAGCCTCACCAGGCGGCCTTCGGGCAAGACGGAGCGGCAGTGACCAAAATTCCGATCTCTGCCGGCAGGCAGTGGGGAGGGTCTTCGGACCCGATCCGAGGCCAGGCCGGGAAGAGGCGCCGGAAGAGATGATCTTCCTTCTGCGCGACGCGGCTGAAGCCGTTCTTCGGAACGGCGGAAGCAAAGCGGGACGCGGAAGTGGTCATCCCAAGAAGGGCCGTGGAACATCGGAGTTGTTTCGTCTTCGGGCGAGGCATGAGCGGACCCAGGCGGAACTTCCTTCGGGGAGGGAAGCTTGAGAAAGCGAGGCTCTCACGAGCCGCTGCGGTGGGAAGCGACGCCTGAGCTGGTGAGCCAGGATCGAGAGACGGTGAGGCTTCGGCCGATCCGGAACGAGAACACCGGCATATCCGTGCTCGGCGCAGTGGGGGCTGGCAGCAATGCCGGCCCCCATTTCTTTTTGGGCACGCCGTACCGTATTGCACCTTACGTGCCTGTCGCAGCTGCTCCGGCCGACCAGTCAGAAATTTGATTTCCGTCATTGCACCGTCGGCGGCCGAGAATAGGCTGACGTGATGCTGGCTCTGGCTCTGTTGCAGCTTGTGCTCCCAGGTTCGCTCATCGTCTGGCTTGCTCTGAGCCCGCCGCGCGACCGTCTGACCTTCGCCCTCCACGCCGCTGCCGTCCTGCTGGTCACCGCTGCCTTGCTGCTGACCGGCCTCTGGACGCTATTGCCGTGGTGGTTGGCGTGGCTGTGGGGGGCATTCGGCATCGCGGCCCTTGTCTGGGCATACCGCAGTCCCCGAGCGGCAAGCTGGCCGCGAGGGCTCGGGTTGGCCCGGGCCGCGGTGCTGTGCGGCATTGCGCTGATCGGCGGCTGGTTCACCGCGCAGGGGGTCGCGGGGCGACGGCTTCCCTCGGCTAAACCCGTCGAGCTGGCGTGGCCATTGGCCGCGGGGCATTATCTGGTCGCCAACGGCGGCAGCGCGCTGGCCGTCAACAGCCACCTCGAGACTCTCGACGACTCGGTGCCGCGCCATCGTCTGTGGCGCGGCCAGAGCTATGGCGTCGACCTCGTTGCCATCGGCCGCTTCGGCCGCACTGCAACGGGCTGGCAGCCGGCCGATCCCGCGCGCTACGCAATCTTCGGAACCGCGGTGCTCGCGCCATGCGACGGAACGGTCGTCGCCGCCGCCGACGGCGCCGAAGACCATCGCGTGCCGTTCATTCCCCGCGAGCCCGATCCTGGAAACTTCGTGCTGCTGCGCTGTGCCGCGGCCGACGTGCTGCTCGCCCACTTCCGTCGCGGCTCGCTGGTCGTCGCGCCGGGTTCCACCGTCCGGACCGGAACCGTAGTTGGAATGGTCGGCAACAGCGGTTCCAGCAACGAGCCGCACCTGCACATTCATGCCCAGACGCCGGGTCCCGAGACAGCGCCGTTCGCTGGCGAGCCGCTGCCGATACTGATCGACGGCCGCTGGCTGCGGCGCAGCGAGCGAGTCCGGGCCTAGCCCAGGAGCACCTCTTCGACCGGGCGCCGAACCGCCGGCGGCACCGGTGGTCCCTTGCCGATACGAAGCAGTAACTGCGGATAGTCGGGCGCAACGGCGGCGGCCTGCGCCAATCGCCCGCGCAAGGCGTCGACCTCGACCGGCTGGTTGAGATAGGCGGCGGTGAGCCCGGCAGCAGCAGCATCAAGCAGCAGCAACGCGTGCGCCATGCCGGCGTCGAGCCAGTCACGAGGCGTGTCGCCCGGCGTGATGATCGCGGCCAGAACGGGCGAATGCGCGGCGATATCGGCATCCTTGGCGGCAATGCCCTGGCCCATGTCGAACGTGCGGATGACCAGGCCGCCGATCGCCGAGAGCACATCGGGCATGCCGAAATTGGCGCCCGACATGCCGTCGCGCGATGCGGCTCGGCGCGAGTGAACCCAGGCACCAAGCTCGCGGCGAAACGCGGGGTCCGCGAACTGAGCCCGATCGCCTTCGCCCACCAATTCTGCGATGCGGGCTTTCGTTGCCGGATCGTCGATCAATCGAACCTTGGCGTCGCCGCTGCCGACGTCGCGGAGGGACGCAAGCAGCGACGGCTCGAGCGGCGCGGGGTCGAATGGCTTGCGGGTTGTCCGGCGTTTCGCAATCGCATGAAAGCGCGCGCCGTCGCGTTGGTCGGGCTCCACGGCGGGTCCGAGCCTGACGGTAGCCAGGAGATCGGGGTCTTGGGGTTCGGGAAGGAGGTCGACGTGGCCGGCGCGTCCGAAGTAACGCATCGCCACGCATAGTAACGCCAGGGCAGCACCGTTGGAGATGAGCAATGCGCGGTCGTGCGGATCGACCACTGGCAGGGCGCGCGTGCGATCGGCGATCAGCTGGAGCGTGCCGTTGGCGACGCGGAACAGCCAGGGCTGCGTATTGTGCCCTGACGGCGCCAAGATCGCGTAGCGGACCAGGAAACGTAACTGATCTTCTTCACTGCCGCCCCGAGGGTACGCCGATTCCGCGATGTGCCACTCGGCTAGCCCGTCCACCACTTCCTCGCTCCCGCGCGAATGTCTGCTCCGGGAATGATAACAGGCCGCTCGATTCGGGCAATTGCGCCATGGCTGTGGCGGTAGTCCCCGCCAGATCCGGCCCATTTGGGCTGAAAGCATAAGCTTTGACTCAGCCGCCGCGCTTTACGGTCCTGCTTGGGATTGCCCCGGGGAGTGCCACGTTCAACATCGCCAGATTTGGGCGAACAGCGTCGAGGACAGCTCGCGATCGAGCGGCGCACGCCGCCGCCGCTGCTGCATCTGTTACCCTCCGGCACTTGCCCGCGGCAGCAGCCAGGCGGCGGCAGCGAGGCAGCGGCCCTATTGGACGACGATCGTGCCGCGCATGCCCAGCGCCTTGTGGAACGGGCGGCCGCAATGGACCGCGTAGCGGCCCGCGGCGGGGATCAGAGTGACGCGAGCGACCTGGCCGCCGCGCAGGTCGACTTCGCCATCGACGACGGGACCCGACAGGATCCGCGCCGAACGGAAGAACCTCCGGGCGGTGAAATCGTGGCTCTTGCCGGCACGGTTGACGAACAGGAGCGTGACCGGCCGGCCGGCGGCGAGATGCAGAACCGCGGGCGCGTAACCATGGCTGTAGAGCGTCACGGTCTGGGCCGGCTGGGCGGCCGCGGGGCCGGCGGCGAGCGACGCGGCCGCGGCGGCGAGCAACAGCTTGAGTGGCATTGCTGTCCTCCTTGGCGAAGGACCGCATTCTACCATCTCAAGCTGAACGCTTGCTATCCGCCGGCAGCGCGAATCTGATTCGGAGCCGGCTTATGCGATCACCTTGCCGATCAGCATCGGCCCGACCTTGCGCGACCCGCCTTCGAAGAAGCCGACCTCGCCGTCGAACTCCTTCGGGTTGTGGAACGTGCCGAAGATCATGTCGAACAGCGGCAGGTCGCCATAGTTGCGGGCGTGGACTCCGCGCTCATGGTGCGCCGAGTGACTCTCCGGCCGCTGGATCAGATAGCCGAGCCAGTGCGGCGTCCTGATGTTGGCGTGCTGGAACAGGCCCATGAAGGTGGCGACAAGGTTGATGGCAATCGCCGCCTCGGCTCCGATGCCCACTCCGAGCACCAGCATCAGGCTGCCGACGAAGGTGAAGCCAAGCGTATCGAACGGGTGGAAGTAGAGCGCCCCCCAGATGTCGACGCGCTCGGCGCTGTGGTGCATCTGGTGGAACCAGCGCCACAGAAACGGCGTGTTGTGCATCGTCCGGTGCCAGGCATAGATGCCGAACTCGAGCGCCAGGAAGCCGAGGACGAGCTGCGCCCACAATGGCAGCTGGTCGCCGGCCAGCAGCCGGTACTGGCCGAGCCAGCCGTCCCAGAACAACGGCGCGTAGGTCGCCAGCGCGAAGTAGAGCAGCATGAAGCCGGCACCCTTGAGCCGCCACCGCGCGACCGGCGGAAAATTGCGGCCGCGGGAAACCAGTTCGAGCAGCGCGAAGCCGGCGAACATCCCCAGCGCGACATAATGATAAAGGCCAATCATGGCGTACCCCCGTGCGAATATTGCGAGAATTATGGGCGGTGACTAGAGCCCGGCCGGATTTCGCTCCAGCGGGTTCGCGGTCGGTTTTTGCGCCAGTGGAAAAAAGCGCCGAATTTCGTTAGGTTGGCTCGGTCCGCGCAAGGGGTGAGGCGCCATGGTCGAGAAGCTTGTCGAGAAAACTGGACCCGCGGTGCAGTTGGACAACGCCGCGCAAACCAAGGGTGAGCGAACGCGCGAACGGATCCTCGACATTGCCTACCAGGCGATTGTCGAGAAAGGCTTCGCGGCGACCTCGATCGAGGAGCTGGTCGAGGCGGCGGGCATCACCAAGAGCGGCTTTTTCTACCATTTCCGCGACAAGAACGACATGGCGCGGCAGCTGTTCGACCGCTTCCTGGCGGAGGACGAGGCGATCATCGATACGCTCGAAAAGCGGGCTCACGAATTGAGCGACGATCCGCTGCAAAGCTTCCTTATCTTCCTCAACCTCTACGCCCAGATGATGGACGACATGGAGACTCTCCACCCGGGCTGCATGGTGGCGAGCGTCACCTACCAGGAACGGCTGTTCGACGCCGAGGTGAAGCGGATGAACGTCGAATATCTCGAACGGATGCGGCGGCGGTTCGCTGAATCATTCCGCAAGATCGTCGCCGAGCATCCGCCCAGGATCGAGGTCGATCTCGACGCGCTGGCCGACCATCTGACGGTGATCGTCGAAGGCGCGATCGTGCTGTCGAAAGCGCTCCACGACCCCGGGCTGATGGGCAAGCAAACGCGGCTGTTCCGCAACCATATCAAGCTGATCTTCGGGGCTAAATAGGCTGAGGGGGCAGGGCCCCGTCTCTAAAAACAACCGGGGCGGCGGTGCTTTCGCTCCGCCGCGCTTGTGTCGTCTGAAAACAACCGGGGCGGCGGTGCTTGCGCTCCGCCGCCCCGTGCCCCGCCCCCACGTAACGGGCGGGATTCGATTGTGTTTAGGCTTCCATGCCGTGCTTCAGCGCGCTGACCTGGTCGTGCCCCTTGCGGACCGACTGGTAGGCGCGCTCGACGACGGCGCGGCTTTCACCCGACAGTGTGCCGCCGTTGAGGGCGGTCTCGAACTTCTCCTTGAGATAATCCTCGCCGCGCTCGGTCTCGTTGATCACGGCCTTCTCGTCGCGGCCGGCGATCGCCGCCTTGAGGTCGAGGAAGCGCTGGTGAGTCTTGCCGAGGAAGGACCCGTCGTCCTCCGGGTTGCCGCCGAGCCGGCGGACTTCGGCGCGCAGCTCCTCGACCACCCGCTGGCGCTCGCGAGCGCTGTCGCGGAACTGCTCCTGAATGGTGCTATTGGTCAGATTGGCGGCCGAATCCTCGTAGCCGGTGACGCTGTCGATCAGCGTCGCGATCAGGGTGTTGAGGGTCGAGATTTCGTCCTGGCGGATGTCGTCGGTCATGGAAATACGCTCCTGTCATACATTGGGGTCGTGGGTCAGGAACGCTTGAGCGGCCAAGCCGATGCCGCAGTCCCTCGACATTGGAGGGGACGACCGCAATTTGCTGTCATTTCATCGACTTCCTTATGCCTCAATGTCTTGATAACGCGCGGCATGACCAAGCCAGTCCGGGCCATCCTGCTCATCGCCGTCGCCATCGGGTCGATCGGCGCCGCCGAGCCGCGCAAGCCGACCGGCCGCTGGGTCGTCGATTACGGCGACGCGCAATGCGTCGCGTCGCGCAATTACGGAACCGACGACAAGCCGCTGTTCCTGGCCCTCAAGCCGTCCCCGTCCGGAAACGTGCTGCGCATCATGCTCATTCGCAACGGCGCCTCGTCGACCGCCGAACAGCGGCCGGCGTCGGTCCGGTTCGACGGCCAGCCGGCGATCGCCGTCAACGCTTTGTCGTACGGCGACCCGAAGGCCCGACATCGCGTCGCGTCGATCAACCTGCCGATGGCGGGGTTCGCGGCCAACCGCGGGGCATCGACCATCGAGATCAAGGGGAGCGGGTTCAACGAACGGCTGGCCGTCGGCGGCCTGGCGGGCGTGATGGCGGCGTTCGAGGATTGCCTCGCCGATTTGCGGCAGGCGTGGAACGTCGGCCAGCCTCACTCGGCCCGAGTTATCCGGGCGGCCCAAGCCAAGACGCCATTGAGCGACCTGTTCCGTTCGACCAGCTATCCGCACCAGGCTGTCATGGAGGGCAATACCGGCCGTGTCGGGCTCGCGCTGCTGATCGACGAAGCCGGCAAGGTCCGCGATTGCATGATCGAGGAGACGAGCGGCTACGCGACTCTCGACACCCAAAGCTGCTACACGATCAGCACTTACGCGCGGTTCGCCCCGGCGCTGGGGGCCGACGGCAAACCGGTCAAGAGCGCCAGCTTCCACCGCATCAGCTGGCGGATCAGGCTTTAGATCAGACGCCTGGCAGGTTGCGCGCGATCGGCGCCCAGGTGCCGGTACCGACGAATGCGAGCGAAATGAGGATCGACGCGGCGAGCACTGCGAAGCCGAGCCACGTCGCCGGATGAACGCGTCCAGTGCTGCGCCGGTCCCACAGCATTAGCGGGATGAACAGGGCCAGGCCAAGCAGCATCTGGAAGGCGAAACCGGCGAAGACCGGCGGAGCGAGCGGAAGCCGGCCGATCGCCGGACCCGCGACGACCGCGATAGCGGCGCCGAGCATCGCCCGTTTGTGCCACTGCGCCTGCTTCCGGCGGCTCCACCCCGTTCCCACCAGGATCGCATAAGCGGGGATCGCCGCCAGCGGCACGATCGTCCAGTTGAGCGGGTCGGTGAACGGCGGCTGGTTGGCGCGGGCCACCTGCCAGACGCCGGTCAAATACATCATCGGGATGATCGCCAGCGCCAGGACCATCGATGCCTTGCCGAGCTTCATGTGGATGTCGACCCGGCGGTTCGCCACCAGCTGCGTCTGGGCGACGAACACCAGCATCCACAGAGTGAACATTCCGCCGTGAAGCAGCACGGAGGGCGGCAAGGTCGGGTTGGGCCGCGGGTAGGACGGGACGATGCCGCGCAGATAAAAGCTGGGCGCGAAGCCGATGAACGCCACGGCGACCAGGAACAGCGCCATTCGCGAATAGAAACGGCGCTCGGCGGACAAGAGCTCGCGGCGATCGGAGGTGATGGTGGCCATCGATGATCCTTCCCCAAAGGACTGGCGGACTGATTTCTAGCGCCGAAAATGGGGCGTGCAAGGCTTCCCGGCAGCGTCTCGGCGGGGTCGCTGGCGCGGCCGTGGCCGCGTGCTATGAAGGCCGCAAACCCAAGTCGGACGGAGGGGATCATGCGGCCTTTTGGAATGATCGTGGCAGCGGCGGCGCTGGCCGTGGCAGCGGCCCCTGCAGCGGCCCAGCCGGCGGACATCGCGGCGGCCGTGCGCTCGCCGGGCCGGACGGCCGATAACGTCAAGCTCGACGAAGGGCGCAAGCCGGTCGAAGTGCTGAGCTTCTTCGGGCTGCGGAAGGGCATGCGAGTCATCGATATGTTCGGTGCGAACAAATATTGGGCCGAGATCATGGCTCCGGTCGTCGGGCCGAGGGGCAAAGTCACGGTCTGGCAGCCGACCCAGTTTCTCAACGACGAGCGCCGGAATGCGTTCGCCGAGTTCGCCAGGCGCCGCAAGAACGTCGCGCTGATCTCGAGCCCGATGGAAACGCCCGAGCTCGGCACCAACGCTTACGACTTCATGATTATGAATCTCGATTACCACGACGTCTATTGGGAGAGTTCGGAGCGCAAGATCGTGCGCATGGAGCCGGACCGGTGGCTGAAAACGCTGTACGCGGCGATGAAGCCGGGAGCGGTGGTCGGGATCATCGACCATGTCGCTCTTCCCAATGGCGACACGCGCGCCACCGTCGCCAAACTCCACCGCATCGATCCCGAAGTGGTCAAGGCCGACTTCCAGCGCGCAGGGTTCGAGCTCGTCGGAGTGCGCAATTTCCTGCGCAATCCAGCCGATGACCATTCGCTGATCGTCTTCGATCCCAAGGTGCGCGGCAAGACCGACCGCTTCGTCTACCGCTTCCGGAAGCCGCGTTGAGCGCCAAAGCGGAAACCGCCGCGACGGACGCGGTGAAGGGACGAAACGCTTATTGGGTGCTCCTGGCGCTGGTCCTCGGGCTGGGAATCGGCGCGCTCTCGGCGAATCTCGGAGACGGCATCCGCGAGCCGCTGCTGCAGGCCTCGGGCCTGGTCGGCGGGCTGTGGCTGAACGCGCTCAAGATGACCGTGATTCCGTTGGTCGTGGCGCTGCTCGTGGTCGGCATCGCACGCGGCGCGGAAGCGGCCCAGGCCGGCCGCATCGCCGGCCGCTCGGTGCTGTGGATCGTCATCGTTTGCACCGCCTCGGCGATCTTCGGGATGCTGATGATCCGGCTGCTCACCGGCCTGTTCCCGCTGCCCCAGGCGGCCGCCCAGGCGCTCCAGGCGGGCCTTGCCGGCCTCGACCAAGGCGCGGCTAGTCCGCAGATGCCCGGAATCGCGGACTTCTTTCGCGGCATCGTCCCCGACAATGTGGTCGCGGCCGCATCCAACGGCGACGTCCTGCCGCTGGTCGTCTTCGCACTGCTGTTCGCCTTGGCGACGACGCGCATCGGGCAGCAGGGGCGCCGGTCGATCCTCGTGCTGTTCGAGGGGATTTCCGACGCCTTGCTGGTGATCATCGGCTGGGTGCTGTGGATCGCGCCGCTGGGCGTGTTCGCTTTGTCCTTCACGGTCGGAGCAAGTGCCGGCGGCGCCGCGTTCGCCGGCGTCCTCCACTATATCGTGCTGATATCGGCGATCGGCGTTGCCGTAACTCTCGCCGGCTACCCGATCGCCATCCTCGCCGGCCGCATTGGCCTCGGCCGGTTCACCAAGGCGATGATCGCCCCGCAGAGCGTCGCCATCTCGACCCGTTCATCGCTGGCATCGCTGCCCGCCATGCTGGCGGCATCGCGGGTGATGGGCATCCGCGAGCAGGTTGCCGACGTCACCTTGCCGATTGCCGTCGCCTTGTTCCGCGGCACCGGTCCGGCGATGAATGTCGCTGTCGCTTTTTATGTCGCGCACTGGCTGGGCTATGAGCCGAGCCTCGGCCAGATCATCGCCGCGACCGCGGTTGGCGCGGTCATGAGCTACGCGGCAATCAGCCTGCCCGGCGAGATCAGCTTCATCAGCTCGATCGCGCCCATCGCCATGGCGCTGGGAGTGCCGATCGCTCCGCTCGCCTTGCTGGTCGCGGTCGAGATGATCCCCGACATCGTCCGAACGCTCGGCAACGTGACGCTCGACGTCGCGGTGACCGCCGCTGTCGACCGGTCGACCGGTCGACCGGCGAGGAAGCGCCCGAAGCCTGAACGCCAGCTGACCGCCGTTCGTCGATTCAGCGGCTGACGAACGGCGTTCGTCGCTGCGCAATATCGATCGCCGACTCCGCCCGCTCGCTTGTCGAGCGGCCGGCGATCTGGGCCGCGCCCACGCCTACCAGGAGATCGCGGCGCGAGGCCCCCTGACCCCAGCGGGTCCCGCGTCGCACCCCTGAAGGAGCGTGACGATGAAGATATTGGTGATGTTCGCTGCATTCGCGATGTCGGCGATGCTGGTCGTTCCAACGGTCGCCCAGGCCGCCACTCTCTAGCGCCCGGCGCCTTTGAGCCTAGCGGCCAGCGCCCTTGAGCCTAGCGGCCAGCGCCTTTGAGCCTAGCGGCCAGCGATGCTCCGGACTCGGTCGGAGTAGAGCCGGCCGACCGGCTGCTCGCCGCCGTCGGCGAGGCGCGCGATCCAGCGGCCCGACTGGTTGCGGGTGAAGCCGGTGATGAAATCGCGCCTGACGATCGCCGAGCGGTGGAGGCGCACGAACAGCTCGGGATCGAGGCCATCCTCGAGCGCGGTCATCGAATGGTGGATCAGCCAGCTCCGGCGCCCGACGTGCAGCCGCATATAGTCGCGCTCGGCCGACACCCGGTCGACGTCGCGCGCGGCAATCCGCACCAGGCCGGTGATGTCCGAGGCCCAGAACTCGTCGAGCCATTGCGAAGCCTTGGACGGCGGCCGGCCGGGCTCCTCCCGGAGCTGCCGGACATAGGCGCGGGCTCGGCCGAGAGCGCGCTCGAGCCGCTCCGGATCGACCGGCTTCATCAGATAGTCCACCGCCGCGACCTCGAACGCCGCGACTGCAAACCGGTCGAAAGCGGTCACGAACACCACCGCCGGCGAACTGTCCGGACCGGCGATCGCCCGGGCGACATCGATCCCGTCGAGACCCGGCATCGAGATGTCGAGCAGCAGCACGTCGGGCTCGAGCGCCTGGGCCATCCGAACCGCGCTTTCGCCGTCGCTGGCGGTGCCGATGAGGTCGACTCCAGAGCATTTGGCGAGCAGCAGCTGCAGCCGCTCGGCGGCGAGCGGCTCATCGTCAGCGATCAGGATCTTGAGCTCGGGCTCGTCACCCATCGGCGCGGTCCAGCGGCAGCGTCATCACCACCCGATAGCCGCCGCCGTCGACCGGTCCGAAGTCGCATTGCGCCGCATTGCCGAAGCGGGCCAGCAGGCGCTCGCAGACGTTGCCGAGGCCGAGCCCCGTGCCCTCGGGCGTATCCTCGCGCTTGCGCGCCAGGCCGTTCTTGCCGCTGTTGCTGACTTCGAGCTTGAAGCGCCCGGGTCCCGCCTCCTGCGCGGCGATCCGAAGGACGATTTTGTCGCGCGTCGGCGAGACCCCGTATTTGATCGCATTTTCGACGATCGGTTGCAGGATCAGCGCCGGAAGCCGGGCGGTCTCGAGGCCCGGGGGGACGTCGATCTCGACCTTGAGCCGGCGTGGGAAGCGCACCCGCTCAATGTCCAGATACAAGCGCTGGAGAGCAATTTCCTCGGCCAAGGTGACGTCGGCCGACGGATCGAGCGACAGGCTCGAGCGAAAGAAGGTCGATAGCTTGAGGATCATCTCCTCGGCCTCCGCTGGCCGCCCGGACATGACCAGCGACGACAGCGAGTTGAGCGTATTGAACAGGAAGTGCGGGTTGACCTGATAGCGCAGGGCCCGGACCTGGGCGGCGCGGGCTGCGCTTTCGGCCTCGGCGACCCGCCGTTGGGCGCCAAGCGCCTGCGACTGAGCGAGCATGGCGATGTAAAAAGCGCTCCAGGCGGCGAAGAAGAAGAACCAGGTCACCGTGGAATCGGCCGCGACGCGGAACTGGAACCAGGGTTGTAGCTCGCCGATCCTCGGGAAGGTCAAAATCAGCGGCTCCTGGCCTTCCCGCTCGACCCGTATCTGGTTGCCGGTTTCGGTGACGGTGTAGCCCTCGCGACTTGTGAAGCGCAGTTCGTCCTGCGGCTTTTCCTGGTAGCGATCGACGGCGATCAGCACCGCGGCCTGAGCGGCGGCGGCCAGGAACGATGCGATCACGCCGACGATGACCAGCCGCCGCAAATTGTCCTGGCGGGCAAACAGCCTGATCGCGGCGTAGATGCCGAGGGTCAGCAGGATGCCGATGATCAAGGTGAACGAGCGGTTGAACAGGATCGTCCCCGGGTCCGGGCTGAGGAAGGCGCGGGCGACGACGGTCAGATAATAGACCAGCCAGAAGCCGAGGATCGACTTCAGGGCCAGCGGCCAGTCGGCGAAGCGCGCTCCTTCGGAACGCCGCGGAAGAACACGGGCCGCGGAGATTTCTGAATGATTGTTCATCCGCACCTATCTGGCCATCGGCGGCCTCGAAAGCAATTGGCCGCCGGTCGTTTGGCAGAACCGTCGAGCGCCTCCGTCGAAAGCACGCCGGAACGGCTGTGCCGCGCCGTCGTTGATGTTCGCGAAGCAGGAGCCTGACGATGAATGGCGAGCAGAAGTCGGACGTGTCGCCGCCTCCGGCGCAAAAGCGCCCTCCCGAGCGGGAGCTGGAAACCGAGCTGAAGAAGAACCCGCACGATCTCGACAAAAAGGCCGACGTCGGCAGTGACCAGTCGATGGATGCTTCGGATCCCCCGGCCGCCAGCCAGCCCGGACAGAATGACGACCCGGTCCCGTCGTCGGGTTTCCCGGAGTAAGTTGCGGAAACGAAACAAAAACGTCGCCGCGTTGCAAGAAATCAACACTTGCGACTTTAACTGACGTCGCGTGAAGATTTCATGTTGCCGCGCTCTCTCCCCTCTGATTCAACGTGAACGGGGGTGGGACCGTGGTTAATCAATACGCAACACAAACCGCCGCATGATCCCGCCTGGACGAAAGGAGTCGGGTTCATGATCACGCGGACGAGTCAGCCGGCCAGCGGGGCAATGCTGATCTCCGAAATGAAGGAGTTCGCAAGCTTCACGAAGGCGACGCAGCGCTATATCCGCCGCTCGCTCGACGTGGCTTACGGCCGCCGCGACCCGATCGAGTGCTGGGCTCGCGACGAGGGCGAAGCCGCTTCGATCCGCGCCCAGGGGCGGCTGTATAAGCAGCTTGACCACATGCGCCTCCAGGTTCCCGACGACAGCGGCCTCGACATGATCGAGCCGTTCATCGGCATGCTGATCACGGTTTCGGCCTTCGACCTCGGTCAGGACCGGCTACCGCATTTCGCTTCCTACCGCTTCCTCTACGAGCGCCTGATCGGCGCTTCGGCGCGGCCCTGGCTGCCGGCGGCCTTTTGCTCGGCAGCCGCGTTGCCGCACCTTCACCCGGACCGCCGGCGGGTCTTGCTGCAATCGATCAGCGAAAGCGCGGCGACCGCGCCCGGCTGGTCGAACCGCGAGCCGGTGTTCTGGCCGGAGTGGGTCGAGAAGGTCGACGTCATCGCCGCGGCCTAAGCCGCAGCCTTCACCGACGGAAAAATCTTCGCCAACTGGCTGAGGCTGTCCTCGGCGTTCCGGTGATGCACGAACACGACGCCCTCCGCCTCGTAGGACGAGCGGTGGTTTTCGCGGTCGTCGACCAGCACGTCGCCGGGCTGCATATGCCGGTGCTTGTCGCGGGCCATGCAGGTGATGATCGGCACCCCCGGGAAATGCTCGGCCGCCCATTTGACCTTTTGCGGAGCCGCCCAAGTGCCGAGCGGAAGGCCGGTGAGGATGGTCGGCTGCAAATGCTCGACCGCCTCGAACAGCCGACGGGCGTCGGGCATTTCGGGCAGCGTCCCGTAGAAGTCGCGGGCGGAGGCGATCCGCCGCCAGAACTCGCGCCGGCCATGGCGCGCTTCAAACTGACTGGGGGTCATTCCGAGCAGATCCCTGGCGCCGGCATCGAAGTCGGCGAGCACCCCGTCGCAATCGAGGAACAGGTTCGGCATGGTCAGAAGCGCGCCGGCTCGAGCTCGACCGGGATCGGCGCGTCGATGTGCTCCCAACCCTGGTCACGCAAGACGTCGTTGCTTTCGCGCGCCCGGCGGCCGGGCCCCAGCGACCAGGTGATGTGGTAGGTCGATCCGTCCGGGCGGTCGGTGGTCCCGTCGAGCTCGACCACCAGGCATTCGAGGCTGTCACCATCGTCGGCACGGCCGATGATCCGGGCCTCGGCCTGGCGCGGCAGCGGAGTATCGGGAGTCGCTCCGACCCGCAGAGTGACATGGTGGGCGATGACGTTTTCGTAGCGCGGCGGAAAGCGCTCGAGCAGCCGATCGCGCTCCTCGTCCGGCAGCTTCCAGCCGGTGACGGTTCCGGGTTTGGCCATTCGGCCTCAACCCCGTCATGCTGAACTTGTTTCAGCATCCAATTGGGTGAAAGGCGGCGAGGTGCCGGAGTGGATCCTGAAACGAGTTCAGGATGACGAAGCGAGGCGGTCGACCAATTCAGCCGCGAACTCGCTAAGCGTATCGTCGCGGGCTCCCATGATCAGGATCCGGTCGCCGTCGCGAGCCTCGGCCAGCAGCGCGTCGCCGATCGCCGCCCGATCCGGAATATGATCCGCCTGGCGATCGGCGGCCCGAATGGCCTCGGCGAGCCAGTCGGACCCGCGCGTCCGCTCGACGGTCCCGCCGTGATAGACCGGGTCGGGGAGGTACAGCCGGTCGTCGGGCGCCATTCCGCGAACGAAGCTGTGGGCGAGCTCCTCGCCCATCTTGGCGATTGGCCCCCAGCCGTGCGGCTGGAACAGGATCAGCAGCCGGCCCGGCTGGGCGCGCAGCGTCGCCAGCGTCGCGTCGATCTTGTCCGGGTTGTGAGCGAAATCGTCGATCACCGTCACTCCGCCTGCGCCGCCGACCCGCTCGAGGCGCCGCCGCAGCCCTTCGAACCGCGCCAGCGCGGCGGCGCCATCGGCCAGCGGCACGCCGAGGGCCCGGGCCGCGGCCAGCGCCGCCAGCGCGTTCGAGGCGTTGTGGCGGCCGGGGATTGCCAGCTGGACCTCGTGCCGCTCGCCCTCGGCCTCGATCGCGAACGTCACTCCGTCGGCCTGCAGCTCGAGTTGCTTGCCCATCAGCTGCGCGCCGGGGCTGTCGAACCCGTAGCCGACGCATTTGTCGCCCGGGACAATATCCGCGAGGATCCTGGTTTCAGGATCGTCGAGATTGAGGATCGACTTGCGGGCGCGCAGCAGGAAGGCGCCGAACAGGCTGCGCAACTCGGCCATCTCCTTGTGGTCGAGGCTGACATTGGTCAGCACCGCGACTTCCGGCTTGTAGAGGCCAATCGAGCCGTCGCTCTCGTCGACCTCGCTGACGAACAGCTCGGGGTCACCGACCAGAGCGCTGGCGAACGGCGCCGCGGGAGTCGCGAAATTCTTCATCACCGCGCCGTTCATCACCGTCGGCTGGCGGTGGCAGGCGTGGAGGATCCAGCCGATCATGCCGGTCACCGTCGACTTGCCGCTGGTCCCGCCGACCGCGACGCTGCGCTGGGCCGCGTTGAGCAGCCCGGCGAGGAATTGCGGGCGCGTCAAATGCGTCAGCCCGAGCTCGCGGGCGCGGACGACGTCGGGGACATTGTCCTCGACCGCCGCCGAGGTGACGAAGGTCATTCCCGGCTGCGGCCCCGAACCGTCCTGCGGGAACAGGTCGATGCCGAGCGAACGCAGATAAGCGAATTTGGGCGCGACGCGGCCGGCATCGAGCGCCCGGTCGGAGCCGGCGACCCGGCCGCCGGACGCGCGGACGATGGAGGCGAGGGGCAGCATGCCGCTGCCGCCGATCCCGCAAAAGAAGGTGGAATCTTTCATCGGCGGTGCCCTATTGAACCCGGCCGGACATGACAAATGGCCGGATGACGAATGGGGGCCCGATGAAGATCGCGGTGGTCGCGCCGAGCAACACGTTGAAGCGCGAGGCGGCCGAGCAGGTACAGGCGATCGCCGAATGCCGCGGCGACTGCGAGCTGGTCATTCACCCGCAATGCTTTCTGTCGGACGGCCATTTCGCGGGCGCGGACGGCGAGCGGCTGGCCGCCTTGCGCGAGGTCATGGCTGACCCATCGGTCGACGCCCTGTGGTTCGCTCGCGGCGGCTACGGCTCGAACCGGATCGCCGAGGCGGCGCTGGCCGACCTGCCGCAAGCGGCGCGGACCAAAATCTATCTCGGCTACAGCGATTCAGGGTTCCTGCTAGCCGGCTTCCATCGCGCCGGGCTGAAGGTCGCCCATGGCCCGATGCCTCAAGACATCTTGCGCGACGGCGGCGAAGCGGCGGCGAGCCGGGCGCTCGACTGGCTGGTGCGGCGCGACCCTTCCGCGCTCGAGCCGGACATCCAGGCCCCGGCGTTTGCCTTCAACCTGACGGTGCTGTCGTGCCTGCTCGGAACTCCGCTCGAGCCCGACCTAGCCGGGGCCGAGCTGTTGCTCGAGGAGGTCAGCGAGCATCTTTACCGGATCGACCGGGCGATGTTCCATGTGACCGCCAGCGCCAACGTCCGCTCAGTCTCCCGGATCCGCCTCGGACGGGTCGGCGACATCCTCGCCAACGACCCTGTATGGGGCGGCGACGAGTTGGCGATTGTCGAGGATTGGTGCGCCCGAACTGGCATCGCCTTCGGCGGCCGCGCCGACATCGGCCACGACGCGTCGAACAAGGTCGTTCCGTTCGGGTGCGAAATAAGCTGATCCACATGTGTGGAAGCCATTGCAAAGGGTCCGCCTTTGCGCTCTACAAAAGGGGACAACAACAGGAGGGTCCTCATGGCAAAAACAGGCAGGAAAGCAGGCGGCGGATTGGCTCGCCCGGTTCAACCTTCACCGGAACTCGGAGCGATCACGGGCAATGATCCGCTCCCGCGCAGCCAGGTGGTTTCCAAGGTTTGGGATCACATTCGCAAGAACAACCTGCAAAACCCGCAAAACAAAAGAGAAATCGTGGCGGACGACAAATTGCGCAAGGTCTTCGGCAAGGACCGTTGCAGCATGTTCGAGATGAACAAGCATCTGTCGAACCATCTGAAATAGGCTGGCCGACAGGCTGGTCCAGAGAGGGGATCCGCGCGAGCGGGTCCCCTTTTTCATGTCCGCGGCGAGCGAATCGTCAGGGAATCGGTCACCCGCGCCAGAGGGCGTCGAGCTTTTCGCGGGTCACCGGGTAGCCAAGATCGTCAGGGATGGTGACGAATTTCTCGCCGTCCCGCTCCTCGACCCAAGGCGTGATCGGCTCGATCGGGTGCGCCTGCGCGTCGGCCCGCATCGCCGCGAAGCTGTCGTGGCGGGCCAGCCGCTCGAGGTTGCGGCGGGTCGGGAAAATCAGCCGCGCGTCGCCGCTGCGCTCGCGCTCCAGCGCGTCGGCCGCGCTGAGCCAATAGCCGCCGCTGCACTCGCCCGGGATGACGGTTGGCTGCCAGTCGCCGGGCGGAGCGGCGGCGATGAAGAACAGGGTGTCGAAGCGGCGAGTAACGTGGAAGTTGGGCAACCAGCGGGCGAGCGGAGTCAGCGCCGCGGGATCGAGTTCGAGGCCGGCCGCGGCGAGCAGCCGGCCGAATGGCCGATCGGCGACCAGCCCGCGCTGCAGCGCGATCGCATCCTCGGACGAGGGCATGGGCTCGACCGCCACCGCGACCGCGGTTTCCTCGATCGTCTCGCGGATCGCCGCGATCCTGGCGCCGCCGTCGGCAAGGCCGAACGGCTCGGCGAGTGCGCGGTCGGCCGGATCAATCCGGCCGCCGGGAAACACCAATGCGCCGCCGGCGAAGGCCATGCCGCTGGCCCGTTCGACCATCAGCAGCTCGGGCGGTCCGGCGGCGGCGGCTTCGCGCACCAGCACCAGGGTAGCTGCGGGAATCGGCTCGTCGCTCATCGCCGCAGCGCTAGGCCGGTGGTTGGCAAAGAAAAAGGCCGCCGGCGCCCGTGCAGTTGGGCGGCCGGCGGCCTTGAACTCGAACCAATATCGAAAGCTACATGCCGTTGACGGCCCGATCGGCCTCGGCCGGGTTGGCCGCGTTGACGTCGGCGTCGTCGATCGCGTCTTCGGCCTGGTCGCCTTCGTTGCGCAGCTGGTCGGCCTGGTTGCCGAGCGCTTCGGCCTCGGCATCGCCGGCGTTGGCGGCGAGCGCGTCGAGATTGTCGGCCTGGTTCTCCATATTCTCCTGAACGTTCTCGCCGAGCGCGTCGTCGCCCTGGCCGCCGCAGCCGGCGAGCGCGATTGAGGCCGCTCCGACCATCGCGAATGCAAATTTCTTCATCCCAAATCCCTTTCGGTTCGGCTGTACCCGGGGCCGGGCATAACAGCAGCGAGGGTCAGAATTCCAGTGTCCGCTTTCGGTTCCGGTTTCGCCGCCCGCCAATAACCGGTCGGCCAACCTTGAGAATTCGGTGCGAAACGCCTATCTGGATGGTGCCGGGGCAACCCGGCTATGTCGGTAGATTGTTAGGTGGAATAGGCATTTCGGACCCGGGGGGCAGTACCCCGGCGCCTCCACCATCAGCCCCGCTGCGCGGAGTTGCTGATGGGGGCGAAATAGGATCGACGAGTGCAGTAAAGGCCTGATTGCCGGCCGGCCTGAATGAGCCGTAAAACCGTTCATCACCACAAGTGCTAACGATAACGAAGCACTCGCAATTGCCGCGTAACTGACGGCTTAACGGCCTAGGTTACAAAGACAAAAGCGCGGTCGGACCCCGCCGGGCAACAGAAGGGGATTCCAGCGGCCTCCAGGGGAGCCGGGCAACAGAATCCCCTGGACCTTTATTCCGGATAGAGCGCGAGGCACCGGGCAACAGAAGCCTCCCACTTCTTTCGACATCGCCGCTTGCCTATAACCGCGCGTGACCGGTTCGACGCGAGGGGGCACACATGCGCGCGTGGGGGAAATTGCTGGCCGCGGGTGCGGCGCTGCTGTTGACGGGCTGCCTGTGGACTCCAGGCAAGTTCACTTCCGAGCTGACGCTGCGCAAGGGCGGCGCGTTCGTTCTCGATTATCGTGGCGAAGTCCTGTTCCAGTTGCCAAGCGACAAAGATCAGGTGCCAGCTCCGTGGAACGATTCACTGGCCGTGTGCCGCGTCGGCCATTCGCCCGAGTTGCGCTCGACACCCGAGCTGACCGTCCCGCGGCCGGAAGGGGTCGAGGCGCCGAAGGAACGCGCTTGCACGGCGGCCGAGATCGCCAAGCTCAGGGCCCGGCATCGGGCCGAGGCGGCTGAGGCGGCCGAAAAGAAAAGCAAGGAAGCCGACCAGATGGCCAAGATGTTCGGCCTCCCCGGAGCGGACGACGCATCGAACCGGCGCTTCGCGACCAGCCTGATGAAGTATAAGGGCTGGCGGTCGGTCACGTACCGCGGAAAGGGCGTGTTCGACGTCGATTATCATTTCGAGGGTCGGGCCGACCAGGATTTCGCTTTTCCGATGATGCCCGATTCCAATCTCATCGTGCCGTTCGTCGCGCTCCGCCGGCGCAGCGACGGTTCAGTGGTGGTGACTGCGCCGGGGCTAACCGGCGGCTCGGGACCGTTCGGCGCACGGGCGCTGGCGATGGGCCTGCCGGATGCCGACAAGGGCCCCAAGTCGCGCGCGGAGGGACGCTTCACGGTCACCACCGATGGCGAAATCCTGACCAACAACAGCGAGGACGGGCCGGTGGCCGCACCAGCCGGCAAGCGGGTTCACTGGGACGTCGGGCCCGGATCCCAGCGCGTCCCCGAGATGCTGGTCCGGCTTTAGGGCCGGCGTTTCAGCTCGTCGCGGATTTCGGTCAGCAGCTCGATCTCGCTCGGTCCTGCCGGAGCGTCCGCGCCGCGGCGGGTCAGACGGTTGGCCCAGCGGACCAGCAGGAAGATGACGAACGCCAGGATCAGGAAGTTGATCAGCACGGTGATGAACTGCCCCCAGCCGAGCACCGCGACGCCGGCCTTCTTGAGGTCGGCGTAGCTCGTCAGGCTGCCCGAATAATTGTCGGGCACCGGCCCGAGCATGGTGAAATAGTTTGCGAAATCGAGCCCGCCGAAGATCGCTCCAACGATCGGCATGATGATGTCCTCGGTCAGACTGGCGGTGATGGTCGCGAAGGCCGCGCCGATGATCACCGCAACGGCGAGGTCGAGGACGTTCCCGCGCGCAATGAAATCGCGAAATTCCCTGAGCATTGCTTCCTCCCCCCGAGCGACGATTCACCTTACGCGCCCGGCCAGTGATTGAAAGCGTGCCAGCGCCACTCTACTTATCCCCGCCACATAGGTGATCAGGGGATTTCGAGATGACCGCACTTCGCCGTTTTGGACTTCTTGCACCGCTTGCCGCGTTCAGCCTCGCCGGCTGCGGCCTCAACAGCGTCCCGACCGCCGAGGAGCAGGTCAACGCCGCCTGGGGCAACGTCCAGAGCGAATATCAGCGGCGCGCCGACCTGATCCCCAACCTCGTCCGGACGGTCGAGCGCTACGCGGACCAGGAGCGCGACGTGCTCACCGAGGTGACACAGGCACGCGCCAACGCGAGCCGGATCCAGCTCAACGCCGGCGATCTCGACGACCCCGCCAAGGTCCGCGCGTTCAACGATGCGCAGACCCAGCTCGGCGGCTCGCTCGGGCGGCTTCTGGCGACGTTTGAGGCGTATCCGGACCTCAAGTCCAACCAGAACTTCCTGACGCTTCAGAGCCAGCTCGAGGGGACGGAGAACTCGATCCTCGTGTCGAGGCGCGATTACAACGAGGCGGTGCGCAGCTATAATACGACCATCCGCACCTTCCCCGACGCGATCGGCGCCAAGATTTTTTACGGCGCCAAGCCGAAGGTCCCGTTCGAAGCGGCGGCCGGTTCGCAAACCGCGCCGACGGTCGACTTCAACGCCAGCTAAGGCCCGCTCGTGACCAACTTCTCCGTCACCCCCGCGAAAGCGGGGGTCCCGCTGCCTGCGGGTGCCGGAAGAAGCGGGATTCCCGCCTTCGCGGGAATGACGATGTGGGTGATCGCCGTTCTTCTGTTGTTACTGGCCGCGCCCGCCGCGGCGCAGACCTTTCCGCCGCTGACGGGGCGAGTCGTTGACCAGGCGGACCTGCTTCGGCCCGAGCAGGAGCTCGACCTGACCAGCAAGTCGGAAGCGCTCGAGGCCCAGACCGGGCGGCAGTTCGTGGTCGCGACGGTCAAGAGCCTCGAGGGCCGGACCGTCGAGGATTACGGCTACCGGCTCGGGCGGCACTGGAAAATCGGCGACGAGAAGAAGGACGACGGTGTGCTGCTGCTGGTGGCTCCGAACGAAAAGAAGGTCCGGATCGAGAGCGGCTATGGCGCCCGCGTGTTCCTGACCGACGCGGTGTCGAGCGTCATCATCCGCGAATCGATCCTGCCGCGCTTCAAGGCCAACGACATGGGCGGCGGAATCACCGCCGGGGCCGACCAGATCATCAAGATGATGAGCCTGTCGCCGCAGGAGGCGCAGCGCCAGGCCGGCGCGGCCGAACAACGCGAGAAGGCCCGCGACAAGTCGGGGTCGGGCCTGATCCCCGTATTCTTCTGGCTGATGATCGCGGTGTTCGTGCTGCTGTCGCTGTTCCGGCGCTCGGGCGGCCGGCGTTATCAACGGCGGAGAGGCCGCGGCGGCGGCGGTGTCGACCCGTGGATCGTGCTGTGGGGCCTTAGCGAGCTGAGCCAGGCGTCGCGCCGCGGCGGCGGCTGGGGCGGCGGCGGCGGCGGCTTCGGCGGCTTTGGCGGCGGCGGTGGCGGCGGCTTCGGCGGATTTTCGGGCGGCGGCGGCTCGTTCGGCGGCGGCGGCGCGTCGGGAGGATGGTGATGGCGCGCCTCAGCGAGGACGATCACGCGAAGGTCAGCGCGGCGATCGCGGCGGCCGAAGCGAGCAGCGACGGCGAAATCATCGCCGTCGCGACCGATATCAGCGATTCCTATCACGACACCGCGCTGCACTGGGCGGTTCTGGTGCTGATTGGGACATTGGCGATCTTCGCGGCCTTTCCGTCAGTCCTCCATTTCTGGTTCGAGACGTTTTTTGGCGGCTGGCGTCCGGAACCGACCCTCGGCGAGCTCCTGACGCTTTTGCTGGTGCTCAGCGTCGCCAAGTTCACCGCGGTCCTGCTGATCCTTAAGAACCTGCCGCTGCGGCTCGCGCTGACGCCCTCGGCGACCAAGACCCGGCGCGTCCGGCGCCGGTCGATCGCGATCTTCAAGGCCGGCGCGGAGCGGCGCACGGTCGGCCGCACCGGGATCCTGATCTATCTGTCGATGGCCGAGCGGCGGGCGGAGATTGTCGCCGACGAGGCGATCACCAAGGTGACGACGCCCGACACCTGGGGCGAGGCGATGGCCGCGCTGCTGATCGAGGTGAAGGCCGGGCGTCCCGCCGACGGGATCGTCGCCGCGGTCGAGCGGGTCGGCGAAGTCCTCAAGCAGCACTTCCCGCGTTCATCGACCGACACCAACGAGATTCCCGACAAGCTGATCGAGCTGTGAGCGAAGACAACGCCGCCACCGAGGTGATGTGGGAAGGCAAATATGTTCGAGCGCTCAAGCAGGGCCGCTGGGAATATGTCAGCCGCGTCGGCGACGTCCGGGCGGTCGTCATCATCGCCGAATTCGAAGGCAAGACGATCCTGATCGAGCAGGATCGGGTCGCGGTTGGCGGGCGTTGCCTCGAGCTGCCGGCCGGGCTGGTTGGGGACGAGGATCCGAACGCGACCGTCGAGGGAACGGCGGTCAAGGAACTCGAGGAGGAGACGGGCTTCACCGCCGAGCGGATCGAACGGCTCGACGACTTCCACGCGTCGCCGGGAATGGTCTCGGAAAGCTTCACCCTGGTCCGTGCGCACGGGGTCACCCGCTCCGGTGAGGGCGGCGGCACCGAGCATGAGGACATCAAGGTCCATCTCGTGGCCCGCGCCGACATCCCGAATTTCGTCGAGCAAAAGCGCGCCGAAGGCTTGGCGATCGACGTCAAGCTGCTGCTTTTCCTGAACTACTGAAAACGCCGTTGGGTCGTGCCGTCTCGCCGCCCGGCGACTGAACCGGGCGAGCCACGGCGCGTTGTTTCGGCATGACTCGCCTGCTCCATTTGTCGGACCTGCACTTCGGCGCACACGATCCGCGGCTGGTCGAGGCGGTCGAGCAGCGGGTCCACGAGGAACAGCCCGACCTCGTCGTCATCAGCGGCGATTTCACCCAGCGGGCGCGAACCGAGCAATTCCGCGAGGCGTGCCAGTTCCTCGAGCGGTTGCGCGAGGCGGGGCACGACGTGATCGGCGTCCCCGGCAACCACGACGTGCCGCTGTACGACGTTCTTCGGCGCTTTTTCTCGCCGCTCACCCGCTACAAGCGCTTCATCGACGACGAATTGTGCCCGTTGCACGAGCTTCGCGGAGCGACGGTGCTGGGCATCAACACCGCGCGTTCGCTGACTTTCAAGGATGGTCGCATCAGCCACGAGCAAATGCAGTTCATCCGCGACACGTTCGAGCGCACCGATTCCAAGGCGATGCGGATCCTGGTCACCCACCATCCCTTGTTCGCGCTTCCGGTCGGCGACGGGCCCGAGCTCGGCAAGGCGATTGGCCGGCAGGAGCATGCGCTCGATGCGATCGCCGATTGCGGAGTCGACCTGCTCCTCGCCGGCCACAATCATCGGGCGTCGGCGCACGATGCGCGCGACCTGGCCACCCGCGCCGGATCGTCGCTGGTGATCCAGGCGGGGACCGCGACGTCGACCCGGCTGCGCGACGAGGAGCAGAGCTTCAACAAGATCGAGATTGAGGGGGAGAACGTGACCCTGACCGTGCAGGGCTGGGCGCGCGACAAATTCGCGTCGGGCGATGCGCAGCTCTACATCCGCGAGGGCGACCGCTGGCGCATCTCCGGCGCCAAGCGCGAAATGGAAGCGCCCGCGCACTGAGCTTGTCGTCAGGCGGCGGGCTCGCCTACAGGCCCGAAATGGACGGTTCGTTCGACATCCGAGACTTCGTCGCCAGGGTGCTCGCCGAGGACCTCGGCGAAGGCGGGGACGTGACGTCGAACGCCACGATTGCGCCGGATGCAGTGTTCCGCGCAGTCATCAATTGCCGCGAAGCAATTGTTGGTGCGGGCCTCGAAGTCGCCGCCGCATTCTTCCGGGCGCTCGACGATAATGTCCGCATCGAGCCGCTGGTCACCGACGGCGACCAGGCGGCCGCCGGGACCGAGCTGATGCGGCTGAACGGGAATGCGCGCGCGATGCTTGCGGCGGAGCGTTCGGCGCTCAACACGCTGCAGCATTTGTCCGGAATCGCGACTCTGACCCGCCGCTATGTCGAGGCGATCGCCGGCACCGGCGCGACCCTGCTCGACACGCGCAAGACGCTGCCGGGCCTGCGCGCGCTCGACAAATATGCGGCGCGCATGGGCGGCGCGCACAACCACCGGATGCGGCTCGACGATGGCGTGCTGATCAAGGACAATCATGTCGCGGTGTGCGGCGGGGTGGCCAATGCGGTGCGCGCCGCGAAAGCCGCCAACATTGGCTTGCAGGTGCAGGTCGAGGTTGATCGGGTCGCGCAGATCGAGCCGGCGCTCGACGCCGGCGCCGACCGCCTGCTGCTCGACAATATGGACGTTCCCACATTGCGCGAAGCCGTCGCGCTGGTCGCCGGGCGGGTGCCGGTCGAAGCCTCGGGCGGGGTCAATCTCGACACCATCCGCGGCATTGCCGAGACCGGCGTCGATTACATTTCGGTCGGCCGCATCACCCAGTCGGCGCCGGCGGTCGACATCGGCCTCGATTATTCGCTCGCCTGACCCGCCTGACAGCCAGCCCGCACAACATGGATTTATTTCGCATCTGCCGCGTTGGACATTATATGGCCGCCGAAGCTTAGGAGATTTCGTTTGTTCAAGGGCCTTCAGCCCATCCTGTACGGCGGGCGCGAGGTCTGGCCGCTTGTCGAGGGCGGCAAGGGCGTCAGCGCCACCAATCACGCGAGCTCGGGCGCCTGGGCGGCCGCGGGCGGCATCGGCACGGTATCCGCCGTCAATGCCGACAGCTACGACCCCGACGGGCGGATCATTCCCCAAGTGTACCAGGGGATGACCAGGCGTGAGCGTCACGAAGAGCTGATCCAGTACGGAATCAACGGCGCCGTCGCGCAAGTCGAGCGCGCCTACGAGATTGCCGGCGGCAAGGGCGCGATCAATATCAACGTGTTGTGGGAGATGGGCGGCGCGGTGCCGATCCTGCACGGGGTGCTGGAACGCGCCCGGGGCAAGATTGCCGGAGTCACTTGCGGCGCCGGCATGCCCTATAAGTTGAGCGAGATCGCCGCCTCCTACGGCGTCTATTATTTGCCGATCATCAGCTCCGGCCGAGCGTTTCGCGCGCTGTGGAAGCGGGCTTATTCGAAAGCCGCCGAATGGCTCGGCGCGGTGGTCTACGAGGACCCGTGGCTCGCCGGCGGCCACAACGGACTGTCCAACGCCGAGGATCCGCGCCAGCCCCAGGACCCGTACCCCCGCGTCAAGGAATTGCGCGAGGTGATGCGCGAGGGCGGCATTCCCGACAGCCTGCCGATCGTCATGGCGGGCGGGGTCTGGCGGCTCGACGAATGGGACAATTGGATCGACAATCCCGAGCTCGGCCAGATCGTCTTCCAGTTCGGAACTCGGCCGCTGCTGACCCAGGAAAGCCCGATCCCGCCTGGCTGGAAGTCACGGCTGATGGAGCTCGAGGAAGGCGACATCCTGCTCCACCGGTTCAGCCCGACCGGATTCTACTCGTCGGCGGTGCGGACTCCATTCCTGCGCAACCTGGAGGCGCGCAGCGAGCGCCAGATCGCCTTTACGAAAGAGCCGCTCGGCGATCACGCGTTCGAGCTCGACGTCGGGATTGGCACCAAGAAGGGCTATTGGGTGACCAAGGGCGACCTTCAGCACGCCCGCGAAT
>CAYSHL010000024.1:0-25487 GCA_964430865.1 uncultured Sphingomonas sp.
TCGAGCACTTTCTGGTGGCGCCGCTGGATCGAGCAGTCGCGCTCGCCGATGTGGATCGCGTTGCCGGCGCCGTCGCCGAACACCTGGAACTCGATGTGGCGCGGGTCGGCGAGATATTTCTCGAGATAGATGGTGTCGTCGCCGAACGCCGATCGCGCCTCGGAAGCGGCCTGGCTCATCAGGCTTTCGAGCTGGTCCTCGGCCGTCACCACCTTCATTCCGCGCCCGCCACCGCCCGACGCGGCCTTGATCAGCACTGGGTAGCCGGCCTTTTTCGCGAGCTTGCGGGCCTCGGCGATGCTGGTCAGCGCGCCTTCCGAGCCGGGGACCAGCGGCAGGCCGAGCTTGGCCGCGGTGCGCTTGGCCTCGATCTTGTCGCCCATGATCCGGATATGCTCGGGCTTGGGGCCGACCCAGATGATGTTGTGGAGCTCGACGATCTCGGCGAACTGGGCGTTCTCCGACAGGAAGCCGTAGCCCGGATGGATGGCGTCGGCGTGGACGACTTCGGCCGCCGAGATGATGTTGGGGATGTTGAGGTAGCTTTCGGTCGCCGGCGGCGGGCCGATGCAGACGGTTTCGTCGGCAAGCCGCACGTGCATCGCGTCGGCGTCCGCGGTCGAGTGCACGGCGACCGTCCGGATGCCCATTTCGTGGCAGGCGCGATGGATTCGCAGCGCAATTTCGCCGCGGTTGGCAATCAACAGCTTCTGGATCGGCATCAGCCGATGATCACGAGGGGCTGGTCGAACTCGACGGGCTGGGCGTCGGCGACCATGATCTTCTTGACGACCCCGCCGCCCGGCGCGGTGATCGGGTTCATCACCTTCATCGCCTCGATGATCAGCAGGGTGTCGCCGGCCTTGACCGGGTCGCCGACGTTGACGAACGGCGCCGATCCGGGTTCGGGCGACAGGAAGGCGGTGCCGACCATCGGCGACTTGATGGTCTCGCCGGAAACCTCCTCGGCGGGAGCGCCAGCCGGAGCAGCCGCGGGCGCGGTGACGGTCGCCTCCCTGGGCGGCTCGGCGGCAGTCCCGGGCGCGAAGCCGCGCCGCACCTTGATCCGCCGCGCTCCATCGGCGACCTCGATCTCGCTCAAATCATTGTCGGTCAGCAACTGGGCGAGATCGCTCACCAGCTTGGCGTCGATCCGCATGGACCCGTCGTCGGCTTCGGCCGCGGGGGCCTTGCCTCGGACAGGCTTACCGGGTTCGGCCATCGGCAATAGTCCCCTCGTTCATTCCAGCCAGTCGTTTGCGCTTGGCCGTGGACCTTCCTATCTGCTTTTTGTCAATGACCATCGACGCCCAACAAAGCCTCGCGATCCGAGTCAATGGAGAGGAGCGGCGAGTGCCCGCCGGGCTCAGCATCGCCGCGATGCTGGCCGAGCTCGGGCTCGATCCGCAGCGGGTCGCGGTCGAACGCAACCTCGACGTCGTGCCGCGCTCGAGCCTCGGCGAGGTGCGGGTCGAGGACGGCGACACCTACGAGGTCGTCCATTTCGTCGGAGGCGGCTGAGTGACTGCGCGACAGCAGATGCAAGCCGACAGCTGGACGGTCGCGGGCCGGACGTTCACGTCGCGGCTGATCGTCGGCACCGGCAAGTATAAGAGCTTCGAGGAGAATGCCGCGGCGGTCGAGGCGTCGGGGGCGGAGATCGTCACCGTCGCGGTGCGGCGGGTCAACATCGCCGACCCCAAGCAGCCGATGCTGACCGACTTCATCGACCCCGAGCGCATCACCTATCTGCCCAACACCGCCGGCTGCTTCACCGGCGAGGAGGCGATCCGCACGCTGCGGCTGGCGCGCGAGGCGGGGGGCTGGACGCTGGTCAAGCTCGAGGTGCTCGGCGAGGCGAAGACGCTGTATCCCGACATGGTCGAAACTCTCCGAGCGACCGAGGTGCTGGCCAAGGAGGGCTTCGAGCCGATGGTCTATTGCGCCGACGACCCGATCGCGGCGAAGCGGCTCGAGGATGCCGGAGCGGTGGCGATCATGCCCTTGGGAGCTCCGATCGGCTCGGGCCTTGGCCTGCAAAATCTCGTCACCATCCGGCTGATCGTCGAGGGCGCCAAGGTGCCGGTGCTGGTCGACGCGGGCGTCGGCACCGCGAGCGACGCCGCCGAGGCGATGGAGCTGGGCTGCGACGGAGTACTGATGAACACCGCGATCGCCGAGGCCAAGGATCCGGTGCTGATGGCGCGCGCGATGAAGGCCGCGGTCGAGGCCGGCCGCCTCGCTTACCTCGCCGGGCGGATGGGCAAGCGCCGCTACGCCGATCCGTCGAGCCCGCTGGCGGGGATCATCTGAGCACTCTGCACATCGTCTTTGGCGATTCGGCGGCGGGAACGCTCAAGATGGCGCTCCGGCCGACGCGAAGCGGCGATTGCGTCGTCAGCCTCGGCGACGACCTGAGCTGGGGGCCGATCGGCGGCGGAATCGACCGCCGGATCGCTTATTTCGATCGCGAATGCCCGATTCCGGGCGGCTGGCAGTGGCTGCGGGAAGCGCATGCCGAGTTTTCGGCGGCGGTGTCGGGCTGGACCGGCGACTTGCTGATCTGGCTCGGTTCGGGCTCGGCATGCGAGCAGGCCGGATATCTGGCCTATCTCCATCAATTTCAGGACCGCCCGGCGGACGTCCTGCGCCCCGACGATTATCTCGAGCCGCACCCCGTCTACGGACCCGCCGGCGCGATCGGGGTCCTGAGCCCCGAGCAAATGACCGACGTGCTCGAGCATGCGCGCAAGAGGCCGGTCGCGGACGACTCCGGATTGATCGGCCGCTGGCGCGAGCTGGAAGCCGAGGATGCGCTGCTGCGGATCGTCGCCGATGGCCGGCTGGTCTCGGCGCCGGTCGATCATTTCGACCGATTCATCATCGCCGCGGCCGGCAGCGAATGGAAGCCGGCGGCGCGGGTCGTCGCCGATGCCCTGGGCGGGACGTTCGACGCTCGGCTGTGGGTGCCGACCGACTTCCTGTTCAGCCGAGTCGCCAACCTGGCGAAGAGCGGCGCGCTGGAGGCGCAAGGCGACGTGCTCGGCTGGACGGATGAACCGAGGCGCGCGTCGGCGCTCGTTCGACGGCCGACTGGAACGCCCCTTCCGTCAGCAAGTTAATCTCCGCGAGGCGGCCTAATGACAGACTTCGCCGGGCTTCGCGAGCGGATGGTGGAGCGGCAGATCGCGGCGCGGGGAATCCGCGACCCGGCGATCCTCGACGCCTTCCGCCAGGTGCCGCGCGAGGAGTTCGTGTCGGCCCAAAACGGCCGCCGCGTCTATGGCGACCACCCGCTGCCGATCGAGGCCGGGCAGACGATTTCGCAGCCCTACATCGTCGCGCTGATGATCGATGCGGCGGGCATCGGGCCGGGCAGCCGGGTGCTCGAGGTCGGGGCCGGCTCGGGTTACGCGGCGGCGGTGATGAGCCGCATCGCCGCCCAGGTCGTCGCGATCGAGCGCAAGCCCGAGCTGGTCGCGGTGGCGAGCGAGCGCATGAACCGGCTCGGCTACGGCAATGTGACGATCGTCGAGGGCGACGGCACCCGCGGCTGGCCCGAGCACGCGCCTTATGACGCGATCCTCGCCGCGGCGAGCGGAAGCCATGTGCCGCAACCTCTGGTCGACCAGCTGGTCGAGGGCGGGCGGCTGGTGATGCCGGTCGGGAGCCAGGCCTGGGCGCAGCAGCTGGTCAAGATCACCAAGCTTGCCGGCGGGCGCACCGAGCGCGAGGACCTGGGCGGCGTCCGATTCGTCCCGCTGATCGGCGAGGAAGGGTTCGAGGATGCGGGACGGCGAGCCTGAGCGTGTGGCGGTCGGCCGCGCCCATTGCAAGGCCGCGCCCATTGCAAGGCCGCGCCTGACTTGTGGCCGTCATTCGAGGCACCAACCGCGGTGAGCCGGGCCGCGGCCGAGTCGTTTATCGTCGACTCCCCTTCCTGCCAAAGGGAGACGCATCCGTTTGGGTTGCAGTTTCACGGCAAAACCGGGGGATGCCAGTCAATTTGTCCAGAATGACTACAATTCAGTAGAACAATTTGTGGTTCCAAAGAATTACTATCTTCGACAAGGTCACTATGGAATTGGGAGAATTTTTGATGTCAGACCTAGAGGATGACCTTAGTAATCATTACTTCCTAATTACAGACAATGTTCTTTTGCTGTTCAATGAACATGATTCGAGGATTGCCTTGAATTGGGAGTTATTGCATAAGTCCAAGCCCGACCCTAAAGATGAGATCAAGCCCGATCGCGGAGCTTCGCGATCGTCGTCTGGTTGCTGATCTGCTCGACGTCGGTTTTCAGGTGAAGCAGCCGGATCCCGCGCTTCTTGAGCGCCCGCCCGAGCGCCGGTTCAAATTCCCCGGTCTTTTCGACCGATTCCGCCCAGCCGCCGTAGGCCTTGGCCAGCATCGCGAAATCCGGGTTGGCGAGGTCGGTCCCCGACACCCGCTTCGGATAGTCGCGCTCCTGGTGCATTCGGATCGTGCCGTAGCTGCCGTTGTCGACGACGATCACCAGCAGGTCGAGCCCGCGCGCCGCCGCGGTCGCCAGCTCCTGCCCGTTCATCAGGAAATCGCCGTCTCCCGACACGCAGACCACCGGCCGGTCCTGGAAGCGCAGCGCGGCGGCGACCGCAGCCGGCAACCCGTATCCCATCGTCCCGCTGGTCGGCGCGAGCTGGGTCGGCATGCAGCCGTAGCGCCAGTAGCGATGCCACCAGCCGGAGAAATTGCCGGCGCCGTTGCAGACGATGCTGTTCGCCGGAAGCTTGTCGCGCATCGCCTTGACGCACGGGCCGAGGTCGAGCTTGACGCCTTTTCGCGGCTTGGGCTCGCTCCATTCGAGCCACTGCTTGTGGGCTTCGTCGCCGGCGGAAAAGCGCACCAGCTCGGGCTCGTGCCAGTCGGCGAGAACTTCGGCGAACTCGCCCATGTCGGCGCAGATCGGCAGGTCGGCGTGATAGACTCGGCCGAGCTCGTTGGGGTCGGGGTGGACGTGGACCAGCGTCTGGCCGGGATGGTCGGGGGTGATCAGCTTGTAGCCGTCGGTGGTTGCTTCGCCGAGCCGGGCGCCGACCGCGAGGATCAGGTCCGCGTCGCGGATGCGCTGCTTGAGCTCGGGGTTAGGGCCGTACCCGAGGTTGCCCGCATAGACCTGGCAGGTGTTGGCAATCGCGTCCTGGCGCCGAAACGCGGTCGCGACCGGGATTCCGTAGCGGTGCGCGAAGGTGGCGAAATGATGCGCGGCGCGCGGGCTCCAGTCGGCGCCGCCGACGATCGCGACCGGAGCGCAGGCTTCCTTCAATAGCTCGAACAGGACCTGGATCGCGCCGGGATCGGGCGCTTCGGCGAGCGGCGGCACCGCCGGGCGGTCGAGCGCCTCGACCTCGTCGCGAAGCATGTCCTCGGGGATCGCCAGCACCACCGGGCCCGGACGGCCCGCGGTCGCGACGCGGTAGGCGCGGGCGACATATTCGGGGATGCGGCGCGCATCGTCGATCCGCGCCGCCCATTTGGCGATCGGCCGGAAAAAGGCCGGGAAGTCGATTTCCTGGAAGCCCTCGCGGTCCTTGTCGGCGCGGTCGAGGTCGCCGACGAACAGGATCATCGGGGTTGAATCCTGGAAGGCGACATGGACCCCGCCGCTGGCGTTGGTCGCGCCAGGGCCGCGGGTGACGAAGGCGATCCCCGGCCGCCCGGTCAGCTTGCCGTCGGCATCGGCCATGTAAGCGGCGCCGCCCTCCTGGCGGCAGACGGTGAGGTCGATCTCGGGCGTGTCGTGGAGCGCGTCCAACACCGCCAGGAAGCTCTCGCCCGGCACGGTGAAAACCCGGTCGCAGCCCTGGATCCGAAGCTGGTCGACAAGGATTCGTCCGCCGGTGCGGGCGCCGGTGCGTTTGGCCATTTTGGCGCGATGCCGGAGATCGCCAAGTCCTTCAAGCAGGTTCGACCCACCCCTCAATCCCCTCCCTGCCCGGGAGGGGAGGCACCGCCTCCAGTTCCACCCCTCCCTGCAAGGGAGGGGCTAGGGGTGGGTGCGAGCGCCAGCGAGAATTGCTAGGCTTGGGCCATGAAGCGCGTCGATTAAGGGGAGCGAGCATGGGTGCTTGGGGGACGGGGAGTTTCGAGAATGACGCGGCGATGGACTGGGCGGCTTCGGTCCAGTCGGTGGCCGACGTCCGCAAGCCGTTCGAGCGGCTCAAGCGCGATACCGACGCGCAGGGCGAGATCGTCGTCGATTCGGATTTCGCGTGCGAGTTGATCGCGGCCGCCGAAACCGTCGCGATGATGCTCGGCCGCCGAACCCCGGAATTTCCGCAGGAGCTGGCGCAACGCCTGGCCGGCGCGGGCGAGCCGGACAATTTGATGTTTCACCAGGCGCGCAACGCCGCGCTGTACGCGATGCGCAATTCCGAGCTGGCCGAATTGTGGGAAGAGACGGCGCAGGAGGCCGGCAAGAATCAATGGTTGGCCGAGATGACCCGGCTGATCGACCGCCTCAACCCGGAGGTGGAGTTCGAGCCGTGGGACAAGGACCATATCGAGGCCAAGGTCGGCGCTCCGCTCGAGGCCGGGGGTGGCATCTGCGCATTCTGCAACCAGCCGATCGAGCGCGACCAACTGTGGGGGATCAGCGTTTACGACGCCCATGACATGATCAGCTTCGGCCGCGGCTTCTGGCTGCACTTGCCGTGCCTCAACGCCCGGCTCCACCACAAGCACGCGATCGCCGATTTGAAGTTCGACCCGGACAATATGCCGGATCTGGACCAGCTTTAATTTAGGTGCCTCCCCTCCCTGCAAGGGAGGGGTAGGGGTGGGTGCGAGCGGCAGCGAGCTTTGCTATTCGAGTGAAAATGAAGCGCGTCGATCCCCAGCTGACGCAAAACGCCCGCAGGCTGCGCAACAATTCGACCAAGGCCGAGCGGTTGCTGTGGTTGCGACTGCGCCAATATCGCCCTCGGTTCACGCGGCAACTCGCGGTAGGTACCTACATCGTCGATCTGGCGTGCCGCGAAGCGAAATTGGCGGTCGAAGTTGATGGCGGGCAGCATGCCGAAAAGACACTCTCCTACGACGCGCGGCGAACTACCTTTCTAGAGGCGCAGGGCTGGTCGGTAGTGCGGCTCTGGAATAATGAGGTTGAGCGTAATCCTGATGGGGCGGCCGAGCTTGTCCTGCTTCGCTGCGCCGAGCGCCTTGGCGGCGCTACCCACCCCCGGCCCCTCCCTTCCAGGGAGGGGAGGAAAAGGCGGCCGCTCTCACGCCGGCCCGGATCTAAGCCTGGTGGATGGCCTTGACTACCTGGTAGGTTTCTAGCCCTTCCTTGCCGCCCTCGCTGCCGAAGCCTGAATCCTTGACGCCGCCGAACGGGGCGTCGGCGACGGAGAGGGCGAAGGTGTTGATGCCGACCATGCCGCTTTCGACCAGGTCGCCGATCAAATTGGCGCGGCGGCCGTTCTCGGTGAAGGCGAACGCCGCAAGGCCGAAGGGCAGTCGGTTGGCCTGCTCGATGGCTTCGTCGAAACTGTCGAACGGGCGCGACACGGCGACCGGGCCGAACGGCTCCTCGTTCATGATCTCGGCCTCGTTGGGGACGTCGGCGAGCAGGGTCGGCTGGAAGAAGAAGCCGCCTTCACCCGGCTCGCCGCCGGCCAGCACCTTGGCGCCCTTGGCCCGCGCGTCCTCGATCAACGCCCCGACCGCTTCGGGCCGGCGGGCGTTGGCGAGCGGGCCCATCTTGTTGCCTTCGATCAGCCCGTCCCCGACTTTCACCTTTTGGGTGCGCTCGGCGAAGCCCTTGAGGAACGCGTCGTAGATGCCGCTCTGGACGTAGAAGCGGGTCGGCGACACGCACACCTGGCCGGCGTTGCGGAATTTCTGGGTGACGACCATGTCGAGCGTCTTGTCGAGGTCGCAATCGTCGAAGATCAGCACCGGCGCGTGGCCGCCGAGCTCGAGCGTGATCCGGGTCAGGCTGTCGGCCGCCAATTTCATCAGCGTCTTGCCGACCGGCACCGAGCCGGTGAAGCTCATCTTGCGGATGACCTTCGAGCCGAGCAATTTCTCGCTGATCTGGCTGCCGTTGCCGTGAACCAGTTGCGCGACCCCGGCGGGGATGCCGGCATCGCCCAGCGCGCGGAACAATTCGCCGGTGCAGCCGGGCGTTTCCTGCGGCGGCCGCGAGATCACCGTGCAGCCGGCGGCCAGCGCCGCGGCGACCTTCTTGGCGAGCAGATAGATCGGGAAATTCCACGGCGTGAAGGTCGCGCACGGGCCGACCGGCTGGCGGATCACCCGCGACAGCTGCCCGGCCGGGCGGACCAGGGTGCGGCCATAGTCGCGCTTGATGTCCTCTGCGTACCAGTCGAACAATTGCGCGCTGCCGAGCACCTCGGCGCGGGCTTCGGGGAAAATCTTGCCCTGCTCCTGGGTGAGGATTCGGCCGATATGCTCGGCGCGCTCGCGCAGCAGGTCGCCGGTCTTGTGGAGGATCGCGGCCCGCTTCTCGACATCGGTCGAGCGCCATTCCGGCCAGCTTCGCTCCGCCGCAGCGAGCGCTTCTTCGAGGTCCGCGTCGCTGGCCAGCGGGAGCTCGGCGATGCCGCTGCCGGTGACCGGGTTGACGACGGTGAAATGGTCGCGGTTCTCGCCGGCGCGCCAGCTGCCGTCGATGAACAGCTTCAAGTCGGTTTCATATCCCATGCCCGCGCATCTAGGCGCGCCTTGAAGCGCCTGCAACGGGCGGCTAGCAACGGCTTCGAAAAGGAGACGCAAATGACCAAGCAGGAACTGGTGGAGAAAATGCAGGCGGGGCAGGCGTGGGTCCCCGGCAAGCGGGTCAAGCTCGACTTCGGAAGCGAGGGCGCGGTGATGCTCGACGGCGCGGCCCAGCAGGTCAGCGAGGATAGCGGCGATGCCGACACGACGATCAAAGTCGGCTGGGACGATTGGCAGCAGATGGCGGCCGGCCAGCTCGACGGAATGACCGCGTTCATGACCGGCAAGCTGAAGGTCGAGGGCGACATGTCGAACGCGATGCAGCTCCAGGGCGTGCTGGCCAAGCTGCGGTCGTAAGTCCGTGGCCCAGAAAATCTATCCCGATGCGGCCGCGGCGCTCGACGGGCTGCTCCGCGACGGAATGACGATCGCCGCCGGGGGGTTCGGGCTGTGCGGGATTCCGGAGCGGCTGATCGACGCGATCGTCGCTTCGGGCGTCAAGGATCTGACCATCGCCTCGAACAATGCCGGCATCGACAATGAGGGGCTCGGCAAGCTGCTGCGCACCCGCCAGGTGAAGAAGATGATCTCGTCCTACGTCGGCGAGAACAAGGAGTTCGAGCGGCAATTCCTCGCCGGCGAGCTGGAGGTCGAATTCTGTCCGCAAGGCACGCTCGCCGAGCGGATGCGCGCGGGCGGCGCGGGCATCCCGGGCTTCTACACCAAGACCGGCGTCGGCACCGTCGTCGCCGAGGGCAAGGAACTCAAGGAGTTCGACGGCGAGACGTTCGTGCTCGAGCGCGGCATCCGCGCCGATCTGTCGATCATCAAGGGCTGGAAGGCGGACGAAGACGGCAACCTCATGTTCCGCAAGACGGCGCGCAACTTCAACCAGCCCGCCGCGACGTGCGGCAAGGTGTGCGTCGCGGAAGTCGAGGAAATCGTGCCGGTCGGCAGCCTCGATCCCGACTGCATCCATCTGCCGTCAATCTATGTGAAGCGGATGATCAGCGGCGCGCCCTACGACAAGAAAATCGAGTTCCGCACGGTGCGCGAGCGGGAGCCGGCGTGAAGAGCACCAACCCCTGGCTGGTCGTGGGCGGGTCGCTGAGCGCCGCGGCATCGCTCGCCCATTTGGGCTGCATCGTCGGGGGGCCGGCTTGGTACCGATTCTTCGGAGCACCCGAGGGGCTCATCCGCGGGCTCGAACATGGCAATCCGACGCTGCACTGGATGACGGTCGGGATTGCAGCCGTCCTCGCGATCTGGGCTGCCTACGCCTTCGCCGGAGCCGGCCTGATCCGCCGGCTGCCGCTGATGCGGACCGCCCTGGTCGCGATCAGCGCGGTCTATCTGGTGCGCGGGCTGCTGATCGTTCCGGTGATGTTTCAGCCAAGCGCGCGCACGTTCGACATCTGGTCGTCGCTGATCGTGCTCGGCTACGGCCTGGTCTACGCGATCGGCACCGCGCGGGCGTGGCCGTCGCTGTCGCACAAGGAGAGTTTCGCCTGATGGACGCCCAGGTCAAAGGTTGGGACCGCAGTTCCGCACGGTGCGCGAGCGGGAGGTGGACTGCGGCTCGATGCCGCCGTGTTGCTTTGACTTTGTGAAGGGTCCTTAGGGCTCGCGGACGCTCACACCCACCCCTCGATCCCCTCCCTGATTCAGGGAGGGGAGGAATCTACGTGTTGCTCACCCACCCCCAACCCCTCCCTTGCAGGGAGGGGAGGATTGTTGGAGAATCGCCCGATGGCCACGCAAGTCGAAAGCAAAGGCTGGACCCGAGACCAGATGGCTGCCCGCGCGGCGACCGAGCTGCGCGACGGCTATTATGTCAACCTCGGGATCGGCATCCCGACTTTGGTCGCCAACCACATCCCGCCGGGGCTGACGGTCACTCTGCAGAGCGAGAACGGGATGCTCGGCATCGGGCCGTTCCCGTACGACGACGAGGTCGACCCGGACCTGATCAACGCCGGCAAGCAGACCATCAGCGAGCTGCCCTCGTCATCCTATTTCAGCTCGTCCGACAGCTTCGCGATGATCCGCGGCGGGCACATCGACCTGACCGTGCTCGGAGCGATGGAGGTCAGCGAGAAGGGCGACATCGCCAACTGGATGATCCCGGGCAAGATGATCAAGGGCATGGGCGGGGCGATGGACCTCGTCGCCGGGGTCAAGAAGATCATCGTCGTCATGGAGCATGTGTCGAAGAACGGCGACCCGAAGTTCATCCCCCAATGCACGCTGCCGCTGACCGGCAAGAATGTCGTCGACATGATCATCACCGATCTCGCCGTGTTCCATCGCCCGGACCACGACAGCGCGTTCAAGCTGATCGAGCTGGCCCCGGGCGTGACGCGCGAGGAAGTGCGCGCAAAGACCAGCGCGCATTACGAGGAATGATCGCCCGGCAGGCCCAGAAGGTGGCGCTCACCGCCACTCTGATTGCCGTCCTGATGATCCTCTTCATGCACATCCATCATTACATCCGGCATCTGCCGGAATGAGATTTGGGGCGGCTTTCCTGGGCCTGCTGCTGATGGGCTGCGGCAGCCAGGAGCCGGTGGTGATCGACGGCACGTCGCCGCAAGCGTTCGAGCGCACCACGGCCGAGGCGCGGCGCGAGCTTCCGGACGCCGACCGGCTGCTGTTCGACCGGGCGCTCCGCACGATCGGCGGCCGGCGCCATGCCGAGCGCGACCCGGCCGCGTTGGCGCGAGTCACCTTCGACGGTATGACCGCGGCCCAGGTCGTCGCCGACGAACGGGCGCGCGAGCAATCAGGGAGATGACGATGCACCGGCTTTCAACGCTTCTCCTGGCCGCGACCGCGCTCGCCGGCTGCCGAGTTTCGGACACGCCCGGCAATGCGGCGGCGAACGAGGCCGCGCCGCAAGCGGCGGAGCTGTCGCTGACCCGGCTCGATTGCGGGACCGCGACGATCAAGAATTTCGACGCCTTCTTCTCCGACCGGCCGGGGCTCTACGAGAAGGCGGCGCGCGAGATCACCGACAGCTGCTATTTGATCCGCCACGGCAACCAGGCGATGGTCTGGGACACCGGCCTGTCCGCCGAGCTCAAGGGCAAGCCGCGAGACATGGGCGACATGGTCGCGCGCGTGGACCGAACGCTTGCCGAGCAGCTCGCCCAGCTCGGTCTCAAGCCCGAGGACGTCGACATCGTCGGCATCAGCCATTTGCACCCCGACCACACCGGCCAGGCCGCGCAATTCGCCAACGCGGCGCTGCTGATCGGCAAGGGCGATTTCGACCAGACCGCGGGCAAGGACGACCCGTTCGGCCCGTGGCGCGGAGCCGGCGAGAAGGTCACGGCGGTGACCGCCGACCACGACGTGTTCGGCGACGGCAGCGTCCTCGCTGTGCACCTGCCGGGGCACACGCCCGATCATCTCGCGCTGCTGGTCAAGCTCGCCAGCGGCCCGGTGCTGCTCAGCGGCGACCTCTATCATTCGCTCGACGCGCGGGCGAAGCGCGGAGTGCCGCCATTCAACACCAGCCGTCCGCAGACGCTGGCTTCGATGGACCGCTTCGAGAAGCTGGCCAAGGAGACCGCCGCCAAGGTGATTATCCAGCACGAGCCCCGCGACATCGCCAAGCTGCCGGCGTTTCCCGAACCCGCGCGCTAGGTCTTTTTTCGACCAGAGCTAGTGCCGTTTCTGCCAGCGAACGCGGTACCCGTTCGCTTTCCGATGCAGCCGGTTACGTTACCCTTCCATCGAACTGGAGGGGCGGATGAAACGAATTGCGGCGACACTGCTGATGCTTTCGACGGCCGCAGTGGCCCAGACTCCCGACAAGGCGGTTCCGCTCAAGCTGTGGCGGCTCGATTGCGGGCGGCTCGACGAGAACAAGGAACGGCCCTGGGCATGGCAGAAGGTGCCGATGCCGACGCCCTGCTTCCTGATTGGCAACGGCAATCGCTATCTGTTGTGGGACGCCGGGCTCAGCAAACGCGCGATCGGCGCCAATCACCCGGTCGCCAAGCTCGAGCGGACGATCACCGAGCAACTGGCGCAGATCGGCGTCAAGCCCGAGCAGATCGAATTTGTCGGCATCAGCCACTATCACGGCGATCATACCGGCCAGGCGACGCAATTTCCCAAGGCGAAGCTGCTGATCGGCGCCGAGGATCTGGCGGCGCTCAAGAGCAAGACCCCGCCGGGCGGCGCCGCGCCCCCGCATATTCAGCCGTGGCTCGACGGAATTTCGCCGGTCGAGCCGCTGGTCGAAGACCGCGACGTGTTCGGCGACGGACGGGTGACCATCTTGATGACCCGCGGCCACACGCCCGGGCACAGCTCGCTGCTGGTCAAGCTCGCGACCGGGCCGGTGATCCTGTCGGGCGATCTGTGGTTCAGCCATTCCGACGCGCTTCGCTCGACCATGCCGGACTTCAACACCGGCCGTGCCGAGACCATCGCCTCGCGCGAGCGAATAGCGCGGCTCGCCGAGAAGCTCGACGCGGTGATCATCCTGCAGCACGAGCCTGCCGACGCGACCAAGCTTCCAACCTTCCCGCGGGCCGCGGAATAGGGTCCACGTCACCCCCGCGGACGCGGGGGTCCCGCTTCTTGCTTGCAATGGCAGCGGGATTCCCGCTTTCGCGGGAATGACGAAGAGGGGGTGAATATGCGCGCGCTGCTTTCCGACGAGCCCGGCGGGCCGGAAACTCTCCGCCTGGCGGAGCTTCCCGATCCCGCACCCGGGCCGGGCGAGCTGCTGGTCCGGGTGCGGGCGTGCGCGATCAATTTTCCCGACGTGCTGATCATCGAGGACAAATATCAATTGAAGCCGCCGCGGCCGTTCGCCCCGGGCGGCGAGGTTGCGGGCGAGGTCGAGGCTGTCGGCGACGGCGTCGAAGGCTGGAGCGTCGGCGACCGGCTGATCGCGGTGCCGGGCTTCGGCGGGCTGGTCGAGAAGATCGTCATCCCCGCGCGGATCGCGTTCAGGCTGCCGGCGGAGCGCAGCTTCGAGGAGGGGGCGGCGCTGCTGCTGACCTACGCGACGTCGATCCACGCGCTCGCGGATCGCGGCAGGCTGCAGTCGGGCCAGACGCTGCTGGTGCTCGGCGCGGCGGGCGGAGTCGGCCTCGCCGCGGTCGAGCTCGGCAAGGCGATGGGCGCGCGGGTCGTGGCCGCGGTTTCGTCAGAGGAGAAAGCGGCTGCGGCGCGCGAGGCCGGAGCCGACGAAGCCCTGGTCTATCCGGCGGGGCCGTTCGACCGCGACGGCCAGAAAGCGCTGAGCCAGCAGTTCAAGGACGCCGTCGGGCCAGGCGGCGCGGATGTGATCTTCGATCCGGTCGGCGGCGATTATGCCGAACCGGCGCTGCGCTCGATCGGCTGGGAAGGGCGCTATTTGGTGGTCGGATTCCCGGCCGGAATCCCGAAGCTGCCGCTCAACTTGACCTTGCTCAAGAGCTGCGACGTGTGCGGCGTCTTCTGGGGCGCGTTCGCGATGCGCGACCCCGCCGCCAACGCGGCCCATGTCGAGCAGCTGTTCAAATATTGGGACGAAGGCAAGATCGCTCCGCGGATCAGCGCGACCTACAAGCTGACACGCGCCGGCGAGGCGATCACCGCGATTGCCGAGCGCCGCGCGATCGGCAAACTGGTGGTGACGCTGGACTGACGGGTCACCGGCTCCTATCTCGCCCGGGCAAGCCATTGGAAGGACCCCATGACGACATTCGATGACCGCGAGCGCGCGTTCGAGACCAAATTCGCTCACGACGAGGAGCTGCGGTTTCGAGTGATTGCGCGACGCAACCGGCTGCTTGGCCAGTGGGCGGCGCGGCTGATGGGCCTGTCGGACGCCGAAGCCGACGCCTACGCCAAGGACGTGATCCGAGCCGACTTCGAAGAGGCCGGCGACGAAGACGTGATCCGCAAGCTGCTCGGCGACCTGACCTCGGCCGGGGTCGAAATCGACGACGGCAAGATCCGCGAGGCGATCGCCCACAAAGAGGTCGAGGCGCGGCGCCAGATCATGGAACAGATCAACCTCTGATGGCGATGGCGGCTGGCGAGATCGAGCGGCTGATCCGCGACGCGATCCCGGATGCGCAGGTGACGATCACCGACCTGGCCGGCGACGGCGACCATTATTCGGCGCGGGTCGTCAGCGCGAGCTTTGCCGGCCTCGACCGGGTCCGCCAGCACCAGCGCGTCTACGCGGCGCTGGGCGGACGGATGGGAGGGGAATTGCACGCGCTGCAGCTGACCACCGCGGCGCCGTCTGGAGAGAATGTATGAGCGATTCCAAGCAGCGGATTGCCGAGCTCGTCGGCAAGAACGAGATCGTCCTGTTCATGAAGGGCACGCCGCTGTTTCCGCAATGCGGCTTTTCGAGCCGCGCGGTGGCGATCCTCGATCATCTCGCTATGCCCTATGAGACCGTCGACGTGCTCCAGGACCCGGAGATCCGCCAGGGAATCAAGGATTACAGCGACTGGCCGACCGTCCCCCAGCTGTACGTCAAGGGACAGTTCGTCGGCGGGTCCGACATCATGATGGAAATGTTCGAGAGCGGCGAGCTCAAAGAGCTGGTCGGGCAGTCCGCGGAGTAGCGGCGGCCCAAAATGAAGGAGGGACGGTGACGCGGGACCAGAAAAGACCGCTTCACCGTCCCTCTCATTGGCGTGGAACCAAGTGGACGGGATAAATGTAGCAACCGCCGTGCCAATTGAAGAAAACGGCTGATTTTCGGGGTTTTTTGAATAAGGGACGAGGGGGCCTGGTGGCAAACTGTAAAAGCAGCCGACACTTTGCGGCCCCAGGCACTGCCGATGGCACTTTGTCCCCTGTCTGGGGTTGGGTAGCCGGATGAGCCGCGACGACCCCAATTTTCTCGGCCCGCTGAGCGCGCCGAGGCTGTTTTGCGACCTGACCCAGAGCTGGTCGGAAGTCGGCGGCGGAGTGCGCACCTATTTGCTGCACAAGCGGCGGCACATCCTCGATTCGACGCCGCACCGCCATTTGATGGTGATTCCGGGTGCGAGCGACGGCGTGATCGACGAGGGCCGGGCGATCACCGTCACGATCGCCTCGCCGCATGTGCCGGGCAGCCCGCAGTACCGGCTGCTGCTGCGCAACGGAGCGGTGCGCGAGGCCCTGGAGCGCCACCGTCCCGACCTGATCGAGTGCCAGGACGCGTATAATCTGCCGTGGGCGGCGATCGCGCATCGCCGGCGTCATCCGCAAACGGCGCTGGTCGCGGCCTACATGACCGACTTTCCGACCGTCTATGTCGAGCGCCCGTTCCGCAAGGTGATCGGAAGCACGCTGGGGGGCGCGGCGTCGCGGCTTTGCTATCGCTATTGCGGGCATCTCTACCGCCGCTTCGATTCGGTGTTTGCGCTCAGTGAGAATGGCGGCGCGACCAAGCTGCGCGCGGCCGGAGTCCCCAACGTCGACATCGTCGGACTGGGCGTCGAGCTCGGCGATTTCGGACCGTCGCGCCGCGACCCCCGTCTGCGCCGCAAGCTCGGCCTGACGGATGGCCAGCCGCTGCTGATCTATGTCGGCCGGCTCGACGGCGAGAAGAAGCCCGACGTGGTGGTCGAGGCCTTCCGGCGCTTGCCGCCGGAGCTGGGCGCGAAGCTGGCGCTGATCGGCGAGGGCCCGCTGCGCGAGCAGATCGCCGCGATGGGCGATCCGCGGATCATGACTCCCGGTTACCTCAAGGACCGCTCCGAGCTCGCCACATGGCTGGCCAGCGCCGACGTCTACGTGTCGGGCATGGCCGACGAGACCTTCGGGGTGTCGATCGTCGAAGCCCAGGCGTCGGGGCTGCCGGTCGTCGGAGTCGCGGCCGGAGCGATGATCGACCGGGTGACGGATCGCATCGGACGGCTCGGGCCGGTCAACGACAGCGAGGCGATGGCCAGGAATATCCTCGCGATGTGGTCGAGCGACCGCGCGGCGATCGCCGAGGAAGCGTGCAAGGAAGCCCGGCTCTACAGCTGGGACCATAGCATGGAGGCGCTGTTCGGCCGGGTTTACCCCGAGGCCCTGGCGCGCAGCGCGCAGCGCGGCGGGGTTCCGGCCGCCGCCCTGGCGGGTTCGCTGGCCAAGGCCTGACGCCGTTGCTGGCCAAGCGGACGGTTAAAGGCGGGTTCACCTGCCGGGCCCGACCAGCTTAAGCTGTTCCGGGGAGGCGCACACCATGACCGCAGGAAAATGGCTGCTCGGGCTCGCGCCGGCTTTGGCGGCGACCGCGGCCATCGCCGCGCAGCCTGCACCCGAGGCGGCCGAGAAAATCGCCGCGTGCGAAGGCGAGAAGTTCGAGATCGTCGCCGGGGACTCGCGGCCGACCCGGATCACCCTGTGCAGCGACAAGGGCGCCAGCACCGACGACCTGGTGCGGATGCTGGAAAGCGCCGCGACGAAGATCGAGCAAATCGGCAAATTGCCGCAGGATCGGCGGGCGGCGCTGGTCGCCCAGATCAAGGCCAAGATCATCGAGGTTCGGGCGCGGAATTCCTTCGTTCCGATGCCGGCAACGGTGTTGCCGCGTGAGATCGGCCCACAGCCCGAATATGCGCAGCTGCCGCCGCTTCCATCCCCGGTGATCTCAACCGTCGCCGCCAAGCCGGCGGTGATCCTGAGCAAGCCGCAACTGAGGCTGACCTGCGCCCGGCCCACCGACACACGCGGCGACCAACCCTGCACGAAGTTTGCGGCCGACACCTTGCTCACCATCCGCGCCGATGAAGCGCTCCCGGACGGGACCAGCCTGCGATTCCTTCGCAAGGGCGACCAGCGGGCCGAGGTGGCGCTGCCGCCGATGCGCGCCGGACAGTCGCGACGGATCAGCCTGCCGATGGAGCTATGCTCGAGAGTGGTCCGCACGAGCATCGAAATCCAAATCGTCCGAAGCACCGGCACGACGGGCCTGGGCCAGGTCGTCGACCGGCGCGGGCCGTATCAGCTGCGTTGCTAGCCGGCGCTTTTTGCCAACCACGCGCCGAGGTGCGACAGGCGTGATCGTGGACGCGCCGTACGCCAGGCTTGAGCTGCTGGAGCCCGGGATCGCCCGCGTGCTCGCTCACAATCCGTCGGCCTTCACTTATTACGGCACCCAGACCTATTTCGTCGGGACAAGCGAGGTCGCGGTGATCGACCCCGGGCCCGACCTGCCCGAGCATGTCGAGGCGCTGGTCGAGGCGATCGGCGGCCGCCCCGTGGCGGCGATCATGTGCACCCACACGCACCGCGACCACAGCCCCGCGGCTCGGCCGCTGGCCGAGGCGACCGCCGCTCCGATCGTCGGCTGCGCGCCGCTGGCGCTCGAAACCATCGGTCCGCGCGCCGACGCCGCGTTCGACGGCGACTATTGCGCCGACCGGGTGCTCGAAGACGGGGAGGGGATCGAGGTCGAGGGGCGCCGGCTGACCGCCGTCGCGACTCCGGGCCATACGTCCAACCATCTGTGCTTCGCCGACGAGGCCTCGGGCGCATTGTTCACCGGCGACCATGTGATGGGCTGGTCGACCACCGTGGTGTTCCCGCCCGATGGCGACATGGCCGCGTACATGGCCAGCCTCGACAAGCTGCAGCAGCGCGACGACCGCATCTATTATCCGGCGCACGGACCGCCGGTGACCAATCCGCGCCAGCACGTCCGCGGCTTCATCGGCCACCGAAAGCAGCGCGAGCGGCAGGTCCTGTCGCTGCTCGAAAAGCGCGCGCGAGCGATCCCGGAGATCGTCGCGGATGCTTATCCGGGGCTCGATCCGCGGCTGGTGACGGCGGCGGGCGGATCGGTGCTCGCGCATCTGCTGGACCTCGAAGCGCGGGGACTCGTTGTCCGCGAAGGAGAGATATGGACGCGCGCCGACTGAACCGACCGATGCTGATCGCGGGGATTCTCGCGGCGATGGCGCTTGGCCTGCTGATTGGCGTCGCCGCGGTCGCCGATCGCATCTTCGGTGCTCCCGATCCCAAGACGATCGCGACCTCGAGCCTGGAATCGATGCGCGCGCAAAACCGGCTGATCGTGTTCGCCGCTCGCTACGTGTCGGTGACCAGCTCGCGGCAAAGCCGGCTCGGCTTTTCCGCCGAGCGGACGCTGATCCTGCCGGGCGACGTGCGCTACGAAGTCGACCTGTCGAAGCTCCAGCCGAGCGACGTACAATGGGATTCGGCGACCAGCACGCTTCGAGTCAAAGTGCCCGATATCGAGATCGCCGGTCCGCAGGTCGATCTCGCCAGCGCCCGCGAATATGGCGAGGGCAAGCTGCTGACGACGATCTTCGGCGGCGAGGACCAGCTCGACCAGGCCAACCGCGCTGCCGCCGTCGGCGATCTGCGCAAGCAGGCGATGGCGGAGCTGCCGATGCGGCTGGCCCGCGAATCCGCCCGGCAGGCGATCGAGCGCAGCTTCGCGATGCCGCTCAATGCCGCCGGCTTCGGCGATGCCAAGGTGGTTGCCCGGTTCGCCAGCGAGGATGACGGCGCCGACCCCTCTTATATCGACCAGTCGCGTTCCTATAATGAGGTGTTGGAAGAGGCGCGCCGCACGCGCCAGGGAACGCAATGACCGCCCAGCCGCAGAGTTTGAAAGGCGTCGATCTGCTCGCCGAGATCGAGCGCTTGAAGCGCGAGCGCAACGCGGTGATCCTCGCGCATTATTACCAGAAGCCTGAAATCCAGGACTTGGCGGATTTTGTCGGCGACAGCCTCGACCTGTCGCGCAAGGCCGAGGCGACGGACGCCGAGGTGATCGCCTTCTGCGGCGTGCGGTTCATGGCCGAGACGGCGAAGATCCTGTCGCCCGACAAGATCGTCATCCTGCCCGACATGGACGCCGGCTGCAGCCTCGAGGATTCGTGCCCGCCCGACCAGTTCAAGGCGTTCCGCGAGGCCCACCCCGACCATATCGCGCTGACCTACATCAACTGCTCGGCGGCGGTGAAGGCGCTCAGCGACATTATCGTCACCAGCAGCAGCGCCGACATCATCCTCAAGCAGATTCCCAAGGAGCAGAAGATCATCTTCGGCCCCGACCGGCACCTCGGCGGCTATCTCGCCCGCAAGACCGGCCGCGACATGCTGCTGTGGCCGGGCGTGTGCATCGTCCACCAGGCGTTTTCCGAGACCGAGCTGTTGAAGCTCAAGGCCGAGCATCCCGGCGCCCCGGTCGCCGCTCACCCCGAATGCCCGCCGCATATCATCGATCATTCCGACCATGTCGGCTCGACTCGCTCGATCCTCGAGTTCGCGCTGTCGAGCCCGGCGCAGACGATCCTGGTCGCGACCGAGCCGCACATCATCCACCAGATGGAGAAAGCGGCACCGGGCAAGACCTTCATCGGGGTCCCCGGCGGCGACGGCAATTGCAACTGCAACATGTGCCCGTACATGGCGCTGAACACGCTCGAGAAGCTCTATGTCGCGCTGCGCGATTTGAAGCCGCGGATCGAGCTCAGCGCCGACATCATGGCCAAGGCGCGGGTGCCGCTCGAGCGGATGCTGGAGATGGCCGGGCGGACGGTCGGCCAGGGCGACGTCGGCCGGCCGGCCCTGAGCGAAGCCGGAGAAAAGCCGGTCAGCGGCGACTAATAACGCCGGTTAATGGCCCTCGAATCAATCGTTTCGCCGCGCGGCCCATTCGGCTCGTCTTTAATTCCGTAAAGCGTCAATCGTCACCCTCGAAAACGCGGCTAACCCAAGCACGGGGACGCACAGGGGGGCTTAGTGCAAAAGGCAGTCGCCGGGACCGCGATGGCGCGCGTGCGCAGCTGGTTTCCCGAGCGCGAATTCATCATGCGCAGCGAAGGCCATGTGCGATTCGTGCGGGTCAGCACGCGGCTGCAGATGACGGCCGCGGCGATCGTCGCCGGGCTGCTGCTCGCCTGGGTGCTGACCCTATCCGCGGCGGCATTCGGCTCGCTGCTCAAGCAACATTACAGCGCCACGCTCCTCAACCGCGAAGCCAAGGTCGTAAGCGCGGAAAACCGCATTGCCGCCTACCGCAAGGACGTCGACGAAGTCGCCGAGGACCTCGCCCGGCGCCAGGCCTTCATCGAAAAAATGGTCAGCACGCATGTCGGCGACCTGCCGGCCGATTCGAAGCAGGGCGAAACCGTTTCCGACAGCCGCGCCGAGGCGTCGCGGATGGTGCGCAAGGTAAGCGCACTGGCTCCCGAGGCCGCTCCGCTGGCGCGGGTTGAAGCGCACCAGCTCGCCTTCGCCGAGCGCTTGACCCGCTTCGCCGACCGGAAATCCGCGGCGGCCGCGGCGGCGATCCGCAAGCTGGGGCTCAATCCCGATCGCATGCTCGCCTCGCTGGACGATCGCAGCGCGATGGGCGGTCCCCTGCTCGTGCTTGGGCCGCAGCATCAGCGCGACTTCGATCCGCGCTTCCGCCGGCTCGGCCTCAGCCTCGCCCGGATGGAAGCTCTGCAACGCTGGATGGACGGGATTCCCCAGATAGTCCCCTCCGTCGCGAGGCATATCTCGTCGAGCTTCGGTTACCGCAGCGACCCGTTTTCAGGTGAGCCGGCATTGCACTCGGGCCTGGATTTCAAGGCGCCGAGCGGAGCGCCGATCCTCGCCGCCGCCCGCGGTCGCGTCGCCTTTGTCGGCCGCCACGCCGGTTACGGGAAACTCGTCGAGATCGACCATGGCAACGGATTGCGCACCCGCTACGCGCACATGTCCGCGTTCCGCGCCCGCTCCGGCGATCGGGTCCGCCCCGGCCAGGTCATCGGCGCCGTTGGAAGCACCGGCCGGTCGACCGGACCGCATCTGCATTTCGAGGTTCGCCTGCACGGCCAGCCCGTCAATCCCCGCCCATTTTTGGAGGTCGCCCCCAATGTTCTCAAAAAAGCTCGAATCAACCGCCCGGCCGCCGGCTAGCAGCCCGATGTCGGGTGCGACCTTTTCCGTGCTTGGCCCGGACATCGCGATCGACGGCGACCTGACGGCGACCGCCGATCTGCACCTCGACGGAAGGATCGCCGGCGACATCAGCTGCGCGGCGCTGATCCAGGGTGAGGGCAGCGAGGTCTCCGGCATGGTGGTGGCGGAAAGCGCGCGCATCGCCGGCACCATCAAGGGCTCGATCACCGCCAACATGCTGACCATCCTGAAGACAGCGCGGATCGAGGGCGATGTCACTTATGGCGCCCTGACCATCGAGGAGGGAGCCCAGGTGGACGGCAAGTTCACCCACCGGTCATCCGAGCCCAAGCTGATTCTGGCGGGCGGTACGGAGGCGACGGGGAAAAAAGAGACCAGCGAACCCCGGCAGGAGCGATTGGCGGGGCTCGGCGAGGCCAGCCAGGCCTAGGTTCCAGTCTGGCCGTGGGGTGCCGCGACCGGCTTGGATTCGGGCGAATTCATCTGGCGCAGCCAAATGCTCAGCACGACCAGGACCGCGGTCGACAGGAACTCGCTCTGCCAGTTCTGGAACGATTCGAACCATAATTGCGGGCTGGTCAGATATTGGCCGTAGGTGACGGCCGCCGAACCGTGCTGCGCCGCCTCCTCGGCCGCGAGCTGGGCGCTGAACAGCCAGTGCAGGACGAAGGAAATGATGAACAGGACCAGCAGCGCGGTCCCGAGCGAGTGGGCGTAGAGCCAGCGAGTCGCCGGGCGTTTATGCGATGTCGCCGGCGCTGCGCCCCGGTCGCTGATCGCGCTCAGGCGGCCATCGCGCGGCGGCGTGGCGGGATCCTCGGATTCGGCCGAGCCCTTCTGGAACAGGAAGGTGGTGAGGACGACGAACGCGCTCATCTGCAGGAACTCGCTTTCCCAATTTTCGAACACCGTCGACAGGAATTGCGGGTCGGAAAGGAAGGCGATGGCGCTGATCGGCGCTTCGCCGTGCCGCATCAATTCCTCATTTTCGAACCGCACGCCGGTCAGCCAATGACCAAGCAGGCTGCCCAGGAACAGCAGCATGAGGACGATCGTGAGCCCGTTGTTTTTGAACAGCTTTGCCATGCGACCTCCGGTTGTCGAAGTCGCAATTCGCGGCGCTCGGGTCCGTTCCCGGGACTAACTTTTGTGAGGATCGGCGGGCGGCGTCGGCAGGGGTTGGGCGTCGATCGTCGCGGTGCCGGCATGGTGCTTGTCGAGGTGACGCTTGATGATCTTCAGGTTGCGGCTGTTCGATCGGAAGAACAGGTCGGGAATCGCGCCGACCCACGGGATCAGGCCGAGCAGCCAGTCGACGGTGATGTTCCCCGCCATCCGGGTCAAATGCCATTTCGACATTCCGAGGTTGCGCGATTCCCAGGCGAGATAGGCGCCGATGGCGGCGGCCGCGGTGCTGCCGGCGACCGGAACCAGGTCGAGGATCACGTCGAGGCCGATCGGCTTGTTGATCCCCGGAACGACGAACATCCGCTCCATCAGCCGCTCGAGCGCCTCGACCCGGCGGCGGACCGACTGCGGATCGGTGCCGAGGCCGGGGAACGGCGCTTTGTCCTCGGGTCGAACGTCGATCATTGCGCCCCTTCGCGGTTGAGCCGTTCCTCGAGGCTGGTCAGCGTGTGGCGGGCGAAGCGGTTCCCGGCGAACCCTTCGATGCGGTCCGAGACCAGCGACCAGCGGACCGGCGCGGCGATCGGAATGAACAGCTGCTCCTCATCCATCAGCCGCGACGCTTCGGCGAGCAAGGCGCCGCGCTGGGCGGCGACGGGTGCGAGCCTGGCCGCGTCGAGCAATGGGTCGGCCTCCTCGTTGCAGATCGGCGCGGCGGCGCAGCGGAACTGGCGCAGGAACCAGGCGGGCGAGGTCGAGGGCGCAACCGAATCAATGAGCTTGAGGTCGGCCGCCTGGCGGGCCGCCGGGCGCTCGAGCTTGATTCCCAAGACACCCCAGTCGGCCGCGAGCCGGTTGAACAGCAATTGCGCCCCCGGACCTTCGGGCAGGGCGATCCGCAGGGTCGGCCGTTCCTCGCCATCGAACAGCCGGTCGGCGGCGGCGATCAACCCCGGCCGGCGCTCGGCGATCGGCGTCGTTTGCCATTGCGGAGTGACCGGGTTCGGAACTCCGTCCAGGCCGGCTTCGAGCAGCGTCGCCCGCCCGACCAATCCGGGCACGTCGAGCGCCGCGATCAGCGCGTCGCGATCGATCGACTGGACGAGCAGCCGGCGAAGCTCGGGATCGGCGATCGGGCCGCCGCTTCGCGCGGGCGCAAGTCCGAACAGTCCGGCAACCGGGTCGAAGCGCAGCGCTCCGCGCGGGAGCTGGGCGCGGCGTGGGTAGGGCAGGTCGGCGAAGGTGCCGCCGAGCACCAGGTCCGCCTCGCCGGCGACGAAGCGCCGCACCGCCGTTGCCGCGTCGGAACCGCCGAGCCACAGCTGCTCGGTGCGGCCCTCTTCGCCGTCCAGACCGCTGACCCGCCGTTCGAGCGGGACGAACCCGGCGGGCGCGGGTCCATCGGCGATTCGGAACGGACCGCTGCCCTCGTTCTCGCGAACCAGCGCGAACTCGGGCTGGGCGAGCAATTGCAGCAGATTGGGGCGCGGAGCGGTGAGCCGGATCTCGAGCACCCGGTCGGTCATGGCGACAATCTCGTCGACCGCGCCGAGCGTGTCCTTGAGCGCATTGTTGCTGCTAGGCGCCAGCGTCCGGCGCAGGATCCGGGCCGCCTGGTGGGCGGTGATCTTGCGGCCGCTCGGCCATTCGCCCGAGGCGAGCCGGAAAATATAGCTGAGGCCGTCGTTGCTGACGTTCCAGCGCTCGGCAAGCCCGGGCTCGATCTGGCCGCGCGCGTCGAACCGCACCAGGCCCTGCGCGACATTGGTCAGCAGCACCGCTTCGCCGGCCGACAGCGGGCCCGCAGCGGGGTCCACCACCTGCGGGGTTTCGCCGATGGCGACCGCCTTGACGGCGCCTTCCGGCTTGCGCTCGCAGGCTGGGGTGACGGCGGCGGCGGCGACGAGCAGCGCGGAAACAAGGAAACGGGAGCCGGTCCAATCCATGCAACCGCTCTAGCTTCTGAACACCCCACCCCCAACCCCTCCCGCTTGCGGGAGGGGAGCGCGTCAGCGCGGGGTGGGCCTACCTCAATCAGCGGTTCAGCAAATGTCTGGATATATGCACGGCACTGTTTTAGTGGACTAAGGCAGTTGGCGAGTCCCTCAAAAGGATCGTGGGTGGCGGACAGGGACGGAATCTGGAGCCGCGGCGGCGTTCATGTCGAGGAGCTTCCCGACCCGTTCGCCCCGATTCCGATGCCCGCGCCGGCCGAGCCGGGCAGCGCCGAGCCCACCGAGGAGGCGCCCAAGCCGAAGCGCAGCCGCCGCCGGGTCATTTTCTACGCGGTCTCGGCGGTCCTGCTGCTGACTCTGCTGTGGCTGATTGTCACCGCGCCGCTGTCGCGCGCGCTCGAGCCGCTCGACGACCCGGCGCTGCTGCTGATGTCGCAGGAGGGCGTGCCGATCGCGCGCCGCGGAGCAATCAAGGAAGCGCCGGTCAACGCCGCCGAGCTCGACCCGCTGACCAGCGCCGCGTTCGTCGCCATCGAGGACCGCCGCTTCTACCGCCACTGGGGGATCGACCCGCGCGGGATCGGCCGGGCGATGATCGCCAACGCCCGCGCCGGCGGAGTCCGCCAGGGCGGCAGCACGATCACCCAGCAGCTCGCCAAGACCAGTTTCCTGTCCAGCGACCGGAGCCTCAAGCGCAAGGCGCAGGAAGTCATCATCTCCCTGTGGCTCGAAGCGTGGCTGACCAAGGACGAAATCCTGTCGCGCTATCTGTCGAGCATCTATTTCGGCGACGG
>CAYSHL010000025.1:0-24066 GCA_964430865.1 uncultured Sphingomonas sp.
ACCACGCGGTCGTCACCGCCTGCTCGACCGGCGCCCATTCGATCGGCGACGCGGCGCGGATGATCAAGGACGACGACGCCGACATCATGCTCGCCGGCGGCGCCGAGGCGACCATCTGCCCGATCGGCATCGCCGGCTTCGCGCAAGCGCGGGCGCTGTCGACCAATTTCAACGATCAGCCCGAAAAAGCGAGCCGGCCGTACGACAAGGACCGCGACGGCTTCGTCATGGGCGAGGGCGCGGGAGTTGTCGTGCTCGAGGAATATGAGCACGCCAAGAAGCGCGGCGCCAAAATCTATGCCGAAGTGATCGGCTACGGCCTGTCGGGCGACGCCTATCACGTCACCGCTCCGCATCCGGAAGGGTCGGGCGCCTACCGGTCGATGGAGATGGCGCTCAAGAAGTCGGGCCTCAACCCGTCGGACATCGACTATATCAACGCCCACGGCACTTCGACTCCGATGGGCGACGAGCTCGAGCTGGGCGCGGTCCGCAACCTGTTCGGCAACGCCATCGGCACTTTGTCGATGAGCTCGACCAAATCGGCGATCGGCCATCTGCTCGGCGGCGCCGGGGCGGTCGAGAGCATCTTCTGCATCCTCGCGATGCGCGACCAGATCGTCCCGCCGACGCTCAACCTCGACAATCCGAGCGACGGCTGCGCCGGCGTCGACCTGGTGCCGCACAAGGCCAAGGAGCGCAGCGTCAAGGCGGTGCTCAACAACAGCTTCGGTTTCGGCGGCACCAACGCCAGCCTGGTGATGAAGGCCGTGTGACGAAAAAGCTCGCCGCGCTCGGCGTCCTCGCCCTTTTCGCCGCGCTGGTCACCATCTGGTTCCTGTGGTGGAGCCCAGGACCGAAGCCCGGGCCGCATACGGTCGTCGTCGAGGAAGGCTCCAGCCTCGGCTCGGTCGCCGGCCAGCTCGAGGAGCAGGGCGCGATTCCCGGCTCCGCCAGGACCTATCGGATGATGGCCCGACTGCTCGGCTCGGGCGACCCGGTTCAGGCCGGGGAGTTCGAGATCCCCAAGGGCACCAGTGGCGCCGCGGTGCTCGACCTGCTGCAGCACGGCCAGCCGGTGCAGCGGCTGATCACCGTCACCGAAGGCATGCCGTCCGTCATCGTCCAGGAAAAGCTTGCGGCGGTCCGCTACTTGAACGGGCCCGCGCCGCTTCCGCCCGAAGGGTCGGTGCTGCCCGACAGCTACGGCTACAAGCGCGGCGAAACCCGCGCCGCGGTGGTCACGCGCATGCAAGCAGCGATGACCAGGACGCTCGATGCGCTATGGGCCAAGCGCAAGCCGACCTGCCCGGTAAGCTCGAAAGAAGAGGCGGTGACCCTCGCCTCGATCGTCGAGAAAGAAACCGGCAAGCCGTCCGAGCGGAGGACGGTCGCCGGCGTTTACTGCAACCGGCTGCGGATCGGCATGAAGCTCGATGCCGACCCGACGGTGATTTACCCGATCACCAAGGGAAAGCCGCTCGGCCGCCGCATTCGCCGCTCCGAGCTCGCCGCCGACACCGGCTACAACACCTACAAGAAGCCCGGACTGCCGGCGGGGCCGATCGCCAACCCGGGCCGCGACAGCATCGCCGCGGTGCTCGATCCCGCACCGACCAAGGCGATCTATTTCGTCGCCGACGGCACCGGCGGGCACGTCTTCGCCGAAACCTTCGCCGAGCACCGGGCCAACGTCGAGAAATGGTACGCCATCCGCCGCGCCCGGGGGGAGATGTGAGCTAGGTTCCGACCAGGTCCGAGCGCACATAGCCGACGCGGCGCTCTTTGCCGGCGTAGCCCCACGCCCAGCCGAGGCTGTTGTCGAGCATCTCGAACGGGTCGCCGGGCTTGAGCTCGAGCAAGGCTTCCGCCTCTTCGGACGGTTCCGAGCGCAGGCTGGCCGACGCCTTCACCACCCGATCGAGCGGTTCGGCGTAGTGGGAGGCGATGACGGCGTCGGCGAGAGCGACGTCGGCGAGGTCGCGGCGATAGGCGTTGAAATCGGGGTCGGGCGGGTCCGACGGCCCGGTAAGCGCGAAGCCCTCAGCGCTGGTGGGCGAAGGCCGCGGTGCCGATGATCGGCCGGTGCGCCGCCGAGGCCCCGTCGCCGCCCTCGCGGAGGTTGCGCTTGAAGCCTTCAAGAAATTCTGCCCCGTTGGTGGTGCGGACGACGAACACGTTGCGGCGGTCGTCCTGGTCGCGTTCGCGGCGGAGATAGCCGAGTGCGCCGAGCGTGTTCAAGGCGCGAGTGACGACCGGCTTGGACACTCCGAGGATCTTGGCGAGGCCGCGGACGGTGTGCGGCCCGGGGGTCAGATAGACCAGCATCAGCAGCGCCATCTGACGGTTGGTGAGATCCGGCTCGCCGGATCGGACATAGGCGATCAGCGCCTTCATCCAGCCGGTTAGCGAAACCTCGCTCATTCGATTGTCTCCGTGGCGTCGCCTGCTTGCTCGATTAAACCGGTCAGGGAGCGAAATGTTGCAGCCAAACGACCGGAAAATCGGGAAAAATGCGCGGATCGTCGGACCAGGGGACCGGATCAGCGGGTCGGGTAGCGCCGCGACAGGAGCTCGAACGCGGCCCTGAGGCCGAGCGCGTCGCCGCCCTTGGGACGCCCCGGCTTGGCCTTGGGCCGCCAGGCAAAGGTGTCGAGATGCGCCCAGGCGGTTTCCTTGGGGACGAAGCGGCGGAGGAACAAGGCGGCGGTGACGCAGCCGGCCATCGACGAGCCGGTGGCGTTGGCGATGTCGGCGATGTCGCTCTTGAGCATCTCGTCATAACCGTCCCACAAAGGCATCCGCCACAGCGGGTCCTCGACCTCTTTGGCGGCGGCCTCGATGTCGTCGAGGAGATCGTCGCGGTTGGCGAACAGGGCCGGCAGGTCGGGCCCGAGCGCGATCCGGGCGGCTCCGGTCAGGGTCGCGAAGTCGATGATCAGCTCGGGCTTGTCCTCGGCCGCCCTGGCCAGCGCATCGGCGAGGATCAGGCGCCCTTCGGCATCGGTGTTGTCGATCTCGACTTGGAGGCCGAGCCGCGACTTGACGATGTCGCCGGGCCGCAAGGCCGCGGCCGAGACCGCGTTCTCGACCGCGGGGATCAGCAAATGGAGGCGGACCGGCAGCCGCTCGGCGGCGACGAGGCTGAACAAGGCAAGCGCGTGCGCGGCTCCGCCCATGTCCTTTTTCATCAGCCGCATGCCGCCGGCGTTCTTGAGGTCGAGGCCGCCGCTGTCGAAGCACACGCCCTTGCCGACGATCGCGACGCGCGGGTGGCCCGGGTCGCCCCATTCGGCCTCGATCAGCCGCGGCGCGCGCTCGCGGGAGGCGGCCGCGCCGACGGCCATGACCAGCGGATAGCCCTCGCTCAACGCATCGCCGGATGTCACCCGCACTTCCGCGTTTACCTGCGAAACCTGGTCGCGGATCGCCTGCTCGAGCTCGGCTGGGCCGAGGTCGCCGGCCGGAGTGTTGACCAGGTCGCGGACCAGCGCGGTCGCCTCGGCCAAGCGCACCGTAGCGTCGATCCGCGCCGCTTCGCCGGTGACCAGCACCCGCGGCCCGGGGTGGGACTCCTTCTTCTCGCGAAACGCGTCGAAGCGGTGCTGGGCGAGCAGCCAGCCGAGCGCCGCCTTGCCCGGATCGCCCTGCGCCAGGCGATAGTCGCCTTCGGGAAGCGTCTCCGCCAGCCTGGCCAGGCACCAGGGCGACAGCGACGCCGCGTTGGCGACCGCGGTCACGACCTCGAAATCGCCGCCGCGCGGCAGGATGACGCTGGCGTAGCCGGACTTGCCGTCGAAGCGGTGCGCCTCGAGCAGCGCGCGGTCCTCGGCCGGGCGTCCCTTCGCCCAGTCGGCGAAGCTGTCCTTGTCGACGACATGGATGGCGCGGGCTTTCTGGCCGCGGTCGGCGACCAGCAAAGATGCGAAATCGGTCATGCCCGCCCCTTAGGCGAGCGCCGCAGCCAAGGGAACGCCGTAGACGTTGTGCCCGTCGCTGTCCTCCCGGGCGGTCACGATGCTGGCGGACCGGGCGGATCCTGCGCGTCGCCGCCGCTCCGGCGCCCCAGTTGGGCACTGAGGCGGCCGAACCAGGAGTCGCGGGCCGCCGCCTCCTCGGCGCGATTCTCGCCGAGCTCGGCGGCGACGGTGCGATCGAGCAGCGAGCGTTCTTCCGCCGAGCATTCGCGCTCGTAATCCTCGTCGCCCCAATTGCCTTTCTGGTAGCCGGCGAACCCGTCGGGCGGCGGAAAGCCGGTCATCCAGACGGTCTCGCCGAGCTCGTCCTGCCGCCAGCACAGGCTGCCCTCGTCCTCTTCGTCGGGGTCGTTGGCGGCTTCCTCGTCGTGCTGAATGAGTGGATTCGGGGGGTCGTTAAGTTCGTTAAGTTCGTTACCTTTGCCGCTGAGCATTGCCAGCGCTTCGGCGATCGCGTCGGGCTCGCCGCTGCGCATCGCCGACAGCGCCAGGTCCCAATCCATCCCTTGGCTGCGCTCGGGACGAACGGCGGACGCGGCGCGCTCGCCGCGCGTGCTGACCGGCGAGCCGGTGTCGGCCAGCCGGTCGAGGCGGCGGAGGATGGCGAGGCCGAGGCGGTTGTCGATCACGCGCTTCTCGCCGACCAGCTCACCGTTCTTGTAATATTGCTCGACGCCGCCCTCGATCGAGCGGGCGAGCAATGTGTCGGCGAGCCGCTCGCGGGCGATCGTCAGCGCCGCTTCCCAGGCGGCGGCGAAGATCGGGCTTCGGCGGCGCAGCGCATAGGCGCCGACGGTGCTCTTGCCGACGGCGAGGCAGGCGCGGACGACGAGGCCGGTGTCGGCGAGCGTTTCGCAGAATTTCGCCATTCGCTCGCCGGTCCAGCCGTCGGAGCGGGCAGCGGTGGCGGCATCGGCGGGAAGTGAGCCCCACGGGCCGGGGAAGGCGGGGGTCGCCGCTTCCGCCGGAGCGGGATTGAACTCGGGTTTGTGCTGCTCGTTGCTCATTCCGCTCTCCGAGTCGGAGAGACTAACCCATTTGGTAATGTGTAGGAAAGCGGTTTATCGATCTTGGCACAATTGAGCCCGTCGTTTCGCGATCCAGCCGTCTAACTTATGAACGCAAAGGGTGGGAAACGGACACTCAAGCCCTCAGCGTGTGGGACCTTTCTCCTGACGGTCACGTCGCACCGCGAAGTCCGTCGTGAGCGCCGTCACAGGAATTAGCGCTGCGGCGAGGAGGAAAGCGAAAGTTCCTGAGAATCCGTGACGATCTGATGCCAGCAACGCTGCCCATGCAAAGACAGCCACTGGGATTGCCAATGAGCTTACGAAGCGAACAAGCCGAATATTGGCGGTTAGTTTTCGGAGCAGTGCTGCCACAAGGAGTGTGCCACCTACCGCAGCTGCCGCTGCGATCGCAATTAACGTCATTGCTCCCATGCGATCCATCCCCGGTAAGCTACGTCGGCCGAACGAGCCCGGCAATGTCCGCAATGGGTGGAATGCAGCCATAAGCCGAAGCTATGGTCCGCGCATGAGCAACGTGAGCGCAATATTAGTCGTCGTCGTGTTTGCCGCTTCGATGGTCGGCTTCGCCCGCAAAGGCACCGTGGGAATGTACGGTATAGAGTTTGCCCGGGAGGACAGTCCGGCAGAGTTCTGGTCCTTTGCAATATTTCTGAGCTTCGCGGCAGCTTGCGTGGTCTTCCTGCTAACAATGTTCATGCGGAACTAGAGAAGCCCGCGATGCCCGCAATGAGTGGAAAGCGGACATTGACGACCGCACGGCCACCTCTACCATTCCGCTGATGGAAAAGAGCGCAGCGTTCACGCTGTTCGCGGTACTGGTAACTGGCTGCTCAGATGCTTGCCAGAACACGGCTGTCTCAACGGCTGATGCGCCCACCGGCGAATTGAAGGCCGTGCTGTTCCAGAGAGACTGTGGCGCAACGACCGGCTTCTCTAGCCAAGTCTCGGTAGCTGCTCGTGGTAGTGCCCTCTCTGGAGCGGGGAACGTGTTTGTCGCCGACAGAAACCACGGTGCGGCAAGCTCCGCCCAATGGGGCGGGCCTTGGGTCGACCTCCGCTGGCTCTCACCGAAGGATCTACTCGTCCGCTACGACGCGAAGGCACGAGTGTTCGCGCAGAACGAGAGCGTTTCAGGAGTTAGGGTCAGATACGAAAAGGTCGCGCGCTAATGTCCGGATAGGGTGGAAAGCGGACATTGCTATTCCGAAGGCATACCACCGCTGTCGCTCGGCTCGCCCTGGGTCACGTGCGTGGCGATACCCGGTGCAGAAAGTCGCCAAGTTTGATATTTCATATGCCTCTGTTGAGCCATCGTGCACAGTTGGCCTATCCGGCGGTTTGGGTTGCGACCGAAACCACTGGCATCCTCGGTTAAAATCGCACCCCAATTGAGCTCGTCCATCGGCTCTGCCGTGGCCTTCCAGCCCTTGCTCGCGAAAGATGCAGCCAGACGCTGCGCATCTTGCTCACTTCCATAGATGATGTGATCGATAGAGGCTTGCTTTGCGTTCAGCTCTTCGTCCGGGAACTTGCGAAGCTCGACGATGACGCGTCCACCGAGTTCATCGATGCACTCCTCGGCTGACTGTTTATAGCTGCCGTCTGAGCATGCCGAGCAGAAACTAAGCCCGATGACGAGGCCGAGAGCGCGGATGGTTCGGCGAGAGTTGGGTGTCATAGTCGGCAGCGGTGTGGCCGCCTCAGCTAATGTCTGCAATGGGTCGAAAGCAGACCCTCAGGTAGGGACGATGTTGCCGTCCACCTCGATTTCGAAGTCATCGCCTTCGCACCAGAAACGAACCATGTCCTCGTAAACCTCAGCATATGAAGAATCCGGTCGATCTTCCGGAGGAGAGTAGTGGACCGCAAACTTTGAACCGGCCGGAACAGTGAGCTGCGTCGCCCAGGGCTCGACCACTAATTCCAGGGACTTCGACATTTCATTGGAAAAGCGAACTATGATCATCGGGTTCGTATACGGCAATTCAGCCATGCTGGTAATGTCCCCGAATGGGTGGGAAGCGGACATTGACCGAATGCCCTTAATAGCCAAACCTGCGTCGATGCTTCGCATCGTTCTAAGTTTAGCTCTTGTATGCGCCGCCTGTGGGGCCGTGGAGCAGCCGAAATCAGCCAAGACGGTTGCCGCGTTCGAAGTCCCGTTGCCCACGCCGGCCGACAAGCGCCGGTTCCTCGCTCTGCTGACCCAGCGAGCGGAAGCTTCTGGCTACCACGTTGATGCCGCGACAGACGAGGAACTGAAGGCAACATCAGAGGTCCATAGACAAACGTTTAATGCGACAGTTTGGCGCGGCACGGATGACGAGGAGCGGATTGCTTCCGCGATGGATTTCGAGGACGGCCCCGGTCGTGTTTGGATTTCATTCTCCCTCGGAGAGGACCCGCTTCGCTCGCGCCAGTTCAGAGAGACACTTGTGCCAGCCATTAAGCGCGGTTGGCCCGAAACCGCGTCGCTGCCCATCATGCCAAACGGGGCCATCCCGCTGCCCGGGGATTTGGTTCGCACCCCGGATGGCTACGTGGTTAACCCAACTGCCGCGACAAAATACGACTAGCTAATGTCCGATTTGGGTCGGAAGCGTCTCTTGAAGGCGATGGTTTCAGGCGAGCCGCCAAAGGGCCACGAGGAAAGCGAAGGATTCGCCTTGGCCAAAAATCGTGTCGAGAAAGAGGATAAGCGGGCAAACAAGTGAGCACATCGGAGATCATCTGGGCCGTGATTGGCGGTGCCCTCATCGTTCTAGTTTTTTGGCAAATCCGACGGCACGGCACGGTGCCGCCGACGCTCGACGTTGACCCGGATAGCCGCAGTGGAATTGGGGGCGGCCCAGACTAGCGGGTGAAGCCGTAGATCAGCCGGTCGAGCATCAGGTGCGGCGTTTTCCGCATTGTCCAACGGTACTCAAACTTTACATGTCGCAAGGGGATAATGTCCAAGCGGGATTCCCGCGTTCGCGGGAATGACGAAAGGTGCACGGCCCCGCTCGCTAGACCGGCACTCCGAACAGGTCGTGCTCGTCGCTGTCTTCGATGCGGGCGGTGACGATGTCGCCGGGGTTGAGGCCGGCGGCGTCGCGGAGGTGGACTTCGCCGTCGATCTCGGGGGCGTCGGCTTTTGAGCGGCCGGTGGCGCCGACCGGCACGGGGTCGTGCTCGGGGCCCCCTCCACCAAGGGCCCCTCCACCGCTTTCAGCGGTCCCCCTCCCCTGCGAATGCAGGGGAGGAATTTCGTCGACGCGGTCGATGAGGACTTCGATGGTCTTGCCGACTTTGGCGGCGAGTTTTTCGGCCGAGATGCGGGCGGACAGGGCCATGATCCGCTCGAAGCGGTCCTGCTTGACGTCTTCGGGCACCGGATCGGGCAGCGCGTTGGCGGCGGCGCCTTCGACCGGCTCGAAGCGGAAGGCTCCGACGCGGTCGAGCCGGGCGATCTCGAGCCACTCGAGCAGATACTGGAAATCCTCCTCGGTCTCGCCGGGGAAGCCGACCACGAAGCTGGAGCGGATGGCGATGTCCGGGCAAATCTCGCGCCAGCCCATGATCCGCTGCAGCACCCGAGCGTCGTTGGCCGGCCGCCGCATCGCCCGCAGGATCTTCGGGCTCGCGTGCTGGAACGGGATGTCGAGGTAGGGGAGGACCAGCCCCTCGGCCATCAGCGGGATCACCCGGTCGACGTGCGGGTAGGGGTAGACATAGTGCAGGCGCACCCAGGCTCCGAGTTGGCCCAGTTCGCGGGCGAGGTCGGTCATGTGGGCGCGGACTTCGCCACCTTTCCACGGCCAGGCGGCATGGCGGAGGTCGACTCCGTAAGCCGAGGTGTCCTGGCTGATGATCAGCAATTCCCTGGTCCCGGCCGCGACCAGCTTCTCCGCCTCGCGCAGGATGGCGTCGGGGCGGCGGCTGACGAGGTCGCCGCGCAGGCTTGGGATGATGCAGAACGCGCAGCGGTGGTTGCAGCCCTCGGAGATCTTCACATAGCTGTAGTGGCGCGGGGTCAGCTTCAGGCCGGCTTCCGGCACCAAATCGAGAAACGCGTTGGGGACCGGCGGAGCGGCTTCGTGGACCGCGGCGACGACTTCCTCATATTGCTGCGGGCCGGTGACCGCGAGCACGCCCGGGAAGCGGGCTCGGATGACGTCCGCGTCCTTGCCCATGCAGCCGGTGACGACCACCCGGCCGTTCTGCGCGATCGCCTCGCCGATCGCTTCCAGGCTCTCGGCCTTGGCGCTGTCGAGGAAGCCGCAGGTGTTGACCAGCACCACGTCCGCGCCGGCATAATCGGGCGACATGTCGTAGCCGTCGGAGCGCAGCTTGGTCATGATCCGCTCGCTGTCGACCAAGGCCTTGGGACAGCCGAGCGAAACCAGGCCCACGCGCGGGGCTCTCGGGAGAGTGATGGCGTTCATCGGAAGGGCGGGGGCTGTAGCTGAATTTTGGCGGGAAGGCGAGGGTTGCCGGGGACGGGGCAAGGGCCGTCACGGGCGGCCGTGAGGTGACCTGGCGGTCAGCTCCGCTTCCAGTCGGGTTCGCTTCGCGACCCGCTGGCCGGCTTTCGGCGGCTCTTCGCCCAAGGACGCGTTGCCGGGGCAACGCTCCCCTTGGGCTCGGCGCCTCACGCGCAGGAACATCCGAAAATGCCAACTGTTGACCGTGGCAGCGAGCAATTGAGCGATTTGGGGCGAGAGCGGAATGACTGAGCAGGGCGGCTTCGAGCATAATTATTGGCGATCCGCCCCGGCACTCGACGGCGAGCGCCCGACGCTGGCAGCATCGACGATCGCCGAAGACGAGTTTCGCCTGCTCGCCGACAATATCCCGACGCTCTGCTGGATTGCCAATGGCGACGGCTACATCGTTTGGTATAATCGGCGCTGGCACGAATATACCGGGACCAGCCCTGAAGAGATGGAAGGCTGGGGCTGGCAATCGGTTCACGACCCCGCCTGCCTGCCCGAGGTGATGGACCGGTGGACGACCTCGATCGCGACCGGCGAACCGTTCGAGATGACCTTCCCGCTGCGAGGCGCGGACGGTGTATTCAGGCCGTTCCTGACCCGCGTGCAGCCGGTCCGGGACGCGAGCGGCAAGGTGGTCCGCTGGTTCGGCGTCAACACCGAGATCAGCAGATTGCGGGACAGCGAGGAACGCTATCGCCAGGTGTTCGAGAACGCCGCCGCCGGAATCATCGAGGTCGATGCGGCGTGGAACATCCTGAAGTCGAACGAGGCGTATCGCGAAATCACCGGCCGCACAGAGGAGGAGCTCCAGGGCGCGAACTGCCTTTCCTTCACGCATCCCGACGACGTCGCCGCCGGCGAGAATGCGTTGCGCACAATGGCTGCGGGAGCGACCGGCAGCGTGGCCTTCGAGAAGCGGTACATCCGTCCAGCTGGCGACATCGTCTGGGTCCGAAGCAGCCTTTCGCGGGTCAGTGGCGGGCAGGGCGCCAACCGCTTCCTCAAAGTCGTCGAAGACATCACCGAGATTCGCCGCGCCCGCGAAGCCCTGCGCCAAGAGAGCGAGGCGCTGGAAGTGCTCAACCGGACGGCTGCCCAGGTGGCGGCCGAGCTCGACTTGTCGAACGTCGTTCAGCTGGTCACGGATGCCGGCGTCAAGCTCACCGGCGCGCGGTTTGGAGCCTTCTTCTATAACAGCGTCAACGAAGCCGGTGAGAGCCTGATGCTCTATACGCTCTCCGGCGCCGACCGGGCCGATTTCGAACGCTTCGGCCACCCGCGCGCGACTCCCGTATTCGCGCCGACCTTCAACGGCGAAGGCGTGGTCCGCTCCGACGATATCACTGCCGACCCGCGCTACGGGAAGAACGCGCCGAACCGGGGGATGCCCGAAGGCCATCTGCCGGTGCGCAGCTATCTGGCGGTGCCGGTCGCGTCGCGGTCCGGCGAGGTCATTGGCGGCCTGTTCTTCGGCCACCCGGATGCGAATGTGTTCAGCGAGGCGGCCGAGCGGCTGATGCTTGGTCTCGCCGGCCAGGCGGCGGTCGCGATCGATAACGCCCGCCTTTTCGAGACCGCTCAGCGCGCCAACCAGACGCTCGAACAGCGCGTCGAGGAGCGCACGGAAGAACTGCAACAGGCCCATGAGGCGCTGCGGCAATCCCAGAAGATGGAGACGGTCGGACAACTGACCGGCGGCATTGCCCACGACTTCAACAATCTGCTGCAAATCGTCAGCGGCAACCTCGATCTGTTGCAGAAAAAACTTCCGGCCGATGCGGCTCATTTGAAACGTTACGCCGAGCGCGCCTCGACCGGCGCGGACCGGGCAGCAACGCTGACCCAGCGACTCCTGGCATTTTCCCGGCGGCAGCCGCTCGCGCCCAAGCCGGTCGACATCAACCGCTTGATTCCAGGGATGTCGGAACTGCTTCATCGGACGCTTGGCGAGACGATCGAGGTCGAGTCCGTCCTCGCTCCCCGGCTGTGGACCGTGGAAGTCGATCCCAACCAGCTCGAGAACGCCATCATCAATCTTGCGATTAACGCCCGCGATGCGATGCCCGATGGCGGCAAGCTGACGATCGAAACGGCAAATACGCACCTTGATCATTCATATGTGGCATTGAATCCGGAGATCGCCGCGGGGCAATATGCGGTCATCTGCATTTCGGACACCGGCGTCGGAATGGACTCGGAAATCGCCGCCAAGGCCGTCGAGCCATTCTTCACCACCAAGGAAGTCGGCAGGGGCACCGGCCTTGGGCTGTCAATGGTCTACGGCTTCGTCAAACAGTCCGGAGGCCATATCAAAATCTACTCGGAGCCCGGCGAGGGCACGACGGTCAAGATGTACTTGCCGCGGCTCCTCGGGAAGTTCGAGGACCAAGCCGATGAGCCCGGCCCTGGCGCGGTCGAGGCTCAGGGCCAGGAATCGATCCTGGTCTGCGAGGATGACGAAGACGTCCGGGCCTATTCGGCCGAGGTCCTGCGCGACCTGGGCTACCGCGTGTTCGAGGCCGTCGACGGCCCCGGGGCGCTAGCCCTGTTGAAGGCCAATGGGCACCTGGACCTGCTGTTCACCGACGTTGTCCTGCCGGGTGGAATGACCGGCGCGGTGCTGGCGAAGGAAGCGGCGAAGATTCAGCCAGGAATCAAGACGCTGTTTACGACCGGCTACGCGCGCAATGCGATCGTCCATCATGGCAGGCTCGATCACGGTGTGGACCTGCTGACCAAGCCCTTCACTTATGCTGATCTCGCCTCAAGGGTTCGGGATATCCTTGACCGGCCGCCCGAGTAACGTCCGCAACAGGTCGAAAGCGGCCATTCCGTTTCGCAAGCCGTGGCTCGGCGAGCCCTGACGTGGCGTTAACGAGCGCGCGTCAGGTCCCGGCCACCGCCGCGCGCCGCTCGGGAGTGACGCAGACCTGGTCGCCGGGGACGGCGTCGCGCCACACCAGCCCGCTGATACAGGTCGCCGGCCCATAGGCGCCGTTGGGATCGGTATTCGCCGGGGCCGCGCGGTTCTCGTTGGCGATCCGCTCGGCTTCCTCGGGGGACACGCATTTGCGGTCGCTGGGCGTGGCCAGCCGCTGGACCAGGCCGTTGGGACATAGCGCAAGCCGGGCAATTCCGGCATCGCCAAGATTGGCTCGGCCAGCCTCGGCGGCGGGCGAGCGGCCGACGCGCACCGCGTCGATCGCGGAGGGCGGATTGACCGGTATGTCCGGCGTTATGTCCGGCCTCCCGACCTCGAGAACCTGGGCGTTACCGATGCTCGACGCCGCCCCCGTGTCGGGGACCGACCCCGAGGCAAATTCATAGTCGCGCCGGCAAGTCGTGTCGGCGTGGCAGGCGAAATCCACGCCGCCCGGTGGGAGGGTGATCGAAATGTCGGGAAACCAGACCGGGAAGTGCCAGCTGTTCGACCACACGCCGACGTCGATGAAGGCGTGCGCATCGACTCCCGGAGTGACGATGAAGGCGAGATTGTAGACCGGGTCGCCGATCCAGAAGCTGCTCTTGGCCCGCGCCGGATCGATTCCGACGCGGATTTTCTTGCCGCTGACGATCGGCTGATCGGTGCCGGTGACATTGTCGTGCAGGGTCATTCGCAGAGCGTCGGAATGCAGGCCCACCTTGACCGCCGGATGGACGAGGACGCCGGCGGCACCCCAGTTTCCATAGCCCATCAACAGGTCGATCGAGTTGAACACGAACGGCACTTCGCCCGAAGTCGTGCCGGGCGCCGGGGGCGTGAAATGGCCATTGGTGTAAGGTGCGGGCAGCATCGCCGCGAGGTCGACCCCGACCTCGATCGTCCGGCTGTCGGAGCCGATCAGCGGCAGCTTGTAATCATAACCGGCGAACGCCTTGAGCTCGGCGACGAATTCCTGGCCGTTGAAGATCTGGCCGGAGCCGAGGCCCGCGGCGACATAGTCCGCCGGACCGCCGTTGATGGGGGTCATCGTCGCGGTGACGAAGCCGCGCGGCGTGCCGATGCCGCCTTCGTAAGTATATTTGCCTTCGACCGCGATCGGGAAGCGCAGCCCGAAGCCATAGCTGAAGCCGGCCCGGCCGCCCGCATAATAGGTCACGGCGCATCCGACCCAGCACCATTTGATCGTCTTCTCGATCCGCTTGCTCCACTCATATTGCCGGCCGAGCGTGAAGCCGGTGAGGAAAATGGCTTTGCCGATGCCGTCGGTGGTCGTCGTCATCGTCCCGACCGCGGCCAGGCGGCGGCGATAATCCGCGGCCATCCCCGGGGTGCTCGAGCGGTCGACGGCGTCTTCCTTGGGGATGAACATGACGTCTTCGATCTTGGTCTCGCCGGTGCTGATCAGCTCCCCGGCCAGCTCCTCGTCACTCAGCCGCTCGAGGCGCGCGGCCTCGTCCGCGCCGATCTTTCCGCGCTCGGCGGGATTGGCCAGAATGGCGCGGAAATTCGCCACCTGAGCAGCCGTGTCGGCATCCTGTCTGGCCCAGTCGGCCCGCGCCCTGGCGATGATTTCGGCGCGCTTGCCCGGCTCGGCGACGAAGCGCGGCGAACGTGGGTCGGCATAATCCGAGATTCGCTCGCCGTCAGACATGCGCTGCGCGCAGCGGATTCCCGCCGCTTCGATCTGCCGCCGCCGAGTCCCGTCGCTGCACGTGCCGGGCGTGATCTGATAATTGAGGAAGGACCGGACGACGAGGCCCTGCGGCACGACATAGGCGGTCACATCGACCGCCTTGACGGTGACCGCCGACGGCGCGGCCTGGAGCCGGACGGCGACATTGGGCAGCGCGTCGCGGTGCTTCAGCATCGCCGACAAATCGATCCGTGAACTGCCGAGCGTGAGCGCCCGAGTCGAGCGAATCTCCGAGAAGGAAAGTTCGCGCTGGACCGGCAGCGCCTGGATGGCGGAGAGCGGGTTGGCGCTTTGCACGACGATCGTGCTGCGCAGTGCCGGCGGAGCGACGGCCGGAGCGATTTGCACCCGCTCCGCCGCCCGCTCGATGTGCGGCACGACGACGCCGGGCCGCGGCGCCATTGTCGGTTGGACCCGTGCTCGTTCGAGGGCCGGCGCGGTCGACTGAGCTTCGACGGCCGGGGAGATGAGCATCGCCGCGGACGCGGCCGCGCCCGACATCAGGAACTGTCGCATCGAGACCCCCATTCTCCTGCCGTTCGGCGGGAACTCGCCTGCGGTCGTGATGGACAGGCGACTCGCGCACAGGCTCAGCAACAGCGAATGATGACACAGTTCCGCGAACAGTCGACAGCAATGTTCGCGCGTGACGACGGGCGCGAGCGCACCTAGGCTTGATTTTCCTGACAATCCGGCTTATCTAGATAATCCGACCTTGTTCGGGCCAGGGGCGCGCCATCCAATGGATGGAAAGGAAGTCGAGGAGTCGCAGATGACGGAACCGCTTTTGACGGTCCCGGCCAAAGAGGTTGCGGGCAAGTTTGGATACTACACCGACGAGGCGATGCTTCATCCGGTGGGAGTCCAACGGCACGGCGTGACTCGCGTCGTGATGCTTTCGCTCAAGGAATATGAGCGCCTTCTCAGCCGCGATCGCCAGGTTCTCCTCGTGAAGGACCTCGATGATGCCACCCTCGAAGCCATCCGGACCGCCAAGCCCTCCGAGCGGTCCAAAGCCGCCGACCACCTCATGGACGATACCCGAACCGGCTGACGTCATCGCCTACGCCTATCTGTGGGCGGACGAAGCGGCGGCGGGGCAGGAAGAAGGGTTGAAGGATCGCCCGGTGGTCGTGGTGGTTGCCCAGCGCACGATCGGTGAGCGAACGGAACTGCTCGTCGCGCCCATCACCCATTCGCCAGCTAAGCCCGGCGAAGGCATCGCCGTGTCGCAGTCGGTGAAACGCCACCTCGGGCTCGACGACGAGCCAAGCTGGATCATCGTGACGGAACTCAACCGCTTCCTCTGGCCGGGGCCGGACATTCGCAAGGCGCCCGGTGGTGACACTCCACTATACAGTGCGATGCCCGCGAAGCTGTTCGAACAGGTCCGGCAAGCGATTAGCAACCATGCAATGGCCAGCCGGGTGCGGATCCCGAAGCGAACGGAATGATGGGGAGCCAGGCTCGGAGAAGGCCGTCGCGGGTGGCCGTGACGTCAGTCCTGTCGCTTCGCGCAGGCTGGCCGGCCTTCGCGCTCTCTCCGCGCTGGGTCGCGTTTGCTGCGCGAACGCTCGCCTGCGCTCGGGCGCTCAGGCGTCAATTATTTCCAATATCCGATCGCCGGGCGCGAGGCGCTTGAAGCCGGGATCGGTTGGGGCGACCGACTCTCCATCGCGGATCAGGCGGACCGCCTGGCCGGTGCAGATTTCCTGCGGCGGGCAACCGACTTCGTGCGGCTCGACGAGGCGCTCGCGCAATTCGACGCGGCCTTCGCTGGTCGCCAGGTCGGCGAGATATTCGGCGCGGTGGGGGCCCTGAAGCGAGCTGGCGAGGAGCAGCCCGGCGAAGCTCACCGGGTTGATCACCGTGTCAGCACCGGCCTGCTTGGCGATGTCCTCATTGTCGGCGGTGCGAATGGTGACGCTGATGTTGAGCGCCGGGGCGAGCTTGCGGGCGGTCAATACGATCAGGATCGCGCTGTCGTCGCGCCCGGCCGAAACCAGCAAGGCGGCCGCCCGCTCGACGTGCGCGGCCTTGAGCGTCTCGTCGCGGCTGGCGTCGCCGAGCAGGACCGCGACGCCGCAATTAGCGGCTCGCTCGACCGCTTCCGGGTTCATGTCGATGATGACGATGCGGCGTGGGTCGACGCCGCCGGCGAGCAGTTCCTGCAGCGCACGGTCGTTGCTGACGCCGAAGCCGGCGAGCAGGATGTGATCCTTGAGATTCTTTTGAATCATTTTCATCAGCCACCTGTTCCAGGTCTGTTTGATTACGAAGGTGTAAGCGGTGCCGGCGAGGATCAGGATGAAAAAGATCCGGATCGGAGTGACGATCAGGGCGTCGAACAGCCGCGCCCGCTCGGTCACCGGGACGATGTCGCCATAGCCGGTCGTGGTCGCGCTGATCATGGTGAAATAGATCACGTCGGCAAAGCTGATATGCCCGTCGTGCGTGTCCTTGAGATTGGCCCGCTCGATCCAGTGGAAGATGACGATGAAGGCGAGCAGCGCCAGCAGGATCGCCATCCGGATTCCGAATTGCACCCACGGCCGCACCGGCGCCTTGCGCCGAAGCGTCATGTGCATCGGGTCGACGCCGCGCAGCCGCGGGGTCATGGGCGAGCCTGAATCGCAATCATGTTTGCAGTCTTAACCGGGGCGCCCGGCGCTGGCTATTGGCGAAGCCGCTGGCTAATAGCCGCCGCCAATTGGCCCCCGTCGCTTAGCTCAGGACAGGAAGTTTCATGCGCATCGCAATGATTGGCACCGGCTATGTCGGGCTGGTGTCCGGGTCCTGTTTCGCCGATTTCGGCCATCAGGTGACGTGCGTCGACAAGGATGGCGACAAGATCGACGCGCTCAACGCCGGGCGGATGCCGATCTGGGAGCCGGGGCTGGAGGCGCTGGTCAAGGCCAACGCCGAGCGCGGACGGCTGCGCTTCACGACCGACCTGGCCGGCGGGGTGGCAGGGGCGGAAGCGGTGTTCATCGCGGTCGGGACGCCCGCGCGGCGCGGCGACGGCCATGCCGATTTGACCTACGTTTACGATGCGGTGCGCGAGCTCGCCGGGGTCGTCGGCCAGGCGGCGCCGGTGGTCGTCGTCAAGTCGACCGTCCCGGTCGGCACCGGCGACCGGATCGTCGAAATCCTCGCGGAGGAGGGGATCGAGGGCGCGTCGGTCGCGTCGAACCCCGAATTCCTGCGCGAGGGCGCGGCGATCCGCGACTTCAAGATCCCCGACCGGATCGTGGTCGGCGCCGAGGACGAGCGGGCGCGGGCGGTGCTGCGCGAAATCTACCGGCCGCTGTTCTTGAACCAGGCGCCGATCCTGTTCACCGGCCGGCGCACCGCCGAGCTGATCAAATATGCGGCCAACGCCTTTCTCGCGGTCAAGATCAGCTTCATCAACGAGATCGCCGATCTGTGCGAAGCGGTCGGGGCGGACGTCCAGGACGTCGCGCGGGGCATCGGCCTCGACAACCGCATCGGCGCCAAGTTCCTGCACGCCGGGCCCGGCTATGGCGGGAGCTGCTTTCCCAAGGACACGGTGGCCCTGCTTCGGACCGCCGACGAGGCCGGGGTCGAGCAGCGGATCGTGCGGACGACGGTCGAGGTCAACGATCGCCGCAAGGACGCGATGGCGGCGCGGGTCGCGGCGGCGCTCGGCGGGAGCGTGGAGGGCAAGCGCGTCGCGGTGCTCGGGCTGGCGTTCAAGCCCAACACCGACGACATGCGCGAGGCGCCGTCGCTGGCGCTGGTCGAGGGGTTGCTTGCCGGCGGGGCCGAGGTCGCGGCGTTTGACCCGGTCGCGGCCGAGCAGGCCAAGCCGCTGATGCCCGACGTCGAGTTCGCGGTCGACGCGCACGCCGCGGCCGAGGGCGCCGACGCGCTCGTCATCGTCACCGAGTGGGACGAATTTCGGGCGCTCGACCTCGCCGACCTCGCCAGGGCGATGCGCGGCAAGGTGCTGGTCGACCTGCGCAACGTCTATGACAGCGCCGAGGCCGAGGAAGCGGGCCTGGCCTATTTCGGCATCGGGCGCGGTGCATTGAACCGCAAGGCGCCGGCCGCGGGATGAGCCAAATCGGCCGGATTGTCGTCGTCGGGCTCGGCTATGTCGGGCTGCCGCTGGCGGTCGCACTGGCGCGCAAGTTCGAGGTCGTCGGCTTCGACGTCGATGGCGGGCGGATTACCCAGCTTCGTTCCGGGCACGACCGCACCCGCGAGGTCGAGGGCGAGGAGCTCAAGGCAACCAGCATCAAATTTACCGATTCCACCAAGGATTGCAGCGGCGCCGACATCTACATCGTCACCGTCCCGACGCCGGTCGATGGCGACAACCGGCCCGACCTCGGCGCCGTCCTCGCCGCGACGCGGATGATCGCCGCGGCGATCGACCCGGCGCGGCGGCCGACGATCGTCTACGAGAGCACCGTCTATCCCGGAGTCACCGAGGAGATCTGCGGGGCCGAGCTCGAGCGTTCGGGCAATCTGCGGCGCGGCCGCGATTTCCGCCTCGGCTACTCGCCCGAGCGGATCAACCCGGGCGACCGGACCCATTCGATCGAGCGGATCACCAAGGTCATCGCCGGCGAGGATGACGAGGTCACCGCGCAGCTCGAGGACATGTACGGCGCGATCACCAGCGGCGGAGTGTTCCGGGCGGCGTCGATCAAGGCGGCGGAAGCGGCCAAGGCGATCGAGAACGCCCAGCGCGACATCAACATCGCCTTCATGAACGAGGTCGCGCAGATCCTCTCGAAGATCCACGTGTCGGTGTGGGACGTGCTCGCCGCGGCGCGGACCAAGTGGAATTTCCTGCCGTTCGAGCCGGGCCTGGTCGGCGGCCACTGCATCGGCGTCGACCCTTATTATCTCAGCCATCTGGCGCAGCAGGTCGGTCACCATCCCGAGGTCATATTGTCCGGGCGCGCGATCAACGACGCGATGGGCGGATGGGTCGCGGACGCTTTGCACGAGCGGGTCGGCGGCCAGCCCGGCCGCGCGCTGGTGCTCGGCCTGACCTTCAAGGAGGATGTTCCCGACCTTCGCAACAGCCGGGTGTTCGACCTGATCGGCCGACTCAAGGAGCTCGGCCACGAGGTCGAGGTCGCCGACCCGCTCGCCGACCCGGGCGAGCTCGCCCGCGAGCATGGCCTGAACGTCGTCGAGCCGGGCGGCGAGCGCTACGGCCTGGTGGTCGGAGCGGTCGCTCATGCCGGCTACCGCGCGCTTTCCGACGCCGAGCTCGAGGCGCTGCTCGACCGGGATGGAATATTGGGCGATCTTAAGGGTATGTGGCGTAACCGGCAGCTAAGCCCGGGGATCGGACGCTGGTCGCTATGATCTTCGGGCCGGGACCTTTGAACGCATGCGACACGAGCCGCCCGCGAGACTGAAAAAGCAGCCGCTGTTCACCCGGCGGCGGTTCCAGTTCGCCGGCGCCTTGCTGATCGGCGCAATGCTTCCCTTCGCGGTCCGCGGCACCATCCTGCCCGGACTGTTCGGCGAGCCGGCCAGCGACAATGCGATGATCGGCAATGCCATCGCCATCGCCATCGCCTTGTGGATGCGGCTGTCGATCGAGACCTATCCCGGCATCCGCTCGGCCTATGTCATCCTGCCGACCGCGCTCACCGGCCACGGGATCATCGTCGTCGCCTTCCTGCTGACCCGCCTGCCGTACGACCGGGTGGCGCTCGGCGGCGGCTTCATCCTCCACGTGCTGTGGTTGTACGCGCTCTATTTCTTCACCCAGCGGACCATCCAGCAGCGGATCGCCGTCGTTCCGTTCGGCGAGGTTTCCCGCCTCGACGAGATCGCCAGCATGGAGTGGCTGCCGCTTTCCCGGCCGCGGATCGAGGACACCGCCGGCTGCCACGCGATCGTCGCCGACTTCGCCGCCGATCTGCCCGACGAGTGGGAAGCGTTCCTCGCCGACGCCGCGCTCGCCGGCCGGATCGTCTACCAGGTCAAGCAATTGTCCGAATCGCTGACCGGCCGGGTCGAGCTCGACCGCCTGTCGGAGAACAGCTTCGGATCGCTGCTTCCGGCGCGCGGCTATTTCCACTTGAAGGCGCTCGGCGATTTCCTGGTCGCGGCCGCTCTGCTGCCGCTCGCCGTGCCGCTGATGGCGGTCGCGGCAATCGCCATCCGCCTCGAAGGGCCGGGCACGATCCTGTTCCGCCAGGCGCGCATCGGCCACGCCGGCCGCCGGATCACCGTCTACAAGTTCCGCACCATGCGCCCGGTTTCGGTCGAGGACGAGCGCCGCGCGGCCATGACCGGGCGGGACGACGAGCGGATCACCAAAGTCGGGGCGCTGCTTCGCCGCACCCGGATCGACGAGCTGCCGCAGATCATCAACATCCTCAAATGGCAGATGAGCTGGATCGGCCCGCGGCCCGAGGCCGAGGTGCTGTCGATCTGGTACACCAAGGAGCTGCCCTTCTACCGCTATCGCCACGTCGTGAAGCCGGGGATTTCGGGCTGGGCGCAGGTTAGCCAGGGCCATGTCGCCGAGGTCGAGGACGTGCTGCGCAAGCTGCAGTACGACTTCTACTACATCAAATATTTCTCGCCCTGGCTCGATTTGCTGATTGTGTTCCGGACGATGAAGACGGTGCTGACGGGGTTCGGGTCGCGGTAGGGGCTGAGCGTTCCGGGCGGCGGCCGCGCCAAAGCGGATCAAGACTTATCCACAGCTTTTTGGCGCGGGCGCCGAGTCGCGGCGAAAAAAGCGCTTGCGCGAATCGGCCGGGCGGCTAGGGTGACTGCGTGCCTTGGAACTTCGGTTCCGAAGCATGGGAACCCCGCCGGGTCAAACCGGTGGGGTTTACCATTTCTGGGCCCCCGAAGTCGCGATTTGCGCCGGGTGCCGGCCGCCCGAAGCCATCCATCCGCGACCGAGCACGAGCCCATCCTGGCGGCAATTTGGCTCGGGCCAAAGTTCCCAATGTTCGCGGTGACGGCGGTTGCCTGCCGATTCACTGCGGGGTGTCGGTAATCGCGTCGAGGATGGCGGGGAAGGCGGCCAAGGCCTCGGCCTGGGGGTCGGCGTCGCCGCGCTGCTCCCACGGCATGGCGAAGCGCTTCGGGTCGAGGCGGGCGAGCAGCCACATCAGCATCTTGTCGTTGGGCACGCGGCGCTCGGCGACCAGCTGGCCGTCGCGATAGACCTGCTCGAGCCGCCCGTTGAGCGCGCGGTCGAAGGCGATCGCCGATAAGCGCCCGACCGACAGCCGCTGCGCCATGTCCCAGCCGCGCGCGAAGGCCGGCGAGCGGGCCCGCAGGCGATAGGCGCCGCGCGCCGACAGCCGGGCGCCGGCGCAAGCGAGATGGACCGAGCCGGTCTCGGCGAGATGGGTGAGGAACAGGCGCTGGCGATCGGCGCTCCAGCCGGCGAGGCGGTTGCGGCTGTCTTCGAGCGGAACGCCGTCGAACGGGGTCGCGGCGATTGGCGGCTCGGCCGGCGCGGATTCGTCCGATGGATTTGCCGCGGCATGATCCGATCGACCCGGCGCGAGCAGGTCGGTCGGCCATGCATCCTGCTGGTCGGGGACGGGCACCAGCGACAGGCTCGGGCCGCCGTTCTCCTCGGCGCTGTCGGCGACGGTTGCGATCCGCGTCCGAGCGGCGGACCAGGCGTCGAACTCCTCGAGAGTCATTTCCTTTGCCACCCTGCGCGCCATGAACCTCTCCGTGCCGATGCGAGTCGCACTCTATGAACCAAATGGGTGTGTGTAGGAAAGCGATAATTACAGACCGGGTTGGGTGGGTCTAATTTGCGCACTGTCACCGGAATCCGAATTGGTCACCGAATTGTCACCGGAATTGATGTCGCCCGAATTGAAGTGCTTAGATCAAGCGTTGATAACCTTTGACGGGCGGAACTTGCGGCCGAAGATTTCGCTGAATGGACGAATGATCTGTTCAACCGATCGCTCGGCACGAAGGGGCTTTATGCGAGCGATTTCGTCGCCGTAATCTTTCTGCGCTTGGTACAGATCGGAAGCTTGCTGCAGGTTCAGCCAGAACTCTGGGTCCGTTCCCAAGACGCGTGCCAGCCGAAGGGCCATGACGGCAGTGACCGCCCGTTTGCCATTCATCAGCTCGTTCACACTGTGACGTGATACACCAAGTGCATCAGCCAATTGCTCTTGAGTGATGTCACCCAGCGTCAAAAAATGGATGCGTAGTACGTCGGCCACCTTCGGCGGTTCCATCTGCATCTCACCCTTTGGCATGGCTTACTCCAACTGCAATTTTTCTAAACGAATGTGATGAACGCGGTTGCGATCCCAGTCCCAATCGAAGGTGATCGCCCATGAGTCGCCCAAAGGCGCGGCAAACCGCCCGTCGGGCAACTTCGCCACCTCGGTAAAGCCGTCGATTGTGCTCCAGCCTCGTGCGGCGAGCAGGAGACTGGCCAGCCAGCGCGCGCCTGAGGCGATTTCTTTGGGTATTCCAGGACACCCGCCTGTTGCGAGAATCCTGGTTAGCGGGTCGTCTGAATTCATGATGTGCTCCACGCGTGCGTGCGGAATGCGATGCCGAGAGGCGGCCGCAGATTACGCTCCGCAGCCATTCAATCAGGCCGCAGATCGGTGGAGACGATCCAGTATGAATAACAAAATTTTGAATCCAGTCACGAACAGTGGCCGTTTCTAGCGAAAGTCCAATTCGCCCGCAGCCACGGAAGTACGCCCTGGCTACTGCGCTCAGTAATACATTAGCTGCTGTAATCTCGATCAGGTCGTCATCTTGACCCACTTCGGATGATTGGGCAGCGTTCCAGAAATGTAATGCGGTGTGCCGTGTCGACCGGGACGAAATCCAATAATGCCCGAGCTCGTGTCCGGCGATAAAACGGCGATGGCCTACTGCGCGAGGCTGCAGAAGGAGAAGCCTCCGAGCAGTTGCCTCATGGACGAATTCATTGCGAAGGCGGCGGGCGAATTCATCGACGCCCGTGTCGATCCGTTTGCCAACGTTGAACAAACGCCTGACCCAAGCGAGCAAGTCTGCCGAGGGTGAAGGAGCCCATTTTTCTTGCCACCTTTGCGGTCTGACTTCGATTTGGATTTCGTGCCCAGCAAAGTCCACGAGCCAGCGCTCACGCCGAACCAAATCGTAAGCGACATCGCTATGACCGTACTCGCGCCACGATGGTAGGCGACTAGTCAGACTTGGGCGGGGCGATATATCAAACACCCGACGTATGTATGGTATCGGCCTACAAATGTCAATGACCGTCCTGCAATGCGAGCCATCCCGACTGCAAGTCTCCCTCCACATCGTTCCCCATACCGATGCTATCGCTCATCGAACATCGCTTCGGACGGGGCGGAGTAACGGTAACCTGTCAGTCACACCTTAGGCATCGATCGCTCCTCATCCACCACCGCCGCCGTCACCGCCGTTCGCTCTCGCAATTCTGGCGAATTGCTTTCCGCTCACTTGGTGAGGTGACCTGCGGTCAGCTGCGCTCCCAGTCGGGTTCGCCTATGGCGACCCGCTGGCCGGGGCTCGCCGGCTCTCCGGAGGGACCCCTCCACCTCCCCGTTCCGGGGAGGAGCTAACTAAGCATCGATCGCAAGCGCACTAGACGTGCAGCCCCCGGCTACACGTCTATTGAGCTCTCATCCACCGCTGCCGCGCTGTTCTGGATAAACTCGAAGCGCTTGGCCGGGTCCCTTCCCATCAGGCGCTCGACCAAGTCTTTGACCGGCTGGCGGTCCTGGTATTCGGCGGGGAGGGTGACTTTGAGGAGCGAGCGGGTGGCGGGGTCCATGGTGGTGGCTTTGAGCTGCGCGGGCATCATCTCGCCCAGGCCCTTGAAGCGCGAGACTTCGACCTTTTTGCCCTTGAATTCGGTCGCTTCGAGCTCGGCGCGGTGGGCGTCGTCGCGGGCGTAGAGGGTCTTGGCGCCGGCGGTCAG
>CAYSHL010000026.1:0-23697 GCA_964430865.1 uncultured Sphingomonas sp.
CGGCGTTGTCGATCGCGAAGCGGTCGTTGCCGCTGCCGCCGGTCATGGTGTCGGCGCCAAGGCCGCCGTCGAGGACGTCGTTGCCGGCATTGCCATTGAGCGTATCGTTGCCGGCGAAGCCGTTGAGCGTGTCGTTGCCGGTGCCGCCGTTGAGCGTGTCGTTGCCAGGGCCGCCGTTGAGCGTCTGGGGCGGATCCGCGGGCGCCAGGGTCAGCTGCACGCCGCCGCCCGCCGCCGCGCTGGCGGTGAGCACTCCGGACAAGGCCGAGGCAAAGGTCAGCGAGCCGCCCGTGTAGGTGAGAGTATTGCCGTTCTGCGAGAAGCCGAAGGTCGCGAGGCTAGCGTCGGTGAAGACGATCTTGTCGCCCGACGCGAAGTCCATGATCGTGTCGCCGTTGAGCCCCGACGCGGTGTCGCGGAAGCTGTCGTTGCCAGCGCCGCCGGTCAGCGTGTCGTTGCCGCCGCGGCCGGCGATCTCGTTGGCGCCCGAATTGCCGGTGATCACATTGGCGAGACCATTGCCACCCGCATTGAGCGCCGAGCCACCGGTAAGAGTGATATTTTCAAGCTCGCCGATCATGAAGCCAGGACCGGCGAGGTCCACGGACAGTGATGCCTCAATCGTGTCGGTGCCTTGGCCGGGATCTTCCACCGCGGAGTCGTTTGCATCATCGACGACGTAGGTGTCGTTGCCGGCGCCGCCGGACATCGTGTCGCCGCCGACGCTTCCGTAGAGGAGGTCGTTACCGTTGCCGCCTTCAAGGTCGTCGTCGCCCGCGCCGCCGAACAGCTGGTCGGCGCCGTCCCCGCCCAGAATCCAGTCGTCGCCGAGGCCCCCGGAAATCCAGTCGTTGCCGCCGCGGCCATCGATCAGGTTCGTCAGGTCGTTGCCGATGACCGTGTCATCGAAATTGCCGGTGGTGACATGTTCCACGCTGACGAGCTGATCGCTGCCGATCCCGGCAGTCGACCCGACGGTCGAGGTCGCGACGCCGGCGCCCATGTTCACCGTGACGGCAGCCAGAGCATCGTCATACCAGGCGCGATCGCCACCATCGCCGCCATCGAGGGTGTCGTTGCCGCCGCCCCCGTGCAGATTGTCGTTGCCGGTGCCGCCCTGAAGCGTGTCGTTGCCGCCAAGCCCGAAGATGATGTCGTTGCCGCCCAGGCCATTGAGGACATCGGCCTGCTCGGTCCCGGTCAGCGTGTCGTCGCCCTCCGTGGGGCCTCCCACTTGGAGCACGAGCTGCACGCCTCCGCCCGCGGCAGCGCTGGCGGCGAATGTCCCGGAAACTGCCGAGCCAAAGGTCAGCGAGCCGCCGCTGTAGGTCAGAGTGTTGCCGCTCCGCGAGAAAGTGAAGGTCGCGAGGTTGGCGTCGGTGAAGACGATACTGTCGCCCGCCGCGAAGTCCGTGATCGTGTCGCCGTTCAGGCCCGCGGCGGTGCTGCGGAAGCTGTCATTGCCAGTGCCGCCGGTAAGCGTGTCATTGCCCATGCCGCCATCGAGCGTGTCGTTGCCGTCGCCGCCGTTCAGCGTGTCGTTGTGCACGGCGAAGGTGATTCCGGGATAATCGCCCAGCAGGGTGTCATCGCCACCGCCGCCATCGATAATATCGTCGCCAAAGTGACCGATGATCAGATTGGCGCCGGAACTGCCGGTCAGTTGGTCGTTTTCGCTCGTCCCGGTGATGTTCTCGATGCTCGTCAGCGTATCCTGGCCGATGCCGCCGTTGTTCGTTCCAGTGCCGAGCCCGAGATTGACGTTCGCGCCGCTGCTAAAGTTACCGGTGGCGTAGTCGACCGTGTCCGTGCCCAGCCCACCGTCGAGGCTGTTGTTCCCCGAGCCAGCCGACAGCGTGTCGTCGCCGGCGCCGCCGAACAGCGAGTCATTTCCGGCGCCGCTTTCAAGGATGTTCGCGACATCGTTGCCGATCAGCGTATCGTGCCCGGACGACGTCCTGACATTCTCGATAATGGTGCCGAGTGCGATGCCGACGTTTCCAACCTCCGACATCACATTGGAAAATGTGCCGGGATTAAGGTTGATCCGCTGGTCGCCGCCCAGGCCCGTTATGTTGATCCAGTCGACGCCGCCGGAATCGAAGATCGTCAGCGCACCCATGTTGGTGTGCCAGGTCGAACCGTAGTCCGTGTTGCCGACACGTGTCGTCGTCGAGAGACCGTAGAGCGTCTGCATCGCGAGAATGTCCGCGATCATCGGAGTGACGATAAAATTCTCGGCGAATCCCTGGCCGGCGAAGTAGGTGTTCTCCGTCTGGCTGAAGTAGGACATGACGCTGGTCGCCCAGGCATCGTTTTGGAACAGCGCGTCGAACGGGTAACCGGCGTCGCCGTTGTAATTGCCGGCGTGGCCGAGGCCGAGCGCGTGGCCGATCTCGTGGATGTAAGTCTGGAACGAGTAAGTGCCGATCTGGGTGCCGTAGTTCTGCAGCCACTGGGTCGAAACGTTGACAGTTGATGAGTTGATGAAACCGACGGACCAGCTGGTATCGGAAAATGCGCCCTCTTCATTGTCGGAGAAGGTGATTTGCGCGGCCGAAGCCACTTCGACGAACTGAACGCCGATGACGTCGGCCCAGACCTTCAAAGCCTCGCGCGCGAGATTCTGGCCGGCGGGCGTCAGCGCGGTCAGGTTGACGGTGATCGAGCCGCCCTGGCTGACGTTGAAACGATGGTCGTCGCCGCCCCAATAGCCCTCGACCAATTGATTGGCGATCTGTTCCATGGTGGCCAGCGGCGGCGGCGTGTAGACGCTGACCGACAGCGTATAGTCGCCGGTATAATTCTCGTTCCAAGCGCCAACGTCGATATAATAGGTTCCGGACGACGGAATGGTGAAAGAGACCTGAGAATCGCGGTCGATGCCGGGATTGCGGTCGTCATTCTCGTACAGCAGCTGGCCGGACGCGTTGCGGATGTACAGATACGGGTCTTCGAGCGTCGTCCCGTCGACGAACACGGTGATCGACTGGCCGGCTGTCAGGGTGATCCGGAACCAGTCATGATCGCCGATCGTCTCGAGCGTGCTGGTGACCGTACCGCCGACCGCGATCGACGACGTCGTGCTGCTGTTACCTGGAATATCGGGCAATTCTCACTCCCTCCCCGCGCGGCTACCAAGCCAGCGGTTAAATATTTAGTTCGGTTTGGCCAATTGATCGGCGAGTGCGGCGGCGAATCGCTCGAACGAGCCGCCGTTCAACTCCCGGCCCATGACCGCGAAATTCTGCTCCGGCAGCGTTCGTCCACCGCTCGTCAGCGTCGCCGCCAGCCGCGACGGGGACAGCACCTGGACCTCGACCGTATATGCGACGCCCGGCGCCTTTGCCGCCGCCGCGCGCTCGATCGCCGAGCACAGCGCCGCCGCGCCGCCCGATTCGCCGGGCAGCTTGTCGCCGTCCACGATACGGCACGGCGTCGATTCGACGCTAGGTGATGCCATGGCGCAAGCGCCCCCCGATAAGGATGCGGCCATCACCAGCAGTACCGGCGCTGGAATGATTCGCCCCATCCGCTGCATTGTCAGGTCCCGTTATTCTGTTTCGTGCGTAAAATCAAATAGTTTCAGTGATTTAGTCTAACGCCTTGTCCGCCATTTGCCCCACCCTGTCGGCAAGAGCGGCGTTCATCGCCTCAAGAGCTCCTGACCCGGCCGGTCACGCCCGCCAAAGCTGCGGAAAGGCGCGCTTGAGCTTGGCGACCTTCGGCCGGTCGTGGATGACGATGTACGGGTGGAAAGGGTGGCGGCGCATGAAGTCCTGGTGGCTCGCCTCGGCCGGATAGAATGCGCCGCTCTCGATCCGGGTGGCGATCGGTTTCTTGTAGGTCCGCGACGCCCGGAGCTGGGCCAGGAACCTCTCCGCGACCTGCTTCTGCGCCGCGTTCTGCGGGAAAATCGCCGAGCGGTAGCTGGGGCCGACGTCGGGGCCCTGGCGGTTGACCTGGGTCGGGTCGTGCGCGACGGTCGTGTAGATCTTGAGCAGTTGCGCGTAGCTGACCTGCCTCGGGTCGTAGGTGATCCGGACCGCCTCGGCGTGCCCAGTGCGCTCGCTGCTGACCGCAGCATAATTGGCATCGCGAGCGCTGCCGCCGGCATAGCCCGAGACGACGTCGCGCACCCCCTTCACATGCTCGAACACCGCCTCGACGCCCCAGAAGCAGCCGCCGGCAAGGACCGCGCGCTCGAGGCGCTGGGGCGACGCCTGCGCGGCTCCGGCGAGCACGCAGAGAATTGCCATTGCGGCGGTACGGGCGGCTTGACGCATCATCTGGATTCCATCCGAGGGGCTGATCCGTTCAGCGCCTAGCGTTGCCGACATTGCTGCGCCATGACCGAAATCCCGGAACGGCTTGGGGGCATCGCGGTTGTGGGGCCTGTCCATTGTCAGCGGAGCAGTGCCATGCCAGCGAAATCGCAAGCCCAGCAGAAAGCCGCGGGAGCCGCTTTGTCGGCCAAGCGCGGCGATACGCCGAAGAGCAAACTCAAGGGCGCGTCGAAGCAGATGGCGGAGTCGATGAGCGAGAAGGAGCTCGACAAGATGGCGTCGACCAAGCGCAAGGGGAAACCCGCGCGAGTCGCCAAGAAGAAATAGCGGCGGCTGGGGGGATGCGCTGCTTCTGGGACGAACGGCAGCGCGCCCATGCGCCCCGGTCCGAATTCTTCAACGGCGCGCTTCATCCGGCGGCGGAGCACCCCGGCCGAGTCGACGCGATCCTTGGCGCTCTCGGCCCGACCGAGGCTCCCGCCGACCGCGGCATGGAGCCGCTGCTCCGGGTGCATTCGCCTGATTATCTGAGGTTTCTCGAGAACGCTCACACCGATTGGCGCTCGGCCGGCCGCGACGGCGACGCGTTCCCCTACACTTTCCCGGTGGTCGGCCGCCGCCCTCTCGACCTCGAGCGGATCGATGCCAGGCTCGGCGCGTACAGCTTCGACACTTCGACCCCAATTGCGGAAGGAACCTGGCAGTCGAGCTACTGGAGCGCACAGACGGCGCTGGCCGCGTTGCAGGCGGTGTTCGACGGCGAGCGCAGCGCCTTCGCTCTGTCCCGCCCGCCGGGACATCATGCCGGCGCCGATTATCTCGGCGGTTATTCGTATCTCAACAATGCCGCGATCGCAGCCGAAGCGGCGCTCGCCGCCGGCCGCAACCGAGTCGCGATCCTCGACGTCGACTATCATCACGGCAACGGCACGCAGGACATTTTCCACCAACGCGGCGGCGTTGCCTACGCATCGATCCATGCCGACCCGAGCACCGACTATCCGTACTTTTGGGGGCATGCGGACGAGGGCGGCGCAGGGGATGGCGCCGGCACGACGATCAACCTGCCGCTGCCGCGTGGCACGGGATGGGCGCAGTATGAGCCGGCGCTCGCCCGGGCGCTCGAATGGGTCGCGGTCTTCGATGCCGAACTGCTGATCGTCAGCTATGGCGCCGACACTTACGCCGGCGACCCGATCAGTCATTTCAAGCTCGGCACGAGCGACTATGCGCCGATGGCACGCCGCATTGCCGCGCTGGGTCTGCCAACCTTGATCGTGATGGAGGGCGGCTATGCGGTCGACGCGCTGGGCGCCAACGTCGCGGAGTTCCTCGGCGGCTTCTAGTGACGGGCGCCGGTCGACGCGGCGATCTTGTCCATGAAGGCGAGCATCACGCCCGAGGCGATGAAGACCAAATGGATGATCACCATCCAGAACAATTGCTGCTCCTTGCCCGGGCTCAGGCTCGCCGGATCGAGCGCCATGAAATGCTTGAGCAGGTTGATGCCGGAGATGGCGACGATCGACGCGATCAGCTTCAATTTAAGCCCGGCGAAATCGACCTTGCCCATCCATTCGGGCCGGTCCTCATGGTCGCCGACATTCATCTTCGAGACGAAATTCTCGTAGCCGGCGAACAGCACCATCAGCAGCAGATTGCCGGTCAGCGCGATGTCGATCAGCGACAGCACTGCGAGCACCGCATCGGATTCGGTCATCGCCAGCGTGTGGGTGACGATGTGCCAGGTCTCCTGGGCGAACTTGACCAGCAGCATGCCAAGCGCCGCGACCATCAGCAGATAGAATGGGGCCATCAGCCAGCGGCTGCCGAACAGCACCGCTTCGAGCAGGCTCTCGGCGCGCTGCAATCTGGTCCGCGGCTGATTCGCCGCAACAATCTTCGTGTGCTTCATGTCTCGCCCCTGGTTCGGCGGCGGGACTAGCAACGAACGGTTAAAACCTCGTTAGCTCAAAGCTTTGAAGTCAGCTCCGGGACGATCTTGAACAGGTCGCCGACCAGGCCGACGTCGGCGACCTGGAAGATCGGCGCTTCCTCGTCCTTGTTGATCGCGACGATGACCTTGCTGTCTTTCATCCCCGCGAGGTGCTGGATGGCACCCGAAATGCCGATCGCGATATAGACTTCGGGGGCGACGATCTTGCCGGTCTGGCCGACTTGATAGTCGTTGGGGGCGTAGCCGGCGTCGACCGCGGCGCGGCTGGCGCCGACGCCGGCCCCGAGCTTGTCGGCGAGCGGATCGAGGAGCGCGTGGAATTGCTCATTGGAGCCGAACGCGCGGCCGCCGGAGACGATGACCTTGGCGCTGGTCAGCTCGGGCCGTTCGCTTTCGCTGGTCTCGGCGGAGACGAAGCTGCTGACGCCAGGATCGGTGCCGGCGTCGACCTTTTCGACCGCCCCGCTGCCGCCGTCGCGCGCGGCTTTCTCGAACGCGGTGCCGCGCACCGTGATGACCTTCTTGGAGTCGCTCGAACGGACGGTCGCGATCGCGTTGCCGGCGTAGATCGGCCGGGTGAAGGTGTTCTCATCCTCGACCGAGATGATGTCGCTCAATTGCATCACGTCGAGCAAGGCGGCGACGCGCGGCGCGAGGTTGCGGCCGGTGGTGGTCGACGGGACGACGAACGCGTCGTGATGACCCATTAGCTGGGTCGCGATCGGAGCGATGTTCTCGGCCAGTGCGTGCCCGAGGTGCGCCGCCTCGGCGACATGAACCTTGGTCATTCCGGCGATCTTGGCGGCCGCTTCGGCGACCGGCGCGACATTCGTTCCGACGACCAGCCCATGGACTTCGCCGAGCTTGGCCGCGGCCGTGATCGCCGACAGCGTCGCGTCGCGGACTTCGCCGCCTTCGTGCTCGACGTAGACCAGCACCTTCATTGCACGACCCCCAGCACTTTCAATTTGTCGACCAGCTCGTCGACCGAGCCGACCTTGACCCCGGCCTTGCGCTTTTCCGGCTCGACGACCTTGAGCGTTTCGAGCCGCCGCTTGATGTCGACCCCGAGCTCCTCGGGCGTTTTGGTCGCCAGCGGCTTCGACTTGGCCTTCATAATATTCGGCAGGCTCGCGTAACGCGGCTCGTTGAGGCGCAGGTCGGTGGTGACCACCGCCGGCAGCTTGAGCTTGACGGTCTCGGCACCGCCGTCGACTTCGCGGGCGACGGTAACGCTGCCGTCCCCGACCTCGACTTTCGACGCGAACGTGCCCTGCGGCCAGCCGAGCAAGGCGGCGAGCATTTGCCCGGTCTGGTTGCTGTCGTCGTCGATCGCCTGCTTGCCGAGGATCACGATCTGCGGCTGCTCTTCGGCGGCGATCTTGGCGAGGATCTTGGCAACGCCCAGCGGCTCGACTTCCTCGTCGGTCTGGACCAGGATCGCCCGGTCGGCGCCCATCGCGAGCGCGGTCCGCAACGTCTCCTGCGCCTTGGCCGGGCCGATCGACACCGCGACGACCTCGGTCGCGACGCCCTTCTCCTTCAGGCGCGTGGCTTCCTCGACGGCGATCTCGTCGAACGGGTTCATGCTCATCTTGACGTTGGCGAGGTCGACGCCCGAGCCGTCCATTTTGACTCGCGGCTTGACGTTGTAATCGATCACCCGCTTGACCGCGACCAGCAGTTTCATTCGGCTTCCTTCCTTCAGCCCCTCTCCCCTGAGCGGGAGAGGGAGGGGCCCAAGCCGCGAGGCTTGGGAGGGAGAGGGCGTGGGCCAGTCAGCCCCTCTCCCCAACCCCTCTCCCGCAGAGGGGAGAGGGGCTTATGACTATGCTGGCACGGCCTGCTTCACTTCGGCGACAATCTTCTTCGCCGCGTCGCCGAGGTCGTCGGCGGGGATGATCGCCAGGCCGCTCGTCGCGAGAATGTCCTTGCCCTCTTTGACGTTGGTGCCTTCGAGCCGGACTACCAGCGGCACCCGGATGTCGATTTCGCGCGCCGCGGCGACGATGCCCTCGGCGATGATGTCGCAGCGCATGATGCCGCCGAAGATGTTGACGAGGATGCCCTTCACCTCGGGGTCGGACAGGATGATCTTGAACGCCGCGGTGACCTTTTCCTTGCTGGCGCCGCCGCCGACGTCGCAGAAATTGGCCGGGAAGGCGCCGTTCAGCTTGATGATGTCCATCGTCGCCATGGCGAGGCCGGCGCCGTTGACCATGCAGCCGATGTCGCCGTCGAGCTTGATGTAGGCGAGGTCGTATTTCGACGCCTCGATCTCCATCGGCTCCTCTTCGGCGAGGTCGCGCAACGCTTCGAGGTCGGGGTGGCGGAACTCGGCGTTGCCATCGAAGCCGACCTTGGCGTCGAGGACGAGCAACTGCCCGTCCTCGGTCACCGCCAGCGGGTTGATCTCGATCTGGCTGGCGTCGGTGCCGACGAAGGCCTCGTAGAGCTTGGCCAGCACCGACTGCGCCTGCTTGCTGTGCTCGCCCGTGAGCCCGAGCGCGGCCGCCACGGCGCGGCCATGGTGCGGCATCAGGCCGGTCGCCGGATCAATGGTCAGAGTCTCGATTTTTTCGGGCGTGTCGTGGGCGACCCCCTCGATGTCGACTCCACCCTCGGTCGAGGCGACGATCGCGATCCGCCCGGTGCCGCGGTCGACCAGCAGCGCCAGATAGAATTCCTGGGCGATGTCGACGCCGTCGGTGATGTAGAGGCGCTGGACCTTCTTGCCCGCCGGGCCGGTCTGGATGGTCACCAGCGTCTTGCCGAGCATCTCGGCTGCCTGCTCCCGAACCTCGTCGATCGAGCGCGCGAGCCGGACTCCGCCCTTGGCGTCGGGGCCGAGCTCCTTGAACCTGCCCTTGCCGCGGCCGCCGGCGTGGATCTGCGACTTGACCACCCACAACGGCCCGGGAAGTTTTTGCGCGGCCGCGACCGCTTCCTCGACGCTCATCGCCGGATAGCCGGCGGGGACCGGCACGCCGAACTTCGCGAGCAGCTCCTTGGCCTGATATTCGTGGATGTTCATTGCCGCGCCCTACAGCACAGCAAGGCCGCGAAGTGAAGGGCGGCCGAGCCCTAATGGTGGGCGTGGGTCGAGGACTCCTCGTGCGCCAGGGGGCCCGCGTCGCCATGCTCGGTGATGGCCGCGATCCGCGCCTGCTGGGCGGGAGTCAGTGCGCCTTTCCAAGCGGCGCTGAACATCGCCCAGCCATGCTCGGCCATCGCGTTGACTTGCGACTTGCTGCCGGTCGCCAGGCCCTCTTTCACATGCGCCGCTGCGGCCGTGCACGCCGAGTGCAGGCGCTTTGCCGTGTCCTTGGGCGCGTTGGCGATCCACAGCGCTCCGTCGATGGTGTCGGAGCAGCCGCGCGGCGTGGCGAGGTGGAGGCCCTTGGCCGCCTGCAGGCTCGCGCCATCGGCGAACCCCGCGGGCAGGCCGAGTTTCAGATAGGGCAGCAGCCGGTGCTTGTCGGCGAACAGTCCGTCCGGATTGGGCAGCGTCGGCCAGACGTGGATCATCGCCACGCGCCCGCGACCGGCGCCGGGGCGGGTGAATTCGGCCGGAGCGAAGTTGTAGGCGAGCCAACGCACGAAAGGACGGCCCTCCGTCGCCGCCGCGATGGCCCTGGGGAAATCGTGGACATGCCACTTATCCGCGGCTCCGGCGAACCCCTCGGGCACCGGCTCGCCATCGGCGAGGCGGACGTTGAAGGTCACCCCGATCAGTTGCCGCCTGCCGCCGATTTCGGCGTAAATCAGGTTCGACGGACGCGAGAAATCGATCGCCTGGCCGTGCTGATAATCGACTCCGCCACGCTCCTTGGGAAGCAGCCAATGCTCGCCCATCAGCGGGCCCTCGCCCGATCCCTTGCCGCCGAACTTCTTCCAGCCTTCGCGCCGGGCGACCTCGAAATCGGCATAGCGAACGAGCGCCGAACGGAGCACCTGAAGCTGCGCCTGCGTGGTTGCGCCGGGCGCGGGCGCCGGCGGCGACTGGTGGTGATGCTGGTGAGGCTGAGGGGCAGCAGCGGCGAGTCCGGCAAGCGCGACCGAGCCGAGCAGGAGTGCGAGTCCAATCTTCATCCGGGCGAGACTGGGCGAGTTTTGCTGAACGCCGGATGACGCTAAGAACAGGCCGTGAACGCGTGCCCCGACCGAGTCCGCAAGATCATCCATGTCGACATGGATGCCTTCTACGCGTCGGTCGAGCAGCGCGACGATCCGTCGCTGCGCGGCAAGCCGGTCGCGGTCGGCGGCGGGCATCGCGGGGTGGTCACCGCCGCGAGCTACGAGGCTCGGCCGTTCGGAGTGCGGTCCGCAATGCCGTCCGTCACCGCCAGGCGCCGCTGTCCCGAGCTGATCTTCGTCAAGCCGCGCTTCGACGTTTATCGAGCGGTGTCCAGCCAGGTCCGCGACATCTTCGCCGCCTACACCGAGCTGGTCGAGCCGCTGAGCCTCGACGAAGCCTATCTCGACGTCACCGAGGACAAGCTCTGCTTCGGCAGCGCCCGGGCGATCGCCGCGGACATCCGCCGCCGGATCCGGGCCGAGACCGGGCTCACCGCGTCGGCCGGGGTCAGCTATTGCAAGTTCATCGCCAAGCTCGCGTCCGACCACAAGAAGCCCGACGGATTATGCGTCATCCCGCCCGAGCGCGGCCCGGAGTTTGTGGCCACGCTGCCGGTCGCCCGCTTCCACGGCGTCGGCCCGGTGACGGCGCGCAAGATGGAGCGGCTGGGGATCTTCACCGGCGCCGATCTCCAGGCCTGGAGCCTGCCCCAGCTCGAGGCGCATTTCGGCAGCTCGGGGAGCTGGTACTGGCGGATCTGCCGCGGCATCGACGACCGCGAGGTCCGGCCCGACCGGCCGTACAAATCGGTCAGCGCCGAGCGCACCTTCGACGACGATTTGCGCGATCCCGACGCGCTGGCCGCCGAGCTCGAGCGGATCGCCGGTTATGCCTGGACGCGGATCGAACGGGGCGAGGTTTCGGGGCGGACGGTGACGCTCAAGGTCAAGTTCGCGGATTTCGAGCTGATCACCCGGTCGAAGAGCTTCACCGCGCCGATTCCCGACCTCGCGGCTTTTACGGCGGCCGGCCAGACGCTGCTCGCCGCGCTCCACCCGCTGCCCAAGGGAATCCGCCTGCTCGGCCTCGGGCTTCATAATCTATGTGAGTCCGACCTCGAACCGCCGCTCCAGCTCGGGCTGGCGATTTGATTAAATCTGTGGTATAGAATCCGGGCGAAGGTCGCCGCGATTCCGCAGCGGCCGGAACTAGCAGGAACGTGACAAGGCGATAGAGCCGCGGCCGCTGGCCGTTTTGGGGGGCGATGCGGAACGTGTCGGCTCTTGGCGCCTCAAATGGAAAGGGAAATAATGGCTTCCAAGGCACTGAGCTTCGATGTCGGCGATTATGTCGTTTACCCCAAGCATGGAGTTGGCCGAGTGGTCGAGCTCCAGAGCACCGAAATCGCCGGTATCCGCCTCGACCTCTATGTGCTGCGCTTCGAAAAGGAGCGCATGACCCTTCGAGTCCCCGTCAACAAGGCGGACTCGGTCGGCATGCGCAAGCTGTCGTCCGACAAGACCATGAAGGACGCGCTCGAGACCCTGAAGGGCAAGCCCAAGGTCAAGCGCACCATGTGGTCGCGCCGCGCCCAGGAATATGAAGCGAAGATCAACTCGGGCGATTTGACGTCGATCGCCGAGGTGACCCGCGACCTGTTCCGCGCCGACGACCAGCCCGAGCAGAGCTATTCGGAGCGGCAGATCTTCGAAGCGGCTTCGTCGCGCCTGGCTCGCGAGCTGGCGGCGATGGAGCAGACCGACGAGAAGTCGGCGCTCGTCAAAATCCTCGAGATTTTGAACGAGGCGGCCGCGATTCACAACAAATCCAAGGAGCTCGCAGCTTAAGCAGCGGCTTTCCAGACTGAGAAGCAAAGGGCGTGCTCCACCGCGGAGCGCGCCCTTTCTTTTTGCGCTTGCCGACGCTCGCTCATGTGGTGTATTGCCACACTAACACAGTATTAGGGAGGACGAGATGCGCAAGGCGATGCTCGCAGGGATGATTGCAACGACGGCGGCTTCGGCCGCATGCGCCAACAAGGACCGCGAGGAAAGCGCCGGACCGGCGACGACCCGCAACTACCAGGTCGGGGCGTTCAACCGGCTCGAGGTCGCCGGGCCCTATGACGTGACCGTGACCACCGGCAGCGCTCCCTCGGTGCGCGCGAGCGGCGGCGAGCGGGCGATCGAACGGATGGTGGTCGAGGTCAAGGGTGGAACGCTCCGCATTCACACCAAGAAGCGTTCGGGGATGAACTTCGGCTGGTCCAAGAGCCACCCGGTCAAGCTGACCGTCACCGTGCCGGCGCTGGCCGGCGCGGAAATCGCCGGTTCGGGCGATATTTCGGTCAACAAGGTCGCCGGCGATTCGTTCGACGCCGGAGTCGCCGGCTCGGGCAACCTTCGGCTCGGCGAGATCAACGTCAAGCGCTTGAAGGCGGGCATCGCCGGTTCGGGCGAAATTCACGCCGGGCGCGGCCGGGCGGCAGCCGCCAATTACGAGATCGCCGGGTCGGGCGACATCGACGGCGGCGCGGTGGTCGCCGAAAGCGCTTCGGTATCGATTGCCGGGTCGGGCAATGTCTCCGCCCACGCGACTGGCACCGCGTCGGTCGAAATCGCGGGATCGGGCGACGTGCGCGTGACCGGCGGCGCCAAGTGCAGCATCAGCAAGGCAGGGTCCGGCAACGTTCAGTGTAGCTGACGGTCCCGGATTTAAAGGCGATCTTAACCATAAGGCGATGAAGGTGGGCGCCATGCGCACCTTCCTTCCTTTTGGCCTCCCCACTTGCATTCTACTCGCTTGTGCCGCTGCACCGGCCGATGCGGCCAGCCGCAACTTCGGAGTCAGCGGTTTCGATCGGATCCGCGTCGAGGGCCCGTTCAAGGTTAGCCTCGCCACCGGTGTCGCGCCGTTCGCGAAGGCCAGCGGCGGCTCCCCCGCGGCGCTCGATTCGGTCACCATCGACGTCCAGGGCCGGACCCTGGTCGTCCGCAGCAACCGATCTTCGTGGAGCGGTTATCCGGGCGAGACCAAGGGGCCGGTCGAGATCAGCATCGGCACCCACGACCTCAACTCGGCCTCGCTCAACGGCTCGGGCAGCCTGGCGATCGACAAGGCCAAGGGGCTGTCGTTCGACCTGTCGGTCCAGGGCGCGGGATCGGCGAGCATCGGCTCGGTCTCGGTCGACCAGCTCAAGGTGGGAATCTCCGGCACGGCCAACGCCACCATCGCTGGCACCGCTCCAAAGCTGACCGCGATCGTCCGCGGCATTTCGGCGCTCGACGCTTCCGGGCTCGTATCGAAGGACGCGATCATCGGCGCCCAGGGATCGGCGACCGTCCGCGCGAACGTCTCCAACAGCGTCAAGATCGACGCCCAGGGTCCGGCCACGATCGAGCTCGCCGGGAAACCGGCGTGCATCGTCAAGTCGGCGGGATCGGCAACCGTCAGCGGCTGCCGCTAAGCACTGGCGCTACTGAAGCGTCGCTCGCGCTTCGACTCCCGACAGGAAATTCCACAGCGCACCGGCGAGCTCGTCGCCGGCGGCAATGGCTTCGGCTCGCTCATCCTCCGGAAGCCGGTCGAGCAGCTCGCGGCAGACCTGGCTGTGCTCGACGTCGGCCGTCTCGTGGACCCGGAAAAAGCGCAGCGTCGGCTCGTCCTTGATCCCGTAGCGGTCGACCAGCCCCTCGATCTTGGCCGCGGCGACGCCCGGGAACTGGCTCTCATAGGCGTAAAGCGCGCCGAGACCCGACGCGTAGGAACGGCGCGAAAGCCTGCGGAAGGTCTCGATCAACGCCTCGGTCTCGGCGTTGAGAGCTTGGCCGCGAACCGCATCTTCGCTTCCGCCGAGGCCGCAGGCGAACATCATCCACAGGCTCGCATGGTCCTGCTTGCCGGCCTCGACACCCTCTTCCTCGGCGAGGTTCTCGGCCAGCATCCGCCGGCCGGCGCGGTCCGGGCAGGCGCTGTGAACCGCGCTGACGGCGCGCGGGAACGCTTCGACATGGTGGAAATATTGCCGCGCATAATCGCGCAGCGTGTCGAGCGGCAGCCGGCCCTCGGTCCACGCCTGGTAGAAGGGATGGCTGAGCATCGCCTGGCTGGCGACTTTCGAATCGATCGCCGCCGAAACCGAATATTGAGTCATGCCATGCCTCCGTTTGATAGGGTCGAGCGGCGGCGATAACGCGGCCGCCCCAGCCCTTCAAGTCAGAGCGCCCTTCAAGTCAGACAAGGGCCAGCGTCGCCAGCTTGCCGTAAAGCCGCGGCGGGAGGTCCGCGAGGCCGCTCGGGTCGTCGTCGAGCGACGGGGCGCTGCCGTCTTCGAGATAACGCCAGCCCTGGTGCGCGCGCTTGGGGCTGGGCGGGATCAGGACCAGCTCCCCCGAGCAGACGATGTCGATTCGGCCGTCGCTTCGGTCGTCGAAACGCAGGATCTGCTGGCAGGCAACCAGCCGATGCTTGACGATCCAGTAGAGCGATCCGCCAACCAGCTCGTCGCAACGCTTCGGGCGCATCCGGGTCACGACCCGCACCTCGCCATCGCGGGTGCGCGCCGCAACGCGCTTTTCGAGCGCTTCGAGCGTCCGGCACCCGAACGCGACCTTGGTCAGATGGAGTTTGGGCACCAGAACCCAATGACTTAGCCTCCCTTCCCTTTCAAGGGAGGGGAGATGCTAGCCGACCAGGCCGGCGGCGGTGGCGAGCCCGAGGAACAGCAGGAAGCCCATCGAATCGGTGACCATGGTGACGAACACGCTGCTGGCCACCGCCGGGTCGGTCCCGGCGCGCTCGAGCGCCAGCGGGACCAGCACCCCGGCGAGGCCGGCGACGATGATGTTGAACAGCATCGCCACCGCGATCACCGCTCCCAATTCCTCGCTGCCGAGGACCAGCGTCACCCCGACCCCGATCAGCACCGCGACCGTGATTCCGTTGAGGATCGCAACGCGCAATTCGCGCCCAACCGCCCGCCAGCGGTTGGAGCCGGTCAGTTGGTTGGTGGCGATCGCGCGTACGGTGACCGCCAGCGTCTGGGTCCCGGCGTTGCCGCCGACCCCGGCGACGATCGGCATCAGCACGGCGAGGATCGCCAGACGCTCGATGCTGTCCTCGAACTGGCGGATGACGAAAGCGGCGACCAGCGCGGTCAGCAGATTGGCGATCAGCCAGCGGACCCGCGTCCGGTAGCTTTCGCCGACCGGCTCGTTGATGTCGCCCTCGCCCGCGCCGGACAGCAACAGCACGTCCTCGCTGGCTTCTTCCTGGATAATGTGGACGATGTCGTCGACGGTGATCATCCCGACCAGCCGGCCCTCGCCGTCGACCACCGCGGCCGAAACCAGCGCATATTTCTGGAAGCGCAGCGCGACATCCTCCTGGTCCATGTCGACCGGGATCAGCGTCTGCTCTTCCATCATGATGTCGCGCACCGGAGCCGAGCGCGGCGAGCGCAGGATGCTCGACAGCTTGCAAGTGCCGACCGGATGGTGGCTCGGGCTGACGACGAACACTTCCCAGAAGTCGTCGGCAAGCTCGGCCGTCGAGCGCAGGAAATCGATCACCTGGCCGACGGTCCAATGCTCGGGCACCGCGATCAGGTCGCGCTGCATCAAGCGGCCGGCCGATTCCTCCGGATAAGTGAGCGCTTCCTCGATCGCCGCGCGGTCGTCGGGCTCCATCGCCTCGAGGACGGCGCGCTGCTCGTCCGCCTCGAGGTCCTCGAGGATGGCGACCGCGTCGTCGGTATCCATCTGCCCGGCGAGGTCGGCGACCTGCTCGGGCTCGAGCGCCTCGAGCAGCGCCTCGCGGACGTGCTCGTTCATCTCGGCGAGCACGTCGGCGTCGACGATCCCGGCGAGCGCTTTCACCAGCCCCTCGCGCTCGTCGCGAGCGGCGAGCTCGATCAGGTCGGCGACGTCGGCGGGGTGGAGCGGTTCGACCAGCGCCCGGGCGGTGACGTCGTCGCCGGCATCGACCGCGTCGAGAACCTTGTCGACGAACTCGGGGCGGAGCCGGTCCTCGGCGTCCATCGCCCGCTGGGCATCGGGCGGCGCTGCGGCGGCGATGTCCTCGCTCTCGCTCATGCCATCACCCTTTTACGACCCGGTGGCGCCCTCCTATTGGCGCGCCTCCTCTGGCGCAAGCGCGCCGCCGCTCCTAAGTGCGGGCTCACATCCCACCCAACGGAGCCCGATCCATGGCCGACGCCAACCGTCTCACTTTGTCCCTCTCGACCGGCGGCGACGTCGTCATCAAGCTGCGCCCCGACCTCGCCCCCGCGCACGTCGAGCGCATCTCGACTTTGGTCGAAAGCGGCTTCTACGACGGCGTCATCTTCCACCGCGTGATCCCGGGCTTCATGGCCCAGGGCGGCGACCCCAAGGGCATCGGCATCGGCGGGTCGCACTTGCCCGACTTGAACGCCGAGTTCAGCGCCCAGCCGCACGTTCGCGGAGTCTGCTCGATGGCCCGCACGTCCGATCCCAACAGCGCCAACAGCCAGTTCTTCATCTGCCTCGACGACGCGACCTTCCTCGACAACCAATACACCGTCTGGGGCGAGGTCGAGAGCGGCATGGAGCATGTCGACTCGCTGCCCGCCGGCGAGCCGCCCGCCAATCCCGGCAAGATCGTCAAGGCGACCATCCAGCCCGCGTCATGAGCGCTCCCGTCGCGCTGATTACCGGCGCCTCGGCCGGGCTCGGCGCCGAGTTCGCCCGGCAATTGTCGAAGCGCGGGCTGCGGGTGGTGCTGGCGGCGCGGCGCAAGGACCGGCTGGAAGCGCTGGCGGCCGAGCTCGGCAATGCCCGAGCGGTTCGGATTGACCTTGGCGAGGCAGGCTCCGCGGAGGCATTGCTGGCTGACGTGGAAGCCGCCGGCGAGCATGTCGATCTCCTCGTCAACAACGCCGGTTTCGGCCTCAAGGGCCGGTTTGACGAGCTCGATGCCCCGCGCCAGCGGCAGATGATCGACCTCAACATCGGCGCCCTCACCGACCTGTGCCGGGCGGTCGCTCCCGGCATGATCGAGCGCAAACAGGGCGCCATCCTCAATGTCGCCTCGACCGCCGCTTTCCAGCCGGGGCCTGGAATGGCGGTCTATTTCGCCACCAAGGCCTATGTGCTGTCGTTCACCGAGGCGCTGCACGAAGAGCTCAAAACGCACGGGATCAGGGTCAGCGCGCTGTGCCCCGGCCCGACGCGGACCGAGTTCGGAGCCGTCGCCGGTTTCGGCGACAATGGCGCGTTCGACCGTTACTCGGCCGATGCGCCCAGCGTCGTTCGAGCCGGGCTCGACGGCCTCGACAAGAACCGCGCGGTGGTGGTGCCGGGCCTGCTCAACAAGGTCGGCGCAGCGTCCACCCGTTTTGTCCCACGCCAGCTGGTTCGAAAAATCGCCGGGGCCATCAAATATTGAGAACCTCCGCGCGATCCCCCAATTGAAACCCAGGCGGGCAACGGTCGTTACGAAAGCGGCATGACGTAGGAGCATCGATGGCCGACACCGACACGCTGGATCGAACCTCGGCCGGAAAGGTGCAGGTCGCCAACCTCGCCCCCGCGGACAGCGGGCGCGGCTTTGCCCGGCTCCCGGACCGGTTGATGCAGGAGCTCGGCCTCAAGGACGGCGACGTCATCGAAATCATCGGCAAGCGCTCGACGCCGGCGCGGGCGCTGCGCCCCTACAACGAGGACGTCGGAGTCGACATCGTCCGCCTCGACGGGCTGCAGCGCGCCAACGCCGGGGTCGGAGCAGGCGATTTTGTCGAAATCCGCAAGGCCGAATCGCGGCCCGCGACCCGCGTCGTGCTCGCCCCCGCCCAGGACAATCTGCGGCTCCACGGATCGGCCGAAGCGCTGCGGCGGAGCTTCGCCGCCCGGCCGCTGACCGAGGGCGACATCATCGCGACCACCGGCCAACAGCGGGTCAACGCCGACATGCCCGAGGAAGTCCGGCGAATGCTCAGCGCCCCGGCCTTCGCGTTGCAGGAGGTGCGGCTGGCGGTCGTCGACACGGTCCCGGCTGGGATCGTCCACATCGATTCCAAGACGCGTATTGAGCTGCTTCCCGAATACACGCGGCGCGACGGCGAGCGCCGCGCCGACGTCACTTACGACGACCTTGGCGGAATGCGCGCGACGATCGATGCGCTGCGCGAGATGGTCGAGCTTCCGCTCCGCCACCCGGAGATTTTCCAGCGGCTCGGAGTCGACCCGCCCAAGGGCGTTCTGCTGCACGGGCCGCCGGGCACCGGCAAGACGCGCCTGGCGCGGGCGGTGGCCAACGAGAGCGAAGCGCAATTCTTCCACATCGCCGGTCCCGAGATCATGGGCTCGGCCTATGGCGAGAGCGAAAAGCGGCTGCGCGAATTGTTCGAGCAGGCCGCCGATGCGGCGCCGTCGATCATCTTCATCGACGAGATCGATTCGATCGCGCCCAAGCGCAGCCAGGTTTCCGGCGAAGCGGAAAAGCGGCTGGTCGCGCAGCTGCTGAGCCTGCTCGACGGGATCGAGCCGCGCCAGAATCTGGTAGTCATCGCCGCCACCAACCGCCCCGAGGCGCTCGACGAGGCGCTTCGCCGCCCCGGCCGGCTCGACCGCGAAATCGTCGTCGGGGTCCCGGACGAAGGCGGGCGGCGCGAGATCCTCGGAATCCACACGCGCGGAATGCCGATCGCGCCCGATGTCGACCTCGACGACCTCGCTCGCCGAACCTACGGCTTTGTCGGCGCCGACCTCGCCGCCTTGACCCGCGAGGCGGCATTGGAAGCCGTCCGCCGGATCATGCCGCGGATCAACCTCGCCGACGAGATCATCCCGACCGAAATCCTCGACGAACTGTCGGTCGAGTTGCGCGATTTCGATAATGCGTTGAAGCGCGTCCAGCCGTCGGCGATGCGCGAAGTCATGGTCGAAGCGCCGACCGTTACCTGGGACGACATCGGCGGGCTCGACGAGGCGCGCGACCGGCTGCGCGAGGGCGTCGAGCTGCCGCTGAAGCACCCGGAGGCGTTCCGGCGCCTCGGCATCCGCCCGGCCCGCGGCTTCCTGCTCTACGGCCCGCCGGGGACCGGCAAGACGCTGCTGGCCAAGGCCTGCGCGCGTGAAAGCGAGGCCAATTTCATCGCCACCAAATCGTCGGACCTATTGTCCAAATGGTACGGCGAGAGCGAGCAGCAGATCGCCCGCCTGTTCGCCCGCGCCCGCCAGGTCGCTCCGACCGTGCTGTTCTTCGACGAGATCGACAGCCTGGTGCCGGCGCGCGGCGGCGGCTTCGGCGAGCCCCAGGTCACCGAGCGGGTGGTCAACACCATCCTCGCGGAGATGGACGGGCTCGAGGAGCTCCACAATGTCGTCGTCATCGGCGCTTCCAACCGCCCGAGCCTGATCGACCCGGCGATGCTCCGGCCGGGCCGCTTCGACGAGCTGATCTACGTCGGCCCGCCCGACGCGACCGGCCGGTCGCAAATCCTCCAGATCCACACCTCGGGCATGCCCTTGGCCAAAGACGTCAAGCTCAAGAAGCTGGCCGAGCGCACCGAGCGGTTCACCGGCGCCGACCTCGAGGATCTCGTCCGCCGCGCCGGGCTGATCGCGCTGCGCCGGAGCCTGAAGTCGGGCGATGTGACGATGGCGGATTTCGACGCCGCGCTGCTCGAAAGTCGAGCCTCGGTGACGCCCGAGATGCTCGAGGAATATGCGCGCATCCAGCAGACTTTGAAGTCCGATGCGGTACGGCCGCTGGGCGGCATCGGGTTCGTCCTGCCGGGGATGCTTCGGCCCAAGACCAACGACAAGGGCTAGACGCTCGACAGTCCGCGGCGGCCCGCAACCGCCAGCGCGACCAGCAGCAGCGCCGACGCCGCGAACGGGATCCGCGGGTCGATCGCGTACAGCGCCATGCCGATCGCCGGGGCGGCGACGAAGCTGATCCCGTTGGCCGCCGTGATCACTCCGGCGACCGCGCCCTGCTCGGCGAGCGGGACGGCCAGCGACGCGCCGCCGGTGAAGCCCGGGCGGGTTAGCCCGAAGCCGGTCGAGGCGAGCGCGAAGCCGATGGTGATCCCGTAAAGGTCGTCCGCGAGCATGGTCCCGGTCAGCCCCGCGGCGGCGATCAGAGCGCCCCACAGGATCAGCCCGCGCGGCGAGGCATTGATCCGCGGGATCAGCCCCCATTGCGCGGCCAGGGTCGCCGACGCCCCGGCCATCATGACAATCGAAATCGGGCCCTCCGAACCCTGCGGCTCGAGCGCCAGCCGGTCGATGATGAAAAAGCCAAGGCAGGTGAGAGTCGCGGCCTGGGCGTGGCCGGCGGCGACTCCGGCGATGATCCAGCGGCGGATTCGGGGGTCGTTCCACTTCAGCCGCTTCTGCCTGGGCGAGGTCGCGGCGACGACGCTGGCGCCGGTCGGAGTGGTGGCGAGCGAGGGATAGCTCATCGCCGCGCCGCGGCCGGTCTTGCGGCCCAGCCGGTCGTCGGGAAGCCAGGTCCAGATCGCCGCCGCGACGATCAAGCCGATGGCCGAGAAAGCAAACAGCGGCCCCGGCAGGCCGATAAATGGGAGCACGAACAACGGCGCCAGTGCCGGGCCGATGATCGTACCCAGGCCGAACGACGACGACAAAGCGGACAGCGCCGCGACTCGGCCGCTTCGCCGGGTCCTCGAGGCAAGATAGGCCTGGGTGGCCGATGGCGTTGCGCAGCCGAGGCCGCCGTAAATCGCCCGGAAGATCGCGAACAATGCGAAGGTCAGCGCTCCGCCCAACAGCCCGTGCAGCCCGGCGACCAGCGCCAGTCCGCACAGCAGCATCGAGACGATGAAGCCGGCCAGCCCCATCAGGGTCAGCGCCTTGCGGCCGTGGCGGTCGCTCTTTTCGGCCCAGTAGGGCGCCAGCATCACCCACAAAAGCGCCGACCAGGTGTAGGCGATGGCGACCCAGAAGTCGGCGATGCCGATCTCGCGGCCGATCGCCGGCATCACCGATTGCAGCGCCGTGTTGCCGGCCGCGGCGACCAGCATCGCGCCGTAAAGAAGCAGGAAATGCGGCGTGCTGAGAGCGGTCGCGGCGACTCGTCGGATTGGCTGGGCGGCGGGCACCGGAGCCGCCTTAAAGTCTCGCCTGCGGCAGCGGAACCCACCTCTTCGGCTCGAAAAGCGCTCGTTTCACGGGCTAGGCTGCGCTAGGGCGACGGGCTGCGGAACTTGCCAAGCAGCGGCGCATTTGCCAACGCCGGTCCCTGCAGCGGCCCAATCGGAGTTTTCATGTCGAGTTCGTCGACCCGAACCCACGCGCGTTCACGCCGATCAAGCCGGCCTGGCCATCGCGGAACCAGCCCCAGGCTGCAGTTCCTGCGCGGCTTTCTGAAGCATCCCGTGATGGTCGGGTCGATTATCCCGTCGAGCAAGACGGTGATCGAGCGCATGCTCGCGCCAGTCGACTGGGAAACGACCAAATTGTTCGTCGAATATGGCCCCGGGGTCGGCACCTTCACCCGCCCGATCCTCGAGAAGCTCGGGCCCGACGCGACTCTGTTGACCATCGACACCAACCCGGAGTTCACCGAATATCTGCGGGAATCGCTCGACGACAAGCGGCTGGTCGCGGTCACCGGGTCGGCCGGCGAAGTCGAAAAGATCCTCGCCGACCGCGGCTTCAAGCATGCCGATTACGTGCTGTCGGGAATCCCGTTTTCGACTCTGCCGCCGGGAGTCGGCCAGTCGATCGCCGAGGCGACCGCCAAGGTCATCCGTCCGGGCGGCGCGTTCCTCGTTTACCAGTTCAGCCCCAAGGTGATGGAGTTCATCAAGCCGTGGTTCGAACGCATCGAGCGCGGCTTCGAATGGCTCAACGTCCCGCCCGCCAGCCTGTTCTGGGCGTGGCGCGAACCTAAGAAGAGCTAGCGCTCGAGCGGCAAATTCAGGCGCCGGGTGACGGCATAGTCCATCGACGTCACCAGCCAGTGCGCGACCATCCACTTGAACCGCCGCCACGGAGTCGCCCGGCTGCGGTGCAGCTCGGGAGTAATGCGGATGCTGTTCGCGCGCTCCTGCTCGAAATAGCCGCGCATCGCCGCGGCGAACGCGGAATCCTCGATCCTGAGGCTGATCTCGAGGTTGATGTAGAGGCTTCGGAAGTCGAAATTGGGCGAGCCGATGTGGACCGCGTCGTCGATGATCGCGAGCTTGGTGTGGAGCATCGCCGGCTCATATTCGTACATCTCGACGCCGCGCCGGAGCATCCGCATGTAGCTGTGGCGCGCGGCGCCGATGGTCGCCATGATGTCCGACTTGCCCGCCGTGATGACCCTCACCCGGCCGCGCGCGGCGACCCGGCCGAGCCGCCGCAGCATTGAACTCGGCGGCGAGAAATAGGCGTGGATCATGTCGATGTTGGTCGCCATGTTGAGGTCGCGGCCGAAGACCGTCGGCCACGGGGTGCGCATGCTGAGCGGAGCGCTGAAATGCCATTGCAGCGGCCCTTGGCGGTCGCTGAAGCGGGCGACCAGCCGGCGCAGGCTTTTCATCTTGAGACCCTCGCGGCCGGTCCAGCGGTAAAGCGCGTCGAAATAGTCGGCGGCGCCGGCAACGATCGGCCCGTCGATCGCCAGCCACAAATCGCGCCAATGCGCCGGGCCCTCGTCGGTCAGATAGCAATCCTCGACGTTGGCGCCGCCGATCAACGCGCGGCGCTCGTCGGCAATCGCCAGCTTCTGGTGGTTGCGGACCAGGTAGCGACGGCCATAACGCGGATTGAACAGGCAGAATTTGCCGCCGTTCGCATCGAGCGCCTTGAAGAAGGCCGGTCCGATCTTCGAGCAGCCGTAGCCGTCGAGGAGCACCTGAACGCGGACTCCGCGCTTTGCGGCCTCGACCAAGGCATCGCGGACCGCGGTCCCGGCCGCGTCGCCGACGAAAATGTAGAACAGCAGCCGGACGCTGTGCTCGGCGCCGCGAATCAGCTCGAGCAAGGCCGCGAGGCGCCCGCGCCCGGTCTCGATCAGCTCGAGCCGGGTGCCGGCGATCGTCGCCCGGATCGGCGCAGCATCCTTGGTTACCGCGGGGGCTCGGTCTTCGGCCATCGGCGACAGCGTGTGCCGACGCGGCGCTCGCCGTGCAAGCAGGGACCGCTTTCCTTGACTAGCACCGCCGCCCGACCTATCTCGCGGACTTCCTTTCAACCTGCAGATTTGCGGAGCGACGAATGGCGCGCGTTACGGTCGAAGATTGTGTCGACAAGGTCCCGAACCGGTTCGACCTCGTCCTGATGGCCGCCCAGCGGGCCCGCCAGGTGTCGGGCGGCGCCGACCTGACCATCGAGCGCGACCGCGACAAGAACCCGGTCGTCGCGCTGCGCGAGATCGCCGAG
>CAYSHL010000027.1:0-234 GCA_964430865.1 uncultured Sphingomonas sp.
CGGGGCTCTAATTCTTGTTCTGACGCGTTGACTTGCGCGAACAGGCCTCCACCCCGGATCAAATCCGCGGCAGGCTTTCGCTGGATGACGCTCTGGCGAGCCCGATCGGCAGCAATACCAAACGGGACCTTAGCCGTGTCGGAGCTACCGGTACCTGGGACTAGGCCTGTTCGGTGTTCAGGGATGCACGCAGGCCCTGGTCGGACAGCAATCCGTCGAAATAGGCGATCGTCT
>CAYSHL010000027.1:244-23068 GCA_964430865.1 uncultured Sphingomonas sp.
AAGCTCCTTGCTGGCCTTGGAAATGTCCGGGCGCCGCTGCCGCGGATCGTCCTGCGGAAGCGGCTTGTGGATGATCTTGGAAGATGAGCCGGTCAGGCTGATCACAGCCGATGCCAATTCGAGGATCGAGAACTCGTCGGGGTTGCCGATGTTGATGGGACCGGTCACGTCATCAGAGGTCCCCATCAGGCTCATGAGACCGTTGATGAGGTCGTCCACATAGCAGAACGAGCGGGTTTGCGAGCCATCGCCGTAGATCGTGATGTCGTGGCCGAGCAGCGCCTGCACAATGAAGTTCGAAACCACGCGGCCGTCATTGGGATGCATGCGTGGCCCGTAGGTGTTGAAGATGCGGGCGACCTTGATGCGCATATTGCGCTGGTGCCGATAGGCAAAGAACAGGCTCTCGGCGCAGCGTTTGCCTTCGTCATAACAGGACCGCAGGCCGATCGGGTTGACGTTGCCCCAATATTCCTCGGTCTGCGGGTGGACCGCGGGGTCGCCGTAGACCTCGCTGGTCGACGCCTGGAGGATCTTGCAGCCGAGGCGCTTGGCCAGCCCGAGCATGTTGATCGCGCCATGGACCGAGGTCTTGGTCGTCTGGACCGGATCGTGCTGGTAATGGATCGGCGAGGCCGGGCAGGCGAGATTGTAGATTTCGTCAACCTCGACGAACAGCGGGAACGTGACGTCGTGCCTCAGGAACTCGAAATTCGAGTGGCCGAGCAGATGGGCGATGTTCTGCTTGGTGCCGGTGAACAGATTGTCGACGCACAGCACCTCGTCACCCGCATCGACGAGCCGGTCGCACAAATGGGAGCCCAAAAAGCCGGCGCCGCCGGTGACCATCACCCGCTTGCGAAGATTGTAGGTTCCACGCGACATCGACACCCTGACCGCTGAGCTTTTGCCTGGGCGGGGCTATGAAGGCGGGGCAAGCGGGTGGCAAGCCGCCGAGGCCTTGACCCTCCGTCCGGCGGCGGCGACAGGGCCTCCATGGACAGGCACTCCAGCCCCAAAATCACGGTTTATCCCCTGTCCTTCAACTCCCACGTCCGGCAAGTGCTGGTCGGGTTCGTGCGCCTTGCCGAGCAAGGAGCAATCGAGGTCCGCTTCGCGGCCGACGCCTACAAGCGCTTCGGCGTTCGCCCGCGGCATTTCCTCGATGACGCACGGCTTTGCGCGGTCGCTGAACTCGAAGGCCGTCGGCTGGTCTTCGACGTGCATGACACATCCGATATCTACGAGCCTCTGCACGCGACTGCTGACCTGTACTTCAAACGCAGTTATTCGAGCGCGCTTCACGGGGACGACAGGAAGATTCGCCCGTACGGCCTGAATTATGGCGTCGAGGCAGACCGGCCGTGGCCGACCGGCGCGTGGCTCGCGCTCAACTTCGAGCCTGGGCGGCACCGAATTCGAGAAGCGTTGCGCGCGCTAAAGGTGCCCCCTTTCCCGCACTACGAGGTTGACGATCTGCGCGGCGAGCCGCGCCCGAGCAGGGACCCCCGGGCAATCTTCCTGACCCGGCTGTGGGATCCGGACGACCGCGCCGACCGCCCCCCGGAGCGGCGAGAGGAGCGGCGCCAGATCTCGCTAATGCGGGTTGCCTGCGTGGAAGCCCTTCGCAAGCGCTTCGGCGAGCGCGTAACCGGAGGATTGCAGCCCAACAGCTATGCCAAGCGGCACTGGCCATCGCTGGTCGCTGATCCGTCGCTTTGCCGCCGGGACCGGTTCCTTGCCCAGCTCGACCGGCACGACGTCTGCATCGCGACCGACGGGCTGTATGGATCGGTCGGCTGGAAATTTGCCGAATATGTCGCCAAAGGTCGGGCGATCGTCACCGAGCCGCTGCGCTACGAACTCATCGGGCCGATTGCGCCGCAGACTCATTACCTCGAGTTCGAAGACCCGCGGAAGTGCGTCGAGAATGTCGAGGCCTTGTTCGATGACGAGGCTCTCCGAGCTTCGATGATGCGCGCGAATGCCGAGTATTTCCAAGACTATGGGTTGCCCGAGCGGCTGGTCGCGCACGCGCTTGCGGCACAGCTTCCGTGAGCATGGGCGCGCTTGACAAGCCGCGAGCGCCAGCCAAGAAGCCGCCGCGCCGCGAAAGCGGCTTCCTTTAAACCGCGTCATTGTCTTGGAGACGCGTCGCATGCGTGCCTTTCTAGCCTACCATTTCACGACCCTCGGGCAGAAGCTGACGGGATTGCGTGGCCTAATCCCCGAGCTGGATTCCGATGCCGAGCAGTTGATGGCGGCCGCCGGCGGGCTGTCGATGACCAAGCCCGTCGCGCAATGGGAGCTGATCCAGGCGATCCGCTACATCGAGGGCAGGGGCATTCCGGGCGACATCGTCGAATGCGGCGTGTGGCGCGGAGGCAACCTCGTGATCGCCGGGCTGTTGAGGGAGCGGATGGGCTTCGAGCGGCAGATCTGGGCATTCGACACATTCGCCGGGATGACCCCGCCGTCGGCCGCCGACTTCAAGCACACCGACGATGTCGACGTTCGCAAGAAGTTCGAGAGCCTCGACCGTGACGACCACAATGAGTGGTGCCTGGCGTCCGAGCAGGAGGTGCTGCAGAACTTCGAGAGCCGCGTCGGCAACCGCGAGCTTCGCACCGTCAGGGGCCCGGTCGAGGACACGCTGACCCGTCCCGAAAACCTCCCCGAGAAGATTGCGCTGCTGCGGCTCGACACCGACTTTTACGAAAGCACCAAGGCGGAGCTGGAAATCCTCTACCCGCGGTTGTCGAGCGGCGGGGTGCTGATCATCGACGATTACGGGGAATGGGCCGGCGCTCGCAAAGCCGTCGACGAATATTTCGCCGGCCAGGCCGTGTGGCTGCACTATGTGACCCACACCGTCCGGCTGATGATCAAGCCGTGAACACGGTCGCAGCGCGCTTCGAGGCCCCCCAGCCCGGGGTCGCACCGCGAGCCGCAGCGCGCTCCGTACCGCGGGCGTTCCAGGGCATCCTGGTCGCCTATGTGCTTCTGACCGGCGAACTGGTCCGCGGGGCGCAAGCGGCGCTGTTCGGCTTGCAGGGCGGCGGCGACGGGGCGTTCACCGCGGCCATCCTGCTCGCGATCGCCATCGACGTCGTCCGGGTTGCTCCACTGTTCGTCTATGCGCGGCACCCGCTCGGGGTCCTCCATCCGCTGATCCTGGCGACCGTATTGTGGCCGCTGCTGAGTGCCATGCCCGGCAGGATCGAAGAGTTGTGGGGCTTTGGCGGGCTGATGCTGGGCCAGCCAATCACCCCGCCGTTTTTCGAGGCGCTCGGTTGGCTTCCAGGTCCGCAGATCTGGAGCGCGGTGGCCTGGACCAACCTGTGCGAGCTCACCGCGCTGCTGGCGATCTACGGCGGCTACGCTTTGGCGCACGACCGGGTCGATCGCGCCGCTGCGCCAACGGCAAAACCCCGCCGGGAATTCGACGACAAGCGGGTCCGCGCGCTCGCGATCGCTGTCATCGCAGCCAGCGTCGGAGTTCTGCTCGTGCTGCTGTGGATGCGCGGCGGCCTCGCCGAGCATCTCGGCAACATGGCCCGCGGGCGGTTCCGATCGATGGCGGGCCTCGGCCCGCTGGTCGCCGCGGTTGACCTCGGGCTGATCGCGCTGATGGTGTGGGTTGCCGCGCGCCCGAACGACGTCCGCCAACCGATCTTCATCGCGCTCATGATCGGCGAGGCGGCGGCCCAGTTCATCAGCAACGGGGCGAGGAGCGCCGCCTTTGCGGTGTTCATGATGGTCGGGCTGACCTGGGCGCTCCGCACCCGGCGGATCCCGTGGCGGCTGGCGCTGATCCTCATCCCGATGTTCATCGTCGCGTTCGGAATGCTCAACGTCGTCCGCAACGCCGGAATCGGGGGAGGCGGCGAGGTCATGCAGCAGTCGAGCCCCGGCGAGATCCTGTCGCGAGTTCAGGAAGAGATGGACCTTCGCCAGGCGCTGCAGTCGACGGTGCCGGTGATTTCGCACGGTCACGAGGTGATGGGCGGGCCGCTGTGGGGTAGCTCCTACGGGGCGGCCGTCCTCGCCTTTGTGCCGCGCGCGGTGTGGCCGGACAAGCCCCGCGGGCCGGGATCCTTATATGCGCAGAATTTCCTCGGCGAAGTCCGCGAAGGCCTCGCCGTCCCGGTCAACCCGACCGCGGAGCAATATTGGAATTTCGGACTCTTCGGCGTGATTCTGTTGTCCGCCCTGTACGGAGCGCTGATCCGCTATGCGCACAACTTCTATATCGTGCGGCAGGACAATCCATTCGCCTTGACGGCATTCGCTTTGTTCGTGACCACCTTTCACCCCTCGACCGACGACCTCGTCTCGATGCAGATCCAGGGGGCTTTGCTGTTGATCGTCCTCGGGCTCGCCATGATGTTCGCGGTAAAGTTTCGGCCTGGCGGGATCGGTCCACCGGCCGGTCACCCGTCGCTCGGCGCCCCGACTCTGCTGCGCTAGCCGCGCAGGACCGCCGCTTTCTTGCCCATGAACCAACCTTCGACCCCCAAGCCACGGGTGCTGCACGTGCTCAAGAGCCTCCCGCTCGGCGGCATTGAGACGTGGCTGATGCACGTCCTTCGCCGCGATCGCGATTCGTTCGTGCAGCACGAGCTCCTGCTGATGGTCGAGGAACCGGCAGCCTATGAAGCGGAAGCGAGAGCGCTCGGAATTCCGATCCACAAGCTGCCTCACCGCGGGAGCTGGATGCGGTGGTTCGGCGACTTGCGGCGCTTCCTGAAGGACAAGGGCCCGTTCGACGTCGTTCATTCCCACGTCGCCTACTCGGTCAGCGCCCCGATCATCGCCATTGCGAAGACGGCCGGCGTGCCCAGCCGAATTGCGCATCAGCACGAAGCGCGCAGCCTGGGCGTCGATTTCCGAAACTTGCGGGAACGACTAATCCGGCGCGCTTCGATGACCATGTACGGGCTGGCGACACAGCGGATTGGAATCACCGAAGCGGCCATGGAAGAGATCGCCGGAAAAGGCTGGCGGCGGCGCAAGGACTGCCAGATTCTCCTGTACGGCTTCGACTATTCGGGGTTCGTCGGGGCGGCGGAGCGGGGGAGCGAATTGCGTCGGGCCCTGGACCTCAGCCCGTCCAATCATGTGATCGGCCATGTCGGCCGGTTCGACCCGGTCAAGAACCACCCGTTCCTGCTCAAGACTTTCGCGAAGGTCGCGAAGGCCGATCCCGAGGCCCGGCTGGTGATGATCGGGAAGGGGCGGCTGGAGCCGGAAATGCGACAGCTGACGGTCGACCTGGGTATTGAGGAGCGAGTGCGCTTTGCCGGCTCGACACAGGACATCGCGGCTTACATGGCCTTGTTCGACCTGTTCCTGTTTCCATCCTTCAGCGAGGGGCTCGGAATCGTTTGCGTCGAAGCACAGGCAGCCGGCACCCGGGTGCTCACATCGGAGACGGTCCCGCGGGAGGCGGCCGTGGTGCCGGGCGGCATCGATTTCATGCCGCTCGAGGCCGGCGAGGACCGGTGGGCGGAACGCATCGCCCAATTGCTGGCCTTGCCGAAGCCGGATCGCGAGGAATGGCGGCGAACGGTCGAGCAAAGCGCCTTCGGGCTCGACCGTTGCGTCCGGGACCTCCACGCCATTTACCGCGCCGAGCTCGGGGCTCGCGCATGAACCCGCCCGTCGTCTTCGTCGCCCTCCAGACCGGCGCTCTGGCCAACGGCGGCTTGCAGAGCATCACCGAGGTGATGCGGCGGTTGAAGCATCATCGGCCGATCGCGCTGACCAACCTCGACGCGGACCTGGCGCAATCCTGGCGCAGCCACGGAATCGCGGTGCGGGTAGTGCCCGAACAGGCGTCCAGAGGCTTGCGGCGCGATCCCGCCGGCACGCTGCGCACCTATCGCCGCTATCACCGGGCGCTCGGGGAAATTGTCCGTGAAAGCGGCGCGCGCGTGATCCACGCCAACGATCCGCTCGCCTTCCAATTGTCGGTCTCGACGGCAAAGGCTGGGCCCAAGGCGCGGATTGCGCTCAACCTTCGCGACACGCTCGATCCGTCGCGCCGCCCGCCGCGGCGCAAATACCAGGCGATGTTCGCGGCCGCCGACCATGTGTTCTATCTCTCGCACGACATGGCGGAGCGCTGGCGGCGGGTTGCGCCCAACGCCACCAAGGCATCGAGCGTCACTTATTCGATCGTCGATCCGCAGCGATTTGCTCCGCCTCCGCCACCTTCCGGAGCGAATCCCGTCGTGCTGGTCCCGGGCATCTTCTGGCCGAAGAAGGGCCAGCTCGACTTCATCCGCAACGTCGTTCCGAGGCTCGCCGAGCGCGGAATCGAGACCTGGTTCGCGGGTGATTTCGAGCCCGAGGCCAACGCTTATGCGGCCGCTTGTTCCGACGCCGCGCGGCCGTTCACGGACCGGGTGCGCTTCCTCGGCTTCCGAAGCGACCTCCCGGAGCTCTACCGGCAGGCGAACGTGATCGCGGTCCCTTCCCGCCACGAAGGGCTGATGCGCGGAATGATCGAGGCCATGAGCTGCGCCCGCCCGGTCGTCAGCTTCGACGTCTGCTCGGCCCGCGAAGTCCTGGAGGACAAGGACGCCGGCGCAGTGCTGGCTCTTGGCGACCATGACGGGATGGCCGAGGCGCTGATCCGCTACGCCTCCGATCGCGACTTGCAGGCGGCGGCGGGCCGGGCCGGAAGCAGCACGGCTCGCGCCCTGTTCGATCCGGACAAGGTCGTCGAACGCTACGAGCGCGTCTACCGCGCCCTGGGCGAGCGGCGATGACGGGCGGCGCACCGGCCCGCGAAGAGCTCGGCACCGGCGCGGTTTATCGCCGGCTGGCGCGCAACTCGGCATGGCTCGCGGGCGGGTCGGCCGCCTCGGCCCTGTTCATGATGCTCGCGGTGGTGCTCAGCGCGCGAGCCTTGTCGGCGCGCGAGTTCGGAGTGCTCGTGCTGTTGCAGTCCGCGACATCGATGGTCGCGGCGCTGATGTCCTTTTCCACGCAGCAGCCGGTCATCAAGCTCGGCCATTCGGCACAGGCAGAAGGAGACGTGGAGCATCTCGGCCGGATCATCGGCCTCGGCTTGCTGATCGACACGTCCGCGTCTTGTGTCGCGATGCTCGGAGCGTTCGCCTTCCTCGCCGTCGGCCACGATTGGATCGGCCTCCCCGAGGACGAAATCCGGGTCGCGGCGCTGTTCGCCGGCGCGCTGCTGTTCACCGGCTATATAACCTCCAACGGAATCTTCCGGCTGCTCAACCGGTTCGCGCTGCTCAGCCTGATCCAGGCCGGCTGCGCGGCAGCCTTGCTTGGCGGCTGCGCCTATCTCTACGCGAGCGGCGCCCCGTTCGAGGCCTATTGCTGGGCGTGGGCGATTTTCTACGGGTTCAGCAGCCAGATCCCGCTGTGGACCGGCGTCTATCTCGCGCGGAAGGCCGGCATCCCGATCTCATTGTCGGTCAGCCGCATGGGCCGCGACCAGATTCGGACCTTCCTCGCTTATTGCTGGACGACCTGGGGCGTGGCCACCGTCGAAGCGCTCCGTTCCAACGGCGACTCGCTGCTGGTCGGCGGCGCGGTTTCGGTCGAGGCAGCGGGCGTCTACAATGTCGCCAAGCAGCTCGCCGGTGTCCTTCGCAAGCTCAATACCGTCTATGCATCGGCCGCCTTCCCGGAGATTTCGGCGCTATCGGCCCATGGCGAGCATGACGGCGCCGCGCGCGTGCGACGGCGGATGCTGTGGGTCGGCGCCCTGGTTGGGGGACTGGCGGTGGTAGCGGCGCTGGTCGTGGGCCGCTTCGTGTTGGCGAGCCTGTTCGGACCCAGCTTCGAGGCCGCGTACATCCCACTCGCGATCCTGACGGCCGCCGCCGGCGCGCAACTGATCAGCAACACGCTGTCGATGTACGTCCAGGTCTATGTCGGCCCGCAGAAGCTGTTCTGGGCCTATGTTGCGGCGATTGCGGTGTTTGCGATCGCGGTGCTGCCGCTGACTTCAGCCTGGTCGATCGCCGGAACCGCGATCGCGCAAGTGCTGTTCACTCTCACACTGATCGCCTTTTGCCATCTTGCCTTGCGGAGCGCCCCCGATGCGGCCTGAAGAAGCGGCGACGCTGGCGCTCTGGGTGCGCGACCTGAAGCTCGCGCCGGGGACGGTGTGCCTCAACATCGGCTCCTCGACTCGCCGGTTTCGCGAGGAGGAGCAGGCGCACGTCGCCGAGCTGTTCATTCGCCCGCTCGAAGCCGACGGCATCCGCTTCGTCCATTGTGACATGAAGGAGGCCGATGGCGTCGATGAAGTCGGGGACGTACTCGATCCGGAGTTTCGAGCCCGCCTCCAACGATACGATGCGGGCATTCTCGTGTGCAGCAATCTGCTCGAGCATCTGACCGACCCGCAGCGCTTTGCCAACGCATGCGGTGACCTGGTGAGCGAAGGCGCGTACGGCCTGTTCTCGGTCCCGCTCAGCTATCCATACCATCCGGACCCGATCGACACGATGCTTCGACTGACCCCCAAGCAGCTGGCGGCAATGCTTCCGACCTGGGAAGCGGTGCGCTCTTGCGAGATCGAGGCCGGCAATTATTTGCGCGACCTGCGCGCCGGCGGGAACGGCCTGTCGCGCCTCGCCCGGCAGATCGGGCGGGTGGCGATGCCGCTGTACCGGTCTGGCAAATGGCGCGAGAATGCCAGTCGGCTATCATGGCTATTGCGCAAGTATCGAGTGAGCCTCGTTCTGCTGCGAAAGCCGGCGGCGAATGTCAGCGAAGAGGAGGCCGAGTGACGACCCAGGTGGAATGTCCTGTTTGCGATACTCGAAACGCGGCTTTGGACGGCCGGCGGATCGTGTTTTGCAACGCGTGCGGCCATCGCTGGATGTGGACGAGCGAGGCCGAGCAACGGCAAATCGAGGAAGCGGTCTACACCGACCAATATGCAGGATACCGGGCGGATCACGTCTTCGAGCAGGGGATCCGCACGCTTCTCGATGCGGAGATCGTGCCGCGCCTGCCGCCGCGAGCGCGAATCCTCGACGTCGGATGCGGGGCCGGCGACTTCATGGCCGCGGCCAAGGAGCGCGGCCTCGACCCGACGGGAATCGACGTTTCCGAAGGCGCAGCACGATTGTGCCGCGATAAGGGTTTGAAGGCGTCGTCGGGCGATTTCCTGAAGGACGAGCTCGGGACGGACTTTGACGCCGTGACGATGTGGGACGTGGTCGAACATCTGCGCGACCCGGGCGCGTTCTTCGAACGAACGCGCGGCCTGCTTCGAAGCGGCGGCTTGTTCATCGGCAAGGTGCCGGGCTTCGGGAACCTTTCCGTTAAATTTTCTGTTTTCATTCCACGGCTGAGCGGAAGTTTGCTGGGGGCGCCGGACCACGTGCAGTATTTCACGCGGGATTCGCTCGGCAGGTTGCTGCACAAGAAGGGATTTGAAGTCGAATGGTTACGACCGGGGACAAACAAGCTCCGAGGCAAGCGGCGCGGTGGATCGCTCAAGCGCCGGGTCGGCCGCCTGGTCGCATCGACAATCAAAAGCGCGTCGGGCGATGAAAACCTCTACTTTGTCGCCACCAGCGCGCGGCGCGATGACCCCGCCGTTCCCTGACATCAAACCGTCGGTCTACCCGCCGGATCCGACGCTTGCGTTTCACCCCTACATCCCGGCCCGGTTCGGGTATCTTCGGCTGCTTCGCATGGTGAAGCCCGAGCTGGCTCGACTGCTCAGCGAAACCAAGCCCTATTCCCTGGTCAGCGCGGTCAACCGAACGACTCTGTACCGCGAAGGACGGGCAACGTTGAAACGCGGCGTTCCGGGCGACTTCATCGAAATCGGGGTGCACACGGGCGGCACGGCGGCGATGCTGGCCAGCCTGATCAAAGACGACGAAACTCGCCAACTCCATCTGTTCGACCGCTGGGGAGATTTGCCGGAGCCAACCGAAGAGGATGGTTTCCGCCAGGACGAGTATCGCAAGGACCGGATTGCCGACAAGCTCGCCAGGTTGCGCGACGACCCACCGCAGGAGCGCGCCCGGCATCTCATCGAGGACGTGCTCGGCTTCCCGCGCGAGCGCTTGCGATATTATCCCGGCTGGTATTCCGAGACGTTCGAAGACTATCCCGGCACCCCGATCGCTTTCGCCTCGGTCGACTGCGATTATTATGAATCGGTCCGCGACGCTCTGCAGTTCGTCGATCGGTTCGCATCACCTGGCGCGACGATTATTGCCGACGATTACGGGTCCTGGCCGGGCGCCAAGACAGCGGTCCTCGACTGGATCGGTGAGACGGATCGCGAAGTCAGGCTTTATCCGCTGAGAACCGGTCCGGCGGTGCTGCGCCTGAGCGGCCGCTCCAAAGGTCGCTCCACCAAATAATGCCCAAAGCGTGGTAGTGCACCGCTGGTGAACATCTTCAGGCAAATCACCGCTCTTGCGTCGGACCTCAGGAAATGCGGTCCGTCGTTTGCTTACGCCGGCGTAACCTCAAAGCTCCGCGCCCACGCAAGGGTCCCCCTTCCGGGCGGCGGCAGGGCAACGGTTCGAGGCCGTGACAGCGACTTCGGCACGCTCCGGCAGGTGTTCCGCGATCAAGAATATGCGATTCTCAGCGACATCCATCGCCGCCGCGTCCGGGATCGCTACGAAGCTATCCTGGCCGAAGGCCGGACGCCGGTCATCATCGACGCCGGCGCGAACATCGGATCGGCCGCTTTGTGGTTCCGGCAGCAATATTCGCGAGCCTGTGTCGTGGCGATCGAGCCCGACCCCGGCAACGCCGCGATCCTGCGCCAGAATGCAGTCGAAGGTATCATCGCGCTCGAGGCCGCAATCGGTTCCGAGCCCGGCCATGTATCCGTCGTCCCGCATGAGCGCTCCTGGGCGATCCGGACCGAGAGAGCCGACAAGGGCTGTCCGGTCGTCACCGTCCAGCAGGCCGCCGAGAAAGTCCCCAACGGAGCCCTGTTCATCGTCAAGGTGGATATCGAGGGCTTCGAAAGCGACCTGTTCCGAACCAATCTCGGCTGGCTGGACGATCCCGCCGCGGTCTACCTCGAGCCGCACGACTGGATGACGCCGGGCACCAGCAAGTCGTTCCAGACCGCGTTCGGCGAGCGCGATTTCGACGTGCTCATGCGGGGCGAGAATTTGATTTACGTGCGGCGCTAGTTCCGGCCCAGCGCCTTGCCCGCGAACTTCGGCAGCACTGGCGAATCGACTGAAACGTCGCCCAGGGTGACACGGGAATCGCTCCAGATGCCGCCGCCGCCCAGGGACGAAGGCGGGTGCAGGCCGACGCGCTGGAGCTGCGCACGCCGCAATGTCACCGCGTCGTCGAGCCCGGCGCCGATATAGATCCCGCCGAAGCGCGAGCCGCGCCCGCTGACGTCGAGGCTGATCCGGCGCATCCCGCCGGCGCCCTCTTTCTCGACCCGGACGATGTGATCGACGGGATAGCCCGGCGCTGCCGGCCCGTGCTCCGCTCCGTCGAACGGATCGGTGAAGCTCATCTGCAGGTCGATATCCTCGAAGCGCGCCTCGGCGCCTGCCAGGATCGAAAGGTCGATCGCCGAGGTGGGAAACTTTCCCTGGCTCATCGCTCGGGCGCGGATCTCGATTTGCCGCCCGACGACGTTGCGGATGATCGCGCCGCGGCCGGCAATCATTCGAATTCCGCACGCGAACCGCTCGCCGCGCTCGTCGGTCAGCTTCAGCCGTTCGAGGCGAACTCCGTCGATGAGGCCGTCGCGCCAGTCGTAGATCAGCGCGCCGGGCTTGAAGAAGGCGATCGAAGAGCAGCGGTCGGCGGTCACGTCGGTGACGGCAACGTTGCGGACGGCGACCCGATTGTCGGTGTTCGCTTGGGAAGTTCCGATCTCGGAGCCGAACGAAGCGATGGCATAGAATCCGCGCACGACGCCGTTGCGGATGGTGATGTTGGTGGTCGACTCGCCGAGCGCCTTGATGGCGAACGCGTCATCGCCGCCGAATCCTTCGACCATCGCCGATTCGAGCTCGAAGCCATCGAAAACATGGTCGTTGCCGGCGACCATGATGCCGTTGGAGCCCTTGAGCCGCAGTCCGCTGAAGCGGCAATTGGCGGACGGTTGCCGCAGGTACATCTGATAGCCGCCGGCGACCGGGTCCTTGACCAGCGAGACGTTCTTGAACGTGCAATTCCGTCCGGCGACGTCGAGCGCGTAGGTGCGCGAATCGGCCTGGCGGTCGAGGATGGTGAGATTCTCGATGTGGCAGCGTTGGCGCGCCTGAGGGATGACGATCCGGCCGTTGACCAGCCGGCCGTTCACTCCGCGAATGGTGATCCCGTCTCCCGATATCGTGACGATGCCGCATTGGAAGCTGCCGGGGATCTCGACGATGCCGCCGCCGCGGGCGGCCGCTTCATCGATCGCGCGCTGGATTGCGGCGGTACTGTCGCCGGCCCCGGCGCCGAAATCGCGAACCGAGAACACAGGTCCAGTGGCTTGCGCGGCCGTGCGCTTCGAGCAGGCGGCCGTCATCGCGGCGGCGCCCATCAGCAGCTCGCGGCGGCTCAAGTCGGGAAGAATGCGATCCATGCTCAATCCGTAGCCCGTTGACCTGATGCTCCGCTGAACGCGGCGGAGCGGTCAGCGTACGGCCGTCGCGGCTTTGACCAACTCGCCCAGAAATTGCGACCGGATTTCGGCGAGCCGCTCCGGCCGGTAGCGGCTCGCGGTCTCGAGGTCATGCCGGCTGGCTTGGGCAAGGGCGGCGGGATCGGTCGCAAGGGACCGGATCCGGTCGGCAAGGCCGGCGGCATCGCCGGGGCGATGGAGCCGCTCGGGCGGGATCAGCTCGGGGATTCCGCCGCAGGTCGAGCCGAGGCAGGCGGCGCCGCGGCTCATGGCTTCGACCGTGGCCCGCGGCAGGCCCTCCTGGAAGCTGGGCTGGAGGTGAATGTCGATGCCGTCGAGCCATTGCCGAACGCCCTCGCCCGCCGGGCGGATGCCGTCGAAGGAAACCAGGTCCGCGACACCGTGGCTCTCGGCCTCGGCTTGCCAGGGCGCGGGATCGCCCGGCCCGAGCACCCGGTAGCGGAGCTCGACGCCGTGCCGGCGCAGCTCCGCCAGAGCAGCGAGCGCGGTCTGGATGCCCTTCGAGCGGATGCGTAGGCTCGCGACAGTGCCGAGCACGGGTGGCTGACCGTCGGCGATGCGCCGCAAGCGCACGTTGCGAGCTTCAAGTTCGGCCGGTCCCATCGGCGCAATCTCGACGTCCGAGGCGGCGAAGGCCTTACCGCCGGTTGGATAGCGCTGCTGAAGCCATTCCGAGGTTACATAGAGCACCAGCGGCGCCCGCCGGAGCGCTCGGCGCGTGCGGTGCCGGAACAGCGGCGCGTATAACCACGCGGACCAGGACCCGTGATTGCGCATGGCGTCCCACGCGCAGCCGACCATTTCCACGGCGTAGGGCTTGCCCGCTCTTCGGCACTCGGCGGCGGCGATGAAGCCCAGCTCGCTCGGCAGGCGGACAACGGCAACATCGCACGACTCGACCTCCGATCGCACCCGATCGCGCACCTGCCGGGAGCCGAGGATGAGCTGGGCATAGCTGGCGCCGGCGATGAGGTTGAACGAGACCCCGGCATGGTCGGCGCGCGCGTAATTCGCGTCCGGCGGCAACAGGCCGCCGTCCCGCCCGATGACCCGGACCGAGCTGGAATGCTCGAGGTAGCGGCCCCAGATCCCGCCCGGAAGCGAGCCCGACGTGAACACCGCACCGGCTTCGTCGCGAAAGAAGCGGTGATCGTGAACGAACAGCAGCCTCGTCACTGAGGCGGTCCCTTGGGAGCCGAAGTTTTCAGCAGCCCGAGATGCTCGAGCAAGACCGTGGTGACCTCGTCGACGTCGTATTTGGAGCGGCACAGATCGAGGCTGCGCGCACCCATTGCGCGTCTCAGGTCCGGCTGTTCGATGAGGCTTTCCATGGCCGCGGCCAGGGCTCCAGCATCGCGCGGCGGCACCAGCAATCCATTGCTCCCCTCGACCACGGTTTCCCGGCAGCCCGGCACGTCGGTGGTGATGATCGGGCGGCCCATGGCCATCGCCTCGAGGACCGACCGCGGCGTCCCTTCGCGATAGGACGGCAGGACGAAGACGCTCGACTGGCGGATCGCCGGGCGGACATCATCGAGCTGGCCGAGATACTCGACTCCGCCGCGGATCCAGCCGTCCAGCTCTGTAACATGGACGCAGTCCGGCCCGCCGTCACGGTGTCCGGCCAGGAGGAAGCGAGCGTCGCTTCGGCGCGAAAGAATCTGGACCGCGGCCGCGCCATATTCGCGGACGCCCTTGGCGCCCAGCAGACGCGCGATCATCAGGAATATCGGCCGATCGGGAAGCGGAGTTGGCGAAAAATGGTCCAAGTCGACGCCCGAGCCATTGGTCAGGCGGGCTTTCGCCGGTGTCGCGAGGCACCCGGCGGCAATGAAGTCCGCCTGGTCGTCGGAATTCTGGAAGATCACCACTTCGTTCGCGGCCGTCGCTGCACGGAACAGCCCCCGGGCGGCGAGCCCGAGCAGTCTTGGCCTGGCGCCGGACCCCTCGCTGAACGCGTAGCCCAGGCCCGTCACCATCGAAGCGGAGCGAATTCCAAGGCTGCCGGCGGCCAAGGAGGCCCAGATGTTCGGCTTGATCGTGTAGCTGACCGCCAAATCCGCCTTAACGTCTCGGAGCAGGCTCCGAATCGCGCGGAAGTACCGCAGGTCGGCGAGCGGATTGAGCCCGGTTCGAGCCAGCGGCACAATATGGGGAATGGCTCCGAGCGAACGCAGCGCGGGTTCGACTTTGTCGAACTCCGGAGCGGTGACGTGAACCTCATGTCCAAGAGCGATCATGCGCTCTATGAGGCGGCCTCGGAAATTGATGAGCGAAAGCCCGTGGGACGCGTTGAGAACGATGGTTAGCTTGTCAAAGGGTTGCCCGGCGGCCTGTCCCGATGGCACCTCGCCCTTCGGGCCGGCAGTCAAATCGGACATGGCTCAGTGCCAATCGCCATCGGACCCGCGAAAAATGGAATCCCAAGGATGCTGAATACCTCGGTTGCGCCGTGGCCTAGCTATAGTCAGGAGGAACGGCAAGCGGTTGACCGGGTGCTCGAATCCGGCCGGGTCAACTATTGGACCGGTGACGAGACGCGCCATTTCGAGCGCGAGTTCGCGCAGTGGGCGGGATCGGCGCGGGCGATCGGCCTGTTCAACGGGACGGTTGCCCTGGACCTGGCGCTCGAAGTCCTCGGTGTCGGCGCCGGCGACGAAGTGATCGTCACTCCACGCACTTTCATCGCCTCGGTGTCGTGCGTGATCAACGCGGGCGCGACGCCGGTCTTCGCCGACGTCGACCGCGACAGCGGCAACATTTCGCCCGAGACCGTCGAGCCGGTGCTCACCAGGCGGACCAAGGCGATCCTTCCGGTCCATATCGGCGGCTGGCCGTGCGAGATGGGCAAGTTCCGGGCGCTCGCCGACCAGCATCGCCTGTTCCTGATCGAGGATTGCGCCCAGGCCCACGGCGCAACGGTCGACGGCCGAATGGTCGGCGGTTTCGGCCAGATCGGCGCCTGGTCGTTTTGCCAGGACAAGATCATGACCACCGGCGGCGAAGGCGGGATGGTAACCACCGACGACGAGGAATTGTGGTCGCGGATGTGGTCGTTCAAGGACCACGGCAAGAGCTGGGAAGCGGTCTACCAGCGCGAGCATCCGCCGGGCTATCGCTGGCTCCACGAGAGCATCGGGACCAACTGGCGGATGCTGGAGGTGCAGGCGGCGCTGGGGCGCGTCCAGTTGCGCAGGATGAGCGACTGGACGGCCAGGCGGACCGCGAATGCCCGCGCGTACATCGAGGTGTTGCGCCGCTTTGGAGGAGCGGTCCGCGCTCCCGAGCCGCGCGACGGGCTCACCCACGCATACTATCGGCTTTACGCCTACGTCCGGCCCGAGGGGCTCAAAGGGGGCTGGAGCCGCGACCGGATCGTCGCCGAGCTCAACGCGCTCGGCATTCCAGCCCTTCATGGCGGCTGCTCCGAAGTCTATCTCGAAAAGGCGTTCGACGGCACCGGCCTGCGCCCGGCCGAGCGGCTCCCGGTGGCTCGAGAGCTCGGCGAGACCAGCATCGCGTTCCTCACTCACCCGACGCTCACCGGGGAGGACGTCGAGCGCAGCTGCACGGCGATCGAGCGGGTCTTCTCGGAGGCCGCCGCCTAGCGCTCGAGCGGCCGCGCCGGGCTGCCGACGACGGTTATCCCCTCGGGGACGTCCCGAGTGACCACCGCGCCCATGCCGATGACCGCGCCGGCGCCGATCCGGAGCGGCTCGCCCGGCTTGCCCTGCCGGATCACCGCCCCCGCGCCGATGTAAGCGTGATCGCCGATCTGGACGTTGCCGTTGCACCGCACGCCGGGAGCGAAGGTGACAAAGTCGCCGATCACGCAGTCGTGCTCGACGTAGGAATAGAGATTGGCGTGAAAATGGTCGCCGATCCGGATGTTGCTGGTGAAGGTGACGAAGGGCGAGATCAAAGCCCCTTCCCCGATTTGGACGTCATCCATTTCGATGGCGTTCGCGGCGCGCACCTCGAAGAAACCGGCTCCGGCCGCCCGGCACCGCTCGACAACCGCTTGCCTTGCCTTCGAGGAGGCGATTGCCACGGCGACGGCCCGTTGACCGGCGGGCGCCGAAGCGAACTCGTCCAACGACAGCACTTCGTGGCCGTTGACCTGCCGGCCGGCACCCGCGTCATCGACGAACACCAGCCGGACGTCCGATTGCGAGCCGAGCTGCTCGCGCGCCAGCGGCATGATGCCGCGGCCGCAGCCGCCAATGCCGAAAATGCCGAACAGCCTGGTCATCGATCGTCCCGATTACCCTGAAACTTTGGGGTGGTCACATGGTCCGCGTGGCTGATCCCGTGGCGCGACAAGACCTTCCACGCCGTCGCGGAGAGGATCCGAAGGTCGAGGCCCATCGACCATCGATCGACGTAGCGCAGGTCCATGGCGAACTTATCATCCCAACTCACGGCATTGCGACCGCCGATCTGGGCCAGCCCGGTCAGGCCGGGCCGGACGTGGTGGCGGCGGTGCTGGTCGGCCGAATAGAGCGGCAGATATTCCATCAGCAGGGGCCGCGGCCCGACCAGGCTCATGTCGCCGCGAAGGACATTCAACAACTCCGGGAGCTCGTCGAGGCTGGTCGACCGAAGCGCCCGGCCGATGTTGCCCAACCGCTCATGGTCCGGTAACGGCGCACCATCTGGACCCCTGCGATCAGACATGGACCTGAATTTGATCATTCGAAAAGGCCGGCCGTAAAGCCCGGGACGCTCCTGCGTGAAAAACACGGGCGAACCCATCGTCGCCAAAATCAGCAGCGCGACGAGCAATAGGACCGGCGAAAGCAAGACCAGCAACAGCAGGCTGACGATGACGTCGAGCGCGCGCTTGCCGCCGTTCAGAGCCGGGTGCTTGAGGTCAGGCACGGAAGTGTCAGCGTCCAGCACGAAAAGCGAGGTAGCATGACCGTCAGGACCTGGAAATTGCATGCTCGCCGTTCGGTCCTTAAGGGGGCCGATTGTTTGGCAACGAATTTGCGGCTCGGATTGTTGATGGACGCTGGGAGCCAGAGCGAGGGAGGCCTTGTTGCGTAGTTTGGCGTATGGATTGGTGGGATTTGCGGTCGTCTTGGGCGGCTGCCGGTCCACCCCCATGCTTGGCGAAGGAAGCTCGGCGGTTCGGGTCACCCAGAACCTTCCGCCACCCGACCAGACCGGGATGGCCTACGACCTCAGCAACTATCGCATCGGGCCGCTCGACGTCATCCGGGTCGAGGTGTTCGGAGCGCCCGAGCTGGCCCGCGAGGCGGAAGTCGACGCGGCGGGGAATTTCTCCATGCCCCTGGTGGGACCGATCCAGGCCGCGGGACGGAGCCCGGCGGAGCTGAGCGAGGCCGTCGCTTCCCAATTGCGCGGCCGCTATCTCAAGTCGCCGCAGGTCTCGGTCAACATCGTCAAGGCGCAGGCCAAGACATTCACGGTCGACGGCGCCGTGCGCCAGCCCGGGAATTACTCGATCGTCGGCAAGATGACCCTCCAGCAGGCGATCGCGACCGCTCGCGGTGCCGACGAGGCAGCCAATCTCAACAACGTCGTCATCTTCCGCACGGTCAACAATCAAAAAGCCGCCGCTCTCTATAGTCTGAAGGCCATCCGGGCCGGCCAGCTCGACGATCCGCAAATCTACGGGAACGACATCGTGGTCGTCGGCGAAAGCGCCGCGCGGCGGTTCCTCAAGGACTTCGGAAGCATGTTCCCGATGCTTGGCCAGTTCGTTCCGGTTCTGTAAGGGTCCCCTTGTCTTGAACGATTATTTGCCGCCACCGTCGCTGCCCGCGCTGCCCCAATCGGGCGGCGAGCTCGCACTCCCGCAATTCGAAGGCCCCGGCTTTGCCTTCGCCGGCGAGGAGGAGTCGGCGCTCCGCCATTATTGGCGGCTATTGTACAAGCGGCGTTTCCTGATCCTCGCGATCACTGCGCTCGGCATAGCGGCAGGCATCTTCGTGGCGATGATGACCCGGCCGGAATATGCCGGAACGGTCATGGTCCAAGTCGCCCGCGAAGAAGCCAAGGTGCTGAATATCGAGGGTGTCGAGCAGGACGGCGGCGGGACTCGTTTCGACGCCGAATTCTACGCGACGCAATATGCGCTGCTGAAGAGCCGCTCGATTTCCGAATTGGTCGTTCGCGACCTCGGGCTGGCGGATAACTCCCTGTTCCTGGCCGATTTCGACGAGACGAAGATCGATGAATTCTCGAAATTGCCGCGGGCTCAGCGGTTCTCGATCGCGACCAAAATGGTCAACAAGAACACGGTCGTGACGCCGATCCGAATGTCGAGCATCGTCAACGTCACCTACAATTCGCCCAATCCGCAGATGGCGGCGACGGTCGCCAATTCGATCGCGCAGCATTTCGTCGAATCCAACCTGACGCGCCGGTACGAGGCGGCGGCCTATGCCCGACAGTTCCTTCAGACCCGCCTCAACCAGGTTCGCGCCAGGCTGGAGAGGTCCGAACGGGCAGCGGTGCAATACGCCCAGCAGCAGGGGCTGATCAAAATCCGCACCGGCCAAGGCGAAACCGCGTCCGAACAATCGATCCTGGCCACCGACCTTTCGAGCCTGAGCGAGCAATTGGCGCTGGCGCGGTCGCAGAGGGCGCAGGCCGAAGCGCAGTTCCGGGCCGGAACCGGCGGCAATATTGCGGCTCAGTCGCTGAGCAACGTCACCTTGAGCGACCTGCGCAGAAACCGCGCCGAACTGCTCGGACAGCTCAGCAAGCTGGAAAGCGATTTCGGTCCCGAATATCCGACCGTGGTCGCGCTGCGCTCGCAGATTCAAGAGCTCGATCGCCAGATGGCCCGCGAGGAAGGGCGAGTCAGCTCGTCGGTGACCCAAGACCTTGGCGGCCGCTATCGCCAGGCGCTGGCGACCGAGCGGGCTCTCCAGGGGCGTGTCGACGGCCTCAAGTCCCAGCTCCTGGGCGAGCAGGGCCGGTCGATCCAGTTCAACATCATCCAGCGCGACGTCGACACCAACCGGGCGCTTTATGACGCGCTGCTGCAGCGCTTCAAGGAAGTCGGGATTGCCGGTGGCATCGGCACCAACAACATCTCGGTCGTCGACAAGGCATTGCCGCCGACCCGCCCGTTCAAGCCCAATTTCCCGCTCAACATCGCGGTTGGCCTGATCCTCGGACTGCTTTGCGGCGCGGGAGCCGCAGTCGCTCTCGAGAACATGGAAGATGCGGCGCTGCAGCCGGGCGACGTCCAGCGCAAGCTCGGCGTGCCGTTGCTTGGAGTGACGCCGAGGCTGACCGGCGCGGTCGAGGTGCTCCCCGCGCTTAGGGAGCCGAAATCGCCGCTGGCCGAAGCCTATTTCTCGATCCTGACCTCGCTCCAATTCGCGACTCCGCATGGCGCCCCCAAGTCGATCATGATGACCAGCGCCCAGGCGCAGGAGGGCAAGTCGACGACCTCGCTGGCGCTGGCGCTGGCGCTGGTCAGGGTCGGAGCACGGGTGTTGTTGATCGACGCCGACATGCGGAACCCGTCGATCCACAAGAGTCTCAATCGTCCGCTCGGCACGGGCCTCAGCAACGTGCTGACCGGGGGACGGTTGACCGGCCATATCCAGGATAGCGGCACTCCGAACCTGTCGCTGCTGATGGCCGGGCCAATCCCGCCGAACCCGGCCGAGCTGTTGTCGTCCGACGCCATCGTCCGGATTCTCGATGAAGCGACGAAGCTGTTCGATCACGTGATTGTCGACGGCCCGCCGGTGCTCGGCTTGGCCGACGCCCCGCTCCTGTCACGAGCGGTCGAGGGCACCGTCCTGGTGATCGAGGCGGGCCGGACGCCGGCAACGCGCGCACGGCATGCGATCGAACGCCTGTTGGCCGTCCGGACGCACATCATCGGCGCGATCCTGACCAAGTTCGATCTCAAGACCACCGGTTACGGCTACGGATACGGCTACGGCTATGAGTATCACTACGGCCACAAGGAAGCGGCTCAACCGGCTTTGTCTCAGAAGCTCGGCAAGCTCCTCTCGCGGTAGCCTCTTCGCGCGGGCCGCGACGGCCCGCTAGGCGATCCCGTGGTAGCCCCTGTACCAGTCGATGAAGCGCGGAACGCCCTCGCGGATACTGGTTTTCGGCGCGTAACCGTGATCCCTCTGGATGGCGCTGATGTCCGCGAACGTGTCCACGACATCGCCGGGCTGCATCGGCAGCTTGTTGGTCGCGGCGGGCCGGCCGAGGTTCTGTTCGAGGATCGCGATCACCTCCATGAGCTCCTCGGAGCGATTGTTGCCGATGTTGTAGACGGCGTGCGGAGATAGGCTTCCGCCGGGCTTCTCCTGGCCATCGTCGGCGGGAGGTGAATCCAGGCAGGCGACCGTGCCGGCGACGACGTCGTCGATGTAGGTAAAGTCCCGCCGCATTGCGCCGCCGTTGAACAGGTCGAGCGGTTCCCCGGCGAGGATCGCCTTGGTGAACAGCCACATCGCCATGTCCGGACGGCCCCAGGGCCCGTAGACGGTAAAGAAGCGAAGGCCGGTCATCGGCAGCCGGAACAGGCTCGAATAGCTTTCGCTGATCAGCTCGTCGGCTTTCTTGGTCGCCGCGTAGAGCGAGATCGGCCGGTCGGTGCGATCCTCGACCCGGAACGGAAGCGAGCTGTTGGACCCGTAAACCGAGGACGAGGAAGCATAGACGAGATGCTTCAGCTCCCGCTCGCGGGCGAGCTCCAGGATGTTGAGGTGCCCGACGACATTCGATTGCGCGTAGGACTGCGGGTTCTTGAGCCCGTAGCGAACTCCGACCTGGGCGCCCAAATGGACGATCTTTTCGAACTCGGCGCCCTCGACGGCGGCCGACAGGGCGGCGGGGTCCGCGAAATCCGCCCGGTGGAACGCAAACGCCTTCCCGAACTCCTGCTCGAGAGCGGCAATCCGCGCCTGCTTGAGCGCCGGGTCGTAATAGGAGTTCAAATTATCGATGCCGAGGACCCGCTCGCCGCGGGCCAGCAGCGCCTTCGACAAATGATAGCCGATGAACCCGGCGGAGCCGGTGACGACAATAGCCATGCGGCTCCCTAGCGAACGCGTCCCGGATTGTCCTGTCGCGTCGGCGACGCCCAGGTCAACCCGTCGCGTCAGGCCTGGGCGATCGCGTCCGGATGGACGGCCAGCGTCTCGGCGGACGGGCCGAACGCATCGGCTGCGAAGCCGGCGTGGAACCAGGCGACGGCGCCATGCCCGGCGTCGGAGCCCGCAGCGACCTGCGCGAGTGCAGGCGTTGCAGCCTGGCCCGCGACTGCGTCAAGCAGCGCGTCGATGGCTCCAGCCTCTCCGCCGGCCAGCGCGTCGGCCAGGACCTTGCTGAGTAGCGGGCTCTGCTCCCCAGCTTCGGCCGGACTGATCAACCCCTGCAGCTGCTCGGCCGACGGCATCGCGACGCCGTCCGCGACCAGCGCGTGGGCGAACGGCTCGCTGGCGGCCGGTACGTCGGTTCCTTGCGGCAAGGCTGACGCCGGCGCTGCGTGGGAAGCGGCTAGCGCATCGGCGCGCGCTTCGGTGCTCGAGTCCGCGGCCAGATTGGTCGAGCCGGCGGCGACGGCGTCGACCGTGTCGCGGGTTTCGCCGCCGTGCTCGATCCGGCTGGCCCCTGCTACCCCATGATCCGACGTCTCGATCGTGCCGCCGGCAAGGCTCGATGCGAGCGACGCCGCGACCTGCTCGCCGCCCGATCCGTCGGGCGCCTGCGCGGCTGCCGGGATGGCCGTCATTCCAACCGCCGCGACGGCCGCGGCCATCGTGGCCTGACTGGCCGAGCGGGCGATGGTCAGCTCAGCCGCCGCGCCGCCCGAGAGATAGCGGACGGTGACCGAGGCCGAGCCCGAGACGTTGGCGATGGTCGTCCAGCTGTCGCCGCCGCCGTTCGCATCGACCTGCAGCTGGCCGCCGCTGGTCACCCGGGCATAGCCTGCGGTCGCCGGGTTCGTGCCCGCGGTCACGGCGAGGATCTGGGTGATGTCGACGACTTCGCCGGCCGCATAGTCGCCGATCGAGGCGATATTGCCCGGTCCGCTCATCGCCAGGCTGGAGATGGTGAACGTGTCGCTGCCGCCCCCTCCGACGATATAGTCGGCACCGCCGCCGCCGCCGAGGACGTTGGCGGAGCTGTTGCCGTAGAGGCTCTGGGCGAACGCATTGCCGGTCAGGTTG
>CAYSHL010000028.1:0-22194 GCA_964430865.1 uncultured Sphingomonas sp.
CGGACGGGGCCGTAGCTCAGCTGGGAGAGCGTCGCAATGGCATTGCGAAGGTCAGGGGTTCGATCCCCCTCGGCTCCACCATCCGCTCCTAGCTCAACCGGATAGAGCGCCGGGCTTCGAACCCGGAGGTTGGGGGTTCGAGCCCCTCGGAGCGGGCCACCCTTATTGCTGAGCGGCGAACGCCGCCGCTTCGCGGGCGCGATCGGCGACCGCCGATAAATCCGTTTCACCTGGCCGGACGAACCAGGTGCCGCCGACGCACAGCACGGCATCAAGGGCAAGCCAGTCCTTCGCGGTCTCGCGGGTGATGCCGCCGGTTGGGCAGAAGCGGATATTGCCGAACGGGCCGCTAAGCGCCTTCACCGCCGGAATCCCGCCCGAGCTTACCGCCGGGAAGAATTTGAACCGGTCGAGGCCCAGGTCGAGCCCGCGCAGGATGTCGCCGGCGGTCGCCACCCCGGGCAGGAACGGCACTCCGGTCGCGGTGGCTTCGGCGGCCAGCGGCGCGGTTAGCCCGGGCGAGACGATGAACCGAGCCCCCGCCTCGGCGGCAACGGCCAGCTGGCCCGCGTTGAGCACCGTCCCGGCGCCGACGATCGCGCCGGGGACCTTGGCCATCGTGCGGATCGCATCGAGCGCGTTGGGCGTCCGCAAGGTCACCTCGATCACCGGCAGGCCCGCCTCGACCAAGGTCTCGGCCAGCGCGGCCGGGTCGAGCGATCCATCGAGCACGAGCACGGGAATCACCGGCGCCCGGCGCATGATGTCGTCGATGGTCATGGATAGGCCCGCGCGAACGCCGCCGCGGCTCCGAACAGGCCGGGCTGCGGATGAGTGACCAGCTTGACCGGGATCGCTTCCATTCGCCGTTCGAAACGGCCCTTGGCGATGAAGCGGTCGTCGAAGCCCGATTTGTGGAGATGATCGCGCAACCGGTAGCCGAGGCCGCCGGCGATGACGACGCCGTTGGCGCCGTGGGCCAGCGCGAGGTCGCCGGCAACTGCTCCCAGCGCCAGGCAAAAACGGTCGAGCGCAGCGGCGGCGAGCGCTTCCTTGCCCTCGAGCGCCGCGCTCCACAGCGCCTTGTCTTCCGGCGGGGTCACAGCGCGCCCTTCGATCGCGGCGAGCGCGGTGTAGATGTTGACCAGGCCCGAGCCGCTGACGACGCGCTCGACCGACACCCGCCGGAAGCTGCGCCGCAAATGCTTGAGGATCTGGTCCTCGAGGCTGTCGAGCGGGGCGAAATCGACGTGGCCGCCCTCGGTCTCGATGACGTGGCGGTGCTCGCCGTCGATCAATAGCTGCGCAACCCCCAGACCGGTCCCCGGGCCGAGGATCGTCGTCACGCCTTCGCGCGGCAAGGCCATGTCCGGCCCGCACAAATGGATGAAATCGCCCTCGCCCAACTCGGCGACGGCAAAAGCGATCGCTCCGAAATCGTTGACGATCCGGTACTCGGTAACCCCGAGCTTCTCCTCCATCAGCGCCGGCCGGATCACCCACGGGTTGTTGGTCAGCTTGAGCAGCTCGCCGCCGACCGGGCCGGCGAACGCCATGCCGAGCGCGTCGGGAAGCTCGCGGCCCGACAGACGGCCGAACTCCTCCCAGGCGGTGCGGAAGCTCGCATACTCGGCGGTCTTGAGAGTCACCGGCTCGCCGAGCGAAATGACGTGGCCGCCATCGATTTCGGCGAGCGCGAACCGCGCATGGGTGCCGCCGATGTCGGCAACGGCGATGGTCCTGCTCATGCCAGCTCCACATCCATTGCGGCGAGCATTGCCGAGCCCCCCGCCTCGGCTTCGTCGCAAGAGTGGCGCATCAGCGCGAACAGCTCGCGGCCGGTACCGAGCGGCGGCGGCGGGCGGGGCGCCGGGTCGCGTGAAGCGAGGTCCACCCCAACCGCCTCCAGCCGGCCGTCGTGCCCGCACAGGCGGATCATGTCGCCGTCCCTCACCCTGGCCAGCGGCCCGTCGGGCAACGCCTCGGGCGAGACGTGGATCGCAGCGGGGACCTTGCCGCTGGCGCCCGACATTCGCCCGTCGGTGATCAGCGCGACGCGGTGGCCGCGGTCCTGGACGACGCCCAGCGCCGGTGTCAGCTTGTGAAGCTCGGGCATGCCGTTGGAGCGCGGCCCCTGGAAGCGCACCACCACCGCGACATCGCGATCGAGCTCGCCGGCCTTGAACGCCTCGAGCACTTCGTTCTGGTCGGAGAAGCAGCGCGCCGGCGCTTCGATCGTCCACCGCTCGGGCTCGACCGAGCTGGTCTTGAAGATCGCCCGGCCGAGGTTGCCCGCGACCAGCTTCATGCCGCCGTCGGGCAGGAACGGGTCGGTCGCCGGGCGCAGCATGTCGAGGTCGAGGCTGTCGCCGGCGGGCTTCCAAACCAGCGCGTTGCCGTCGATCACCGGGTTGGCGGTGTAGTCGCTGAAATCGTCGGCGCCGGCGGCCAGGATGTCGCCATGGATCAGCCCTTCGGAAAGCAGCGTCGCGGCGACGAACGCCATCCCGCCGGCGGCGTGGAAGTCGTTCACGTCGCGCGCGCCGTTGGGATAGACGCGGGCGATCAGCGGCACGGTCGAGGACAGGCTCGCGAAATCCTCCCAGTCGACGGTGATTCCCGCCGCCCGCGCGATCGCCGGCAGATGGATCGCGTGGTTGGTCGAGCCGCCGGTGGCGATCAGCCCGACGATGGCGTTGACGATCGCTTTCTCGTCGACGACTTCGCCAAGCGGCCGAGCACCCTCCCGCGCGAGCTCGGCAAGCCGGTGGACGGCGGCGCGGGTCAGCGCCTGCCGAAGCGGCGTGTTCGGATTGATGAACGCCGCGTTGGGGATGTGCAGCCCCATCAGCTCCATCATCATCTGGTTGGAATTGGCGGTGCCGTAGAAGGTGCAGGTGCCGGGGCTGTGGTACGATTTCGCCTCGGCCTCGAGCAGCTCGTCGCGGCCGACCTTGCCCTCGGCGAACAGCTGGCGGACGCGCTGCTTTTCCTTGTTGGGCAGGCCCGACGGCATCGGCCCGCCGGGGATCAGCAGCGCCGGCAGATGCCCGAAGCGAAGCGCTCCGATCAGCAATCCGGGCACGATCTTGTCGCAGATGCCGAGCAGCGCCGCGGCGTCGAACATCCCGTGGCTGAGCGCGACCGCGGTGCTCATCGCGATCACGTCGCGACTGAACAGCGACAGGTCCATGCCCGGCTGGCCCTGGGTGACTCCGTCGCACATCGCCGGGACTCCGCCCGCGACCTGCGCGGTCGCACCGGCCTCGCGGGCGAAAATCTTGATCTGTTCGGGATAGCGCCCGTACGGCTGATGCGCCGACAGCATGTCGTTGTAGGCGGTGACGATCCCGATATTCGGACCGGCCAGGTTGCGGATCGGGTCCTTGTCGTCGCCGGCGGCCGCGAAGCCGTGAGCGAAATTGCCGCACGACATGCGCGGCCGGCTGATGCCGCGCTCCTGTTGCTCAGCCATCAGCTCGAGATAGCGGCGGCGCTTGGGCTTCGACCGCTCGATGATCCGGTCGGTGACCCGGGCCACGGTTGCATTGAGCGTCATGTCTTCGACTCCTGCGGCGCTGCGCCGCTACTCTACTCGTGCCAGCTGACCCCGTCGCGCTCGGTCAGCGCGATCGCGGCCGAAGGTCCCCACGTGCCGGCCGGATAGGGCCGCGGCGCCAGCCCCGCCTCCGTCCAGCTGGCGCGGATGGCGTCGATCCACGCCCACTGCGCCTCGACCTCGTCGCGGCGAACGAACAAAGTCGGATCGCCCTCGATCAGGTCGAGCAACAGCCGCTCGTAGGCGATCCGCCGCCGCCGGTCGGCGAACGCGTCGGCGAGGCCGAGGTCGAGCGGCACCTCGCGCAACCGGATTCCCTGGCGGTCGAGCCCGGGCGTCTTGGCCATCATCAGCAGCCGGATCGTCTCCTCGGGCTGCAGGCCGATGACCAGCTTGTTGGGCAATGTGCTCGCCCCGCGGGCGGCGAAGATCGAATGCGGGACGCCGTTGAACTGGATGTAGATCTCGGTCTGCCGCTCGGGCAGCCGCTTGCCGGTGCGCAGATAGAAGGGGACGCCCTTCCAGCGCCAATTGTCGACATAGGCTTTCAAGGCGACGAACGTCTCGGTGGTGCTGTCGCGGCCCAGCTCCTCGATATAGCCGGGGACCGTCTCGCCATCGATCGCGCCCTTGGCGTATTGGCCGGTGACGATGTGCTCGGCGATTCCGTCGCTGGTCGGCCGCCGCAGCGATCGCAGCACCTTGACCTTTTCGTCGCGGACCGCGGTCGCGTCGAAACTGGTCGGCGGTTCCATCGCCACCAGCGCCACCAGCTGCAGCATATGGTTCTGGACCATGTCGCGCAGCGCCCCGGCGCCGTCGTAGAAATCGCCGCGGCCCTCGATCCCGACGGTTTCGGCGACGCTGATCTGGACATGGTCGATATGGGTGCTGTTCCACAGCGGCTCGAACAGCGAATTGGCGAAGCGCAAAGCGAGCAGATTCTGGACCGTCTCCTTGCCGAGATAATGGTCGATGCGAAACGTCCGCTCCTCGGGAAAGGCGGCGGCGACCGCATCGTTGATCTCGCGGCTCGATTGCAGGTCGGACCCGAGCGGTTTTTCAAGCGCCATCCGAACCGTTGGGCAGGCGAGCCCGGCGGCTCTCAGCCCCTCGATGGTCGGCGTGAACAAGGACGGCGCCGTCGACAGGAAGATCGCCACCCCGCCCGACGGGTCGCCGACGGCCTCGGCCAGCCGCGAGAAGCCGGATTCGTCGGCGATATCGAGCGCCACATAGCGCAGCCGCTTGAGGAAGCGCTCCCCGACCTCCGCATTGTAGAACCCCGGGGTGAGATGCTCGTCGAGCGCCTGTTTCGCCTTGGCCCGATAGCTGTCGTCGTCGAGCTCGCTTCGGGCGGTGCCGATGATCGTGAGCTCGTCGGGCAGCAGCCCGTCGGCGTCGAGCCCGTACAGCGACGGCAGCAGCATCCGCCGGGCCAGATCGCCGGTCGCCCCGAACAGCAGCAGTGCGGAAACCTTATCGGCCATGCGCCCCCTTACGCGGCGGCAGCAGGAAACGCAGCGGGATTTCGACCCGCGACGCCCAGCTGATCTCATTGTGCGGCTGGCCGGGGAAATTGCGGCTGATCCAGTTGATCCCCGGCCGGTAGCCGCGGCGGGCGACAATCCGGTCGATGCGCCGCTGGTAGCGCGCGTAGACCGCGTCCTGCATCTCGCTGCCATGGTCGAAATACAGGCGATGCGTGCGCGGCGACGGCAGCGCCGAGGCCAGGTACCGCCCGAAGGCGGACGAGGCCGCCTCATATTCGGCGTTGCTCAGCGTCTCGCCCGTTGCGGGCTTCATTTGAGGCCAATGGGTCGAGACCATCCCCGCGCCGCCGAACACATGCGGATATTCGCTGATCGCGTAGAGCGAGATCAGCGAGCCCATCGACGAGCCCATGATGACCGTGTCGTCGCGGCCGGTGCGAACCTTGTAGGTTCGGTCGATGCGCGGCTTGAGCTCGCGGACGATGAACTTCAGATAGCCGTCGGACAAAGGATCGCCGCCGTACAGGCCGCGCACCTGCTCCATGTAGGCCGGCGGAAGATGGCTGAACGCTTTCGACGGCACATATTCCTGCAGCCGCTTGGGCGTATTCCAGATCGCCACGACGATCGTCGGCCGGACCTTGTTCTCGGCAATCAGACGTCCGAGCACCTCGTCCACCTTCCACTCCATGCCGCCGTAGCCGGTCTCCGGATCGAACAGGTTCTGGCCGTCGTGCATGTAGAGCACCGAATGCCGCGGCCCGCCGGGACGGTAGTTGTCCGGCAGCCAGACAGTGACCTTGCGCGCATCGGTGTAGCGCGACTGCACGACGCCAAGGTCGTCGAGCTTGCCGGAGGAGATGCCCGCCAAGGCCGGGACCGCCGCAAGCAACAGCGCCAGGAAGGCGACGATCCGGAGGATCACGCCGCGTCCTCGAGCATTCCGAGCGCCTCGGCGTGCGGTGGAAAGGCCTTGGCGCTCTCGCCGATCAAGCGATCGATTGCGTCCATGTCGACCAGGGAGGCATCGGGCCCGGGCGGTCTCAGCTTCGATGGGTCCGGGAAATTGCCGTAGCCGGCGAGCAGGCAATGCCAGGACACGGCGCTGTAATAAGCGTCGATGTCCTGCGCGGCGACTTCGCGGTCGAGCTCGGCGCCGCGAAACCAGGCGGTGATGACGCCCTTCAGGCTGTCGGACAGATCGGTCAGCGCGGCGGCGTCGCGCCAATAGTCGCTGTCGCGGCGAAGCGCGGTCCGGTAATGGCAGACGATATAGTCGCGGATGCCCTCGTAGCGGCGCGCGACGGAGCCGTTGAAGCGGTCGCGGGCCGCCTCGTCCATGCCGCCCGAATCGACCTCGGCGATGAACTCCTCGACCGTCGTGATGACGATGTGCAGCGCCGTTGCCTCGAGCGGCTCGATGAAACCCTGGGCGAGCCCGATCGCCAGGCAGTTGCGGACCCAGCTTCGATCGGCCCGGCCGACGCGCATCTCGAGATGGCGGACCTCGGAGTCGTCGGCGAGGCCGAGATGGGAGCGAAGCTCGGCGGCCGCCGCGTCGCGGTCGATGTAGCGCGACGAATAGACGTAGCCATTGCCGATCCGGTTGGTCAGCGGGATGTGCCAGATCCAGCCGGCCGGCTTGGCGGTCGCCAGCGTGCAGCAGCCGGGACCTTCCGTCGGCAGCGGGGTCGGAGCGACCACCGCCCGGTCGTTGAACAGATTGCCGGCGAACGACCGCCGCGGCTCGCCGAGCGACTGCTCGATGATCAGCGCCCGGAACCCGCTCGCATCGACGAAGAAATCGGCCTCGAAGCGGCGGCCGTCGTCGGCCTCGAGCGCCGCGACGTCGCCGGCCTCATCCAGCTCGACCGACGCGATTTTCGCATCGACATGCTCGACCCCGCGTCCGGTCGCGACTTCCTTCAAATAGCGGCCGAGCAGCACCGCGTCGAAATGATAGCCGTAGCTCGCCTGGATCGCGGCGCCGGGCGGGGCGAGCGGCGCCCGGCGCTCGTTGGCAATCGCGCTGTTGAGGAAAAAGCGGTCGGGGTGCGCCCACACGTCGCGGCCGGTCCGGCGCGCCTGCGTGTTGAAGAAGAATTTGTTCGCGGTGAGAGCGTCGGCGGTGCTCGGGAACGGGTGGAAATAGCGTTCGAAGCCGGGCCGGTCCGACCAGCCGATGAAGCCGATCCCGGCTTTGTAGGTCGCGTTGCAGCGCGGCATCCACTCCTGCTCGGCAATGCCGAGCCTGTCGAAAAACGCCTTGAGGTGCGGAGTCGACCCCTCGCCCACCCCGATGATGCCGATCTCGCTCGATTCGATCAGCGCGACGCGCGTCCCCAGCTTCCCCCAGCAGTGCTGGAACAAATTGGCGGCCATCCACCCGGCGGTGCCGCCGCCCAGGATCAGGATCGAGGCCGGCCGCTGGCCTTCGTTCACCGCTTCAGGGCCACGAACCGCACCGCCGTTCCGCCGCCGGGAGCAATTCGCACCGCGAGCCGGTCGCCGCTGGTCACGGTGCGCTGCTCGATGACGATGTCGCGCGGGTTGGTGCGATAGTCGGCGCGGTCGCCGTCGCGGTAGATTTCGGCGCGATAGCGGCGGCCCGGCGCGAGGAATCCCAAGGCGACGTCGAACGAGCGCTCAGCCTCGTCGGCGATCGCACCCAGGAACCAATTGTCGGAGTTGCGGTCCTTGCGCGCGATCACCGCGAAATCGCCGACTTCGCCGGCCAGCATCCTGGTGTCGTCCCAATCGACGACGACATCCTTGATGAACTGGAAGGGCCTCAAGTTGCGCTCGTAATTCTCGGGCAGGTCGGCGGCCATCTGGATCGGCGAATAGAGCACGACATAGAGCCCCAGCTGCCGGGCGAGCGTCGACGGGATTGCCGTATTGTTCTTGCCGATCAGGCTGAGGATTCCGGGCGTGTAGTCCATCGGCCCCGACAGCATCCGCGTGAAGACCAGATTGACCTCATGCTCGGGCGGGTTCTTGGGCTCGCCCCAGGCGTTATATTCCATACCGCGCTGGCCCTCGCGGCTGACCCAATTGGGGTAGGTGCGCCGCAGGCCCGTGTCCTTGATCGGCTCGTGCGGGTTGATCGCGATCTGCCGCTTGGCGGCCTCGCGGACGACCTTGAGATGGTGCCGCGCCATCCGCTGGCCTTCGTGCCAGTCGAAGATCTTGCGGCCGTCGGGGCCGATCATCTGGACTCCCCCGGCGTCGGACACATAGCCGGTCTTCACCGCCGGAATTCCGAGCCGCCGGTAGAGGTCGAACCCGGCTTCCATCTGCTTCTCGTAATGGGCGACGTTGGCCGAAGTCTCGTGGTGGCCGATCAGGACGACGCCCTTGCGCCGGCCGTAGGCGGCGAGCCGCTCGATGTCGAAGTCGGGATAGGGCTCGGTGAAGCTGAAGTCGTCGCCGGTCGCGAACCAGTCTTCCCAGCCCTTGTTCCAGCCTTCGACCAGCACTCCCTTGAAGCCGTGCTTGGCGGCGAAGTCGATCATCCGCATCGTGTTCGCCGTGGTCGCGCCGTGCTTGGGACCAGCGTGCCAGGTGTGCGTGTCGAGATGCATGCCCCACCAGATGCCGACATATTTCATCGGCTTGACCCAGCTGACGTCGCCGAGCGCGTTGGGCGCGTTCAGGTTCAGGATCAGCGAATTGGCCGCGTACAGGCTCGGCGCGTCGGGCGTGATCAGGATCACCCGCCACGGCGTCGGAAACGGCGCCGCCCGAGTGACCTTCGGCCCCGTCGCCGAATAGGTCAGAACGGCTTCGAGCAGCCCGTTCTCGACCTGACGCACGTTCATTCCCGAATAATCGACCAGCGCCGCCTCGTGGATCGCGATGTGGGTACCGTCCGCGGTGCGCATGGTCAGCGGCGTCTGCGCCGTGGCGATGCCGGTGATCGGCGTCCGGTTGTAGACATATTCCTCGCGGTTGGATTCGAACGCCGGCGACCACCACGCCTCGCCGGGCTCGGCGATCCGGAACTGGGTCAGCTCCTCGGTGATGTTGACCTGGTTGAGGTTGGGCTGCTGCGGCAGCTCGTAGCGAAAGCCGATGCCGTTGTCGTAGACCCGGAACACCAGCGTAAAGCGCCGCTTGAGCTTGTCCTTTTCCTCAAACCCGACGGCGAGCTCGTTGTACTTATCGCGAACGGTCCGCCATTCGCCCCACGGCTGCTCCCAGCTCTGGTCGAAGCTTCGGCGGGTCTGCCCGGTGAGCACGAAATTGCGCAGCAGTTGCGGACCATCGGCAAGCAGGAAACCGACATGGCTTTCGCCGATCACCGGCTTGCCGAGCCGGCTCACCGCGTAGCCCACGCGACCCTCGCCGTTGATGGTCAGGTCGACGGTCAGGACATTGCCGGGCGAGCTGACGCTCGCGACCTTTTCCTGCGCCATGGCGGGCGCCGCGAACACCAGCGCGAGCATCAGCAGAAACGTTCGAACAATCATCGGCCCAGGTCCTCGATCATCGCGGAAAACGCCCCGAGCGCTTCGGACGAACAGTCGCCCGTCGCGATCAGATTGGAGCCCGAACCCCGGAACGGAGCCGGCCGCTCCGACAGGTTAAAGCTGCACAGCAGCCGCTGTCCATCGTGCGAGCGCTCGAAACGCAGCAATTGCTCGCCCGCCTCGACAATCTTCATCGATCCGAGCCGCAGCGCGGGTGAGTCCGACCGCAGCTTCAGGCACCGCCGCGCGAATGCCAGCACCGAGTCCGGGTCGCCGGCCTGGCGGTCGACGGCGAGCGGCCGGTGGTCCTCGCCGGCGGGCAGCCACGGTTGGCCAGTCGAAAAGCCGAGGTTCGGAGCGTCGCTCCGCCACGGCATCGGCGTTCGAACTCCGTCGCGGTTGAGCGTCTGCGGCCAGTTGGCGATCGCTTCGGGGTCCTGCAGCTGGTCGAACGGCACGTCGACCTGGGGCAGGCCGAGCTCCTCGCCCTGGAACAGGATGATCGAGCCGCGCATCGCGCTCAGCAGCAGCATCTTGGTCCGCGCGAAGCGGTCAAGATGCTCGGGAGCAGCCCAGCGCGACAGGGCCCGCGGCGCGTCGTGGTTCTCGAACGCCCAGGTCGGCCAGCCGACTCCGGGCCGATCGGGCCAATCATCCGCCACCCGCGCGACGAGCTCCGGGGTCAGCTTCTCGGCGTAAAGGAAATCGAAGCCGTAGGCGCTGTGCAGCCGCGCTTCGCCTTCGGTAAACATGTGCATTTCGCCCAGCGAGCCTTCGCCCCCGACCTCGGCCAGCGTGAAGCGGTCGCCATAGCCGTCGATGACGCCGCGCAGCCGCTCGAGGAAGCGGACGATGTCGGGATGCGACTGGTTGTGGACATGCTGCTGGAAGTCGAACGGCCGGGTCCGCTTGCCGCCCGGCGGCGCCGGCGGGTTATCGCGCAGCCGCGGGTCGTGCATCGCGAAGTTGATCGCGTCGATCCGGAAACCGTCGACGCCGCGCTCGAGCCAGAACCGGGCGGCGTCCAGAAGCGCGTCCTGGACCGCCGGATTATGAACGTTGAGGTCGGGCTGCTCGCTCAGAAAATTGTGCAGATAATATTGACCACGCCGGGCATCCCAGGTCCACGCCGCGCCGCCGAACACCGACTGCCAATTGTTGGGCGGCGAGCCGTCGGCCTTGGCGTCGGCCCAGACATACCAGTCCGAGCGCGGCCCATCGCGGCTCGAGCGGCTTTCCTGGAACCACGGGTGCTGGTCGGAACTGTGCGAATAGACCTGGTCGATGATCAGCCGGAGGCCGAGCGAATGCACCCGTTCGACCAGCTGGTCGAAATCGGCGAGCGTTCCGAACACCGGGTCGACGCCGCAATAATCGGCGACGTCGTAGCCAAAGTCGCGCATTGGCGAGGTGAAGAAAGGCGACAGCCAGATCGCGTCGACTCCAAGGCTCGCGACATGGTCGAGGTGCGCGGTGACTCCGGGCAGGTCGCCGATCCCGTCGCCGTTGCTGTCGGCGAAGCTGCGCGGGTAGATCTGGTAGATCGCCGCCCCGCGCCACCAGGGCGCGAGCTTGGCGGAGGTTTGGCCGTTCAATTCAGCGAGCATTGCAGATCGCATAGCCGAGCGGCGGCAGGCTGAGCCGCACGCTTCCCGGAGCCGACGCCCGCGCCGGGCAGCGGCCGGCGAGAGCGGTGAAGCGGCCGGAATCGACGTCCACGACGACATTCTGGGCGACCGGCCTGGTCGAGGTGTTGATCGCCACGAGGACTTCGCGCCCATCAAGGATTCGCGAGAAAGCGAGCAATCCGGGCTCGTCGCCGGCCGAGCGCAGCATCGTCGCTCCGCGGCGCAGCGCCGGCTCGCGGATTCGGATCGCCGCCAGCTGGCGGATCAGCCGGTACAGCGGATGGCCGCGATCGAAATTGCTCTGCGCGGTCGTCGCCCGGGTGCCGAGCAAATCATTGTCGTTGTAGACCGCGGTGCGCGACGCGAACATGTCCTCGCGCGCGTCCTGGTCGCCGCCGTCGCCGGCGAAGCCCTGCTCGTCGCCGTAATAGATCGTCGGGACTCCGCGCGCGGTCAGCATCAGCACGTGGGCGAGCATGACTCGCTGGAGCGCCTCGGCATCGCTGGCCTGCGGGAACGCCTTGCGGACGTAGAAAGCGAAGCGGCCCTGGTCGTGATTGCCGAGGAACGTCGGCAGCTGGACGGCCGCCGCCTCGCCGCCTTCGTAGAGCACGTCCTGGCTGAAGAAGTCGCGCCAGATCTCGGTCGCCGAAGTCCCGGCGATCGAGCGCAACGCGCCCTGCTTGAAGGCGAAATCGAGCACCGCCGGGAGCTTGTCGCGGCGGCTGTGCTGGGCGAGCTTGCCCGGCTGGAAGTCGTCGTCGGCGACCTCGCCGAAAATGTGGAAGTTCGGAATGCCGCGCGCCCGTGCCCGCGCCTGGATGGCCGGCACGAACGCCTGCCAGAACTCCGGGTTGACGTGCTTGGCGGTGTCGATGCGGAAGCCGTCGACTCCGAAGCGGTCGATCCAGCTGCCGAAGATGTCGACCATTCCGGCGATCACGCGCGGATTCTCGGTCAGCAGATCGTCGAGCCCGACGAAGTCGCCCATCCGGCTCGATTCGCCGCGGAACGTCGTGTCGCCGCGGTTGTGGTAATAGATCGGGTCGTTGAGCCAGGCCGGGACCTTGATGGCCTTTTCCGCCGGCGAGACTTTCACCGTGTAGGCGAAATTGGGGTCGGTCAGCCGGGCGAAATTTTCCGCCGTGCCGACGTCGTGGCCGGCGAACCCGCCGTTGATGCGCGGTCCGCGGATCCCGCCGCGCCGCTGGTACGGGTAATCGGCGATGCTCCGGTACGGGCAGCGGCCGGTGCCTTCGCACTCGGCGAAGAACAGCACGTCGGCGGTGTGGTTGGTGATGATGTCCATGTAGACCTTCATCCCGCGCGCGTGCGCGGCGTCGACGAAGGCCTTGAAGTCCGCATTGGTGCCGAGATGCGGATCGACCTGGGTAAAGTCGGTCACCCAATAGCCGTGGTAGCCGGCGCTCTCGCCGCCCGGCGGCCCCTGCACCGGCTTGTTCTTGAAGATCGGCGACAGCCAGATCGCCGTCGCTCCCAAACGCTGGATATAATCGAGCCGGCGGGTCAGGCCCTTGAGGTCGCCGCCGTGGAAGAAGCCCTTGTGCGCCGGATCGAACCCGGTTTGCAGCCGACCGCCCGAAAACCCGCCGAGATCGTTGCCGGTGTCGCCGTTCTCGAACCGGTCGGGCAGCAGGAAGTAGATCACCTCGTCCTGCGGCAGCCGCGTCCGGTAGTCGGGCTGGGCAGCCGCCGGAGCCGAGGCGGCGAGAGTAGCGGCGACGAGCGCTCCCAGAGCTGCGGCGGTCCAGGTCATGCGTTCACCGCCTGCGCCGCCGGGCGCCTGGCGAGCATCGAATCGACGAACTGGGCGTGGGTCGGCAAGGCGGCCGCCGCCTGGCGGTAGGTGCCGGCCAAGCGAGCGAGATATTCCTTCAGCTCGTCCGTCGGAATCGCCGCCGCAAGCGGCGAAAAAGAGCATGGCTCGAGTCCCTGTCCGATCATTACCTGCCCCCATCCTTCCTCGGTAAACAGCTCATTGTCCTCGCGCACGATGATCGCGGCTTCCTCGAACAGAGCGATTTTTTCGGCCAGCGTGTCGGGAATCGGCATTGCCCGGCACTGGTCCCACATCGGCTCCCCAACCCGCCGGTTGGCCTTGTAGTGAAGGATCAGGAAGTCCCGGATGTGCTGCCATTCTGTCGTCGTCAGCCGGTTGAACTTGTCACGGGCGGCAGGACCGGCCGAGCGCTGCGGAATAAACGTCAGCAGGCGCGCGATCGACGATTGAATCAAATGGATGCTGGTCGATTCCAGCGGCTCCATGAAGCCGGCGGCGAGGCCCAGCGCGACGCAATTGTGCGACCAGATCTGCTCGCGCTGACCGGCGGTGAACCGCAGCGGCCGTGGCTGATCGAGCGCTTCGCCTTCCAAATTCGCAAGCAGGGTCGCGGCGGCTTCATCGTCCGACATCAGGGCGCTGCAATAAACATGGCCGTTGCCGGTGCGGTGCTGGAGCGGGATTCGCCACTGCCAGCCGGCGGTCCGGGCAATCGACTGCGTGTAAGGCCGGAACGCGCCGTTATTCGCCGACGGGACGGCGAAAGCGCGGTCACAAGGCAGGAAGTTCGACCAGTCGGTGAAGCCGACGCCGAGCGTCTGCCCGAGCAGCAGCGAGCGGAACCCCGTGCAGTCGACGAAGAAATCGCCCGCGATGCGGCGCCCGCCGTCGAGCTGGAGGGCCGCAATGTCGCCAGTCTCCGGGTCCCGCTCGGCATCCTCGATCCGGCCTTCGAGCCGGGTGACTCCGCGCTCTTCGGCGTAGCGGCGCAAATAAGCGGCAAACAAGGACGCGTCGAAGTGATAGGCGTGGACCAGCCCCAGCGCGCTGTTCTTCGGGCCGTCGGGGATCGCCATGCGCCCCATTCGGGCGGCGACTTCGTTGAAGTAATAATGCCCGAATTCTTCGGCGACTCCGCGCGACCGGGCGCTGTGCCACAGCTGGCGGAACGGGATGACGCCGACGGCCCGGCCGACGATGCCGAACGCGTGCATGTAGCGATGGCCCGGCTCGAGCCAGCCTTCGAATTCGATGCCGAGCTTGTAGGTCGCCTTGGTTTCACGGACGATATCGGCCTCGTGAAGGCCGAGCCCGCCGACGAACAGGTGAATTTGCGGGATGGTCGCTTCACCGACGCCGACGGTCCCGATGGTTTCCGATTCAACCAGGGTGATGCGCGCGCCGGACCCGAGGAAGCGAGACAAAGCGGCCGCCGCCATCCAGCCGGCGGTGCCGCCACCGGCGATGACGACGTTGAGAGGCGAAGGCTGACTCATCGAACAATTTGTGAGCCCGGCGGCGCGACGATGCCGCCGGGCTTTCAAATCACTAGCCGCGCTCGGGTTCGGGCGGTGGTGGCGGCGGCGGCGGCGGCGCCATCGGGCAAGCGTCGGTCGCCAGGATCACCGCTCCGTCCGGGCAGGTCTGAGTCGCCGGAGGCGCGGCGGGCGGAGGCGGCGCGACATAAGGTGCCGCGGCGACCGCCGGTGCGGCCGTTCCGAACTTGTAGGTGAAGCCGGCAAGGAAGCGCCGGCCATAGGTCTGGTACTTGAGGAACGATATGTTGTTCGGCGCATCGTTGGGAAGCGTCGCCGAACGCTCGTCGGTCAGGTTCTGGCCCTGCAGATATACCGACAGCCCGTGCATCATCGAATTGACCGGGAAATCGTAACCGACCTGCGCATCGTAGATGGTTTCGGGCAGGACGGTCTGACGTTCGAGGCCGCCGCTGTAGAGCGCGAAGTCGCCGTTGTACTTCGAACGGTAGCGCATGCTGCCGCGGACGTTGAAGCCGTGGTTCTCGTAGAAGGCCGTCAAATTGGCGACATATTTCGAATAGCCCGGAATCTGGGTGTATTCGCCGTTGAAGTCCTTGACCTTGGTCTTGGTATAACCGGCACCGCCGGTCAGGCCGAAGCCCGCCATCGCCGGCGAGAAGATGTCGAACGGCAGCGTTGCCGCGAGTTCGGCGCCGTAGATGTAGCCGCCCTTGGTGTTCACCTGGCCATACAGAATGCCCTGGTCGCTGACCGGCGGCAGATTGGTTGGCGGCGGGTAGCCGCTGTAATCGAACTCGGTGAAGCCGCTCGCGATGTAGCGGTCCATATGCTTGTAGAAGGTCTGCAGCGCGACATAGCCTTTCGATCCGAAATACTTCTCGAAGTTCACGTCGACGCCCGTCGCCGCATAAGGCTTGAGCATCGGGTTGCCGCCGTCGCCCCTGATGATGCCGCCGAGCGACAGGTCGGTGAAATAATTGAAGTTATTGGCCATGTCGGGCATCCGCGGCCGGATATGCTGCTTCGACGCGGCGAGGCGAATGACGACGTCGCTGGGCAGCCGGAACGACAGGTTGAGGCTTGGCAATATCTCCCAATATTTGCGGCCCTTGGTGTTCTTGATGAGCCCGGAGACGCCGCTTGCGCCGACGAGACCGGTCGAGCTCTGGTTCGTGTGCACCAGCTGGACGCCGATGTTGCCGGTCACATCGGTGGCACCCAGGTTCGTGTTGATGACGCCCATGATGTAAGGCGTCCAAAGCTTCTCGACGACCTTATAGGCCTTTTGGTCGCCCCACGGCGCTTCGACGCGCTCGAGAACGCCGGCATCGACGAGTTCACGCGGGTCGTAGGTCAGGATCGGGCCGATGCCGCGGTCGAGATCGACCGGGTCGAGGAGGAGGTCGCTGGGGACGGCGATGGCGTCGACTCCGCCGGCCGGGACGAGATAGGCCTCGATGGCGTTCAGCTTCTTGCTGCGGTCGGTATAGTTCACGCCGAGCTTCACCGAGCTCAGGAAGCTGCCGAGCTCACGCTCGATTTCGACATGCGCCTGCTTGAGATCGTCGCGGGTTTTGCGGAGGTTGTCGTAGCCCGCCTGGTTGATCGGTCCGTTGAACCAGCCCCACCCCTGGACGTCGGTCAGAAGCATCAGGTTGGGATCGGAATAGTCGAGTCCCGTGGTGAATTCGGGTCCTTCGTCGGTCCAGTCGAAGCTAATGGTGTCCGATGCGCCGCTTCGGCCACGGCCGGTGCCGGCGGTGGTCTGGAGGAAGTCGTCCTTGCGGTCGGTGCGTGACCACGACAGGTCGAGAAAGCCCTTCCAGCCGTTGTCGCCGTCATAAGCGGTGTTCCAGCCGGTCGAGTAAAGGTCGGCGTCGCGGTCGCTCGCGTAATTTTCGACGATTGCGAAAACGTTGCTGAACGTGCCGCCGGTGACGAGGCCGTCCTCGGTCGTCGCGTTGCTGAACGGGAATTGCCCGAAGCCCGGGAACTCGAAGCCGCGCTGGTTCACATGGTCCTTGAAGTTCGAATAGAAGGCATCCCACGTCATCGACACCGTGTCGCTGACGCGCGCCTGGACGGTGCCGTTGAGCCCGAGGCGCTTGAGGTCGCTCGACTCGACCCACATCTTGGTCCCGCTCATGACGACATTGTTGGCGTCGAAATTGTTGTAGCCCCACGCGTTCCAGTCGCGCGTGTGGTACGGTTCGTTGGTGTAGGAAGCCGACAGCGCGACGCCCAGCGTGTCATCGTTGAACTGGTCGACGAACGTCGCGTATGCCCGATAGCCGTACCGGTTCGAGTCCGGCTGCAGCTTCATGTCGGTGTAGACGCCGCGAGCGCCGATCGCGATCACTCGCCGGCCCGCATCGAGCGGGCGGATAGTGCGCAGGTCGATCGTGCCGACCAGCCCCTGGCTCGTGAGATTGGCCGCCGGGGTCTTGTAGACGACAACCTGGTTGAGGATTTCGGACGGGAACTGGTCGAACTCGACCGCACGAGAGTCATTGGTGGTGGTCTGCTCGCGCCCGTTCAATGTGGTGATCGAGAAATCCGGACCGAAGCCGCGGATCGAGATGATGTTGGCTCGGCCCTGCGAGCGCTGCGCGGAAATGCCCGGCAGCCGGGCGATCGATTCGCCGATGCCATTGTCGGGCAGCTTGCCGATATCCTCGGAATTGACCGCTTCGACGATCTGGTCCTGACGCTTCTTGGTGTTGGTCGCGTTGCGCAATGCAGCGCGGTAACCGGTGACGACGATCGATCCGGTGTCGTCCGCCGCGGGCCCCGGCGCCGGCGTATCGCCGGTCGCGGTCTCGCCCTCCTCGGTGCCGGCAACGGGGTTCGCGACCGCGTCATCCTGCGCCACCGCGGGACTGGCCAGCATCGCCAAAGCGATGGCGATCGGGCTCGCCGCCGCGGCAAGTCGCGTGCGCGAAGTAAAGTGCGTCATATCTGAAATCCCCCTTTTACCCGGCTCGGCAGCCAGGCGTCCCCAACAAGCCCGCGGGCCCGCTCCATGCGGCAAGGAATATCAGCACTTCCGGGAAGCGGAACTATACATACGTATTCACCGCGCTTAGGCTCTGCATTCGATGACTCAGAGGCGTCCCACGTCGTTCGACATTGCGGCGCTCGCCGGCGTGTCGCAGCCGACGGTTTCCCGCGCCTTGAGCGGCAATCCGTCGGTCAGCGAGCTGACCCGGGCGCGGGTCCTCGCGGCTGCCGAACAGCTCAATTACAAGGTCGACAAGAATGCATCGGGATTGCGCCGCCAGCAGTCGCGGACGCTGGCGCTATTGTTCTTCGAAGAGCATTCGGTCGACGGCCCGCTGATCAACCCCTTCTATCTGTCGATGCTCGGGCCGATGGTGCGCAAGTGCGCGCTGCTCGGCTACGATCTGCTGATCTCGTTCCAGCAGCTGTCGTCGGACTGGCACGTCGATTACGAGGACAGCCGCAAGGCGGACGGAATCATCCTGCTCGGCTACGGCGACTACCTGCAACATCAGCCGCTGCTCCAGCGCCTCGTCGAGCGCGGCACGCATTTCGTTCGCTGGGGCTCGGCCGGCGAAATCCAGATCGGCGCAACGGTCAGCTCGGACAATGAGCAGGGCGGCTTCGAGGCCACCGAGCACCTGCTTCAGGAGGGCCGACGAAAGATCGCCTTCATCGGCAGCGCAGAGCCCGGCTACCCGGAATTCCTCGATCGCTGGCGCGGCCATTGCCGGGCGCTCCGGGCATCGGGAATGGAGCCCGACGAGCGCCTTCGCGCGGATGCCGAGCCGAGCGAGGAATCGGGGCGCGCGGCAGTCGCCGAGCTGATTGGCCGCGGGGTCGAGTTCGATGCCATCTTCGCGGCCAGCGACGTCACCGCGATCGGCGCGATGCACGCGTTGCAAAAACTCGGCCGGGCGATCCCGCAGGAAGTGGCGGTCGTCGGCTTCGACGACATCGCCGCCGCCAGCCTGTCGAGCCCGCCGCTGAGCACGGTCACCCAGGACGCGCGCGGCGCCGGCGAAGCCTTGGTCGAGGCGCTGATCGAAGCCATCGAGCTGGGCTCCGCGACAAGCCGCATTCTGCCCGTCCATTTGACGGTGCGGGAGTCGACCCGGACCAGCTAGCGGCGCTCATCGCGGCTTGTCGGCAACCGGCAGTTCTGCCAGCTTCGCCGCGCGTCAAAGCAGGGGAGAGAGCGGTGGCGACCAGTGCGCAGCCTAGCGGCATAACAGGGGAAAAGCCGCGGCAGTCGTTCGCCGGCCTGTGGAACATCTCGTTCGGCTTCTTCGGAATCCAGATCGGCTTCGCTCTCCAGAACGCGAACATGTCGCGCATTTTCCAGTCGCTCGGGTCGAGTCTCGACGATCTTCCGGCCTTGTGGATCGCGGCGCCGCTGACCGGCCTGCTGGTGCAGCCGATCGTCGGTCATCTGTCCGACAAGACCTGGCTCGGCCGGCTCGGACGGCGGCGGCCCTATTTCCTCGCCGGAGCGATCCTCGCCGCTTTGTCGCTGGTGCTGATGCCGCTTGCCCCGGTGCTGCTGATGGCGGCGATCCTGCTGTGGACTCTCGACGCCAGCCTCAACATTTCGATGGAGCCGTTCCGGGCATTCGTCGGCGACATGCTGCGCAAGGACCAGCACACCGCCGGTTATGCGGTGCAGACCGCGTTTATCGGCGCCGGCGCGGTGGTCGGCTCGATTTTCCCCTGGCTGCTCGATTCGATGGGCGTTGCCAACGAAGTCGCGGGCGGCGGCATTCCGGACACGGTCCGCTACAGCTTCTGGTTCGGCGGCCTCGCACTGTTCGCGGCGGTGCTGTGGACGATCGTCTCGACCAAGGAATATTCGCCCGACGAGATGGCGAGCTTCAGCGAAAGCGTCGACCATCCCGACAGCGCGCAGTCGCTCCGGGCGCTGGCGGCGCGCGGGGTCGGCGGAAGCCTGCTGTGGATCGCCGCCGGAGCTTTGGTCGTACTGTCGGTCGTCCAGCTCGGGCTCGAAAAGGAAGTCTATCTCCTGGGCGGGCTGCTGATCGCCTACGGGCTTGCCAGCATCGTCGCCATCCTGCTCGCGCGCGGCGGCAGCACGACCAACATGCTCAGCCACATCGTCGGCGATTTTTCGGGCATGCCGACGGTGATGAAGCGGCTAGCGGTCGCGCAATTCTTCAGCTGGTCGGCGCTGTTCATCATGTGGATCAACACCACGCCGGTGGTCGCGCTGAACTTCTACGGCTCGGGTGACCCGGCGAGCGCGGGTTATCAAGAGGCCGGCAATTGGGTCGGAGTGCTGTTCGCGATCTACAACGGGGTCGCTGCAGTCGCTGCGCTGACCCTGCTGCCGTGGCTCGCGAAGCGGGTCGGCAAGGCGCGCACCCACATGATCTGCCTGCTAGCCGGCGCGGCGGCTTATGCGAGCTTCTTCGTCATCCGCGATCCGCAATGGCTGATCCTGTCGGAAATCGGCGTCGGCATCGCCTGGGCGTCGATCCTCGCCATGCCCTACGCGATCCTCGCCGGCAGCCTGCCGCAGCGCAAGCTCGGCATCTACATGGGGCTGTTCAACGTCTTCATCGTCATCCCGCAATTGCTGGTGGCGACGGTGATGGGCTCGATCATGAAGGCGTTTTTCCCCGGCCAGCCGATCTGGACGATGCTCGCCGCGGCGATCGTCATGACGCTGGCCGCGCTGGCGATGCTCCGGGTCGACGACGGCGAGCGGGCGCGGGCCTAGGACACGCAACAGGAAACAATGCTACGAGCGCCCGATGGGCACTCAGGCGCCAAAGAGGATTTCGGCGGCGGCGCGGGACCCGTCCGACATTATCGACGAGGCATCGATGGAGAGCTTTCCGGCGAGCGACCCGCCCGCCTGGACCAGCGGCCGCGAGAATCGACCGACCAAGCTGAAGGGCGCTGCCAAGCGCGCATAAAAGAAGGGCGGCGGCATCTTTCGACGCCGCCGCCCGACTCTTGTAACCGTCAAATGGCGATTACAGGTTGCTCGCAACCTCGGTGAAGGTCGTGTTCAGCGCCGTGCCGATGCTCGACATCGCGCCAATCGCCGCAACGGCGATGAGAGCGGCAATCAGGCCGTACTCAATGGCGGTCGCGCCCTTCTCGTTACGAATCAGTTTAAGAAACTTGGCCATCTCTGGTCTCCTTAAGGCTCCACTAACTCGGGAAGCGATGTTCCCCCACCTGCGCAGCCATTCGCGTAGGTTGCATGTGGAATTAGCCCGGGAGGAGTTGAGAAAGCCTTAAACCGAAAGGTTTCCAGCAGTTAACCAGGTTGGCCGCAATTCAGCGGCCGCCGTCCTCAATCATCTCTTCGATCGCCTGTAGCATTTCGCGGAGGCCGCGGGTGCGCTCGCTCCAGTCGTCGGGAAGCGGGCTCTTCTTTTCGCGGCGGGGCGGCGGCTGCTGCTGCGCCGGCACCCGGAACGTGCGCGGCAGCGGCGGGCCCCGGCGGCCGTCGACCGCCAGCGCCGGGACCATGAAGCTGCGCCAGATGCGTGCCGGGGCGGTCCCGCCGGTCATCTTGCCGAGCGACTTGTTGTCGTCGCGGCCGACCCACACGCCGACCACCAGGTCGCCGGCAAAGCCGACGAACAAGGCGTCGCGATTGCCTTGCGACGTGCCGGTCTTGCCGAACGTCGGTACTCTCAGTGCCGCCCGGCGGCCGGTGCCCTTGTTGGCCGCCTCAAACAGCAGGTCGAGCATCGGCGCCCAGTCGCGCCGCCGGTCGAGGCTGCCGCCGCGGCGGAAGAAGCTCGCAAGGCCGTCGTCCTCCTCGACCAGCGCAAGGCCGCGCGGCTCGACCGGGTAGCGGCCGCCGGCGATCGCCGCATAGGCCGCCGTCAGCTCCATCAGGCTGACCCCCGCGGTTCCCAGCGCGACGCTCGGGCTGTTGGGCAGCGGGGTGGAAATGCCGAGCTCGCGCGCCGCTCGGAGCACATTGGCGCGGCCGACGCTCTCCGACAGCCGGACCGTCGCCGCGTTGCTCGATCGGGCAAAGGCCTCGCGCAAGGTGATCGACCCGCGATAGATTCCGTCGCTGTTCGCCGGGGTCCAGCCGCCGATGGTGATCGGCCGGTCCTCGATGATGCTTTCGGGGGTCCAGCCGGCACGCAGCGCAGCGAGATAGACGAACAGCTTGAACGCCGACCCGGGCTGGCGCCGCGCCTGGGTCGCGCGGTTGAACGGGCTCGACTTGTAGCTCCGGCCGCCGAGCATCGCCACGACCCGCCCGTCCGGCCGCATCGCGACGATCGCCGCCTGCGCATCGCCGATCGCCGCGTTGTTGATCGCCCGGACCGCGATCCGCTGCAGGTCGGCGTCGAGGGTCGTTCGGACCTTGACCTCGCCGAAGTCGGCCTCGAACGCCTTTTGCGCCGCCGGTGCGACCCAGTCGGCGAAATAGGTCCCGGTGGGGACCTTCGAGCCTTGCCGCACCGGCCGCGCCGGAACCACGGCGCGCGAACGGGCTTCGCTGATGACGCCCGTGTCGGCCATCGCATCGAGCACCATCCGGCTGCGCTTCTGGGCGAGCTTGAGGTTGCGGGTCGGGGCGAGCCGCGACGGCGCTTGCACGACGCCGGCCAGCATCGCCGATTGCGCGAGCGTCAGGCGCTCCGGCGAGCGGTCGAAATAATGCTTGGACGCTGCCCGCAGCCCATAGACTCCGTCGCCGAAATAGATGCTCGACAGATAGCGCGACAGGATTTCGTCCTTGGTCA
>CAYSHL010000029.1:0-22042 GCA_964430865.1 uncultured Sphingomonas sp.
GCCCAGGTGGCGGAATTGGTAGACGCACCAGCTTCAGGTGCTGGCGCTCGCAAGGGCGTGGAGGTTCGAGTCCTCTCCTGGGCACCACCCGCAACGTCTGATCAGGCGATCCCCAGGTCCATCTGCTGGTTGACCAGCCGCCACTCGTCGAGATGGCCGAGCATCACTCGCGCCGCCTCCTCGGCGAGGTCGGCGGCGCGCGGCAGGTCGACTCCGCGCTCCATCTCCAGCTGGATTTCCTGAAGCTCGTTGGCGGTTGACTGCGAGCGCACCGCATTGCCGCCGAAATCGCCCTGGAAGCGGATCCCGAAAACCGCGGTGCCGAGCGCCGGAAAGCCCGCAGACACCAAAGTGAACCAATTGCTGAACGCGTTGACCCAGTCGGGCACGAACAGTTTTCCGGCGACGATCGCCGCCGAGACGATCAGGGTGGCCTTGAACAGCAGGTTGGCGATGCGCTCGAGCCGGTGGTCGAGCATGTCGATCTGACGAGCGCTCTTCTGGTGATAGGCGACCTGCGGGGCGATCTCGAACTCGGCGACGGCGCGGGCGAGGTCGCGGGCGCGCTGTCCCTCGATGAGTCCGCCCGGGCAGCTCATCGCCCGCCACACGCCGGCGGAATACCAGTCGATCCAGCGTCTGGCGACCGGGTTGGTCCGAGTTCCCGGCGGGTCGGGCGCGGCGAAGGCGAGCAGCTTCAGGCTGCGCATCGGCCGAAGCCGCTCGGCGAGCTGGCGGTAATCGAGCCAGCGGCGATGCCATTCGCTGCGCAGCCCGACCTGGGTGTTGAGGAGGATGCCGAGCGCGATCACGAACTCGGTGACGGCCAGGCCGAAGCTGGCGCTCGGAGCCATGAACGCGCTCAAGCCCAGGCAGACGGCGAACCCGCCGAGCACGAAATTGAACACGTGCCCGCTGCGATAGGTCTGGGCGAAATGCCCCGCGAGCTGGTCGCTCCAGCTGTAGGCGCTCTGCAGCAAATCGAGGGACTCGGCGCCCGAATGCCGGTCGAGCCAAGCCCGACGATATTGGCCCCATTCCTCGGCGGTGTGGGCGGTGCAGTTGGATTCCCTGACCTGCGAGGGCCTGAAGCGGGCGACTCCGGTCGCCGCCAGCATCAGCGGATATTCGATGCGCGCTCGAATCCGCAGCGGCCGCTCGGTGAGGAATCGCTTCAGGAACCGCCGCTCCTGCGGGTCGACCGGCGGCAGCATCAGCGCGGTCAGCATCCTCTCGACGTGCTCGGCATCGAACGGCCGTTGCGCGGTCTCGTCGGCGTGCTCGGTGACGACGATCGGGTCGAAGGCGCTCCACAGCAGCAGCGGCGGCGACCCGTCGACCGACAAATGGATCACCGGAGTACCGCGTTTCAGCGCCAGCTCGACGACTTCGGCGGTGCCGCCGCGGCCGCGCGCCGCGAGCCCGTCCCACACCGCGATGATGACGTCGCAATGCGCGACCGTCGCCCGGCCGGCCATCACATAGGCCTCGAACTCGCGGTCGCGGCTGCCGGGGAGCTCGAGCAGGCTGTCGGCCCTGGCAATCAGATTATCGAAACGGGATTCGGCGCCGCCGTTGACCAGGTCGCGGCGATAGTCGTCGACGGTGAACGGCAGCACCGCGTGCAACTCAAAACCGAGCTCGAGGGCGACTTCGGCGGCGATCTGGTCCGAGCCGTGGGCGAGCGGCGACACGAACAGCAGCTGCGTCGGGTCGGGCGCGAAGCAGTCGTCGGCCTGGGCGCGAACCAGGTCAGCGGAGCGCGACAATTGCTGCAGCGCTTCGCGGATCAAGTCCGGCAAGCGCGGCAAGAATTCGGGCGGCAGCGCGTCCTGGCGATGCCCGGTTACTCCCACGCACAGCGTGAACGGCACGCGCGGCGGGTGGCCGCCGGCCGTGTCCCTCGCTGCCTGGAGCCGCAGCTCAGGCGCGGATATGGCCCGCTCCGTTGCTCATGGGTTGCCGCCGGCGCTGAGTTCGCGCCGGCGCCGGTTGGACCGGAGGATCAACCAGATTGCGGCCAACAGCAGCACCAGTCCGGCCCCGGCCAACAGCATGGCCGCCTGGTTGTCGCCGGTGATCGTCGTGCCGCCGTTCTTGATGTCGGGATCGATCGACGTGACCTTCTTGTTGTCCTTGTCGACGAAATTGAGCTGGTATTTCAGCACATAGTCGCCCGGTTCCGCTTTATCGGGCTTGCTGTTCTTGTCGACGAAGGTGAGCACCGGCGTGCCCTTGCCCATCGGGGTCTCGATCTGCGGATCGACGCCCGGACCGGTCGGCTGCGCGCCCTTCTTGATCCAGACCGGGTCATTCGCGAATTTTATGCCGAGGTCAGTTTGATCGTTCGTGATCTTGAACTCGATTGTATGCTTACCCGTGCCCCTGCCCAGGATGATGTCGGGGTAGGTGGCCTTGGAATCTCCGCAAACGTCCGGATTGGGGTTGGTGTGACATAGCTTCCAGCTGACCTTCCCACCCTTGAGCGTCGGGGTGGCTTCGAAATTCTGAGTTGGCATAATTCCCCCCTTTACGGAGCGTGGCGCTGGGCCACCGCTCATTTGAAACGATCACGCGCTTCTTACGCGAAGGTCGTGCCGCCGTTCTTGATCGCCGGATCATAGGCTTCGGGTCGTCCCTGCCGGTCGGTGAACCGCAGGCGATAGTGAAGAGTGCACTCCTGGCTGTTCAGGTCGAGCAACTTCAGCAGGTTCGGCCTTCTCTCCATCTTGTCCGCGGGAATTTCCGGGTCGCTGCAGGGTTGACCGTCGGGCGGGCAGCTGTCTCTGGCCACCCAGATCGGGTCGTCGGCGAAATCGAGCCCGCGCCTGGGCTGTGTCTGGTCTCTCAGGTGGAAATGGATCGGCGTTCCGTCTTCATCCTTTTTCCGCCGAGGCACTTCGATGTCGCCGTTTCCGCCGGGCGTGCCGTTGTTCCAGCGCCATTCGTGGCTGAATTCCACCGCGCCGCCGGTGCCGGTGCGGGCAAAGACGTCGACGATCGCCGGGGTCCCGGCCCGAGGCCCCGCGGATGATCGCTGTGAAGCCTGGAATGATTGCTGTTCGGTCACCTCACGCTCCCTACGCTATTGTCCACCCGCCGGCTCAGATAGGCCGGATGCCTGTAACCAATCGCCGCCAGTCGGGAAGTCAACTGCTCGGCTCCACGAACATCGCCGACACGTAGCCTGAGCGCGGCGACCTCCGCGGCTTCGCGGGGTTTCAGCTCGACCTTGGCGGGGATCCTGCGAAGGGCGTCCCTGGCCCAGGCGATGGATTGTTCGCGCCGGCCCATCTTGTCGAGCGCGCTGCTGCCGATCGACATCGCCGCGATGCTCATCATGGCGCGGTCGATGGGCTTGGCGGATGTGCGGGCGGCGTCGAGCGCCCGGCTGGCGAGGCGGAGCGCCTCGGCCGGGTTCGATTGCGCGAGTGCCAGTCGCGCCTGAAGGCTCAGGCAGTTGACCCGGAACCTCGACTTCCAGTCGGCGACGCTGCTGTCGCGCTGAGCGAGCCGGTCGGCAATGCCGCAGGCCGCACGGGTCGTGCTTGCCGCCGCGGCCAAATTCCCCACCGACAATTGCACGTCGGCAAGGTCGAAACGGCCGGTGGCGTTGGCTTGCAGCCATTCGGTGTTGTCGGGCTCGACCCGGAACAGCTGGTCCGACAAGGCCGTGCTGGCGCTGTACTGACGAAGCCCTCCGGCGACATCGCCGCGCGAAGCGAGCAGGCGGCCCAGCGACCGGTGCGCGCCCATCGCGTCGCGCTTCAGGTCCATGTCCCGGGGATCGAGCCGCGCCGCATCCTCGATCAATCGAAGTTGCCGCTCGCGGTCGCCGAGCGCTTCCTCCAGCGCCCCCGAAAACTCGTGGGCGTCGGCCAGCCAGGCGAGATTGTTGATGACGGTTTTCTGAAAATCGAGGTTTCGGGGCTCGGCCGCGGCGAGCGATTCCGCGACCCGCACCGCTTCCTGGTACAGCGGCACCGCTTGCCGGTAGCGGCGTTGCTCCATCAGCACGGCCCCCAAATTGGTGTTCGCGTAGACCCCTTCGCGCCGATACTCATTATTGTCCGGGGCAAGCGCCGCCATCTGCCTGGCAAGCTGCTTGTACTCGCTGAAGCGGGCGGTCGCTTCGTCGAGATTGCCGCGCTGCCAGGCGATGTAGCCGACCCAGAAGACGTTCTGGGCGTGATCGAAGATTTTCTGCGGGTCTTCGGGATAGCGGCGAACGGACTCGGCCGTGCTCGCAAGGGCTTCTCGGTAGCGCTTGAGCGCTCCTCCAAGGTCGCCGCGCGTATTGGAAATCTCGCCGATCAGGGTCAGCGCTCTGGCCCGCTGCGCCAGGGCGGTGTCCGACAGCTCGGATTTGTCCTGTTTTTCGAAATAGTCGAGCGCCCGGCTGCCGACCGCGTCGAGCGCATCCAGCCGGCCGATCGGCTCGAGCTTGTCCTTGAGGTCGCCGAGCATGAAGCCGACCAGTCCTTCGGCCTCGCGCCGCTGGTCCCGCGCGTCGTCGCGGGCGTCGAAGGCGACGACGGCGAGCGTGCTGGTGACCGCCATTCCGGCCAGCGAGGCGGCGGCGACGATCGCCAGCCGGCGCTGGCGGCGCAGCGTCTCGCGCTGAACCAGCTCGTCGAGCCCGACCCCGAGCATCCCCGAGATCAGCTTTAAAAGGCCGAGGCGCTTGCCGTCGCGGTCGTCGCGCAGGTCGGCCGCGAGCGGCTCGGCGCGGCGAGTCGTCGGCCTCCCGCGGCGGTCGTATTTCAGGCGCAGCGCCGGCGGCAGGCACTCCTCCGCTTCACGGCCCGGAATGTCGCTCGCGAACGGCTCCCCGGAGACGATCGCCGCGAGCACGCAGCCGTCGGGCCGGTGCCGCTTGAACATGTCGATTTCGGCGTTGACCCAGCGCGAGGCGGCGGCGGCCGGCGAGCAGAGCACGATCAGGAAGCGCGACGATTCGAGCGCTTCGCGGACGGAGGCGGCGAGGTCGCCCGAGGCCGCCAGCTCGTGCCGGTCGCGGAAGATCGGGGTCAGGCGCCTGGGGATCGCGCCGTTGTTGGTCAGCCGCCCGGCCAGAGACGCCGGAGTGCGGAATTTCTCCAGCGCGTCGTGCAGCCAGGCCGCGGTCTCCTCGTCGGCGTGGCTGTAGCTGAGGAAGGCGCAATAGCGGAGCGGCCGGGCGCCGGCGGCGCGAGAGCCGGAATCGCCGCCGCGGGCGCGGTCCCAATCCTGCATTCGGGCAAGCTTCGTCATCAGCAGCCCCCCGCTGTGCTCGACGATTTACCAGAATACGCCGTCGAGCACCAACGAGGCTAGGCCCGGGCGCGCCTACTTTCAAATACTTGGCGGGCTTCGCCGCTGAGCGGTTACAGCGCTGACACTTGAAGCGCCGCGGGCCTTCGCCATTTTGGCCTCATGATCGACATTCGCCCCTTCGACTCGCTCGGCCACGCCGACCACGGCTGGCTCGACGCCCGCCATCATTTCTCGTTCGCCGACTATCACGACCCGGGCCGCATGGGCTGGGGGCGGATTCGGGTCTGGAACGACGACCGGATCGCCGCCAAGACCGGCTTTCCGCCGCACCCGCACCGCGACATGGAAATCGTCACCTACGTCCGGACCGGCGCGATCACCCACCAGGATTCGATGGGCAACAAGGGCCGCACCGAGGCCGGCGACGTCCAGGTGATGAGCGCCGGCACGGGGGTCACTCACGCCGAGTATAATCTCGAGGACGAAGAGACGACCTTGTTCCAGATCTGGATCGAGACCGACCAGCGCGGGGCTCGGCCCGGCTGGGGCGCCAAGCCGTTCCCCAAGGATGCGCGCGACGGCCGCTTCCAGCTGCTTGCCGGCGGCGAACCGGAGGACGGCGCGCTGGCGATCAACGCCGACGCCCGAGTGCTCGGAGCGACGGTCAAGGCCGGCGAAGCCATCGAGTTCGAAGCATCGCCCGAGCGCCATCTGTACCTGGTGCCGAGCGGCCGGGTGCGCGTGAACGGCGTCCCGGCCAGGCCCCGCGACGGAGTCGCCATTACCGGCGAGGAGCGGCTTCGGATCGAGGCCGATGATGACGCCGAGCTGGTGTTAGTCGACGCCCGTTAATCCACGCTGTGCTTGAAGGCCGGCGGATTGCGCGCCATTAGGCCAAGGCGCGCGCCAGGAGGCTGTGCGACCCACTCGCAATGAACGGGACGACATGAGGGCAGGCTTGCGCTTTGGCATTGCGGCAATTGCGGCCGGGCTGTTGCTCGCCGCCGCGCCGTCGCTTGCGCAGGACACGACCGCTCCGGCGACCAATACGCCCAGCGAGACCATTGGCCCGCGCGAGCTCGAGGGCTTTTCGCTCAACGGCACCGTCACCCGGCCCGCGCCGACCGCGCCCAGCCGCACCGTGCCCGAACCGCGCGCGACGCCGTCGCCGACGACTCGAGCGCCGGCAACGGCTCCTGCGACGGTGCGGGCGGCTCCGGCCGCACGCGATTCCTTACCCAGTGCGCCTTCGGTGAGCGTGACTCCTCCGCCCGGCGATGTGCTTTCCGCTCCGCCAACGCCCGCGCCTGATCTCGGGTCGCCGGTCGAGCCTCAGCCTGGCTTCAGCCCCGATTTCTCGCCGATCGAGGACATTTCCAGCGACCAGCAGAGCAATTACCTGCCGTGGCTTGTGGCCTTGCTGCTGCTTGCCGGAGCCGCCGGCTATTTCGCGTGGCGGCAGCGCTCGCGCCCCAGCTACGCGACCGCCAGCGGCCGAGCGGACGCCCTCGTGCGCGCCGAGCCAGCGCCTGTGCCCCAGCCATTGCAGCGAACGCCGGAGCCTCGGCCCGCCACCCCCGCAGTCCCGACAGGGACCGTCACGACCCGGCTTCGGCCGGCCGCCCCCGGGGCGCCGGCGGGCATCGTCTCGACCCGCCTCCGGCCGTGGCTGGAGATCGAGTTCACGCCCGGCCGCTGCGTCGTCGAGGAGGACAAAGCGACCATCCAGTTCGACGTCGCCGTGTTCAACTCCGGCGGCGCTCCGGCGCGCGACGTGCTGGTCGAGGCGAGCATGTTCAATGCCGGCCCCCAGCAGGACGAGGAGATCGGCGCTTTCTTCGCTCATCCGGTCGCCGAGGGGGACCGCATCCCGGCGATCCCGCCGTTGAAGCGGATCGCGCTCAAGAGCGCCGTCACCCTGACCGGCGATCAACTGCGCCAGTTCGAAGTCGCCGGAAAGCGCATCTTCGTGCCGCTGGTCGGGTTCAACGCGATCTACCGCTGGAGCGGCGGGGAAGGGCAGACTTCGGCCAGCTATCTGGTCGGCCGCAATAATGAGGGCGAACGGATGGCGCCGCTCCGCCTCGACCTCGGGCCGCGGGTGTTCCGCGGCCTCGGCGCCCGCGAGCACAGCGTCAGCGTCCGCAAATAGCGGTTACAGCGCTGTCCCCACCGAATTGTAGCTGTGCCAGGCGAGCACGGCGGCGGCGCCGCGGTGCGGGCGCCAGGCTTCGCCAAGCTCGCGCAAATGCTTTTCGGTCGGCCGTTCGTCCAGCCCCAGCATTCGCCCGATCGAGATCTGCACCGCCAAGTCGCCCGCCGGCCAGACGTCGTGGCGGCCCTCCGCGAACAGCAGATAGATTTCCGCCGACCAGCGGCCGATGCCCTTGATCCTGGTCAGCAGCGCGATCGCTTCCTCGTCGTCGGCGGGCAGGCTGGCAAGATCGAGCTCGCCCGACAGGATGAGCTCGGCGAGGCTGCGCGCGTAGCCTGCCTTCTGGCGCGAAATGCCGGCGAGCCGGAGCTCTTCGTCGCTGGCCGTGAGAATGCGCGCCAGGTCGGGCGGCGAGCCGTAGGCGGCCTCGAGCTTGGCCCACATCGAACGCGCGGCGGCGACGCTGACCTGCTGGCCGACGATCGTCCGGAGCAGCGTATGCGCGCCCGGCTCGCCCGACCGCGGTTCGGGCATTCCGTGTGCTTCAAGCGCCGACGCGAAGGCCGGCTCGAGCGAGGCCAATGTCTCGATGCTCGCCAGCAGGCTCTCGGCGGTTCGGACCATCAGGCGATGCTCGCCGCGTAGAGCGCCACCGCGGCCGCATTGGAGACATTGAGGCTTTCGACCGCGCTGCCGATCGGCAGTCTCGCCAGCGCATCGCAATGCTCGCGGGTGTTGGGCCGCAGCCCCGGTCCCTCGGCGCCAAGGACCAGCGCGATGCGCGGCGGCCCAAGCGCGTCCTTGAGCTCCATGTCCGCATCGCCGGCCAGCCCGATGCGCCAGAAGCCGGCCTCGCCGATCGCCTCCAGCGCTCGCGCCAGATTAACGACGCGCGCCCACGGCACCCGCTCCAGTGCGCCCGAAGCGGCCTTGGCCAGCGCTCCGCTCTCGGGCGGCGAGTGGCGGTCCTGGGTGACGATCCCGATCGCCCCGAACGCGGCGGCCGAGCGGACGATCGCGCCGACATTATGGGGGTCGGTGACCTGGTCGAGGACGAGCAGCAGCGCGCGCGAGCCGGGATCATTTGGCGCATCTCCGAGCATGTCGCCGAGCCACATTTCCTCGAGCGGCTCGACCTCGATCACGACGCCCTGGTGGGGGGCGTCGTGCGGCACCATCCGGCCCAAGTCGGCGACGTCGGCCAAGGTCACCGGCACGCCGCCCGGAAAGTTCATGGCGGCGGCCGCTTCGCGCGTCGCCCAGGCGCGCAACACCTTGCGCTGCGGATTGTCGAGCGCCGCCGCGACCGCGTGCTTGCCCCACAGGCGCGGGCGGTTCGGGGAGCCGTGCGGATGCGAGCGCTTGTGCCGTGCCATCGCGCCCCAATGCGTTCGCTTTGCGGTCGGCGCAACCGTCAGGCGGGCAGCGGCTCGCCTCGTTCCGAAGTCCGCCGCTGGTGCTGGCGCCAGGCGCCGACGAACAGGATGATCAGCGTCGGATAGCTCCAGAATCGCTCAGCCGCGGCGTAGGCGATTGGCACCAGGTCCGGCTGAATCGCTTTCAGCACGTGCGACAGGCTGATGGTCAGCTGCAGGCCCGCGACCCACAAAGGCCAGAATCGGTCCGACCGAAGCGCCACCCCGACGAGAGCGATGAGGACCAGCAAGTCAATCACGAGATCGCTTCGAGCGACGGCGGAATAATTCTCCTGAAGCGCTGAGCGCGCGACCACCGAACCGACGCTCGCGCCGATAAAGATCAGGGCGGACAGCTGCTCATATTTGCGCCCGCGCCACAGCGCGTAGCCGCAGGTGATCACCAGAAGGGTCCAGAAGATATATTTGGTCATATGGCGGGCGATGGACCGGACCACATCGCTGTGGTCCGGTCAAACGGCTCAGGCAACGATTCGCAGTTGGCCCTTGGTGTCTTCCGGGCAATCGTCGCCGTCGCCCCATGAGGTGACTCGAAGACCCGGGACCTTGCCCTTCGCATCAACCAGCGCCGAATGGCAGGCGACGATCGCGCCGCGCGTCTGGACCAGGCCGCTGATGGCGGCGGCCAGCTGCTCGAGCGGCGGATTGACCGCGCCGACACCGGCACGGCAGACGGAATGGGCCCGCATGATCCGCGCCTGAAGCTCGGCGGCCTCGGCGATCACGGCGTCGATCCCATCCTCGACGGTGCGGATCTGGGTGGCGACTTCGAAAGCGGCGTTCTCGATCATTTGTTTGCGCATGACTGCTCCTTCCCCGGCGCAGCAGTGGCGCGGGGTTGTCTGTCGGACGAAGCGGTGGCGAAACTAGCGGTCGAGGAGTCTTGCGAGACTTTCGAGCCCGGCGAGGTACATCCCCGCCGAAAATGCGGCTCCGGTCGAGATCAAGACGATCCAGAGCAACCGCTGGCCGACACTCATCTCATTCCGGGGGTTGCTCCTCGTTGCGAACGGCATCTGCAGGGAGGGTCGGAATGACGTGGGCCTCTGCTCGGTTATGAAACCTGCGTCCCCGGCCCCCCCTGCGCGGTCAGCGTGCCGAATCTGATTACTGACCGTCGCCAGTGGCTGGACGGTCGCGGGGCCGGGCTCAACATACGGCGGTTGATGTATCAAACGCTGATATGGGCCGCAGTGGCGGGCGACGATGCGGGCGGCCTGGGTCCGGCGCTCGACTCCCAGAACCTGGAGCGCGCCGCGGATGCGCTGGTCGACGGTGTGCGGGGAGATTTTGAGCTCGGCGGCGATCTCCTTGGACGACAGATGCTGGTCGACGAGCCGCAGGCAATCGAGCTGACCGGCGCTCAGCCGCGCAACGCGGCCGGCGACCAGTGCCTCCATATCGGCCGGATCATGAGATTCCGCCACTGCGTTGCTCACCGAGCTTCCTTTAAAGGGCACTTACCACTGACTCGGGCGTCGCCCGAGTCTGTAATGGCTTAGAGGAAAACGGCCGGCGCCGCCATCATATCCATAACCGATGTTAAGTTTTCGGCATTTCGTAAACCGAAATTAAGCGGCGTTGGTCAGGAGGGCCGACCCTAAGGACGGCTTCGCCAGACGCGGACGTAGTCGACTTCGAGCCGCTGCGGCAGCGCGGCATTGTCGATGCCCTTGGCCGCCGCCCAGTCGCCGCCGATCGCCAGGTTGAGGATCATCCGGTACGGACTGTCGAACGGCCAGGCGCCCTTGCCGCCTGGCTGGTCGTTGGCGACCCGGAAGAAGGCGCGGTCGTCGAAGCCGATGGTGATCGCGTCGGGCTTCCAGTCGAGCTGGTAGCGATGGAAGTCCGAGCAGCTCGTCGGCAACCTTCTGGTCGCCCCCCGCTGGGTCTTGATCGAGTGATTGAAGAGCCTGGTGTGCAGGGTCGCGTAGATCAGATTGGGCTCGGAACCGACATGCTCCATAATGTCGATCTCGCCGTCGTCGGGCCACTTCTTCATGGCGATGGGCAGCATCCAGATCGCCGGCCAGGTCCCGCGCGCGCAGGGCAGCCGCGCCCGAATCTCGTAGAAGCCGTAGGTCCATGCCTGGGTCGAGAGCAGCCGCGCCGAAGTATAATCCTGGCCGCCCCAGTCGGCGACCGCTTGGGGTCGAGCCGCTCGCGGCGGGCCTCGATGACCAGCACGCCGTCGGTGATGCGCGCATTCTCGCTCCGGTCGGCGGAATAATATTGCCGCTCCTTGTTGAACCAGCCGCTTTTGTTGAACTCGGTGTCGTAGGCCCATTTGCTGCGGTCAAGCGCCGGGCCGTCGAATTCGTCGCTCCACACCAGCGTCGCATCGGCCGGACGCTGCAACGGACCGTCGAACGCATAGCCGGCGCCGCCGAGCGAAGGGGTTGAAGCAGGTTGGGTGTCGACGCTCTGGCAGGACGCCAACAGCGCTGCCGCCGCGACCAGCGAGAGACGGTTCCGGACTTGTCGACAGCGGTGCATGGGTTGCCCTTTCATGGTTGAGTTGATCGGTCGAGCCCGGGGATTGCGGCGAGGATGATCGCCGAGGCGAAGGCAAGCAAAGCGAGCAGCGCGAACAGGCCGCTGAAACCGAAGCCGGGGACCAGCGCGAGAGTCAGCCAGGGCATGATTAGCGAGGGGACGGTGTTGGTCAGATTGACGACTCCGAGGTCGCGGCCGCGATGGTCGGGATTGGGCAGGACGCGCAGGATCTGGCCGCTGTGCAGCGACAGGAAGACCGTGGTCGCGAGTCCGAACAGGATGTAGCCGACGATCGCCGATTCGATGCTCGCCGACGACGCCATCAGGACGAGCCCGCAGCCCGACAGAGCCGCGGCGGCCGCCAGCGGGACGAACGGCCGCTGCCGCCGGTCCGCCCACCGCCCGAGCAGCAGCGCGACGGGAACGGCGGCGACGAGAACGACGCAAAACAGGCGGGCGATCGAGCCTTCGCCGATGTCCGCCTGGACCGAGCGGAAATAGAGCAGCAGATAGGCGAACAGCGCCGCCTCGGCGATCTGCACGAGGAGGCGGGCGAGCCACATCGCCGCAAAGGTCCGGCGCTTGGGTGCGGCCTCACTCTCGCTCGCCGTCGTGATTGGCACCTCGGCCAGCGGCACGTCGCGCGGTCGCCCGAACAGCAAGGCGGGAGCGACGCAGGCGACGATCAGCGCGGCGACGAGGGCGATTCGCCCGTCGGGGCCGGCGAGCCCGGGCAAGGTCATGATGACTCCGGCCAGCGCGCCGATCGCTGGGGCGAAAGCCAGCAGGCCGCCGAGGCGCCCGAGCTGCGAATGCGGCACATGATCGCTGGCCCACGCCGAAAGCGGCCCGAGCATCATGTTGAGCGCCAGCTGCCAGAGCACGATCAGGCCGAGCAGCATCAGCGGCGAACCGACGCTGGTCATCGCCAGCAGCAGCCCGACGTTCAGAACCAGCCCGGCCGCGACCCAGCAGCGGCGATGGCCGGCGCGGTCGCTGAGCGAACCGAACAGGATGTTGCCGACGCTCGCCGCAATAGCGCCCGCAAAGGTGATGTAGGCGAGCCAGCGGACGCTGTCGTCGCCGGCCATCTCGGTGATCCGCAGCGGCAGGAGAATGGTCAGAAACGGAATGTAGCCGACTGCGCCGCCCGCCCAGGCCAAGGCGAACAGCCACAGAAATCGCGACGATTGACCGGCCGGGGTCGCGGCCTCAGCCGGCACGTGCGATCGCCGGCCGCGGCGCCGCGGTCGACTGGCGTTCGACCAGCGTCGCCGGAACGATCACCGGCTTGTCGGGAAGCGGCTGGCCGCGCTGCGAGCCGATCACCAGCTCGACGGCGCGGGCGGTGGTTTCGGCGACCGGCTGGTCGATCGCGGTCAGCGGCGGCTGGGCGAAGCGGATGATCGGCGTGTTGTCGAAACTGACCAGCGACAAATCGTCCGGGATGGCGAGCCCCTTGTCCCGAGCGACTTCCAGGCAGGCGAGAGTCATCCGGTCGTTGCTGGCGATGATCGCGGTCACCGGCTCGAGCGCTCCATTGAGCAGCTGGCGCGCTCCCCGGAGGCCCGATTCGAAGCTGAAATCCCCTTCGGCGAGCAGGCCGCGGCAATCGAGGCCGGCGGCCGCCATCGCCGCGCGCCAGCCGTCGATGCGCCACTGGCTCAGCGCATATTCGCTCGATCCGCTGATGAATCCGATCCGCCGGTGGCCGAGGCCGGCGAGGTGCTCGGTGGCCAGCCGGGCGGCATGCTCATCGTCCATGGTCATCGGGATGCCGTCGCCGTCGGCGATCGAGCCGATCCGAGCGAAGGTGATCTTCTGATCCGACAGCAGCCCGGTGATCAGCGGGTTTTCCGAGTGCGGCGGGGTCAGGATGACCCCGTCGGGCTGGAGCGCGGCGATAGTCGCCCGAAGCTCGCGCTCGACGTGATCGCTGTGGGTGTCGACGAGCTCGATCATCAGCCGATAGCCGTATTCCGCGCATTTCAGCATTCCGCCGAGCAGCATCTGGTCGACCCAGTCGGTGCCCTGCCGCTCGCACCAGTCGGCGATGGTGCGGTCGCGGTCGTTGATCGCCAGGATCAAATAGGACCGCGACCCGCTCATCCGCTGCGCCGCGATCGACGGGACGTAGCCGAGCTTGTCGATCGACGCCTGCACGCGGGCCCGCATCGCGGCACGGACCTGCGGGTGGTCGTTGATCACCCGGCTGACGGTCTGCAGCGACACTCCCGCGTCGGCCGCGACATGCCGGATCGTGACCGCCTGACGACGCCGCCCCATCCCCCGCGCTCCGCTCAGGCCGCCGCGTTGGCCGGCGTCGGCCCAGCCGCGGCCGGCTCATCCCGCGCCCCGCAATAGCGCGCGAGATAGGCCTGGTGGTCGGGAAGCCCGGCGACCGACTGCGCGACCGAATCGCGGATCGTCGCGAGGAAGTGGTCGAGCTCGGCTTGGCTGAGCTTGGTGGCGATCGGGTGATAGGCCTTGGGGATGATGCCCTGGCCCATCATCACCTGGATCCAGCTGTTCTCGGTGAACAGCTCCTCGTTCTTGCGGAACACTCGCCCGGTCTCGCGGAACAGCTCGATCTTCTGCTCGAGCGTATCCGGGATCGGCATGTCGCGGCAGTATTTCCAGAACGCGCTGTCGTCGCGCTCGGTGGCTTTGTAGTGGAGGATCAGGAAGTCGCGGATCTGGACCATGTCGGTCAGCTGCTGGTCGTTGAACTCGGCGACGTCGCGTTCGCTGATCTCGCCCAGCGGCAGCATCCGGATGAAGCGCAGCACGGCGCGCTGGATGAGATGGATGGCGGTCGATTCGAGCGGCTCCATGAACCCGCCCGACAAGCCGATGGCGACACAATTCTTGTGCCATTGAAGGGTTCGAGCGCCGGTCATGAAGCGGATGAAATTCGGCTCGGTCAGCGTATCGCCCTCGACATTGCCGAGCAGCCGCTCCAGCGCCGCGTCGCGCTCGAGATGCTCGGCGGCGTAGACCAGCCCGTTGCCGGTGCGATGCTGGAGCGGGATCCGCCATTGCCAGCCGGCGTCGTGGGCGATCGCTCGGGTGTAGGGCAGCGGCGCTCCGACCGAACGAGTCTGGATGGCGATCGCCGAGTTGCACGGCAGCCACTGCGACCAGTCGTCGAACCCGACCCCCAGCGCGCCGCCGATCAGCAATGCCCGGAACCCCGTGCAGTCGAGGAACAGATCGCCTTCGATCCGCTCGCCGGATTCGAGCGTCAGCGAAGCGATGGCGCCGCTGGCGCCGTCGAGGTCGACCGAGCCGATCTTGCCTTCCTTGCGCCGCGTTCCGTCGCCTTCGGCCATTGCCCGCAGGAACTTGGCGTAGAGCGCGCTGTCGAGCTGGTAGGCGTAGTTCATACGCTCGTCGGGCAAGTGCGCGAACTTGCTCGCCAGGGCCGCCTTCAGCTCCAGGCAATAGTCTTCATACGGTTGCTCGTGGCCGCGCGTCCGGCCGTCGAGCCAGAAGTGCTGGAAGCCGGCCGACCAATGGTCCTTCCCGGTCGGGCCGAACGAGTGGAAATAGCGTTCGCCGACGGTCCGCCAATTGTCGAACTGGATGCCGAGCTTGAACGTCGCCTGGGTGGCGCGCATGAACTCGGCCTCGTCGATTCCGAGCAGCCGGTTGTAGGTAAGGAGCGGCGGGATAGTGCTCTCGCCGACACCGATCGTGCCGATGGCGTCGGATTCGACCAGCGTCACTTCCGCGCTGCTGCCGAGCGTCCTCGCAATCGCCGCCGCCGCCATCCAACCGGCGGTGCCGCCGCCGGCGATGACGATCCGCCGCATCGGCCAGCCGCTCATTGGCTGAGCGCCCGAAGCAGGAAGGCGCGCAGCCGCCCGGCGCTCTCCCGGTCCAGCGGCGCGAGAACGCCGCGACCATTTTCCGGGATATGGCGGACGACTTCGGGCCCATTGTTGAACACGTAATAGTCGAACAATGCGCGCCAGATCCCGCGGTCCTCCTCGGGAAGATCGCGGATCGCCAGGATCGCATGGTTGAGCGCGTCCTGGGGCTGGCCGAGAAAACGCGGGGTGTCGCGCCACCAATAGTTCACCAGCACGTTGAACGGCGCCAGCCCCTCGACGTGATGCCACCACATCGACGGAATGAAGATCGCGTCGCCGGCATTGAGCTCGGCCATTTGGGCTTTGGCCAGCGCCTGGCGGAACCGCGGATAGGTCTCGAAGTCGGGGGCCCAGAGATCGACCATGCTCACCGCTCGGCCCGCCGGCGTATTGTCGATCGGCCCGAGATACAGGTTCTCGAACTGTTCGGGCGGGAACAAAGTGAAGCGCCGGCTGCCGACCGCGCAGCACGCCAAATTGTCCGGAAAATCATTGTGCGCGGCAATTCGCGTGCGCGTCCCGATCCAGATGCTGGCAAGCGGCTCGCGGTCGCCGAGATCGACGCGATTGGCGGCGTCGAGCCCGTCGAAAAATTGGTGCATGTCGATCGAGGACAGATAGATCGCGGGGGCGTTGCGGCGGCCTTCGTTGGCATCGATCCTCGAGAAAATCTCGGGCAAGGGTGAGCTCCCGGTGCGGAAATTCATGCCCATCTGTTGGTCGTAGAACAGCCGATCGCCGGCGCCCGGAGCGCCGACCGAGACGGTGAACGGCCGGTCGCGATGGTGGGCGAGAAGATAATCGCGTGCGGCTTTCGACGATGACCGGCCGGCGGCGACGAGAGGCCAGTCGGCGATCAGTCCGCGGACAACGAATGGCTCCCGCGCACCGCGCAGGCGGGCGTCAAGCGAAGCCTCGTCGGCGACGCTGACCTCCGGAACCGGCCGAAGATCGTCGAGGAGCCCGGGATCGATTTCAGCCAAGGCCCATCGCCCGATTCTTGCGCGCGACCAGCTCGGCAAGGTTGGCCAGCGAGGCCAGCGCCATGAAAATGGGGGTCAAATGCCCGTCGCGATGGAGCGCTCCGAGCGCCGCGCCGTCGAGCGCCTGCAGCCGCTCCTCGGCAATGACATGATAACCGACCAGGCGATGCTTCGAGCCGTCGTTGAGCTCGACGTCGAGCGCCATCGGCTCGAGCAGGCCGAGCTGCTCGAGAGCCGCGTAAAAGGCTGTCGACTCGCGGTGTCCGGAATCGAGGTCGCCGAGCATCGCCGCGACCCGGTCGAGGTAGGGGCTGTGTTGCCCGACTTCGTCGAACAAGCGGATGCCTTCCTCGCCGCGGGCGATGCGCGGATGACCAAGGTCGATGTGAACTTGCCCCGGACCGTCTCCCTCGGCCGGGCGCCCGACCAGGAAGGGCTGGATAGCCATCGCCCAGGGACGGTGGCGCGCGTCCCAGCGGTCGCCGTCAAGATAGAGGTTTTCGCCGGCTTCGAAGCCGAACAGGGCCAGCGCCGCGAAGCGCCCGCTTTCGATATCGCGGCGAAACAGGATCGGATATTCGTTTTGCAGCAGGCGAAATTCGTCCGGCACGGTGAAGCAGGACATGACCCCATCGCCAAGGTCGCGCGAAGCCTCGGTGCGGACTCGCAGCTCGCGGTGGGCGTTGCTGTCGAGGATGGCGTGACCCGACATGGTCACGCCGTCTCCCGCGCCGCCGAGGCGGACGCCGCAGCGCCGCGCAAGCCGTCGAGATAGGCTCGGTTGGTGGGCAGCGATGCGGCCAGGGTGCGGCCCTTCTCGCGGACCTGGGCGAGCAGCGGCGCCGCCTGGTCAGCGATGCCGCGGGCTGCGGGCGGCGCCCGGCCGGTCATCCCATAGTAGACATATTGGAAGCTTGCCGCCGGGAACATCTCTTCGGCCAACGGGAAATCGTAATTCGCCGGCGGCTGGTCCTGCCACAGGCGAAGCAGCTGGCGAAGGTCATCGCTGATCGTCGCCGGGTCGCGATGCGCCCGCCAATAAGGCTCGTCGCGGCGGCTCAACGCATAGTGCAGCTTGAGGAAGTCGGCGATCCGCGACCAGCGCAGGCCAAACAGCCGGTTGAAGCGCTCGGCATGGATTGGCATCGCCTCGCGGCTCGCCGGGAAATTGTCGGCGAGCGCCTGTAGCGAGAGCTCGATCAGGACGATCGCCGACGCTTCGAGCGGTTCGACGAAGCCGGCCGACAGGCCGATGGCCACGCAATTGCCCTTCCAGAACTCGCGCCGATGCCCGGTCGGAAACTTGAGCAGCCGCGGCGACAATGCGGCGGCATTGGCGCCCTGCCCGGTGCGCGTCACATACGCGGTGAGTTCCGCAATCGCTTCATCGTCGCTCATGAACCTTGAGCTGTAGACGCAGCCGATCCCGCGCCGGGTCGGCAGGCCGATGTCCCACAGCCAGCCAGCGCGATGCGCGCTGCCGATGGTCTGCGAGGCGATCGGCGAGCCCGCTGCGACCGGAAGCTGCAGTGCGATCGCGCGATCGTTGAACAGGTTGGCGCCAAGGTCGCACCAGCCGCTTTCGAGCTCCCCGGAAATGAGGATCGCCGAATGACCCGAGCAGTCGATGACGAGGTCTGAGCCAAGCTCGCCATTCTCCTTGGTCACGACCGCCGCGATCCCGCCCGCTTCGTCGCGCCGCACGCCGACGACTTCGTCGGCGATATGGCGCACTCCGAGCCGGCCGGTGGAGTGGCGCGAGAGCAGCGCGGCCAGTTTCAGGGCGTCGAAATGATAGGCATAATTCAGCGCCCCGCCATAAGCCGGCATCGCCGCCTGCCGTGGCGCGAGGTCGGCCGCGCAAACCCTCGCCTGGGCGGTCATGGCGTCGGCGAAACCGATGCCGCCGCCCTGGGCCGCCCAGGCCGCGATCAAAGCGCGCAGCGCTGCCGCCGGTGGCGGAGTGAAGGGGTGGAGGTAGCGATCGTCCGGAGCGCCGCTGACCCAGCCATCGAAGCGCGATCCCTGCTTGAACGAGGCGTCGCAGGCCAGCAGGAATTGCTCCTCGTCGATGCCGATCGTGGCCAGCGTGCCGCGGATCGTCGGCCAGCTTCCCTCACCGACGCCGACGGTCGGGATCCCCGGCGCTTCGATCAGGGTGATCGACGGCGGGCTCGGGACGTCCTGCGGCAGGCGCGCGGCGAGATAGGCGGCGCTGAGCCAACCGGCGGTGCCGCCGCCGACGATGATGATGCTGCCGATCGGCCTCGCCATAGAACGTGTCTCGAACCTTCCCTCAACGGCTCCGCGGCCGGAGCGCCAACCACGGCGGTCGACAATGTGCCACGCGAGGGAAGGGAGTTAAACCTCAGCCGCGCTCTGGCTCCGGCAGCGGCGGCGGCGGCGGTGGCGGCGGTGCCGGGCACACGTCGGTCGCCAGGATCACCGAACCATCCGCGCACGTCTGCGTCGCGGGAGGCGCCGGCGGCGGCAGCGGCGCCACCATCGCAGGCGGAGGCGGAGGCGTCGGAGCGCTCGCGCCACCGAACGCAATGCGCAGCCCGGCCGCGTAGCGCGCATATCCCGGAGCCGCGAAGAACACGGTGTTGTTGTTGCGCATGTGCCCGCGGCGGTCGGCGTTGGTGACGTTGATGCCCTCGAGGAAGGCGGTCATTCCCTTGCGGAACTCATAGCTCGCGCTGACGTCCCACTGGCCATAGGCCTCGACGTAGAACGGGTCGAACCCATAGCCGGACAGGAACTTGTCGCGCCAATTGTAGGCGACGCGGGCCTGGATCCCGTTCTTGTCGTAATAGAGGACGGCGTTGGCGCTATCGCTGACCCCGACCACCGCAAACTGCGGCACGCTGAAGCGCAGCGCGTTGTTGTACTTGGTGTCGCTCTTGACGATCGTGTAGTTGAGGATCGCGCCGAAACCAGAATCCCAGAAGGCGTGCTGGATGCCGAACTCCCAGCCCCACAATTTGGCCCTCTGATCGCTGTTGATCGCCTGCGTGGTAACGAAGTTGACCAAAGGGTCATTGGGCTGGCCGAGGATCCCGCCGCTCGGAGTAATGATGGCGGGATAATTGTCCCTGATCCATTGCCGGATTTGCTCGGTGGTGGCGCCGGGGCCAAGCGCGGCCTGAGCCTCCGCCACTCGCGGACCAGCGGCCGGGTTCCTGAGGTCGTAGGCGGTCGCATTGTACGTCGTGTTGCTGATGAAATTGCTGACCTTCTTGTGGAAGAAGCCCACCGACGCGTAGCTTTCGCGGCCGTAATACCACTCGGCCGACAGATCGATGTTCTTCGATTTGTACGGCACCAAATCGGGGTCGCCGAGGGTGGCCGTGCTGCCGCCGACGCGGATCGGCGACGCCAGCTCGAGCCCGCCCTGCATGCTTGCATAGCCCGGCCGGGTGATGGTGTGGCTGTAGGACGCACGCAGCTTGACGTCGCGCATCGGGGCCATGTCGAAATCGATCGCCGGCAACCAGTTCGAATACTTGCCCTTGCGGGTTTCGAGCGTGTCGTCCGGCCCGTAAATAATGGAGATTTCATTGTCGCCGACCCAGGCTGTGCCGATCGGCGTCGGGACCACGGCCGATGAATTGACCCTGGTCCGTTCATAGCGCAGCCCGAGCCGCAGGTGGGCGGGTTCGTTGAACAGGTCGAACGTGTGGTTCGACTGGATGTAAGGGGCAATCGTCTTCTCTCTGATCCGGCGATCGGTGCGGAAAATCGCGAGACAACTGCCGGCCGCAGCCTCGCCCGAGACCGGCGTGCTGCAAATCCCGAGCTGGTCCTCGAGCAGCTCGATCAGCCGTTCGGTATCGACCCGGAAATAATTGGGGATGATCCCCGAATCGTTCGACCCGCTCATGCCCGAAAGGTCGTTCGCCAGATCGACCAGTTGATAGATGTCGTCCGGAGTATCGGCCGCGCTCAGCGTCCCGCCCCAGGTGTCGTTCTGGATGAAGCCGTAGGCCGAGCGGACCTTGTTGTCGGTCGCCGTGGCCCCGAAATCGATGCTGTCGATGAACGACAGGTCGAAGTCGTAGCCGCCCTTGAGGCTGACCTCGTTGATCCGGTCGCGCATGTACGCATTGCGGAAGGCGTTTCCGGCCGGGCGGATATTGGCCGCATCGATCTCCGAGCCCGGGTACATGTTGACCGAGATGACCGGCATGTCCGACGTGAAGTCGACGGTCTGGTTCTGGACCCCGAAAATGGCGCTGCCGACAGCGATGTTGCTGCCCCATGGAGTGGTCGGCTTGCTCGTCGCGGTCGAATGGTGCGCGTCGAGGGTCAATCGCAGCCCGCCGGGCCCATCCCAGGCGAGGTTCCCGCCGAGCGAGTGGTTGATCGAGCGGTTGGCGGCGATCGCGCCGGTGATCGCGAGATCCTTCCCGGGGCCGAAGCCTTCCGAATAGAATTCCGGACCGGCCGCGGGCCCGTCGGTCCAGGCGCTCACCGTGCCGCTATGGTTGAACCAGACGCCGATGCTGCTGGTGCGCGCGTCGATCGTGTGTTTCGAATAGGTGTAGTCGACCGTCGCGGTTAGCGACTCTACCGGCCGGACTTGCAGGACGAGCTGGCCGTTGATTCGCTTGCGGTCGATGTCGGTGAAATCATAGCCCGCGTTCTGGGTGGTCTGATAGACGTCGGTCGGGCCCGGGCGGTTGGTGATGTTGCTGGGGCTTCCGCACCAGTCGTTGGCATCGCGCGGCAGTGCCCCCCACGCGCCCTCGTTACAGCTGTCGGAGCCGAGATAGCCCTCGCGCCAGCCGGCATTGAACTGCGCCAGGCTTGCCTTGCGGCGCTGGTACGAGCCGCTCAGCAGGATGCCGATCGTTCCGTCGGCGAAGGTATTGCTGACGATCCCCGACACTTCGGGAGTGATCTTGGTGCCGTCGAAGCGGGAGGTGTCGTAGACCCCCTTGACCGCGACGCTGCCCTGGAAACCCGGCCGGCTCAGCGGGCGCGGGGTGACGATGTTGATGACCGAGCCGATGCCGCCGGTCGGCAGCGTCGCCCGGCCCGATTTGTAGACCTCGACCGCGGCAATGCCCTCCGACGCCAGATTGGCGAAGTCGAAGCTGCGCGAGGCCGGCGCTTCGCAGCAGCTGCCAAGGCCCGAGGCTGGCATCTGGCGGCCGTTGAGAATGACGAGGTTGAAGTCGGGGCCGAAGCCGCGGACGGTGACCTTCGAGCCTTCGCCGTTCTGCCGGTCGATCGACACGCCGGTGATGCGCTGGAGCGATTCGGCGAGGTTGGTGTCGGGGAATTTGCCGATGTCCTCGGCGGAGATGGCGTCGACGACGCCTTGCGCGTTGCGCTTGACGTTCATCGAGCTGCGCAGCGACGCGCGGATGCCGGTGACGACGATCTCGTCGGCATCGGTCGTTGCCGCCTCGCCGGCCTGGGCGTCGGCCTCGGGCGCCGTGGTGGCGGTCGTCGAGTCGGGTTCGGTCGGCGGGCTGTCCTGAGCGAGTGCCGGCGAGTCCGCGATGATCAGCGCGATTGCCGAGACACCGACCAGCCAGTGATTGCGCGGCCGAAAGCGAGCTCGCCCCATGGTACCCTCCTGTTCGCCCGGCCCCTTGGGGAGCTCTTCTAATGTGACGGTTTCAATTCAACTGTGAACGTTCACTTTGTCAAGCCGAAAGTCAGCTCAAGCTTCCGGCACGAACAACGGTTGCGATGAAAGGAATGCTGGCCGCAAGTTGAGCGGCGCTTAGATGGGGCTGGCTTGCAGGAACCGCAGAGCGGACCGATTTGCGGGATGGTGGAGAGGGCTGGATTCGAACCAGCGTACGCTTGCGCGGGCAGATTTACAGT